>NZ_JBQEPJ010000016.1:0-416 GCF_052045715.1 Microbacterium sp. 22179 | reverse complement strand
TCGGCGAAGGCTGACGATGACAGCAACCCGTCGGCTCAGGTTGCCGCTCAGGCTGCCGCGACCCCGGATGCGGAGACGACGGCTTCGGCCGCCGCGACGCCGTCCGCGGAAGCTGCCGCTCAGGCTGCTGCGACGCCGGATGCTTCGACCTCCGCGTCGGCTGATGTGTCTTCGGACCCGTCTGCTGCCGCTCAGGTCTCGGCCTCCCCGGCGGCGAACGCGGACAACTCGGACTCGACGAACGCTGACGCCTCGGTGGCAGCAAACGCCGATGCTTCGACCGCTGCCCAGGCCGCCGCAACCGCGGACTCGTCTGTGAGTGCGTCGGCGACGGCGGATGCTTCGGCATCGGCGGACCCGACCGCGAACGTGGATGCGTCGGCATCGGCGGACCCGTCCGCGAACGTGAATGCTGC
>NZ_JBQEPJ010000015.1:0-455 GCF_052045715.1 Microbacterium sp. 22179 | reverse complement strand
GCCGACATCGTCACGACGTGCACGGCCGACAAGGCGGTCGCGCAGGTGCTGACGGATGCCGACGTCGCCCCGGGCATGCACATCAACACGATCGGTGGGGACTGCCCGGGCAAGACCGAGCTCGACCCGCGGATCCTCGATCGCGGTCCGGTGTTCGTGGAGTACACGCCCCAGACGCGTGTCGAGGGCGAGATCCAGAACGTCGCCGCCGACTTCCCGGTCACGGAGTTCTGGCAGGTGTTGAACGGGATGGCTGCGGGGCGCACCTCGCCGGAGCAGGTGACGATCTTCGACTCGGTGGGTTTCGCGATCGAGGACTTCTCGGCCCTGCGTCATCTGCGCGCCGACCTCGCGGGCACGGGGCTGGACACCGAGATCGACCTCGTCGCCGCCCCCGAGGACCCGAAGGACCTCTTCGGGTTCGCGACCTCGCCCGTCCCCGTCGCCTGACCGGC
>NZ_JBQEPJ010000014.1:0-491 GCF_052045715.1 Microbacterium sp. 22179 | reverse complement strand
CCGACGTCGTTTGGTCATGATGCGGCGGGGCGGTTGTTGTCGACGCAGACGGAGGGGCGGTCGACGTCGTATGCGTATGACGGTTTGGATCGTCGTACGTCGGTGACGGATGAGACGGTGTTCGGGTCGGATACGACCGGGACGACGTGGGATGGTCTTGATCCGGTTGCGACGGATAGCGGGTTGCACGGGTCGACGGAGTTGTTGCGGGATCCGACGGGTGAGGTCGTGTTCCAGTCGGGTGCGTATGACGATGCGTGGGTGTTGGGTGATGCGCGCAATGCGACGGCGACGGCGGATGCCGGGGGCCGGATCACGGATCTCGTGGATTATGCGGACTTCGGTGCTGCCGGGTTCGAGTCCACCGGGTGGGCGTCGTTGGTCGGTAACGACGGGCAGCCGGGTGATGCGACTCTGGGGCTGGATCACTACTACGCCCGTGACTACGACACGGCGACCGGGTCGTGGGTGCAGCCGGATGAGTGGCGCGG
>NZ_JBQEPJ010000013.1:0-1350 GCF_052045715.1 Microbacterium sp. 22179 | reverse complement strand
TCGACAACAACCGCCCCGCCGCATCATGACCAAACGACGTCGGGATGCCGTTCACCGTCTGAGACGACCTCAAAGTCGGCGTCGAGCCAATCATGGCGCTAGGAGCGGTCCGGAGCGATTGCCGATACTGCGGGAGGGAGATCGAGCTCAGCAAGGACCGCGCCGATTACACGCCATCGCCTGGCAGATTCAGCGGAGAGCGGATGATCGGGAGTCTCCTCCAGATCTCTCAGCTCCGGCCCAAGGATTATCTCCACCACCCTTTCGATGGCTTCACGCAACGCCTGAGTTCGCATATATGCGCCGATGTATTCCGCATTTGGCACCGGAGCAAGTTCTGTAGTATACACCTTCGTGAAACAATCCGCCGCTTCGGCGCGCAAGAAAGGGAATTTAAGCGAAGCAAACCACGCTCGCAGAAACTCATCACAGGGGCCCTCATCCTCCAGATGACGTTTGTCATCTATGAAGAGTTGATCGAATATCGCCTGCGGCGAAAAAGGTGTAGCAACCTTAATTGCTTTCGTAATATTGCCTTGATATACGAGATCAACAAGTCTTACGGGTTTCATTTCACAATCCAACCGTTCCCAATTTGACCACCCGGCCCGACTCGAACAACAATCTCTTCCCCCTTGTAAAACCAGTGGTAATCGACATGACCCCTTGGGTCAGGCCGTGCAGTGCCGTACGCTCTAGCCCTCGCCATCAGGTCAGCCACCTCCGCTCGCGTCTTGGCAAGCCTATCCCAATGGTGCCCTTCTCGGATGATGTGTGACCATTTATGATTATTGAACGAAAGAATGTACCTCTTCGAGATTTCCCTAATTGCGGCATTAACGCCGACCTTCGCCCCAACCTTGACTGATGCAGTTGCAATTGCGGCCGACGCAGCGGCGCAGATTCCCACGGTTGCCACAACGCACACCGCGAGTGCCGCGATGCCGATGATGGCGCCGAAGAACAACAGCGTTCCCCACAGGTCCAGCGCTCCGTCCGACTGACCCGAGAAGCGAGATTTGATCGGCAGGCAAGAGGCGCAGGGATCGTCATCATGTGTTGCGGACGTATACACGTTGGAGCGACTCATTGGGACGATCGCGCCGCCTGGGCCACCGCCACCCCGTGACAGCGTGCCCGGACGTTCACCGCCGCTCGTTCCCATCGAATGTCGCGGGAGTTTCGGGCCGTTTGCCTTGCTGATCGCCGCAGCGATCCCGCCCTTCTTCACGGCGTGCTTCGCATAAGCCTTCGCGACGCCACCTTTGAGCCCGCCACCGATCGGCAGGAACCCGAGGTGGTCACTGAACGCGACCGGCGAGTTCTCGACATACGCGAACCGGTTCAACG
>NZ_JBQEPJ010000012.1:0-1535 GCF_052045715.1 Microbacterium sp. 22179 | reverse complement strand
CTGAGACGACCGATTACCCGCACCATCGAACGAGTACGACGCAGAACCCGCATTCACACCCGTCGTCTTGGTCGACAGCAACTGGCTACTGCCCGCGAGGCATAGCCATGCGTCCTCGCTACACCAGGCGAATCTGTTCAGCGACTACAGCTTCGCGAACCAATCGCAAGTCGAACCTCTGATTATCGGTATTGATCTACATCAATTCCGGCGGGCATCGAAGCCAAGATCTGTAGCCATTCAGGCGATAGCCCGAATCCTGCTTCTCGATCCGAATGGAGGTACTGGACTATTTGAAGTTCACAATCGATGTCTTGCCTTCCGCCAACTCGGGTTGACACGCGCTTCGCCACTTCCACTAAGCCATCGAGGCTCTCCTGAATAGTGGCCGATCGCGGAGCACTCGAGTATTTCCTCCAGGACGAGAAAGTGCGGTTCCTTGTCGCACTCATCCCCGGATTGATGAACGGGTCACCGAACGAGAATCCCTCGTCTGGTTCTTCACCGACGAGGTCGACAATCTGCCCCAAAGAAAGCACATGGCTCGTTATTTTGAGGTACGCGCGATCTAACCCGACCCAAGCCTCATGCGTATCGCTCTCCAGTCTCATTCGTCCCTCATCTCGCCCATGCTGTATATGTTGGGACGATTGCACCCGTGCTGTTCACAAGGTAAAGCATATTGTCCTTCCCCACGTAAATATTCCAACGACTTACTTGTCCGCCAACGATATCGTCCTTGAAATCGTGGGCACTTTGGCCAGTGATCTTCTCGTACTGCCCGTCGCCTAGCTTCTTGAGATCGCCGCGGCTTGGCAGCCCAGGCTCACCTCCGCCGCCCGTCGGACGAGGAGCGTTGAGCATGATGCCCGTACCACCCGCAACGCCCGCGACGCCCGCTGCTACGGCCACTCCGCCCACCGTAATCGTTCCTGCGAGGACGAGCGTTCCACTGCCGGTAGCGAACGCGATCGCGGCAATCGGCGCCGTGCAGACACCTGCCGAGGCAATGATGCATGCCGCGGCGGCCACCGTGAGAAGCGCTCCTCCGACAAAGAGAATCATGCCGCCAACCCGAGGGTCGACGTCCGGGCCCCATGTCGCGCCGGGAGCAGTGCTGCACGGTCGATCGAAGTAAATGGAGGAACACGGCGTCTCCAGATGGCGGATCGAGGTGAACTGTTCTGACCTGGACGTCGGCACGGTCACACCTGACATCGGCGATCCACCCCCTCGCGAGAGTGTCGCCGGGCGCCCACCACCACTCGTACCCATGGAGTGTTTCGGGGCCCTCGGTCCGACCTTCTTGCCGATCGCCGCGGCGATGCCGCCCTTCTTCACGGCGTTCTTCGCATACGCCTTCGCGACGCCGCCCTTGAGGCCGCCGCCGATCGGCAGGAACCCGAGGTGATCGCTGAACGCCACGGGCGAATTCTCGACATACGCGAACCGGTTCAACGACTGCGGGCGCACCAGCAGACCGCGCCACTCATCCGGCTGCACCCACGACCCGGTCGCCGTGTCGTAGTCACGGG
>NZ_JBQEPJ010000011.1:0-5527 GCF_052045715.1 Microbacterium sp. 22179 | reverse complement strand
TTGCCCTTCGGGCCTGGTTGTGATGACTGGGTCGTGGGAGCATCCGATCCTTGAGAACTCAACAGCGTGCACTTGTCAAATGCCAAATAACCTCGATTCAGCTTCGGCTGGATGAGATTCCTTTGGATCAAAGACCAACCTCCTTGTGGGGTTGGCAACGGATGAAGTCAGCAATGAATTTGTCTCTTTGGTCAGCATCAAACTCGCTGCTTCCCGGTTTTTCCCCGGGTGGTATGCATTTCTTTTTTACGGAGAGTTTGATCCTGGCTCAGGATGAACGCTGGCGGCGTGCTTAACACATGCAAGTCGAACGGTGAAGCAGAGCTTGCTCTGTGGATCAGTGGCGAACGGGTGAGTAACACGTGAGCAACCTGCCCCTGACTCTGGGATAAGCGCTGGAAACGGCGTCTAATACTGGATATGTGACGTGACCGCATGGTCTGCGTCTGGAAAGAATTTCGGTTGGGGATGGGCTCGCGGCCTATCAGCTTGTTGGTGAGGTAATGGCTCACCAAGGCGTCGACGGGTAGCCGGCCTGAGAGGGTGACCGGCCACACTGGGACTGAGACACGGCCCAGACTCCTACGGGAGGCAGCAGTGGGGAATATTGCACAATGGGCGGAAGCCTGATGCAGCAACGCCGCGTGAGGGATGACGGCCTTCGGGTTGTAAACCTCTTTTAGCAGGGAAGAAGCGAAAGTGACGGTACCTGCAGAAAAAGCGCCGGCTAACTACGTGCCAGCAGCCGCGGTAATACGTAGGGCGCAAGCGTTATCCGGAATTATTGGGCGTAAAGAGCTCGTAGGCGGTTTGTCGCGTCTGCTGTGAAATCCGGAGGCTCAACCTCCGGCCTGCAGTGGGTACGGGCAGACTAGAGTGCGGTAGGGGAGATTGGAATTCCTGGTGTAGCGGTGGAATGCGCAGATATCAGGAGGAACACCGATGGCGAAGGCAGATCTCTGGGCCGTAACTGACGCTGAGGAGCGAAAGGGTGGGGAGCAAACAGGCTTAGATACCCTGGTAGTCCACCCCGTAAACGTTGGGAACTAGTTGTGGGGTCCATTCCACGGATTCCGTGACGCAGCTAACGCATTAAGTTCCCCGCCTGGGGAGTACGGCCGCAAGGCTAAAACTCAAAGGAATTGACGGGGACCCGCACAAGCGGCGGAGCATGCGGATTAATTCGATGCAACGCGAAGAACCTTACCAAGGCTTGACATATACGAGAACGGGCCAGAAATGGTCAACTCTTTGGACACTCGTAAACAGGTGGTGCATGGTTGTCGTCAGCTCGTGTCGTGAGATGTTGGGTTAAGTCCCGCAACGAGCGCAACCCTCGTTCTATGTTGCCAGCACGTAATGGTGGGAACTCATGGGATACTGCCGGGGTCAACTCGGAGGAAGGTGGGGATGACGTCAAATCATCATGCCCCTTATGTCTTGGGCTTCACGCATGCTACAATGGCCGGTACAAAGGGCTGCAATACCGCGAGGTGGAGCGAATCCCAAAAAGCCGGTCCCAGTTCGGATTGAGGTCTGCAACTCGACCTCATGAAGTCGGAGTCGCTAGTAATCGCAGATCAGCAACGCTGCGGTGAATACGTTCCCGGGTCTTGTACACACCGCCCGTCAAGTCATGAAAGTCGGTAACACCTGAAGCCGGTGGCCTAACCCTTGTGGAGGGAGCCGTCGAAGGTGGGATCGGTAATTAGGACTAAGTCGTAACAAGGTAGCCGTACCGGAAGGTGCGGCTGGATCACCTCCTTTCTAAGGAGCATCTGACTCTTCGGAGTCCAGAACCCAGATCGAAGGCACATGTTCTTCGCTGGGAGCTCATGGGTGGAACATTTGACATGGCATCGAGATCTGATCTCTGGTCGAGTACGCAACTTCGGTTGTTGGAAAGAGTGGGGTGAGGGGATCGGTGCCTGCACGCTGTTGGGTCCTGAGGGACCGGATGCGCTTTGACCTTCGGGTTGGAAGCATTTGGTTACTCTGGGCCTCTTCTGGTTTCCCCCGTGTGGGGTTGCTGGATGGGGTACCGCCCGTACTTTGAGAACTACACAGTGGACGCGAGCATCTTGCAGCCGGCTTTCGAGCTGGTTGCACAAGATGATCTTAAAGATCATTAGTCAATTTCATGCCAGGCTTTCGGGCCTGGTGTCGATTCTGATTCAAACTCATGTGATTTCAAGTCTTTAAGAGCAAACGGTGGATGCCTTGGCATCTGGAGCCGAAGAAGGACGTAGCAATCTGCGATAAGCCTCGGGGAACTGATAAGCAAGTTTTGATCCGAGGGTGTCCGAATGGGGAAACCCCGCTGGGCGGCGTGCCGACCTAGTGACTCCCGCCTGAATATATAGGGCGGGTAGAGGGAACGTGGGGAAGTGAAACATCTCAGTACCCACAGGAAGAGAAAGCAACCGCGATTCCGTTAGTAGTGGCGAGCGAAACCGGATCAGGCTAAACCTAGCGTGTGTGATAGCCGGCAGGCGTTGCACGTTGGGGGTTGTGGGACTTTTCAGTCATCTCTGCCGAGGTGGCGGCGTTACAAGAAGGTATAGACGAACGGTCTTGAAAGGCCGGTCATAGAGGGTGCCAACCCCGTAGTCGAAATGCCTCTCTTGGCGCGAAGAGTATCCCAAGTAGCACGGGGCCCGTGAAATCCCGTGTGAATCTGTCAGGACCACCTGATAAGCCTAAATACTCCCAGATGACCGATAGCGGACAAGTACCGTGAGGGAAAGGTGAAAAGTACCCCGGGAGGGGAGTGAAATAGTACCTGAAACCGTTTGCTTACAAACCGTTGGAGCAGCCTTAGTAGCTGTGACAGCGTGCCTTTTGAAGAATGAGCCTGCGAGTTAGCGATATGTGGCGAGGTTAACCCGTGTGGGGTAGCCGTAGCGAAAGCGAGTCTGAATAGGGCGATTCAGTCGCATGTCCTAGACCCGAAGCGAAGTGATCTATCCATGGCCAGGTTGAAGCGACGGTAAGACGTCGTGGAGGACCGAACCCACTTAGGTTGAAAACTGAGGGGATGAGCTGTGGATAGGGGTGAAAGGCCAATCAAACTTCGTGATAGCTGGTTCTCTCCGAAATGCATTTAGGTGCAGCGTTGCGTGTTTCTTGCCGGAGGTAGAGCTACTGGATGGCCGATGGGCCCTACAAGGTTACTGACGTCAGCCAAACTCCGAATGCCGGTAAGTGAGAGCGCAGCAGTGAGACTGTGGGGGATAAGCTTCATAGTCGAGAGGGAAACAACCCAGACCACCAACTAAGGTCCCAAAGCGCGTGCTAAGTGGGAAAGGATGTGGAGTTGCCTTGACAACCAGGAGGTTGGCTTAGAAGCAGCCACCCTTGAAAGAGTGCGTAATAGCTCACTGGTCAAGTGATTCCGCGCCGACAATGTAACGGGGCTCAAGCACGCCACCGAAGTTGTGGCATTGACATTATTGGTAGGCCTTCGTGGTCCAGCCGTGTTGATGGGTAGGAGAGCGTCGTGTGGCCAGCGAAGCGGCGGTGTAAACCAGCCGTGGAGGCTACACGAGTGAGAATGCAGGCATGAGTAGCGAAAGACGTGTGAGAAACACGTCCTCCGAAAGACCAAGGGTTCCAGGGTCAAGCTAATCTTCCCTGGGTAAGTCGGGACCTAAGGCGAGGCCGACAGGCGTAGTCGATGGACAACGGGTTGATATTCCCGTACCGGCGAAGAACCGCCCAAGCTAATCCAGTAGTGCTAAGTGTCTGAATCCCACTGACGGATCCCTTCGGGGTGAAGCGTTGGGCCTAGCGCACGACCCCATTCTGGTGCGGTTAGCGTATTAACAGGTGTGACGCAGGAAGGTAGTCCAAGCCAGGCGATGGTTGTCCTGGTGCAAGTGCGTAGGCCGAACGGTAGGCAAATCCGCCGTTCACATAGGCTGAGACACGATGCGGATAAAAAGTGGATGATCCTATGCTGCCAAGAAAAGCATCGACGCGAGGTTCTAGCCGCCCGTACCCCAAACCGACTCAGGTGGTCAGGTAGAGAATACCAAGGAGATCGAGAGAATCGTGGTTAAGGAACTCGGCAAAATGCCCCCGTAACTTCGGGAGAAGGGGGGCCTTCGACGTATTAGGACTTGCTCCGAAAGCGTTTGGAGGCCGCAGAGACTAGTGGGTAGCGACTGTTTACTAAAAACACAGGTCCGTGCCAAGTCGCAAGACGATGTATACGGACTGACGCCTGCCCGGTGCTGGAAGGTTAAGAGGACCGGTTAGCCGCAAGGCGAAGCTGAGAATTTAAGCCCCAGTAAACGGCGGTGGTAACTATAACCATCCTAAGGTAGCGAAATTCCTTGTCGGGTAAGTTCCGACCTGCACGAATGGCGTAACGACTTCCCAACTGTCTCAACCGCGAACTCGGCGAAATTGCATTACGAGTAAAGATGCTCGTTACGCGCAGCAGGACGGAAAGACCCCGTGACCTTTACTACAGCTTGGTATTGGTGTTCGGTGTGGCTTGTGTAGGATAGGTGGGAGACTTTGAAGCATGGACGCCAGTTCATGTGGAGTCATTGTTGAAATACCACTCTGGTCACTCTGGATATCTAACTTCGAACCGTAATCCGGTTCAGGGACAGTGCCTGGTGGGTAGTTTAACTGGGGCGGTTGCCTCCCAAAAAGTAACGGAGGCGCCCAAAGGTTCCCTCAACCTGGTTGGTAATCAGGTGTCGAGTGTAAGTGCACAAGGGAGCTTGACTGTGAGACTGACAGGTCGAGCAGGGACGAAAGTCGGGACTAGTGATCCGGCAGTGGCTTGTGGAAGCGCTGTCGCTCAACGGATAAAAGGTACCTCGGGGATAACAGGCTGATCTTGCCCAAGAGTCCATATCGACGGCATGGTTTGGCACCTCGATGTCGGCTCGTCGCATCCTGGGGCTGGAGTAGGTCCCAAGGGTTGGGCTGTTCGCCCATTAAAGCGGTACGCGAGCTGGGTTTAGAACGTCGTGAGACAGTTCGGTCCCTATCCGCTGCGCGCGTAGGAAATTTGAGAGGATCTGACCCTAGTACGAGAGGACCGGGTTGGACGAACCTCTGGTGTGTCAGTTGTTCCGCCAGGAGCACCGCTGATTAGCTACGTTCGGGATGGATAACCGCTGAAAGCATCTAAGCGGGAAGCCGGCCTCAAGATGAGATTTCCATACCTTCGGGTGAGAGGCTCCCAGCCAGACTACTGGGTTGATAGGCCAGATGTGGAAGTGCAGTAATGCATGCAGCTGACTGGTACTAATAAGCCGATGACTTGATAACACACCGTTTGTTGGTGCTACGCGTCCACTGAGTGGTTCTCGATGTACGGTCGAGAACCGCATAACAACAATGACTTTGTTATGTGTTTGATTGAAACATCAATAGTGTTTCGGCGGCCATAGCGTGAGGGAAACGCCCGGTTACATTCCGAACCCGGAAGCTAAGCCTCACAGCGCCGATGGTACTGCAGGGGGGACCCTGTGGGAGAGTAGGACACCGCCGGACTTCTTTTAAG
>NZ_JBQEPJ010000010.1:0-42865 GCF_052045715.1 Microbacterium sp. 22179 | reverse complement strand
CCCCCCCCCCCCCCCCCCCCCCCCCCCCCCCCCCCCCCCCCCCCCCCCCCCCCCGGTGTACCCGCCACCGCCCTCTCGATCACATTCCCCACCGAGGAACCCCATGCACGTCACCACTGCGAACGCGGCCCGCACACAAGCCACGCGCCGCCGCCACGAGCAGGCCCGCCGCGTCGTCTCGACCGTCTCGATCGTGTCGCTCGGCCTCGCGACGATCATCGCCATTCTGCTCGTCGCCGACATCCGCGGAGCAGCAGCCGCCGGCCTCGCCGCGGCGACCGTCGTCACCCTCAGCACCGGATGCTTCGCCGCAGCGCTCTTCGGCAACCTCGCGCTCCTCGGCCACCGCGCGCAGGCCCTCGGCGCCCTCGGAGCGGCCGTCACCGTGGCCACCGCCGCGCACACCGTCTGGATGACCTGGGCGTTCTTCAACGACGCCACTGTCTTCACCGAGCACTCGACCCTGCAGTGGGGTGGCATGCTCGCGACCTTCCTGCTCGCGATCGCGGCGATGCTGATCCGTCACACGAGTCCGCTCACCTCAACGCACCCGACGCTCCACTCCGCAGCAGCAGCAGAATCCCGAGCCGCATGACCGACGACTCCCGCGACCCCGCTTCCGCCGAAGTCTCCGACACCTGGCCGCGCGAGGAGCGAGAGCGCATCGTCGCCGAGATCCGCGCTGCCGTCGCCGCCGAGCGCTGGGACGACTTCGCCGCCATCATCGACGACTACTTCTTCGCCCTCACCGCCGCCGAACCGCACGTGCTGATCGAGGCCTGGCTGCAGATTCCGCGGGAGTGGGTGGCCGAGCATCCGCGTCAGATGGTGGCCTCCGCGTTGACGCACGCCATCTGGCGCTCCGCCGACCGCCTCGAAGAGCGCGTCGAGCGCACCTTCACCCGCTGGGTGCTCGGGCAGGAGAGGCCCGCCGCGCGCGACACGATCGGCGTGCACGCGATGGAGATCCGGCACCACCTCGTCTCGGGGCGCTTCACCCGCGCGAACGACGCCGCCGACGACGCCCAGCGGGCGATCCGTCAGGCCACCGAGCAAGACGGGTTCGACGACGTGCTCGGCATGGTGCTGCTGCACGTCGGACTCGCCCGCCTCGTCGTCGCCGACACGCGCCGAGCGGCCGAAGCCTTCTCAGAAGCGTGGCGCTGGAGCGCGAGCGGTCTGCCGCACCCCATCACTCCGTACCTCGCGGGCTATTGCGCCCTCGCACACGCCCTCGCCGGCGACAACGCGCACGCGCAGGAATGGGCCGACCGCAGCGTCGTGCCCGTCGAAACGGACCCCCACGTCATGACCTACCGCATGCAATACGCCGGGCTCCTCGCCCGAGCGCTCATCGCGATCGGCCGGCTCGACCGTGAGGGCAGCGAGGGGATCCTCGCCGACGTCGGCCGCGGCATCGAGTCGGGTGACCTGTGGTGGGTCGAGATCCACGCCCGCGCACGTCACGCCCTGCTCTGGGGTGACCGCGCCCTTGCACTGCGCGACCTCGAACACGCGTTGAACTCGTTCCCGTCGCTCACCCCGCCGGCCTCCCTCGCCGGCGCCCTGCTGCGGGCCGACATCTCCGACCTGCACCAGTCGCTCGGTAACATCGACGCCGCACTGTACATCGTCGAACCCAGCACGCGGGCGCAGACCGACCCGTACCTCGCCGTCAGCGCCGCGCGCGCCCTCATGATCAACGGGCGCGCCCACGACGCCGCAGAGCTCCTCGACCGCACCCGAGCAGAGCAGCCGCCCGGCTTCACCGAGACAGCGCGCTGGCGCGTGATCCGCGCCAACCTCGCACACCTCGCCCGGGCGACGCCCACGGGGCACGCTCTGCTCGCCCGCGTGCGTGCCGCGCTCGACGAGTCGCAGGCCTATGACGCCGCGCAGGAGGCCATCCCGGGCGTCCGCCAGGCGATCACCGCGGATGCTCCGCTGCCAGGCGACGGCACGGCGCGGTTCGTGCCACCGCCGATGGTGTCGCTCACCCCGCGCGAAGAGCAGGTGCTCGGCCTCCTCGCCGCGCACGCCTCGGTGCAGCAGATCGCCGATGCCATGTTCGTCTCGCGCAACACCGCCAAGACGCACCTGCGCGTGCTCTACCGCAAGCTCGGCGTCTCGAGCCGCGACGCTGCACTCGAGGCATCCGCCCATCTTCGGCGCGGGCACACCCCCCGACACACCTCGGGGTGAGTGCCGGGGTGAATTTTGCACCCTGAGAGGGTGATATTGGTTTCCTGAGCTTTTCCTGAGTAGCTGCTCATCGGAATACTGGCGCTGAACTGTCGTGACGTCTTCGTGTCCGGCAGTCGGGGAGGAAACACAGTATGCGTGCTCAGGGGAGACTCACGAGGAGCCGACGGAAGTCGGACTCTCGGAACAACGGACTCAGCAGGAAGCGACCGGCACTCGCCGTCGTCGCGGTGACCTCGCTGGTCGTCGGCCTGATGGCGGCTTTCGTGCCGAATGCCGCGTTCGCGGCTCCTACCACCGCGACGAACGCGGTCGGTGCGGCGATCGACGGCCCCACGGCCGCAGGTCTCATCGCGAAGCTCGCCCCGGGCAACCCGGGGGTTCCCTCGGCGCCGATCACCCTGTTCCAGGAGAACTTCGAGAACGTCGCGGGCAATGCGCCGGTGGTGCTCAGCGCTTACACCGGCGCCGGCGGCCAGACCTATACCGCGGCTGCCCCGTGGCTGGCGAACTGCAATGGCCAGATCGTCAACTTCAACATCCCTCCGACGACCCAGGGGAACTGCGCGAACCTGGGTAGCGCGCAGAATCTGCGTCAGCTTGTCTACGCACTCGGCGCGCACGTGGGCTCGCCGACTCCGGCGACGAACAACGCCGTTGCCGCTTACACGGAGGGCAACCCGGGGGCGAACCAGGTCGAGTTCCAGACGGTGAACCCGGTGCCGCTCGCGTCGGCGAACGGACGCTACCTCACCTTCAGCGTCGACGCCGCAGCCAAGAACTGCAACGTCTCCGCGCCGCTCTACAACTTCTCGCTGCTCTCCTCGACCGGCGCGGCCACCGCGGTCGGTGGACAGATCAACGCCTGTACGTCGACCAAGACGGTCAACGCGCCCGCTTCCGGCACCCTCCCGGCGGCAGCCATCAACGTCGGCACGTACACGTCCAACGGGTCGCTGCTCTTCAGCGGCTCGTCCGTCGGCATCCGCATGACCAATGCCAACGGCAGCGGCACCGGTAACGACGCGGCCTTCGACAACATCCGCATCCTCGACGTCACCCCGCAGCTCGACAAGTCGTTCTCTCCTGCGACCCGCTTCGTCGGCCAGACCTCGACCCTGACGCTCACGGTCACCAACACGAGCGAGCTCGCCGCGAAGGCCGGCTGGGGCTTCGTCGACGAACTGCCCGCAGGGCTGACGATCGCTCCGTTCCCGAACCTCGGCGGCACCTGTGTCGCGACGCGTTCGGCACCGCAGGGCGGCACCTCGATCACGGTCACCAACGGCTCACTCGCCGCCGGCCAGGCCTCGTGCACCATCACGGTCGACGTCACCTCGTCGACGGTCGGCTCGTACACCAACGGTTCCGACAACATCACGCCGACCGGTCTCGACCAGCCCAATGAGGCGACCGTCGAGTTCCTCGAGCCCGAGCTGCCGATCGTGACCTGCACCTCGGACCCCAACATCTTCAACACCGGCTACAACGCCGCGACCGGTGGTGTTCTCGCGAACGGTGCATCGGATGCCAACTGGCAGGTCGCCGGCGGTGTCGATGGCTTCTTCCACCCGAACGGTACGACTCCGGTGACGGCCACCTCGCTCCCCGCGGCCGACGCGCTCTGGCTCGACGCCGAGGTGGGAAACCAGGTGCCCAACGCCTGGATCCCCAGCCCGTCGGGCAATGCCCAGTGGATCAGCGCGAACTACACCGGAGTCGGCGGAGCAAACCAGACCCAGGGCAGCGGTGACTGGTACTACCGCTTCCAGTTCGACCTTGACCCGGCCGTCAACCCCTCGGCGTTCTCTCTCACGATGAATTGGCTCGCCGACAACAGCGTCGCCGCTGTGTGGGTCAACGGCCAGCAGCAGACCGGTGCGAACCTGCCGCAGAACACGACCGACCCTTACCGGTACGGTGGATTCGTCGCGGGCGCGCAGGCGACGACCCTGCTCGACAACAGCTGGCAGACCGGCACGAACGTGATCATCGTGCAGATCAAGAGCTTCTGGACGAACGAGGGCTTCAACGCCCAGGTCGTCCCGAGTCCGCTCTGCGCCGACTACGGTGACGCACCCGACAGCTACGGCACGACCGCAGCCCAGAACGGCCCGAGCCACGCGCTGCTGCCCGGTCTGACCATCGGCACGGCGATCGACGCCGAGCTCGACGGCCAGCCCACGCCCGACGCCGACGGCGACGACGTGAACGGCATCGCCGACGAGGACGGCGTGGATGCTCCGATCGAGATCATCCCCGGTGAGCAGACCGTGGTCACCGTCTCGGTGACGAACGAGACCGACGAGGTCGCGACCCTCGCCGGCTGGATCGACCTCGACAACAACGGCACGTTCGACGCCGGAGAGCGCGTGGTCGTGCAGGTTCCCGCCAACAGCGGCACCGCCGACTACACGCTGACGTTCCCGATCGGCACGCCGACCGCCGACTCGTTCGCGCGCTTCCGCCTCTTCCCGGGCGTCGTCGCCGACCCGCAGCCGCTCGGTGTCGCCACCGGCGGTGAGGTCGAGGACTACCCCGTGGTCTTCGCCGACCGCGCTCTCGAGATCGAGAAGGAGTCGACGCAGACCGCCGACAGCCGCCCCGGTGACGTCGTCACCTACACGGTGACCGCGACCAACACCGGCACCGCGGGCTACACGGCCCTCAACCCGGCCGTCGTGTTCGACGACCTTCGCGGAGTGCTCGACGACGCCGAGTACAACCTCGACGCCACGGCATCCGTCGGCTCGAACCCGACGTACATCGACCCGGGCTTCATCTCGTGGTCCGGCGCCCTGCCGGCCGGCGACTCGGTCACGCTCACCTACTCGGTGACGCTGCAGGCCGGTGGCGACGGTGTCGTGCGCAACGTCGCCTGGCAGCCGACCACCCCGCCGACCCCGGGTAACCCGCCCACCGACGTGCCGACCTGTGACCCCGCCACCGGCGAGGGCACCGACCCGGTGACCGGTGAGGTCTGCGCCTCGACGGAGAACCTGCTCCCGCGTCTCACGATCGACAAGACCGCGAGCACCGACGAGCTGCCGGCCGACGGTGACTCCGTCACCTACACGGTCGTCGTCACCAACGAGGGCCCGGGCGAGTTCACAACCGAGTCGCCCGCGACCTTCGTCGACGACATGACCGAGGTGCTCGACGACGCGACGTACAACGGTGACGCCACGGCATCCGCCGGAACCGTCACGTACGCCGCTCCCGAGCTCAGCTGGTCGGGTCCGCTCGCCGCCGGGGCGTCCGCGACGATCACCTACACGGTCACGTACGACGCCTCCACCGGTGACAACGTGCTCATCAACACCGTCTGCGTGCCGGAAGAGGATGCCCTCGACCCGGATGCCGCGTGCGACTTCGCACAGGTGCCCGCAGCCGCACTGTCGATGGACAAGACCGTGAACCCGGCATCCGGCACCGCCGTGATCGCCGGCCAGGAGGTCACGTACACCCTGTCGTTCACGAACGAGGGAGCAGCGCCGGCCACGGTCGACGCCCTCGACTCGCTCGCGAACGTGCTCGACGACGCGTCGCTGACCGCCGGCCCCACGGCCGACGCCGGCCTCACCGCGACGCTCACCGGCACCGACCTCGCCATCACCGGTGAGGTGCCCGTCGGCGAGACCCTGACCGTGACCTACACGGTGACGGTCGCGGACTACGCCGACCAGGGCGACCACGTGCTCGGCAACGTGCTCAGCAACGGTGACGGCACCTGCCCGCCCGCCGGTTGCGAGGAGACCGAGAACCCGGTTCGCCACTACACCGTGTCGAAGGAGGTCGCGGCGAGCACGCCCGAGACCGTGAACCCGGGTGACGTCGTCACCTACACGCTCACGATCGTCAACGACGGTAGCGCCGCCTACACGTCGGCCACCCCGGCGACGATCAGCGACAACCTGTCGGCCGTGCTCGACGACGCCACGCTGACCGGCACGCCCACCGCGGTGGTCGTCGGACAGCCCGGCATCACGCTGCCGGTTCCGACGTTCGCGTCGCCGAACCTCAACTGGTCGGGTGCGATCGGTGTCGGCCAGACCGTCACGATCACCTACTCGGTCGAGGTCAACGACCCGCGCTCGGGTGACGGAGAGCTCGCCAACGTGGTGCTGCCCACCGGCCCCGGCGGCGAGTGCGCCCCCGACGAGTGCGCGACCGTCACCCCGGTGCAGTCGTACACGGTGTCGAAGTCGGCATCCGCGACGAGCGCCGTCCCCGGCGACACCATCACCTACACGGTGGTCGTGACCAACAACAGTGACGTCGCCTACACGGAGGATGCCCCGGCATCCTTCTCCGACGACCTGTCGGCCGTGCTCGACGACGCCGCCTACAACGACGACGCCACCGAGGGTGCGACCGTCACCGGCAGCACGCTCGCCTGGGAAGGCCCGCTGGCCGCCGGTGCATCGATCACCATCACCTACTCGGTGACCGTCAACAACCCGGTCTCGGGTGACGGTGTGCTCACCAACGCGGTCGTCCCCGACGGCCCCGGCGGCGAGTGCGTGCCCGACGAGTGCGGCACGGTCACCCCGGTGCAGGCGTACACGGTGACGAAGGAAGCCTCCGCGTCGACCGTCGTCCCCGGTGGCACCATCACCTACACGGTGACGGTCGAGAACACCGGTTCGGTGGACTACACCGACGGTGCCCCGGCATCCTTCTCCGACGACCTGTCGGCCGTGCTCGACGACGCGGTCTACAACCTCGACGCCGACAACGGCGCGACGTTCACCGACCCGACGCTGAGCTGGTCGGGTGCGCTGGCCGCCGGCGAGTCGATCACCATCACCTACTCGGTGACCGTCAGCGACCCGAACACCGGTGACAACGTGCTCACCAACGCGGTCGTTCCGACGAGCCCCGGCGGAGACTGCATCGGTGAGTGCGAGACCACGACCGACGTGCAGTCCTACACCGTCTCGAAGACGGCATCGGCGACGTCGGTGCAGCTCGGCGGCACCATCACCTACACGGTGACGGTGACCAACACGGGTGGCGTGGACTACACGACGGCTGCTCCGGCATCCTTCACCGACGACCTGTCGGCCGTGCTCGACGACGCGTCGTACAACGACGACGCGACGAACGGCGCCACGGTGACCGGCAACACGCTCGCCTGGTCGGGGGCGCTGGCTGCGGGTGAGTCGATCGACATCGTCTACTCGGTGACGGTCAACAGCCCCAACACCGGCGACAACGTGCTCACCAACGCGGTCGTCCCGACCGGCGACGGCGGATCGTGCGACCCCGCAGAGGTCTGCGAGACCGTCACTCCGGTGCAGTCGTACACGGTCACCAAGACGGCGGATGCCGTGGACGTGATCCCGGGCGACACGATCACCTACACGCTGACGATCACCAACACCGGCGAGGCGGCCTACACGGCCGAGTCCCCGGCGGCGCTGACCGACGACCTCTCCGAGGTCCTCGACGACGCGACGTACAACGGTGACGTCACCGGTGGAGCGACCTACGCCGCTCCCGTGCTCAGCTGGTCCGGCCCGCTCGCTGTCGGCGAGACGGTCACGCTCACGTACTCCGTGACCGTGAACGACCCGGTCACCGGTGACAGCCAGATCGACAACGCGGTGGTCACCGAGAACGGCGGAAACTGCGAGCCCGGCTCGACCGACCCCGCCTGCCTCGTGAACATCCCGTCGGGGTCGTTCACCGTGTCGAAGGATGCCTCGGCCACCAGCGCGCTGCCCGGCGACGTCATCACCTACACGGTGACCGTCACCAACACCGGTGCGATCGACTACACCGCCGACGAGCCCGCCTCGTTCGACGACAACCTCGCGAACGTGCTCGACGACGCGACGTACAACGATGACGCCTCGAACGGCGCCACCGTCACCGGTACGACGCTCTCGTGGTCGGGCCCGCTCGCCGTGGGCGGCTCGATCGAGATCACGTACTCGGTCACCGTCAACCCGGCAGGCTCGGGTGCGGGCGATCTCAACCTCGGCAACATCGTGGTCCCGACGGCTCCGGGCGGCGACTGCGACCCCGAGGGCGAGTGCGCCACCGACACCCCGATCGGCCAGTTCCAGGTCTCGAAGGCATCGTCCGGCGCGGGCGAGGTCAACGAGGGCGACGTGCTGACCTACACGATCACCGTCACGAACAACAGCGCCGTCGACTTCACGGAGGACGCCCCGGCATCCTTCACCGACGACCTGTCGGCCGTGCTCGACGATGCGACGTACAACGACGACGCGACCGAGGGCGCGACCGTCGATGGCACGACGCTGAGCTGGGAGGGCCCGCTCGCCGCCGGCGCCACGATCACCATCACCTACTCGGTGACCGTGAACGCGGCCGGCGACGGCGACGGCATCCTGACCAACGCGGTCGTTCCCGGTGACGGCGGAACCTGCATCGGCGAGTGCTCGACCGAAGACGCCCTCCAGGCCTACACGGCCTCGAAGACGTCGTCGGCCGGCGGCTCGGTGACCGTGGGCGACGTGGTCACCTACACCGTGACCATCACGAACACCGGTGCGGTGGACTACACCGACGAGGAGCCCGCCTCCTTCACCGATGACCTGTCGGCCGTGCTCGACGACGCGACGTACAACGACGACGCGTCCGAAGGTGCCACCGTCACAGGAAACACCCTGTCGTGGTCGGGAGCCCTCCCCAGTGGCGCTTCCCTCGAGATCACGTACTCGGTGACGGTGCTCGCCGCCGGAACCGGCGACGGTGTTCTCACGAACGCGGTCGTCCCCACCGGTCCCGGCGGCGGGTGCGACCCGGAGGCCGAGTGCTCGACCACCGACGCGCTCCGCTCCTTCACGGTCGACAAGTCCGCATCGGCCACCACGGTCAACCTCGGCCAGACGCTCACCTACACGATCGTCGTGACCAACACCGGTGCCGCTGCCTTCACGGCGGATGCCCCGGCCACGGTCTCGGATGATCTCTCGGGTGTGCTCGACGATGCGACCTACAACGGCGACGCCTCGAACGGTGCGACCTACGCCGCCCCGATCCTGTCGTGGTCGCTCGCGATCCCCGTCGAGGACAGCGTCACGCTGACCTACTCGGTGACCGTGAACGCCCCCGCGACCGGTGACCTCGACCTCGCCAATGCCGTCACCCCGGGTGATGGCGGCGAGTGCCTCGACGAGGGCTCGTGCGTCACGAACACGCCGATCTCCGCGTACGAGGTCTCCAAATCGGTCGACACGGAGACCACGGCCGCGGGTCAGAAGGTGACCTACACGATCGCCATCGGCAACACCGGTGCGGTCGCGTACACCGACGAGACGCCGGCATCGTTCACCGACGACCTGTCGGAGGTGCTCGACGACGCGACCTACAACGGCGACGCGACGAACGGGGCGACCTACACCGCTCCGGTGCTGAGCTGGGCGGGTGCGCTCGAGGTCGGCCAGGTCGTCTCGGTCACCTACAGCGTCACGGTCAACGATCCCCTCACGGGCGACCGTGAGCTCGTGAACGCGGTGCTCCCCGGTGACGGCGGAGCGTGCGGCGACGCGTGCTCGGTCACCACGACGGTCACGCCGCCGGCCCCGCCGCTGGCGACCACGGGTCTGAACCCGTGGATCGTGGGTGGGGGCCTCGGAGTCGCGACGCTGGCGATCCTCGCCGGACTCGCGCTGCTCCTGGTGCGCCGTCGTCAGAACATCACCGAGTAATCGAGAAGTAAGGCAGAGGTGAACGGGCGGGGCCATCAGGCCTCGCCCGTTCACCGCATCCACGACATGTCACGCATACATCTCTTAACTGTCACCCGTTTTGCAGCCGTGCTCGCGATCGCACTGCCGGTGCTGGGCCTGCTCGGCTTCGGTGGGGCTCCGGCGGCCGCCGCCGAGCAGTCGGCGCCGAACATCGCGGTCACGCTCACGAGCGACGCCGAGGCTCTCGCCGCGGGGGAGCGGATCACCTACACCGCCGAGATCGTGAACAGGGGCGAGGCCGTTCAGGCCCGCGTGGTGCTCACCCCGCCCACCTACGTCGCACTCGGCTCGCTCGACGGGGCCGAGGTCGACGGAAACGAGGCGACCTGGTCGCTCACCCTCGGAGCGGCTGAGACGAAGACGATCGAGATCCCCGCGCGGATCGGCGACATCCCCGAGGCCGAGCTGCGGGCGACCGCGTTGCTCAGCCTCTACGTCGGCGATGGGGCGAATCCGCTCGTGCGCACCGCCTCGGCGGATGTGATCGACGGCGTCGACGACGTGCAGACCGAGGTCAGTCCGCTGCCCGGCATCCTGCTCGCGGTGGGAATCGGGCTGATCGTCGTGCTGATCGGACTCGCGGTGGTGTTCATCGTGCTGCAGCGCCGTCGTCGCGCCGCAGAGGAAGCCGCCAAGCGCGACGCATGGGTCGGGTACGCGCGCCGCGAGTCGCAGCCGACGGATGCCGAGATCGAGACGCCCGAAAGCCGCTGAATCTCGTGGTGGGGCCCTTCGACAGGCTCAGGGACCCAGTTTCTTCACTGGGTTGCTGAGCCTGTCGAAGCACCCCCACGCACCGGCATACGACGAAGGGCCCGAGACTGTGTGTGCTCGGGCCCTTCGACGAACATCTAGCGGATGCCGAAGATGCGGCGCATCGCCGTCTCGGCGCCGTCGCCGTCGCGGCGTGCGATCGCGGTGGCGAGTTCGCGGCTGGCCGTGCGCGCGGCGTCGACCTCGTGCGACGAGTACGAGAGCCGGCGCAGTGCCCGCAACAGCGAGAACTGGCGCTCGGTGATCTCGGCGTGGAGGATCGGGCTGCCGGCGCGTGCCGACAGGAAGAGCAGGAGTTCGAGCGCGGCCGTCGCCGCCTCGGCGGGCGAGCCGATGGCCTCGAGCAGCCCATCGATGCGGGAGACGGCGGTCTCGGCATCCGTCGTCGACAGCGACGCGACCGCCTGCCGGGCGGCGATGCCCCCGCAGTAGCCTGCCCAGCGCCGGCAGTCCTCGGCGATCTGGCGGGTCAGCGGCGTCACGCGCGTGCGCCGCGACGGCAGGATCTCGACGAGCCCGATCTGCTGCAGCTGCAGGATGGCCTCGCGCACCGGCGTACGGGAGATGCCCATCTGCTCGGCCAGTTCGCGGTCGCGCAGCAGCTCACCGTCTTCGAGGGAGCCGGAGGCGATCGCCGATCCGATCTCGGAGAAGGCGTCATCACCGAGGAAACGGCGCTCGCGGCGAAGCTCGGAGCCGTCGTAGATCTCCTGCCGTGGAGTGGCGGGGATCTCGGGGCTCGGATCGGCCGGGGCCAGATCCTCGACCGGGTGGGGAACCTTCAGGACACTGCGGGGCCGTACGCGGACTTCGTCCAGGATGACGCTCATCTATCACCAATCGACTCACTGTGGAGGGTGAAGGGAGCGGCGCACCACACTCCGCCCCCTTCACGCGACACTCCCCTGGAGCCGCCGCGTAGATGAGGGGACCGACTACCCCTCAAAAGATTGACGAGCGAGCATCAGGAATCTGACGCTCGCTCGTCGAATTGGCGACTGAGTGCAGAAAATCAGCTCTTGATCGGCAGCACCTTGAACTTGCCGGACGTGCCCGGAGCGGGCGGAACGACGACGGCGAACTCGCTCTTGCCCTGCGTCGGGGCGATGACGACCTCGGCGGGGATGCCCGGTGCGATCACCGCGGCGGGGATGCCGGTGAGCACGCCCGCCTTGGTCGCGCTGGTGGTGAACGCCTTGAGCGCCTTCTTGTCGAGGCTCGTGACGTAGGTCTGGAACTGCAGGGCGATCGCGTCGAAGCTCTCGTCGGGGATGCTCGGGTGCGAGATCAGCACGGTGTCGACCGTCTGGTTGCCGTTCTTGACCTGCAGCCCGGTGTAGCGCTGCTTGCCGACCCAGCCGCGTGACTGGAAGTCGGTGAAGAGGTTCGCGCCGGCGTTCTTGCGCGTCGCGAAGTGCACGATCAGCAGGATGATGCCCAGCGGCACGAGGATGAGTGGGGCGAAGGAGTAGACGTACGACCACACCTCGCTGCGCCCGCTCGAGTACTCGAAGAGGTCGGGGCGGAAGAGCAGCTGCGGGATGTACTCCCACGCCCAGTCCACGGCCTGACCGGTCGAGAAGAGGTTGAACGCGAACGCCGCGGCGCCGAGCCCGAGGCTCGTCCAGCCGAGGCTCGAGACGGTGCGTTTGCCGTCGACGGCCTTCGCGAAACCTTCGGGCGTGGACAGTTGATGCTGGACGGTAGCCAAAGTCATGCGCCCGAGCATAGCGAAACCTGTGCGGCCGCTATGGCTCTGGACATGGGGAGTAATCCCCACCGGGGTGGCCGGCATCCGCATGCGAGAGATGCCGGCCACCTGCGGTGGGCGACACCCCCATGTCGCCCACCTGTGGCCTCGATATTCCCGGATCGAGGGCGGAAGCGGAGACCGAGACTCCGCTTCCACATCTATTGACGGATGGAGTGCAGGAATCTGTCGCGGATTCCGGAAATCAACCGACGGCGGATTCGAGCTGCCAGCGGAGCTGCTCGAGCGCGGCCGCATTCTTCTCGGCGTCGTGCGTGCTGAACGGGCGGTCGGGCGCGACGTCGAGCGAGATCTGCACCTCGCACCCGCGGCGCATCGGGGTCGAGGTCACGCCGACCTCCATCTCCCAGTTCCAGATCGTGCGCTTCGTGCGGAATCGCAGATGCTGTCGCGAATCGTCGACCTGCAGATCGGTGTGCTCACCGCCGATCACGATCTGTTCGACGGCGGTGGCCACGGCATCCGCGTCGGCGCGCACGTGGAAGCGCGCGTGCGCGGCGGAGTCGGGCGCGGTCAGCAAACCCGGTGACCAGAGAGGGATTCCCTCGCTCATGTCGTCGTTCCTTTCCCCAGTTCGAACGATGCGGGCGCGATGTCCCCTTAGGAGACGAGTGAGGGGGCGATTTCTTACGCGGGTGCTCGAAATCGAGCCGCATAGGACGCAGCGCGACCGATCCCGAGGCCGATCTCGTCATGTGGATGAGGGGGCGTGCGTGTGAGGCGACGCCGGCACGAAGCGAGGGGGAACGGTCATGGATCAGTGGAAGTGGAAGCTCGGACAGGCGGGGATCCTGTTCCTCGGCGCTGTGGTGTTCTCCCTCGTCATCGCGGCGGTCGGGGCCAGCTGGTGGGTGGCTCTCGTCGTGCCCGCGGCGTTCCTGTCATCGGGGATCATGCTCACCCGGGCGCTGCGTGAGCGCCGTCGTGAGCGTCGGGTGACCCACACGGAACGGCGCCCGTGACGACGACGCAGGCGTACCTGCTGCAGGGAGTCGTGTTCCTCGTCGTCGGCGTCATGCTCCTGCTCGCCTGCGACGATCGGCACGTCATCGAGGCGATCCTCACTCTGATCCTGGTGTTCTCGATCTCGGCGCTGGGGTTCGCGCTCGCGCTGCGCGAGCGGGCGCGCGAACGCGTGACCCCGCGCCGGCCGAGCAGTCGCCGGTATCGGGCGGTGGCGGCGACATCCGATTCCGTGCGGGGCGAGGGCTGAGGGACGGGCGGATGCCGCGCTGGCGCTGGTTCTTGGTGCAGGGTGTGCTGTTGCTCGCCGCGGGTGTGCTGTTCGGGCTCGCGCTCGTGGTCGGATCCGCGGGGGTGTGGGTCGGGGTCGCCGCGCTCGTCAGTCTGGTGGTCGCCTCGGTCGCCCTGTTCCTGGGATGGCGGGAGCGGTGGCGGATGCTCGACGAGGAGGCACGGTCACGGCGACGGCGCGGGGCGTGAGGGGCCGGGCTCGGGTGCGAGTTGCGGGGAGTTTCTCCACCTGCAGGGGGTATCGGGCGTTTTCTCCCTGCACGTGTGCTTCTTCCCTGCAGATGGCTACGGCGCCCGGCGGATCACGGTGCCGGGTCGAACCGGCGACCCTCTCGCTTGGCGGGCTGCAGCATGAGCACGAGCAGGAAGAGACCGCCGACGGCGGGGAGGAACGACAGGAAGAACCACGCCCCGGCGAGGCCCGCGTCGTGCAGGCGGCGCCAGGTCAGGGCGAGCCACGGCACCACGAGCGCGAGGGCGATGACGCCGCCGATCGCGGCGCCGAGCGGAATGAGCAGCGCGGCCGTGGGGTCGTCGAGGATCGCCGCGCCCGACGTGCCGACCGGCATAGCGGAGTCGAGCTCGGTGCCGGCCGAGACCGTGAGTTGGCTGGCGATCGAGTGCGTGATGCCGGAGGTGAGGCCGACGGTCAGGAGGGTGTTCGGTACGAGCGTCACGAGGAACACGAACAGCGCCACCCACCAGAACTCGCTCTTCGACGCCCGCCCGGTGAACGTCGCGAACTGACGGAAGAACCGGCTCACCGCCTGCGCGAACGTCGCGCGGTACAGCGGCTGGGACAGGGGAGCGGATGCTGCGGACATGGGTCTCCTCGAGGGTCGGCCGACACCATCCTCTCGCGGAACAGGGAGATCAGGGCGACGGCTGCTCAGGACTCCGGCGTCGACGGACCACCGCGTGGATGCCGTAGCCGATCAGCGCGGGGAGGACGCAGAGCAGCGCGATCTGCAGCACCGGATCGAAGAGGGGGCGATTCCAGAGGAACACGATGCCTCCGGGCATCGCGGCGGAGAAGAAGACCATCGCCCCGAGGTTGCGGGGCCGCGCCGGGCCGCGCGCTTCCCGCTTGTGGTGGCGGAGGTGGCCGAGGGCGAGGCCGTACGCGAGCGAGACGAGTGCCAGCGCGATCGCGACGGCGACGCTGATGGTCGTGGCGAGCTGTTCGGTCATCGCGCTCCCTCCGAGACCGAGCGATCCTCGTGAGGAGCGGTCGAGCGGCTGGCCCGCACACGGCCGACGATCCACGCGACGCTTGCCCCCACGACCGCGGGCAGCGCGATCAGGAGGAGGTATTGCAGCCACAGGGGCTCGATCGCCGGAGTCTGCCAGAGGCTCGCGGCGCAGAACGTCAGCCAGATCGAGGCGAGAATCGTTGCGGTCAGTCGTCGTCGCGCCCGTCTGTCTTCTCGGTGCGAGACGACGAGTGCACCCAGAACGAACGCCCACATCGTCGAGGGTGCAGCGTGGAGAATCGTGGCAACAGTCATGTCGTGCCTTTCGCTCGTCGACCCTCCCCAGGATGGACAGCGAGTCGGCGACGATACGGACTGATTCTGGACGGCGCCTGAGCGGCGGCATCCGCTCATCGAGACGTGTGCGGGCGCCGACGGCGAAGAGAAGAGGGAGGGCGTTGGGGCACCCTCCCTCGAGATCCGGTCGTGGGGACCTGGATCGGATGCCGGCGGGGAGGCCGGCTGCCGGCGGGGAGGCCGGCGAAGGCAAGAAGCCCTTCACCGGTTAAGACGCCGTATATCGGTTTTCGTGACGCGACCGTCGGGGTGAGTTTTCGGCGGGTCCGGGGTGAGAAGCCGGTGCCGGGGGCTACGCCGAGACGGGCAGCGACCGGGCGGCGTCGTGCAGGCAGTCGATGAACGCGGTGAGAACGGGGCTACCGGCCCGGGCCTGGCGAACGGCGAGCAGCCGGGTCGTCGGTGAGCCGGTGAGCGGCACGACGGCGATCGACGGCGGCACGAGCTGGCGCACCGACTCGGGCAGGATGCTCGCACCCATGCCTGCCGCGACGAAGCCGAGCGCGGTCTCCTGGTGGGCGACCTCCTCGATCACGCGGGGCGTGCGGCCGCTCGCCCCGAGCACCTCGGCCACGCGATCGACGAAGCCCGGCATGAGCGCGCGGGGGTAGGTGATCATCGGTACACCGGTGATCTGCTCGGCCGTGACCTCGGAGAGGCCGGCCAACGGATGGTCGACGGGCAGGCAGGCGACGAGGCGCTCCTCGAAAACGACCTCGCAGGTCAGGGGAACGGATGCCGGCCCCTGCGGCGGCACCTCGTCGCGCACGATGCCGACGTCGAGCGTGCCCTCGCGCAGCCGGGCGAACTGCTCGCCCGAGGTGAGCGGAACGAGGCTGAGCGTGACCTTCTCGCGGCGGGCGCGGAAGAGCTGCACGACGCCGGGGAGCAGCGTGTAGTTCGCCGAGCTGACGAAGCCCGCGGTGAGGTGACCGGCGAGGCCGTCGACGTAGTCGCGCATGTCGGAGCGCACCGATTCGACCTCGTCGAGGATGCGGCGGGCGCGCTCCTGCAGATGCCGACCGGCCGGGGTGAGCGAGACGCGACGGGTGCTGCGCTCGAACAGCGCGGTGCCGACCTCCTGCTCGAGCCTGCCCACCTGCACGCTCAGCGGGGGCTGCGACATGTGCAGCCGCTGGGCCGCGCGGCCGAAGTGGAGCTCGTCGGCGACGGCCATGAAATAGCGCAGTTGACGGAGCTCCATGAGGGCACGATACGTGTCTCGTATTACCGCTCCGTTACGGGGAGATTGCGAGCGAAAAGGTATCAATAACGCATTTGACCTGGGGTTATTCGCACGGTTTCCTGGTGCTGGAGGAGTACCAATGACCGAGGCATCCGCATGACCGCCCCGCACGTCGCTCTCTTCCATGTGCGCACCCACCGTCCCCGCGCCGCCGCCGGATACCAGGCCCTCCTCGACTCGCTCAACGAGGCGGCCGTCGCCGCCGTCGAGGGACTCGGATGGACCGCCTCGCTGCACGCCGCGGCCGAAGACCCCGAGGCCGAGCTGCGGCAGGCCTCGCGCGATGCCGATGTGGTCGTGATCCTCGGCGGCGACGACATCGAACCCGGACTCTACGGTCAGCAGGACCGCCGGCCGCGAAGGTCGCCGTACGAACGCCGGGCAGACCGGCTGCAGATCGCCGTGATCATGGATGCTGTCGGCGCCGGGCGCCCGCTCCTCGGACTGTGCCGAGGGCATCAGCTTCTCAACGTCGCCCTCGGCGGGAGCCTGTTGCAGCACGTTCCCGGGCACCGGGGGCCGGGGGCGGAGCCGTTCATCCCCACGACACTCGACTTCGCGGCCGTCGCGCCGGGCCTCGCGCCGCCTGCGCTGTGCACGCACCATCAGGCCATCGACGAACTCGGCGAGGGGCTCGTGGTGCTCACGCGATCGGGCGATGGCGTGATCGAGGCCATCGCCCACGAGACCCTGCCCCTGCTGGGGGTGCAGTGGCATCCCGAGCATCCGCTCACCGCCGCTACGCAGTTCGGCGCGCTGCTGCGGGCGGTGCGTGCGGGGGAGTTGGTGGCGTAGGGGTGTGTTGTGGGGGACGCTTCGACAGGCTCAGCGACCCAGTAGGTGCCTCAGCGACCCAGTCGGGGGATCAGTGACCCGGTCGGTGGCTCAGCGACCCGGTCGGTGGGTCGGCGGAGCCGTCTCAGGAACTGGGTCCCTGAGCTTGTCGAAGGGCCCCGCCGGGTCTAGACGCCGGCGCGGACGACCGTGACGCCGCGTTCTTCGATGCCGGCGGCGGTGGCGTCGCTCAGGCCCGCATCGGTGACGATCACGT
Source organism: Microbacterium sp. 22179 (assembly GCF_052045715.1). Lineage (NCBI taxonomy): Bacteria > Bacillati > Actinomycetota > Actinomycetes > Micrococcales > Microbacteriaceae > Microbacterium > Microbacterium sp. 22179. The sequence continues at coordinate 25,290 of NZ_JBQEPJ010000010.1, read as the reverse complement.
CGAGGTCTTCGAGGTCGAACACCCGGTAGCGGCCGAACGAGCCGTACTTCGAGCTGCCGGCGACGAGCACCGTCTCGCTCGCGCTCTCGATCGCCGCGGTCTTCGGCGCGATCTTCGACTCGGTCGGGGTCGTGACGCCGCGGCGCAGATCCCACGACGATGACGAGAGGAAGGCGATGTCGATCGACAGCTCGTGCAGTGTGAGGGCGGCGAGACGCCCGGTGGTCGACTGGTTGGCCTTCTCGACGCGTCCGCCGATGGCGATGATGTCGGCGGTGGGGTGGTCGAGGAACGCGGCGATGATGGCGAGGTCGTTGGTCACGACCGTGAGGTCCTGCACCGTCTCGAGGTGCGGGCGCATCGCCTGGATGGTCGTGCCGGCGTCGAGGTAGATGGTCATCGACTCGGTGACGAGGGATGCCGCGTGGCGGGCCATCGCGTCCTTCTCGGCGACGTCCTGACGAGCCTTCTCGAACCGCGACGGCTCGGTGACCAGGCGTGAGGCGATCTTCGCTCCGCCGGGGGTCGCGAGCACGCGGCCGGCCTCTTCGAGCACGGCGATGTCGCGCCGGATCGTCATGTGGCTGACGCCGAGGATGCCGGTGAGCTGGCGGTAGCTGAGCACGCCCTCGCGGCGCAGGTGCTTGACGATCAGCTCTCGCCGCTGCTCGGGGATGAGCGGCGTGGCGGTGGCGTCGTCGGAGGGGGTCATGTCGTCGTCAGCCTAGCGAACGAGGGTGGATTCCTCGGTCCAGGGGGTGCCCCAGCGGTCGGCGAGGGCGCGCACGTCCTCCGGCGGCAGCAGGCGGCGGGGCTTGCCGTCGGTGAGCAGCGCGATGCGGCACGCCTCCTCGAGCTCGATCGCCGCTTCGACGGCGGCATCGAGGTCGGGTGCCGAGACGATCTGACCGTGGTTCGCGAGCAGTGCGGCGCGGAACGGGCCGGGCAGCGCGAGCATCTGCGCGGCGAGGTCGGGGTCGCCCGGCACGCGGAACGGCACCAGCGGCGTCTGGCCGACGCGCATCACGAAGTAGGGGGTGAGGGGCGGGATGGCGCTGTACTCGGACCATGGCTCGAGGCAGCTCGCGGCGACCGCGAACGGCGAGTGCAGGTGCACGACGGCGGTGTGCTCGACGTTCTTGGCGTAGAACGCGAGGTGCAGGCTGAGCTCTTTCGACGGCTTCGCGCCGCGCAGGTGCTCGCCGCCGCGGGTGACGACCGCGATGTCGGCGTCGGTGAGGCGGCCGAGGTCGGTGCCGGTGCCGGTCATGTACACGACGTCGTCGACGCGGATGCTGACGTTGCCGCTGCTGCCGGGGCTGATGCCGGCGGCGGCGACGCGTGCGCCGGCCGCGATGAGTGCGTCAGTGGGAGTGGTCATCGAGCGCCCTCCAGGCGGTGGTGAACATGTCGTCGGCGCCGAAGTTGCCCGACTTGAGAGCGATGGTGACGGGGCCGTGCGCGGTTTCGGCGGCGCTCCAGCACACGCCGGGGGCGATGCGCGGTCCGATCAGCAGACGCTGGATGCCGAGGCGCTGCACGACCGCGCCCGAGGTCTCGCCGCCGGCGACGATCACCTGGGTGACGCCGAGCTCGGCGGTGGCGCGGTCGACGATCGCCGAGAGCACTTCTTCGATCCGGCCGGAGACGGTGTTGCCCTCGGGGCCGCGGCGGATGTCGTCGAGCGACCCGACGGTGTAGACCAGCGGGATGCTGTCGGCGTCGAGCGTCCCGAGCCATGCGACCGTGTCGGCCACGACCTGCTCGGGATCGTCTGCGATCGCCTCGATGTCGAGCTTGCGGCTGGGGAGCGTGTGAGCGGCGTGCGCGATCTGCGCGCGGGTCTTCGCCGAGGCGCTGCCGCACACGATCAGGCGGCGGCCGGGGGCGACCTCGATCTGGGAGAGGGTGCCGGGGCGCGGTCCGGTCATCCCGAGGGCGAGACCCGCCCCGCCGGTGACGACGCGCCAGTCCGAGACGGCGGTCGCGATGGTCTCGAGATCGGCGTCGGTCATCGCGTCGACGACGGTGTAGCCGGCCGGCTCGGAGCCGAGGGTGCTGCGCAGGGCCGCGGGGCCCGCCCACACGGCATCCGCCCCCACCTCGTGGATCGGGCGCGCGGTCTGCGGGGCGAGGATGTCGCGCAGGCGCGACTGCGTCATCGGCGTGAGCGGATGCTGTCGCATGGGGGAGTGCTCGAGGAGCTCGTCGTGCACGAACAGGTGTCCGCGGTAGACGGTGCGGCCGTTGTCGGGGAACGAGGGCACGACGATCGTGCGGGTCTCGCCGAGTTCGTCGAGCACGGCGTCGAGGATCGGGCCGATGTTGCCCTCGGGAGTGGAGTCGAAGGTCGAGCAGTACTTCACGTAGTAGCGGCGGGAGCCGAGGGCCTCGAGGGCGCGCACGGCGCGGAGGGACTGGGCGACCGCGTCTCCGACCGGGGCGGTCCGGGTCTTGAGGGCGACGACGACGGCATCCGCATCGCCGAGTTCGGCCGGGTCGAGCGGGGCGTCCTCGATCGAGACGACCGCGCGGAACCCGCGCTGGCGCAGCGCGATGGCGAGGTCGGTCGCGCCGGTGAAGTCGTCTGCGACGGCGCCGATGTCGATCACGGTTCCTCCTCGGGAGTGGGTGCCCCCATTCCACCACGTGTGAACTGTTGTGAACAAATTTGAGAAATGTTTACGACTATGAAACAGTGTTCGAGGCCGCAGGGAGAACCCGCTCCCGCAGCTCTCGTACGACCGCACGGAATGTCCCGTGCAGAGGGGACCACCGATGACCCGCGCTCCTATCCGCGTCGCTCTCACCGGCGCACGCGGAGGTTTCGGCCGCACGTTCCTCTCCCAGCTGCGCTCGATCGACCGTATGACGGCCACGCAGCTCATCGACCCCGATGTCGACGGCGTGCGCACCCTCATCGCCGACCTCGGCGGCCTCCCCGACGCCGAGCCGATCCCCGGCCACGACGACGTCCGTTGGGACGAGATCGACGTGCTCGTCGAGGCTTCCGGTCGCGTCGAGGCGGGCTACCGCTACGCCGCCGAGGCCATCGAGCGCGGCATCCACGTCGTCATGGTCAGCAAGGAGATCGAGAGCGTCGCCGGTGTCTCGCTCGCGCGCGCCGCCCGCGCCCAGGGCGTCGGCTACCTGCCCGGCGACGGCGACCAGCCCGCCAACCTGCTGCGCCTGCTCGACTGGGTCGAGCGCGTCGGCCTCGAGGTCGTCGCCCTCGGCAAGTCCGGCGAGTACGATCTCGTCTTCGACCCCGCCACCGGAGTACTCGAGCAGCAGGGCGAGCGGATCGAGGCATCCGCCCTCACCGACCACCTGTTCCTCGGCGACGACATCGACAAGACGCTCGCCGCCCGGGCATCCGTCGTCGCACCGCTCAAGCGCGCCGCCGCCGCTGACTCCTGCGAGATGGCCGTCGTCTCGCTGTACGCCGGCGCCACCGCCGACACCGAGCGCATGCACTACCCCGTCGCCCGCCCCAGCGAGCTGGCCGACATCTACGCCCGCCGGGCCGACGGCGGCATCATCGGCACCGACCGCGCGGTCGACGTGTTCTCGGCATTGCGCCTGCCCGGCGAGACGAGCTTCGCCGGCGGCGTGTTCGCGATCGTCACCACCGGCGACCCCGAGACCTGGGACCTGCTCGCCGGCAAGGGCCACATCGTCTCGCGCTCGGGCCGCTACGCCTGCATCTACTGGCCGTACCACTTCATGGGGGTCGAGACCCCGCTCACGATCGACGCTCTGGTCGAGGGCACCTCTACCTTCGCCGAGCCCCGGCACCACACGGTGCTCGCCGCCCGCGCCGCCCGCGCGCTCGCCGCGGGAGAGACGTTCGAGGTGCGCGGCCACCACCACGAGATCGACGGCGTCGCACCCGTCATCATCGATCGGGTGGATGCCGTCACCGACGCCGACGACACGCTCGCGGCCGCCTACTACCTGCTCTCCGGCGCACGCCTCGTGCGCGACATCGCCGAGGGCGAGCTCATCCGCCTCGCCGACCTCGCGGGCGTGGCCGATGACGTGCGCACCGCCTTCGTGGAGGGTGTGCGGCTGTGAGCATCGAGAACGCTCGCCGGATCCAGGACGCGCGCCTCCCCGAGGGGCACGATCTGCGCATCATCGACGCGCACCACCACTTCTGGGACCTCGACGGCGACGGCCACTGGCCCTGGATCCAGGACGAGTACAACGAGCAGTTCTTCCTCGGCGACTACAACGCCATGCGCCGCACCTTCCTGCCGCGCGAGTACCTCGCCGAGACCGCGGGCTGGAACATCCTCGGCACCGTGCACTGCGAGGCCGAGCGCAGCCGCAGCGAACAGGTCGCGGAGGACGACTTCCTGCAGGGGCTCAGCGACGCCACCGGCGGACGCTTCCCGATCGCCGCCGTGGCCCACGTCGGTTTCCTGCAGCCCGACCGCGACGAGGTGCTCGCCGGTCACGCGCAGCGCTCCATCGTGCGCGGCATCCGATCGAAGCCCGTCATCGCCGCGCGCGCCGACGAGACCGCGACGGGTCCCGGCACCCTCCACGACCCCGCGTGGGTCGAGGGCATCGCGGCGCTGGCGGCGCACGGGTTCTCGTGGGACCTGCGCGTGCCGTACTACCACCTCGCCGAAGCGGCCGACGTCCTCGCGGACTTCCCCGAGCTGACCGTCGTGATCAACCACTGCGGCCTGCCGCTCGATCGCGACACCGACGCCCTGCGCGTCTGGCGCGACGGCATGGAACGCCTCGCCGCGCTGCCCGGCACCGCCGTCAAGGTCTCGGAGCTCGGCCTGTACCGCAACCGCTGGGACCGCCCCTCCAACGAGGAGGTCGTGCGCGACACCCTCGCGATCTTCGGCGCCGACCGCGCGCTGTTCGCCTCCAACATGCCGGTCGCGACCCTGACCGCCCCCGACTTCGACGAGGTGATGGACACGATCCTCACCGGTGCCGCCGGCCTTGACGCCGCGGGACTCGACGCCCTCTTCCACGGCACCGCCGCACGGGTCTACCGACTCGACGTGCCCGCCGTCTGACCCGTTACCCGACACCCCGAGGATCACCGATGACCACCGCCGAACAGGGCACCGCCGCCCGTACCGCTCGCCCGACGAGGATCCGTTGGTGGGTCATCGTCGTTCTGTTCGTCTTCTACACGATCAACTGCATCGACCGCGCCTCGCTGTCGGTCGCCCTGCCCACGATCAGTGCGGAGTTCCTGCTCGAGCCCGCGGTGCAGGGCGTCATCCTCTCGGCGTTCTTCTGGACCTACTGCCTGTTCCAGATCCCGGGTGGCGCGGCTGCCGACCGCTTCGGTCCACGCCGCGTCATCGGTGTCGCCGCCGTGATCTGGGGCTCGTTCACCGCGCTCGCCGGCCTCGCCGTCAACGCCGTGATGCTCGTGCTCAGCCGTCTGGGCCTCGGCGCGTTCGAGGCGCCCTACATGCCCTCCGCCAACAAGCTGGTCACCCGCTGGCTCCCCGCCAAGCACCGCTCCACGGGTGTGACCCTCATCGACTCCGGCGCCCCGCTGGGCTCGGCACTCGGCGCCCTCGTGGTCACGGGGCTCATCACGGCCACCGGCTCGTGGCGCTGGTCGTTCATCATCATCGGCCTCGCGACCGTCGTGATCGGCATCGGCGTCGCGCTGTTCATCCGCAACCACCCGTCCGAGCACCCGCTCGTCAACCGCGCCGAGGAGAAGCTCATCGACGCCGGCGAGGTCGAGGAGCGGCCGAAGGTCGAAGCGCCGGGCATGAGCCGCGCCACCGTGTTCTGGATGGTCGTCGGCCGCATCGGCTGGGCGATGGTGTTCTGGGGGCTCGTCACCTGGGGCCCGACCTACCTCTCGCAGGCCCGCGGCCTCGACCTCTCGGCGATGGGCTTCGCGACCTTCCTCATCTTCCTCTGCGGTGCAGCGGGTGAGATCCTCAGCGGAATCCTCGCGGACGCTCTCCAGAAGCGGATGAGCCCGAACCGCGCGTTCAAGCTGCTCTTCGGCGGCTCCGGCGCGCTGAGCCTTCTCGCCCTTGCCGCCCTGCCGTTCGTCAGCGACGCGGGCATGGCCGTGACGCTGCTGTGCATCGGGGTGTTCTTCAACCTCTTCGGCGGACTGTACTGGACGATCCCGGGGCGTCTGGCCAAGCCCGAGCGCGTGGGCATCGTCGGCGGCGTCATGAACTTCGCCGGCACCTCGGCCGGCATCGTCGTTCCGATCGTCGCCGGACTCCTCGTGCAGTTCACCGGCGGATACACCGCCGTGTTGATCTACCTCGCGGTGTGCGCCGCGATCTACCTGATCGGATCTCTCTCGATCGACTTCGAGGGCCGGGGAGTGCGCAAGGCGGCCGTCCATGCCTGACCTCTACGAGGGTCCGATCGTCGACGCGCACCACCACGTGTGGGACCTCTCCCTCGGTCGGCATCCGTGGCTCGCGCCGGAGGGTCGCGTCGCCCATCGCTACGGCGACTACGAGGCCATCAAGCACGACTACCTCCCCTCCGACTACCTGCGCGACATCGCCGGCACCGGGATCGTGGCCTCGGTCTACATGGAGGCGGAGTGGACCCCCGGCGACGGTCTCGCCGAGGTCGCCCTCATCGAGCGCTATCGCGAGAGCTCGGGGGTGCCCGGCTCGATGGTGTCGCAGGCGCGGCTCGACGCTGCGGATGCCGCGGCCGATCTCGCCGCCCTCGGTGCCGTCCCGGCGGTCAAGAGCGTCCGGCACAAGCCCGGCGGCGCGACCTCCCCGGTCGAGGCGTCCGACGGCGTGCGCTCCCTGCTCAGCGACGACACCTGGCGCGAGGGCTATGCGCTTCTCGGCGACCACGGACTGCACTTCGACCTGCAGACGCCGTGGTGGAATCTCGGCGAAGCCCGGCGTCTCGTCGACGACTTCCCCGACACGACGCTGATCGTCGACCACGCCGGAGTGCTGGCCGATCGCGACCCCGAGACGCTCGCGGGCTGGCGCGCCGCGTTGGAGCACATCGCCGACGCCCCGAACGTCGTGATCAAGGCATCCGGGCTCTGCGTCGCCGGAACCCCCTGGACCGTCGAGGCCAACCGCGGGCCCATCCTCGATCTCGTGCGCATCTTCGGCGCCGAGCGCGTGATGTTCGGGAGCAACTTCCCGGTGGACGGCATGTTCACCACTCTCCCCGCGCTCATCGACGGCTACCGCACCATCCTCGCCGAGCTCGATCCGGCCGCGCAGCGCTCGGTGTTCCACGACACGGCGCAGCGCGTCTACGCGCCGCTCCCGATCGGCTGAGCCCACCACCCTCCCTCCCACCCGAAATCCGACCGACGAAGGACCCCCCATGACGACCGTCAACGACGACAAGCTCTTTCGGAAGGTGATGCTGCGCGTGCTCCCGCTCGCGATGCTCGGCTTCTTCCTCTCGTACCTCGACCGTGTGAACATCGGTTACGCGCAGGCCACCATGAGCGCCGACCTCGGCTTCTCGAACGTGGTCTACGGTCTCGGTGCCGGCCTGTTCTTCATCGGATACTTCATCTTCGAGATCCCCTCGAACCTCATCCTCGCCAAGGTCGGCGCGCGCAAGTGGATCGCGCGCATCATGATCACCTGGGGCCTCATCTCGGGCCTCATGTTCATCGTCGACAGCGAGTGGATGTTCTACCTGCTGCGCTTCCTGCTCGGTGTCGCCGAGGCCGGCTTCATCCCCGGCATCCTCTTCTACATGGCGCACTGGTTCCCGGCCAGCCGCCGCGGACGCGCCTGGGGCATCTTCTACATCGCGCTCGCCTCGTCGGGCCTCATCGGCGGCCCCGTATCGGGCTTCATCCTCAGCGGCATGGACGGCGTCTGGGGCCACACCGGCTGGCAGTGGCTGTTCGTGATCGAGGCGATCCCCACCGTGCTCCTCGGTATCGTCATCCTCTTCTGCCTGCAGGAGGACTACCGCAAGGTCACCTGGCTCACCGAACCCGAGCGTGATCGCCTCGGCTCCCTCCTCGCCGCCGAACGCGTCGACGAGGCCGAGACCCCTCTGCGCAAGGTCTTCACCAGCAAGCTGATCTGGCTGCTCACCGCCGTGTACTTCTCGTACAACTTCGCCCTGTACGGCATCAGCTTCTGGCTGCCGACCCTCATCGGCGACCTGGGCATCACCGACACCGTGCAGATCGGCTTCCTCAGCGCGCTGCCCAGCCTCGCGGCGATCATCTCGATGGTCACGTTCGGCTACCTGTCGGACCGCGCCGGCGAGCGCCGCAAGTTCATCGCCGCAGCCTTCCTGCTCAGCGCCACCGGCTTCGCGATCTGCATCATCGCGGGCACCGACCCGGTCTGGGGCATCATCGGCCTGTGCCTCGCCAACGCGGGCGCCCTGTCGATCCCGGCGATCTTCTGGAGCTTCCAGACCTCGATGCTCGCCGGCACCGCCCTCGCCGGCGGTATCGCGCTCATCAACTCGACCGGAAACCTCGCGGGCTTCGCCGCCCCATACCTGATCGGCTTCGTGAAGGACACCACCGGCGTCGCGACCGTCGCCCTGTACATCACGGGCGGCATCATGATCCTCGGCGCGATCCTCACCATGACCGTGCGGCAGCATCGCGCCGTCGCCACGGCGAAGGACCTCCCGTCGGAGCTCGTCTCGAAGTAACCCCCCCCCGCTACCGAGACCGGCCGAGCCCCCGCAGACAGCACGTCTGCGGGGGCTTCGTCGTGGGTGGCCCTTCGTCTCGCTGCGCTCGCTCAGGAACCGGGGCTACTCGGACACCCGGTTCCTGAGCGAGGAGCGAAGCGACGAGACGAAGGGCCGAAACGCGCCGGAAACACCTTCTGCCCACGCTTGTCATCTGCGGGGTCGGACGCGTATCGAAGGCACATTCCTGTGCGAACAACATGGGACATCGCCCCATAGCAACGGCCCCGCGGCGGCATCCACACTGAACGACAACAGGCCGGTGGTGTGCACCGTCCGCGGAAGAGACGGAGCATCATGGAGTCGTTCGAGGTCGCAGTCGTCGGGATGGGAGCGCTCGGCAGCGCCGCCACCTACCACCTGGCCCGTCGTGGAGCGAAGGTGGTCGCGCTCGAGCAGTACGAGCTCGGTCACGTGCGGGGAGCCTCGCACGACACCTCGCGCATCGTGCGGACCTCGTACGGATCCACCGCCTATGTGCGCCTCGCCCAGTCCGCGTACCGCGACTGGGCCGACCTCGAGGCCGAATCGGGCGAGCGCCTGCTCACCATCACCGGCGGCGTGATCCTCATCCCCTCCGACGGCCCCTACTCGGCATCCGATTTCACCACCGCCCTCACCGAGTGCGACGTCGCGCACGAGCTGCTCTCGCCCGCCGAGGTGCAGGCGCGCTGGCCGCAGTTCCGCGTGCCCGAGAACGTCGAGACGGTCTACACGGCCGACACCGGCATCGCCCATGCCTCCCGCACGGTCGCGACGCTGCAGATGCGCGCCCGCGTGCACGGCGCCGACATCCGCGACCGCACCGCCGTCGAGCGCCTCACGCCCGACGGTGACGGCGTGATCGTGCACACGTCGAACGGCGACATCCGCGCCGGCAAGGTGATCCTCGCGACGGATGCCTGGACGAACACGCTCCTCGACCCGCTCGGTGCGACGATCCCGCTCGACATCATGCAGGAGCAGGTCAGCTACTTCCGCCCCGCCGAGCCGGAGAACTACGACCGCTCGGTCTTCCCCGTGTGGATCTGGGAGGACGACGAGTGCTACTACGGGTTCCCGACCTACGGCGAGCCGACCATCAAGGCCGCCCGCGACGTGTCGGAGAACCGGATGACGCCCGAGAACCGGTCGTTCGTCCCCTCGCCCGAGCTCATCGAACAGCTCACCGGATTCATGCACGACGTGATCCCCGGATCCGGCCCCGAACTGCGCACGGTCACCTGCCAGTACGCGCTCACCAAGGACCGCCGGTTCGTGCTCAGCGCGCTGCCGCAGCACCCCGACATCATCGTCGGCCTCGCTGCGGGTCACGGCTTCAAGTTCACGCCGGCCCTCGGTCGGGTGCTCGCCGAGCTCGCCCTGGACGGCGAGTCGACCGACGACCTGAGCGAGTTCGCCGCGGCGGACTCGATGGTCGTCTGACCCGCCTGCCCGCGGCATCCCGATCGCCGCGTCCTTCTTCCGCCCCTGCTATGGAGGTTTCGCCCATCATGCGACCGTTCCCCTGGGCCGCCGCACCGTACAGACGCCCTCGCGCGCTGGGTAGCGTGACCGCCATGTCATCGACGACACCCTCCGTTCTCGGACCCCGCACGCACGCGACAGCGGGCGCACGCCACCGCGTGATGAGCACGGGGGAGTGACACGACGGTGACCCGCTACATCATCCAGCGCATCCTCTCGTCGCTGTTCGTGCTCTTCATCCTCTCGATCATCGTGTTCTCGATGGTGAGGATCATCCCGGGCGACCCGCTCGCCGCGTTCGTCGACCCGGCCAACCCCGACCCCGCGAAGCTCGAGGCCCTGCGCGCCGAGCTCGGTCTCGACCAGCCGTGGATCACGCAGTACTTCTCGTGGCTGCTGGGCGTCGTGCAGGGAGACTTCGGACGCGCGATCACCGTGCCGGGCGAGGTGTCGACCCTCATCGCGACGCGCCTGCCGCTCAGCCTCACCCTCGCGGTGATGGCGACCGTGTTCGGCACCGTGCTCGGCATCCCGGCCGGTGTGCTGGCAGCGACCCGCTGGCGCCGCCTGCCCGACCACGTCGTGCGCGGTCTGTCGTTCGTGCTGCTGGCCACGCCGCCGTTCGTGCTCGGCACCGTGCTCATCCTGGTGAACTCGCTCACCCTCCGACTCCCGCTCGTGGGATACGCGGGGGCGGCGAACGATCCCCTGCGGGCGATCGGGGTGCTGATCCTGCCCGCCCTGCTGATCGGTATCGTGCTCGCCGCGATCGTCGCCCGGTACACGCGCGGCACCCTGCTCGACACCCTCGGTCAGGACTTCGTGCGCACCGCCCGCGCCAAGGGTGCGTCGCCCGGACGACTGGTCGGCCGGCATGCGCTGCGCAACGCGCTCATCCCGGTGACGACCGTCATCGGCATCGAGCTCGCGGCGCTCGTCGGCGGCACCGTCGTCATCGAGGCGGTGTTCTCGCTGCCGGGGATGGGCTCACTGCTGCTGACCGGCATCCGCTCCTCCGACTATCCGATCATCCAGGCCACCGTGCTGCTGATCGGTGTCGTCTACGTGGTGATCAACTTCGTGGTCGACCTGCTGTATCCGTTGATCGATCCCCGAGTGAGGGTGCACACGCGATGACCGTCACAAGAGAACTCGCCCTCGCCAAGGTCGCCGGCAAGCGCCCGGCCCGCCGCAAGTTCGGCCCCGCGTTCTGGAGCGGCGCCGGCATCCTCGGCGTCATCCTGATCCTCGCCGGCTGGATGACGGTCGCGCCGCTCTACGATCCTTTCGTCGCCTCGGGCCCCGCGCTCGCCGCGCCGAGCCTCGACCACATCCTCGGCACCGACAACCTCGGCCGCGACACGTTCACCCGCCTCGCGCTCGCCGCCCGCACCAGCCTCATCATCTCGGGGGCGGCCGCGCTGCTCGGCGCGGTGATCGGCACCTTCTTCGGTCTGGTGGCCGGGTACGTCGGCGGATGGGTGGATGCCGTCATCATGCGCGTCGTCGACGCGGTGCTCGCCCTGCCGGCGATCCTCGTCGCCCTCGTCGTCGGCGTCGTGATCGGCAACGGGCCTTGGCCGCTGATCCTCGCTCTCGGGCTCGTGTTCGCCCCCGGTTTCGCCCGGGTGATGCGGGCTCCGGTGATCGCCCTCCGCGAGCGGGACTTCGTGCTCGCGGCGACTCTCAGCGGCGTGCGCCCGGCGCGCGTGATCGTCGAGCACCTGCTGCCCAATGTGCTCACCCCGCTGTTCGTGCAGTTCGCCTCGGTGGCGTCGCAGGTCGTGCTGATCGAGGCGGCGCTGAGCTACCTCGGCCAGGGCGTGCAGGCGCCCGAGCCCTCGGCCGGCCGCATGATCAGCGAGTTCACCCGCTTCATGCAGCTGCAGCCGTTGCTGATCATCCTGCCCTCGCTGGTGATCATCCTGCTCTCCGCCGCCTGGAACCTCCTCGCCGACGGCATGCAGGACTACCTCGCCCCGCGGCGCGAGCCCGCCTTCTCGCTCGGGCGGCGCACGAAGCGCCGCGGCCCGGCGAACCCCGACCGCACCACCACATCCACGCAGCACACCCGAACGGAGTAGAGGTATGAACAGACGACACTGGGCAGGGGTGGCGGCACTCGCCGTCGCGACCCTGGCGATCGCCGGATGCACGTCCGGCGGCGGTACCGGCACCGGCGGAGAGGATGCCGGTGACCCGGTCGCCGGCGGAACCCTCACGTGGGGCGTGCCCGCCGAGCCCTCGGCCGGCGGCATCGACCCGATGGTGGCCTCGGCCATCGCCGCCGAGGTCATCTACTCGATGGCCTACGACACCCTCCTCACGCGAGACGACGACGGCACCATCGAGCCGGCCCTCGCCACCGAGTGGGAGCAGACCGACGAGACGACGTGGGTGTTCCAGCTGCGCGATGACGTCACGTTCGCCGACGGCACCCCGTTCGACGCGGGTGACGTCGTCTACTCGTTCGAGACCCGCAAGGACGGCGGCACGAACGCCACCTACCTCAGCCTGATGGACAGCGTCGAGGCCACCGGCGACTACGAGGTGACGTTCCACTTCAGCGCCCCGGACGGCACGTTCCTCGACGCGGTCTCCGCGCGGCAGACCTTCCTCATCGTCAGCGAAGAGGCCTACGGGAACGCCACCGAGGAAGAGCGTCAGACCACGAGCGTCGGCACCGGCGCCTACCAGGTGACCGAGTGGAACCAGGGCGTCTCGGTGACGATGGAGAAGAACGAGAACTACTGGGGCGAGGAGCCCTACATCGACACGATCGTGTTCGAGCTGTACCCCGACGAGAACACCCTGCTCGCCGCCGTGCAGCAGGGCAGCGTGCAGGCCGCGTCGTTCATCGACGGCAGCCTCGCGCAGCAGGCCGCATCGTCGGGCTTCACGCTCGGTGAGGCCGCGTTCCGTCAGAACCTCGCCGTCTACGTGAACCCGGAGTCGGGTCCGCTGGCCGACGTCGACGTGCGCCGCGCCTTCTCGCTCGCGCTCGACCGACAGGCGATCGTCGACACCGCCATGCTCGGCAACGCCGGCATCTCGTTCGTGCCGCCCGCCGGAGACCCCGGCGCCACCGACGCCACGAAGCTCCCGTACCACGAACGCGACGTCGACGAGGCCAAGCGTCTGCTCGAAGAGGCCGGTCAGCCCAACCCCGAGATCACCCTCAGCTACATGGGTGACGTCGCCGCGGCGCACCACCCGGTCTACGAGATGATGCAGCAGCAGCTGGCCGAGGCGGGGATCACCCTCAACCTCAAGGCCACGCCGCTCGCCGAGATCTCGCCGATCTTCACCACCGGCGAGTCCTGGACCGACCTCGTCGCGATCCCGGGCAGCCCGCGCGCCTCGGCGGCCTACTACCTCGAGCCGGTGCTGCTCGAGGGCGGCTACTACAACCACTGGGACGGCAACCCCGACGCCGAGAAGGCCCGCGAACTGCTCGTGCAGGCGAAGTCGGCGGCCACCCCCGAGGAGTACAACGAGCTCGTGGCGGAACTCGCGACGGAGGCGGCCGACAAGGCGCTCGAGTTCGTGCCCGCCGCGGTGCCGGTGTACTTCGAGGTCTGGGACAGCAACAAGCTGCACGACTACGAGAACGACGCGTTCTACGCGCGCTCGGCTCTCGACCACGCCTGGTTGACGCAGTGACACCCCGCCCCGGCGCCTCTTCCCCCCCCCCGGAGGCGCCGGGGCACCCCTCCCCGCTTTCTCTCCCGTATCGATCACAGAAGCGAGTCGCGCATGACCGACGCCACCGACGCCCTCCGCGTCGAAGACCTCAGCATCGCCTACGGCAGCGCCCCGCCGTCGGTCTCCGGCGTCTCGCTGCGCGTGCGCAAGGGCGAGATCGTCGGCGTGATCGGCGAGTCCGGCAGCGGCAAGTCGAGCATCGCGCTCGCCATGATGGGGCTGCTGCCCGATTCGGCCCGCGTCACCGCCGCGAGCATCGACGTCGCCGGCTCCGACATGAACGACGCCACCGAGCGCGACTGGGCCCAGGTGCGCGGGGTGAAGGCATCCATGGTCTTCCAGGAGCCGATGTCGGCGCTCAACCCCTGCATGCGCATCGGCGCCCAGATCGCCGAGGTGCTGCAGATCCACGGCAAGGCCGACAAGAAGCAGGCGCGCGCCCGGGCCCTCGAGATCCTCCGGCTCGTGCAGATGCCGGATGCCGAGAAGCGCCTGAACTACTACCCCCACCAGCTCTCCGGCGGTCAGCGTCAGCGCGTCGTCATCGCGATCGCCGTCGCCGCCGGCCCCGACCTGCTGGTCGCCGACGAACCCACCACCGCGCTCGACGTGACCGTGCAGGCGCAGATCCTCGACCTCATCAAGAGCCTCCGCGACGAGACCGGCATGGGCGTGCTGTTCATCAGCCACGATCTCGGTGTCATCGGCCAGCTCTGCGAGCGGGTCGCCGTGATGTACCGCGGACGCGTGGTCGAGACCGGTTCGGCCCGACGCGTGCTCGAGGACCCGCGGCATCCGTACACCCGGGCGCTGCTCGAGAGCATCCCGCGGCCCTCGGTGCCCGTGCGCTCGCCGCTCGCCGTCATCCCCGCCGTGAACGACTTCGACAGCGTTCCCGCCGTGCTCGAGGAGGCATCGTGACCGACGCCCTGCAGACCCCCGCAGCCCTTCCCGACGACGTGCTGCAGGTGAAGAACATCACCCAGCGATTCGGGCACGGCGACAACGTCATGACCGCCCTCGACGACGTGAGCCTCAGCGTGCCCCGCGGCGAGACGCTCGGTCTCGTCGGCGAATCCGGGTCGGGCAAGAGCACGCTCGCCCGCGCCATCCTGCTCATGCGCAAGCCCACGCTCGGCACGATCGAGTTCGACGGCGTCGACGTCACCGGCATCCGTGGTCGCGCCCTGCGCACGCACCGCCGCCGTATCCAGATGGTCTTCCAGGACCCCAACGACTCCCTCGACCCGCGCTTCACGGTCGCCCGCTCGATCGCCGAGCCGCTCGTGGCCGCCGGCATCGGCCAGAAGGAGCGCCGCCGCCGGATCGCCGACTCGCTCGACCGCGTGGGGCTGCCGATGGATTCCGCCGGACGCTACCCGCACGAGTTCTCGGGCGGACAGCGCCAGCGCATCGCGATCGCGCGGGCCATGGCCGCCGAACCCGAGTTCGTGGTGCTCGACGAGCCCACCTCGGCGCTCGACGTGTCGGTGCAGGCGCAGGTGCTCAACCTGCTCGTGCAGCTGCAGAAGGACACCGGCGTCACCTACCTCTTCATCACCCACAACCTCTCGGTCGTGCACCACATCGCCCACCGGGTGGCCGTGATGCACCAGGGGCGGGTCGTCGAGGAGGGCACCGGCGAGCAGGTCATGAACGCTCCGCAGCATCCGTACACCCAGAAGCTCCTCGAATCGATGCCGGTGCTGTACCGGAGCTGAGGGTCTCTTCGAAAGGGGTCTCACATGCGCGTGCAGAGACGCGGCGACAACGAGCACGACTGGGAGCTGTACCACGGCGAGGGCCGGATCGGCATCGAGTGGTACTTCCAGCAATCGTCGTCGCTGCCCACCTCGGTCATGATGTACCGGCTCGAGCCGGGCGCCGAGGAGGGGCAGCACCATCATCTCGACGACGACCCCACGAGCTGCTCGCCGAACAGCTCCGACGAGATGTACATCGTCACGCGCGGCGAGGTCGTGATCACGGCGGGGTCCGATCGCCGGGTGCTGCGGGTGGGTGACGCGTTCTACGCGCCCGAGGGCATGCGGCACGGGGTGCGCAACGAGTCGGATGCCGTCGCCGAGCTCGTGCTCGTGTTCGGGCCTCGCGGCCCGCATCCGTTCCCGCAGACCGGGGTCGAGGCGTTCGACGCGGAGGGTGAGCGGTAGGAGGAGCTGGGTCCCTGAGCTTGTCGAAGGGCCCCCGGGCATCCGTTCGGGAGGAGTTCTCGCGTTCGGCAGGATCGGAACGGCGGATGCTTCCTGCGGAGGCTGTGTTCTCCTCCGTTGGTGAGGGCGGGGGCCCTTCGTCTCGCTGCGCTCGCTCAGGAACCGGTCGACGACGGGTCGCTCGCGGGATCCGTGATGGGCGGAGTTCTCGTCGTTGGGCGGAGTTCTCGGGCGGATGCTTCCGCCCGACGGGGAGTTCTCCGCCGGAGTCGCGCGTGAGGGCGCCTCGCGGCATCCGTTCGGGAGGAGTTCGCGGCCTGAGCAGGATCGGAACGGCGGATGCTTCCTGCGGAGGCTGTGTTCTCCTCCCGAGTCGCGCGTGGGGGACGCTTCGACGGGCTCAGCGACCCAGTGACCCGGTGTGCCAGGCACTGGGTCCCTGAGCTTGTCGAAGGGCCCCGCCCCGCGGCATCCGCGCTATGGATGCACCGATCGGTCATAAATGCCGGTTTTCATGGCTCAGAACCGGCATTCATGACCGATCGGTGCACACAGACGAGCCGCGTTACGCGGCGGGGCCCCGCAGGCGCTCGCGCAGTTCGTCGAGGCGCACGGCGATGCCGATGCGGAACATCCGCTCGTCGTCGCGCCATCCGGCGCCGAGCACGTGGTCGAGGCGGTCGAGGCGCTGCAGGATCGTGTTCGTGTGGAAGTTGAGGGCGCGCGCCGTGCGGGTGGGGCTGGCGTTGTTGCGCACGAACGCCCGCAGCGTGCCGAGCAGATCGGCGTTGCGTTCGGCGTCGTACTGGCGCACCGCCCCGATCGTGTCGCGCAGGAACGCCGAGAGCCCCTGCGCGTCGGTGTCGAGCACGGCCGAATAGGGCAGGAAGTCCTCGACGCGCGCGGTGAGATCGGCGAGCTCGAGCGCGGCGAGCAGGCGCGCGGTGCGCCGGGCGGCGAGGAACGCCGAGGGCAGCGGACCCTTCGCGGGCGGCGGTACGACGACGGTCACCGCCTCCTGGATCGCGGAGGCGACCTCCCTCCGCAGGCGCTCGGGGTCGACGGGGCCGCGGTCGCTCGCGAGGGCGGCGACCACGAATCCGCGGTACTCGCCGACCAGCGCTCGGTCGTCGAGCGAGCGCACGACGGCGCGCGCCGCGGCGGTCTGCTGATCGCCCGGCACCGCCAGCAGCAGCAGGGAGTCGAGGGTCGCGAGGTCGACGCCGAGGCGCCGCGCACGCCGCTCGACGTCGGAGCGCCGCTCGGGCACGTCGTCGAGCAGGTCGGCGATCAGTTCGCTGCGCACGCGGTGGTCGGCTCCGGATGCCGCCTCCTGCTGCAGCTCGAGCAGCGCCCCGACCTGGGCCGCACGCTCGACGGTGCGGAAGTCGACGGCGCCGAGCTCGAAGGCGCCGTCGCCGAGCAGGAGCGCCCCGAAGTGGCGGTTGCCGGCGGTGAGGGCCGAGACGGCGCGCACGCCCGCGCCCGCGACCGGTACGCAGTGTCCGTTGCGGCGGCTCTCGGCGAGGGCGTCGCGCACGGGCTCGTCGAGCGACAGCATCCCGGGGGCCAGCGGCAGCCCCGCGGCGGCGATCACGTTCTCCTGCGCATCGATGATCGCGACCGCCCGTCCGAGGGCCGAGGCGAGGGTCTCGGCCACCGGCCCGAATCCGCCGCCGGCGAGCACCGCCTGCACGAGCTCCTGGTGCACGGTGTTCGCGCGGTCGCGCTCGACGAGGTGCGCGGTGAGGCTCTCGAGGGTGCGGCGGCTGGCATCCTCCGACAGCTGCAGCTCGCGCAGCGTCTGCGTCGTCTGCAGGATGACCGAGGCGTGGTCGGCGAGCGCCGACAGCAGCGCGACCTCGTCGGGGGAGAACTCCTTCGTCTCGCGGTTGCCGACGAACAGCACACCGAGCACGTCGTCGCTGCTGAGCATCGGCACGCCGAGCATCGACACCAGGCCCTCGGCCGAGACGGCGTCGTCGATGCCGGTGTCGTGGCGGTCCTCGGTGTAGGCGGTGTAGTCGGCGACCCACTGCGCGGTGCGCGACTCGACCACGACGCTCGCGAGGCCGCGCCCCGGGGGCACGCGCAACTGCTGGAACGAGGCGCTCACCGAACCGCTGGTCTCGCGCACCCGCAGCTCGGAGGTGTCGGGATCGAATTCCGACAGGTAGGCCAGGTCGACGCCCATCATCTCTCGCGCGCGCTGCACGAGGCGGGCGAGCACGGCGTCGCTGTCGCGCAGCTCGGCCAGCTCGCGAGCGCTGGAGAAGAGGGCGGTGAGCTCGTGCTCGCGGCGGCGCAGCCGCGACAGCTCGCGCTGGATGCGGGCGACGCGCTCGGCGAGGAGCGCGGCATCCGCTTCGCTGGCCCCGAGCGCGCGGAGGGCGTCGCTGACACCGGTGGGGCCGACGAGTTCGGGGTCGTGGGCCGCATCGAGGAGCGAGGCGATGGCGTCGTCGTGCTCGGGCATCTTCGTCCCTTCGGGGGAGGGCGGCGCCGACAGGCGCGTGACTTCAGTGTCGAGCATGAGCGCGGTCGCCCTCAAATCAGATCTCTCAGCCGCGACCCTCGGCGCGTGCGGCAGTGCGCAGGAGTCCGGCCGCGAGTTCGGGCCACAGCTCGTGGGGGATGAGGTGCCCCATGTCGGGGTGCACCTGCAGTTCGGCACCGGGGATCGCCTCAGCGATGTCGACGGCGGATGCCCAGTGCAGCACGTCATCGTCGCGACCGTGGAAGACGAACGCGGGCGCGGTCACCGACCGCAGGGCGTCGAGGCGCTCGGGCGCGCGCGTGAGGGCCGCCCACTGCCGGGAGAATCCCTCGGGGTAGTAGCCGCGGTCGTAGGCCTCGCCGGTCGCGCGCACGTGCCACTCGACCTGGTGGTCGAAGCGTCCGACCGGTGCGGCCTCGAGGGCTGTGCGCGTGAACGCCACCGCCTGCTCGCGCGTGACGCGCACGGGCGCCTCGGCGAGCTCGGGGCGCTCGCCGTGCGCGACCCAGCGGCGCGACTGGCCGGGGATGGTCGACAGCAGCCCGAGGCTGAGGATGCGCTCGGGGTGGTGGATCGCGAGCATCTGCGCCATCATGCCGCCCATCGAGTGCCCGGCGACGTGCGCCTTCTCGACTCCCAGATCGTCGAGCACGCGCAGCACGTCCTCGGCCAGATCGATGAGGTCGTAGCCGCCGTCGACGTCGTCGGGTCCGCCGAAGAGCTGCGAGAGACCGGTGTCGCGGTTGTCGAAGCGCACCACCCGCAGGCCGCCGGCGGTGAGGATGCCGATGAACTCCTCGTCCCAGCTGAGCAGCTGGGCGCCGCCGCCCGAGACGAGCACGAGCACGGGGGCGTCGGCGGGGGTATCGGCCCCGGCGAACACCTCGTAGTACAGGCGCACATCGGCGGAATCGGTGTAGGGCATGCGTACTCCTCGCGCTCGGGGGACCCGCGGTCCGCGCTCCGGGTGATGGTGCGAGTCTAGGTTCCGGGATCAGGCGGGGTGATGTGTCGACCGCATACAGCGGGGCCCCGAGGATGAGTGTTCCACCCATCGTCGCTCCTGCCGCCCGCTCCTAGTGTCTTCCTTGACCACAGCGCCGATGACCCGGTCGCTGTCCCGAAGGAAGGTGGCCGATGTCGATCAACAGCCGAATCTCCGGACTCCGCGATCACACCCCGGATGAGCGCCTCGCGCTCGTCGCGCAGGGTGCGGAGCTGGATGCGGATGCTCTGGGGGCGCTGCGCCCCGACAGCGGTCTCTCGCTCGCTCAGGCCGACCACATGGTCGAGAACGTCGTGGGTCTCATCGCGGTGCCGGTCGGCGTCGCCACGAACTTCACGATCGACGGACGCGACCGCCTGATCCCGATGGCCACCGAGGAGCCGAGCGTCGTCGCCGCCGCCTCGAACGCCGCCCGCATGGCCCGCGGCCACGGCGGCTTCACGACCTCGTACACGGGCGATGTGATGATCGCCCAGATCCAGGTGCTCGACGCGATCGACCCGCACGGCGCGCGCTTCGCCCTGCTCGAGGCGAAGGACGAGCTGCTCGAGCTCGCCAACCAGCAGGACCCGATGCTGGTCTCGCTCGGCGGCGGGGCGTTCGACATCTCGGTGCGCGTGCTCCCCACCCGCGCCGGAGTGCAGGTCATCGTGCACCTGCACGTCGACGTGCGCGATGCGATGGGCGCGAACGCGGTCAACACGATGGCCGAGGCGATCGCCCCGCGCATCGCCGAGCTCGCCGGCTCTCGCACACTGCTGCGCATCCTCACCAACAAGGCCGAGCTGCGCCTCACCCGCGCCCGCGCCGTGTTCGACGCCGAACTGCTGGGCGGTCCCCAGGTCGTCGACGACATCGTCGCCGCGAGCGCGTTCGCCGAGGCCGACCCCTACCGTGCCGCCACGCACAACAAGGGCATCATGAACGGCATCACCGCGGTCGTGCTCGCCACCGGCAACGACACCCGCGCGGTCGAGTCGGGCTGCCACTCGCACGCCGCCCGAGCCGGCGGATACACGGCGCTGTCGCAGTTCGAGAAGGATGCCGACGGCAACCTCGTCGGCACGCTCGAGGTGCCCCTCGCCGTCGGGCTCGTCGGCGGTGCCACCCGCGCGCACCCCACCGCGCAGGCGTCCGTGAAGCTCCTCGGCGTCGAGACCGCGCGCGAGCTCGCGAGCGTCATCGCCGCCGTCGGACTCGCCCAGAACCTCGCCGCCTGCCGGGCGCTCGCCGCCGAGGGCATCCAGCGCGGACACATGACCCTGCACGCGCGCACGATCGCGGCATCCGCGGGTGCCGACGTCGACGAGATCGGCGCGGTCGCCGCCCGGATCGTCGCCGACCGCCGCATCCGCGTGGAGTACGCCCGCGAGGTGCTCGCCGAACTGCGCGGGGGCGGGGCCGGCGCATGACCGCCACGGTCCC
The DNA here is from genome assembly GCF_052045715.1 of Microbacterium sp. 22179. NCBI lineage: Bacteria > Bacillati > Actinomycetota > Actinomycetes > Micrococcales > Microbacteriaceae > Microbacterium > Microbacterium sp. 22179. Next base: position 4,334 of record NZ_JBQEPJ010000010.1, on the reverse strand, counting down.
GGCGCCCCGGGTGATCCGCGAGGACGGGCTCCCCGCGCGCGTCACCGTGTTCGAGGTGGGTCCGCGCGACGGCCTGCAGGCCGAGACCGACATCATCCCCGCCGCCGTCAAGATCCAGCTCTGCCGGCGGCTGTACGCGGCCGGTAGCCGTGACCTCGAGGTCACGAGCTTCGTGCCGCCGACCTGGATCCCCCAGCTCGCCGACGCCGAGCAGGTCGTCTCCGGCCTCGAGGTGCCCGCGGGCGCCCGCGCCGTCGGCCTCGTGCCGAACCTCCGCGGCCTGCAGCGCGCGATCGACGCCGGCATCCGCGAGGTGTCGGTGGTCGTCAGCGCCACCGAGTCGTTCGCGAAGGCCAACCTCAACACCACCCGCGCAGGCGCCATCGACCGCGCGGTCGAGGTGATCGCCGCGGCGACCGCGCAGGGCATCCCCGTGCGCGGCTACGTCTCGATGGCCTTCGGCGACCCCTGGGAGGGGAGCGTCGACACGGATGCCGTCACCGAAGCCGCCCGCGCCCTGCACGGGGCCGGTGCCCGGAAGATCGCGATCAGCGACACGATCGGCGTCGCCACGCCCGGTCACACGATCGCGGTCATCGAGGAGGCGCTCGACGCCGGCATCCCCGTCGAGGCGATCGCCCTGCACCTGCACGACACCTACGGGCAGTCGCTCGCGAACGTGCACGCCGCCCTGCGACTGGGCGTCGCCGAGTTCGACGCGTCGGTCGGCGGGCTCGGCCGTTGCCCCTACGCCAAGGGCGCGACCGGTAATCTCGCGACGGAGGACCTCGTGTGGATGCTGCACGGCCTCGGCATCGAGACCGGACTCGATCTCGAAGCCCTGGCCGCCACCACGCTCTGGCTCTCCCGCATCCGCACCGTGCGGCCCGCGTCGAACGTGGCCCGCGCGTTCGCGGCCGCCGGACTCGACACCCCCGAACCCGCACAGGAGGTCACTCCCGCATGATCGACACCACCCTCCCCGCCCCCGGCGCGCTCGCCGGAGTCACCGTGATCGACCTGTCGCGCGTGCTCGCCGGCCCCTACGCCTCGCAGACCCTCGCCGACCTCGGCGCGACGGTCATCAAGGTCGAGAACCCGCGCGACCCCGACGTGTCGCGCGGCTTCCCGCCGTACCTCACCGACGGCGAGGAGGAGTTCAGCGCGTACTACGCCCAGTACAACCGCGGAAAGCTCGGCGTCGGTCTCGACCTCGCGACCCCCGAGGGCAAGGAGGTGCTGAGGGACCTCGTGCGCGGCGCCGACGTGCTCGTCGAGAACTTCCGCCCCGGCACCATGGAGAAGCTCGGTGTGGGCTACGAGGTGCTGCGCGAGATCAACCCGCGCCTGGTCTACACCGCCATCTCCGGCTACGGCCGCACGGGGTCGCGCAGCAAGCGTCCCGCCTTCGACAACACGGCCCAGGCCGCGGGCGGCATCTGGTCGATGAACGGCTACGCCGAGCATCCGCCGGTGCGGGTCGGCGTCACGATCGGCGACCTCTCGGCGACCCTGTTCGCCGTGATCGGCACGCTCGCCGCGCTGCGTCACGCCGAGGCCACCGGCGTCGGCCAGGTCGTCGACGTCGCGCAGGTCGACAGCATCGTCGCCCTCACCGAGACCGCGGTGGTCGACTACACGGTCACGGGCAATGTCGCGTCGCCGCAGGGCAACGCGCACGCCTGGGTGCGGCCCTACGAGCTGTTCGACTGCGCCGACGGTCAGGTCTTCTTCGGGGCCTACACCGACAAGCTCTGGAACGCGAGCTGCGACCTGTTCGGCACCCCCGAGCTCAAGGAAGACCCCGAGATCGACACCATGCGCAAGCGGTTCGAGACCGATGTGTACGAGCGCCGCGTCAAGCCGATCGTGGCGGGGTGGCTCGCGACCCGCACCAAGCAGGAGCTCGAGGACCTCGCGGGCGACGTCGTGCCCCTCACCGCCGTGAAGACGATCGGCGAGGTGGTCGACGATCCCGGCACGGCCGAGCGCGACATGATCGTCGAGGCCGACTACGGCGACCTGGGCGTGCTGCGCATGTTCGGTCAGCCGATCAAACTGTCGGAGACGCCCGCGACCCCCGCCCGCACCGCCAACCGCTTCGCCGAGCACGCCGACGAGGTGCTGGCGCGGTTCGCCGGGTACGACGCCGCCCGCATCGCCGAGCTGCGCGCCGCCGGGGCACTGCCGTGAGCACTCCCGCGCCCGTCGTGCGCACCGCGCCCATCACCACCGACACCGTCGAGGCATACCGCGGCACGTTCGCGGCATCCGATCCGGCGCTCGCCGCGGGCGACCCGCTACCCGCCGCCTGGGAGGGCGTGTTCTTCCCGTTCGCGGTGCCGCTCGCCGATCTGCGCCCCGACGGCACCCCGGCGCGCGACGGCGTGGTGCCCGAGATCGACCTGCCCCGACGGATGTACGCGGGCGAGACGACCGAGTTCCTGCGGCCGATCCGCCTGGGGGACGAGGTCGTGCAGACCACGTCGCTGGGCTCGGTGGTCGACAAGACCGGTTCGCGCGGGCGTCTGACCTTCGTCGACATCGTGCGCGAGTACGCGGTCGCAGGCGAGGTGGCGGTGCGCAGCGTGTGGCACGACGTCTTCCTCGAGGCGGCGGATCCGGATGCTCCCGCCCGCGCCCCGCGTCCCGACCCGTCGATCGCGGCGGAGGGGGAGTGGGTCGAGGAGCTCACGCCCGACGCCCGCCAACTGTTCCGGTTCTCGGCGCTCACGTTCAACACGCACCTCATCCACTACGACCGTGCCTGGGCGCGCGACGTGGAGGGCCTGCCCGACCTGCTCGTGCACGGGCCGTTGACGCGCATCCTGCTGATGGACGCCGCCCGACGGCACACGCCCGAGCGCGTCCCCGCGCGTCTCGACGTGCGGGCGATCGCCCCGGTGCTCGTCGACCGGCCGCTGCGTCTGGTCGGACACACCGCGCCCGACGGCATCCGCGTCACCGCCGTCGACGCCGACGATGTCGTGCTGGCCACCGCCGACATCACCTGGGCCTGACGGCCACCCCACCCCCCACCTGGAGACACCGTGAGGCACAACCCCGATTACGCCCTCGACGACGTCGAGACCGTGCGCGCCCTCGTGCGCGAGAACCCGTGGGCGACGATCGTCAGCCACGTGCCCGGCGAGGGTCTCGTCGCCTCGCACTACCCGGTGCTGCTCGAAGAGGATGCCGAGGGCATCTCGATCGTGAGCCACGTCGGTCGCCCCGACGAGCGCCTGCACCAGCTCGGCCGGCACGAGACGATGGTGATCGTCTACGGACCCCAGGGCTACGTCTCGCCGAGCTGGTACGGCACCTCGCCGGCCGTGCCCACGTGGGACTTCGCCGTCGCGCACCTGTTCGGCACCCCCGAGATCCTCTCCGACGACGAGAACCTCGCGGTGCTCGACCGCCTCGTGAGCTGGTTCGAGAGCCCGCTGCCCGACCCCTACCTGATGCATTGCACGCTCGAGAACACCGCCTACGCCGAGCGCATCGTGCACGGCACCGTGGGCTTCCGCCTGCGGGCCACCCGCATCGAGGCCAAGGAGAAGATGCACCAGGACAAGTCCCCCGAGGTGATCGCGCGTGTCGTCGAAGCGCTGCGCAACCCCGGCCCCTATGAGAACCCGAAGCTCGCCGATCGCATCGCGGATGTGAACCGCGACGTGCTCGATGGAAAGGAAGTGACCGCATGACCGCGTTCGTCGGAGTGGGTGACATGGTCGAGTGGATCTCGCGCCGCGGAGCCGAGACGATCATGACGGAGATGGCCGACACGATCGAGGCGGACTTCCGCCGGTGGGAGTCGTTCGACAAGAGCGAGCGCGTCGCCAACCACACGCCGTTCGGGGTGATCGAGCTGATGCCGATCAGCGATCCCGACGTCTACGCGTTCAAGTACGTCAACGGTCACCCGTTCAATCCGGGTCGCGGGTATCAGACGGTGACGGCGTTCGGTGTGCTTGCGGATGTGCACAACGGTTACCCGGTGTTCCTCGCGGAGATGACCATGCTCACGGCGCTGCGGACGGCGGCGACGTCGGCGATGGTGGCCCGGCGGCTCGCGCGTGCGGATTCGTCGACGATGGCGATGATCGGGGCGGGCAGCCAGGCCGAGTTCCAGGCCCTCGCGTTCCGCGGAGTGCTGGGTGTCTCGCGGCTGCGGATCTACGACGTCGACCCCGCGGCATCCGCCAAGTTCGTGCGCAACCTCGCCCCGCGTGGCTTCGACATCACGGTGTGCGCCTCGGCGTCGGAGGCCGCCGCCGGCGCCGACATCGTCACGACGTGCACGGCCGACAAGGCGGTCGCGCAGGTGCTGACGG
>NZ_JBQEPJ010000009.1:0-117202 GCF_052045715.1 Microbacterium sp. 22179 | reverse complement strand
CCCCCCCCCCCCCCCCCCCCCCCCCCCCCCCCCCCCCCCCCCCCCCCCCCCCCCGCCCGATGTGATGTCTCGAGTTATCCACAGGGGATCGGATGCCGCGAGCAGAGGCCGTGCCGATCTGCCTAGGGTGTCCCGCATGCATGCTCGAATCGCTTCGCTCTCCGTCCTGTCCGCGTCCGTCATCGTGCTGGCGGGATGTGCTGCCGTCCCCGCATCCGACGAGGCCACGGGGGCGACCTCCACACCGTCCGCGAGTTCGTCGAAGAGCCTCGACGCGGAACCCGCGACGGGCGAGACGTTCTCCGGCACCGGCTACAGCTTCGCCGCGCCCGAGGGGTGGACCGAGACCGCGCCTCCGGCCGGCACCACGGCGCCCGACGTCTTCGTCGCGTCGTCTGACGCGAGCGATGGTTTCGCCGACAACGTGAATGTCCTGATCCAGGAGGGCGTGGTGACCCCCGATATCGTCGAATCCACCGGGGTGGAGCAGCTTTCCGAGATCTGGAAGACCGATGTCGAGATCGGAGATCGCGTCGAGATCGCGGGCGAGGAGGTCGCCCATCTCGCGGCGGACATGGATCTGAACGGCATCGCCTACGTGATCGACCAGTACTACCTGGTCGACGGTGAGAAGAGCTACATCGTGACCTTCTCGTCGGATGCCGATGCCACGAGCGCGGAGCGCACGGCGCTGGCCGAATCGGTTCTGGGCACCTGGGCCTGGGAGTGATTTCGGGGCCCGGGCCTCGACCCGCGAAAGCATGCAGCCCGGCCGGCGATGTCGCAGGCAGTGGATAGCATGTGTCGCATGCGCACTCCTGTTCGATCCGCCGCCCTGCTCGTCGCCGCCGCCCTCACCCTCACCGGGTGCTCGACGCTCATCCCGACCCCGCAGGAGACGAGCGGGTCCTCGTCCGAGGTCGAGGCCGAGGAGACGACGGCGGGCGAACTCGACGCAGCGCCCGCGACGGGAGCCACGATCGCCGGTGACGGCTACACGTTCATCGCGCCCGCGGGGTGGGAGGACCCGCAGCAGGAGATCCCCGGGTTCGATCCCGACAGCTTCGCCGCCGACCTCCAGGACGCCGACGGGTTCGCCGACAACGTGAACGTGCTCAAATCCCCGGTCGGCGTCGTCACGCCCGACCAGGTCGAGACGCTGGGGTTGAAGGAGCTCGAGACGGTGGGTGCCACCGACGTCGTCGTGCACGACCGCGTCGTCGTCGCGGATTCCGAGTCCGCGCACATCTCGGCGGCCATGTCGAGCGAGGGCGTCTCCTACGTCGTCGACCAGTACTACGTCAGTAGCGCCGACCAGACCTACGTCGTGACGTTCTCCTTCAGCGACACAGTGCCGGCGGCCGAGCGCCAGCAGACCGCCGAGTCGGTGCTCGTCACCTGGGCCTGGGTGTGACGCTCGCCACAGCGCGCTGACGGATGCCAATACCGCAGCATCCGATATTGGTCAAGGACTCCACTTGCCATGTCGCAGATTCGTGTCTATAGTTAGTAGTTGCGCTCGCTTCTCCATGCCCTCATATGGTGGTCGGCATTTCATTGAGCTTCTGAGCGCACACTCCACCTGACGACAAAGGAATCGAGAAGCCCTGCGGGGCTCACGGAGGTTATTCCCTTGGCTGCTGCTCGCAACGCATCCACATCCACCACCACCAAGAACGGACGCGGAGCTTCCCGCCTCTCGTTCGCCAAGATCTCCGACACGCTGACGGTCCCCGACCTTCTCGCCCTCCAGACCGAGTCCTTCGGCTGGCTCGTCGGCAACGACGACTGGAAGGCCCGCGTGGCCGAGGCCAAGAAGGCCGGCCGCACCGACGTCAACGAGATCAGCGGTCTCGGCGAGATCTTCGAGGAGATCTCCCCGATCGAGGACCTCGGCGAGACGATGCAGCTCTCGTTCACGAACCCGTACCTCGAGCCCGAGAAGTACTCGATCGAGGAGTGCAAGGAGCGTGGCAAGACCTACGCCGCTCCGCTGTACGTCGAGGCCGAGTTCATGAACCACCTCACGGGTGAGATCAAGACCCAGACGGTCTTCATGGGCGACTTCCCGCTCCAGACCGGCAAGGGCACGTTCATCATCAACGGCTCCGAGCGCGTCGTCGTCTCGCAGCTGGTGCGCTCGCCCGGTGTCTACTTCGACAAGACGCCCGACAAGACGTCCGACAAGGACATCGTCTCGGCGCGCGTGATCCCGAGCCGCGGTGCGTGGCTCGAGTTCGAGATCGACAAGCGCGACCAGGTCGGCGTGCGCATCGACCGCAAGCGCAAGCAGTCGGTGACCGTCTTCCTCAAGGCCCTCGGCATGACGAGCGAAGAGATCCTGGCGGAGTTCGCCGGCTTCACCTCGATCGAGGAGACGCTCGCGAAGGACACCATCGTCACGAAGGAAGATGCGCTCCGCGACATCTACCGCAAGCTGCGTCCGGGCGAGCAGGTCGCCGCCGAGGCCGCCCGCGCGCTCCTCGACAACTTCTACTTCAACCCGAAGCGCTACGACCTGGCGAAGGTGGGTCGTTACAAGATCAACCACAAGCTCGGTCTCGACGCGCCGCTGACGGACTCGGTCCTCACGGTCGAAGACATCGTCGCGACGATCAAGTACCTCGTGCGCATCCACGCGGGCACCGAGACCTTCTCGGGCATCCGCGGCGGCAAGAAGGCCGAGATCCGTCTCGCGACCGACGACATCGACAACTTCGGCAACCGTCGCATCCGCGCGGTCGGCGAGCTGATCCAGAACCAGGTCCGCACCGGTCTGTCGCGTATGGAGCGCGTCGTCCGCGAGCGCATGACCACGCAGGACATCGAGGCGATCACGCCGCAGACCCTGATCAACGTGCGCCCCGTCGTCGCCGCGATCAAGGAGTTCTTCGGAACGTCGCAGCTGTCGCAGTTCATGGACCAGAACAACCCCCTCGCGGGTCTGACCAACAAGCGCCGTCTCTCGGCGCTCGGCCCCGGTGGTCTCTCGCGTGACCGCGCCGGCGTCGAGGTCCGTGACGTCCACCCGTCGCACTACGGCCGCATGTGCCCGATCGAGACCCCGGAAGGCCCGAACATCGGTCTGATCGGTGCTCTCGCGACGTTCGCGCGCATCAACTCGTTCGGTTTCATCGAGACCCCGTACCGCAAGGTCGAGGGTGGCGTCGTCACCGACCAGATCGACTACCTCACGGCTTCCGAAGAGGTCGACTTCAACATCGCGCAGGCCAACGCCCCGCTCGATGCCAAGGGTCGCTTCCGCGAGAGCCACGTCCTCGCGCGCCCCAAGGGCGGCAGCGGTGAGGTCGACCTCTTCCTCCCGGAGGAGATCGGGTACATCGACGTCTCGCCGCGCCAGATGGTGTCGGTCGCGACCTCGCTCGTGCCCTTCCTCGAGCACGACGACGCGCAGCGCGCCCTCATGGGTGCCAACATGCAGCGTCAGGCCGTGCCGCTGCTGCGCAGCGACTCGCCGCTCGTCGGAACCGGTATGGAGGGCTACACGGCCATCGACGCCGGTGACGTGATCACCGCCGAGAAGGCCGGTGTCGTCTCCGAGGTCTCCGCGGACCGCGTCGTCGTCATGCTCGACGAGGGCGGCACGCAGGAGTACCACCTGCGCAAGTTCGACCGCTCCAACCAGGGCACCTCCTACAACCAGAAGGTCGTCGTCACCGCCGGCGAGCGCATCGAGGTCGGAGAGGTCATCGCCGATGGCCCCGCCACCGAGAACGGCGAGCTGGCCCTCGGAAAGAACCTCCTCGTCGCGTTCATGACGTGGGAGGGCTACAACTTCGAGGACGCGATCATCCTGAGCCAGGACCTGGTGAAGGACGACACCCTCTCCTCGATCCACATCGAGGAGTACGAGGTCGACGCGCGCGACACCAAGCTCGGCAAGGAGGAGATCACCCGTGACCTCCCCAACGTCAGCCCGGAGCTGCTCAAGGACCTCGACGAGCGCGGCATCATCCGCATCGGTGCCGAGGTTCGCCCCGGCGACATCCTCGTCGGCAAGGTCACGCCGAAGGGCGAGACCGAGCTGTCGGCCGAGGAGCGTCTGCTCCGCGCGATCTTCAACGAGAAGAGCCGCGAGGTCCGCGACACGTCGCTGAAGGTTCCCCACGGCGAGCAGGGCACGATCATCGCCGTCAAGGAGTTCAACGCCGAGGACGGCGACGACGAGCTCGGCTCGGGCGTCAACCGCCGCGTCGTGGTCTACATCGCCCAGAAGCGCAAGATCACCGAGGGTGACAAGCTCGCCGGCCGTCACGGCAACAAGGGTGTCATCGCGAAGATCCTCCCGATCGAGGACATGCCGTTCCTCGCGGACGGAACCCCGGTCGACATCGTCCTGAACCCGCTCGGCATCCCGGGCCGAATGAACTTCGGCCAGGTGCTGGAGACCCACCTCGGGTGGATCGCCAAGCAGGGCTGGAAGGTCGAGGGCACCCCGGAATGGGCCGTGCGTCTGCCGGAGCAGGCTTTCGAGGCCGCTCCCGGCACGAAGGTCGCGACCCCGGTGTTCGACGGCGCGTCGGAGGAGGAGATCTCCGGTCTCCTCGACTCGACGCTCCCGACGCGCGACGGCGTTCGCCTGATCGACTCGTCCGGAAAGACGCAGCTGTTCGACGGCCGCTCCGGTGAGCCGTTCCCGGCGCCGATCTCGGTGGGCTACATGTACATCCTGAAGCTGCACCACCTGGTCGACGACAAGATCCACGCACGTTCCACGGGTCCGTACTCGATGATCACCCAGCAGCCGCTCGGTGGTAAGGCGCAGTTCGGTGGACAGCGCTTCGGTGAGATGGAGGTGTGGGCCCTCGAGGCCTACGGCGCCGCGTACGCCCTCCAGGAGCTCCTCACGATCAAGTCCGACGACATCCTCGGCCGCGTCAAGGTCTACGAGGCGATCGTCAAGGGCGAGAACATCCAGGAGCCCGGCATCCCCGAGTCGTTCAAGGTGCTCATGAAGGAGATGCAGTCGCTCTGCCTGAACGTCGAGGTCCTCTCGGCCGACGGCACGCTGGTCAACCTCCGCGACACCGACGACGAGGCGTTCCGCGCCGCGGAAGAGCTCGGTATCAACATCTCCAGCCGCTTCGAGGCCGCCTCGATCGACGAGATCTAATCCTTCGGACGGGCCCGGGACGCAACTCCCGGGCCCCCCGAAGCAGACTTCTCAAAAAGAATTTCCGACACAGGAGAACTAGTGCTCGAGTCCACAACTTTCGATGAGCTTCGCATCGGCCTGGCGACCGCAGACCACATCCGCGCGTGGTCCTACGGCGAGGTCAAGAAGCCCGAAACCATCAACTACCGCACCCTGAAGCCCGAGAAGGACGGCCTCTTCGGAGAGCAGATCTTCGGACCGTCCCGCGACTGGGAGTGCGCCTGCGGAAAGTACAAGCGCGTCCGCTTCAAGGGAATCGTCTGCGAGCGCTGCGGCGTGGAGGTCACCAAGAGCTCCGTCCGTCGCGAGCGCATGGGTCACATCGAGCTCGCCGCTCCCGTCACCCACATCTGGTACTTCAAGGGTGTTCCCTCGCGTCTGGGCTACCTGCTCGACATGGCGCCGAAGGACCTCGAGAAGGTCATCTACTTCGCCGCGTACATGGTCATCTCGGTCGACGAGGATGCTCGTCACCGCGACCTGGGCACGCAGGAGAACAACGTCCGTCTCGAGCTGAAGACGCTCGGCGACCGCCGTGACTCCAAGATCGCCGAGCGCCTCGCTCGTCTCGAGGAGGAGCTCGCTGCTCTCGAGGCCGAGGGTGCCAAGGCCGACGCGAAGAAGAAGGTCAAGGACGCCGCCGAGAAGGAGATGTCGCTCATCCGCAAGGGTGCCGACGAGGCGATCGCCAAGCTCGAGCGCGTGTGGGAGGACTTCCGCACGCTCGAGGTCGGCGCACTGCGTCCCGAGGACGACGTCTTCCACGAGCTGCAGGACCGCTTCGGTCAGTACTTCGAGGCCTACATGGGTGCCGAGTCGATCCAGCGTCGTCTCGCCGCCTTCGACCTCCAGGCCGAGGCCGAGAACCTGCACCTGCAGATCGCCGAGGGCAAGGGCCAGCGCAAGATCCGCGCGATCAAGCGTCTCAAGGTCGTCAACTCGTTCCTCGAGACCGGTATGAGCCCGGCCGCGATGGTCCTCGACGTCGTCCCGGTCATCCCGCCGGAGCTGCGTCCGATGGTGCAGCTCGACGGTGGCCGCTTCGCGACCTCCGACCTGAACGACCTGTACCGCCGCGTGATCAACCGCAACAACCGTCTTCGTCGTCTGATCGACCTCGGTGCCCCCGAGATCATCGTCAACAACGAGAAGCGCATGCTGCAGGAGGCCGTCGACGCTCTGTTCGACAACGGTCGCCGTGGTCGTCCCGTCACCGGTACCGGCAACCGCGCCCTGAAGTCCCTCAGCGACATGCTGAAGGGTAAGCAGGGTCGTTTCCGCCAGAACCTGCTCGGAAAGCGCGTCGACTACTCGGGCCGTTCGGTCATCATCGTCGGACCGCAGCTCAAGCTGCACCAGTGCGGTCTGCCCAAGCAGATGGCTCTGGAGCTCTTCAAGCCGTTCGTCATCAAGCGCCTGATCGACCTGGGTCACTCGCAGAACATCAAGGCCGCGAAGCGCGCCGTCGAGCGCACCCGTCCCGAGGTCTGGGACGTGCTCGAGGAGATCATCCGCGAGCGTCCCGTGCTGCTCAACCGTGCGCCCACGCTGCACCGTCTCGGCATCCAGGCGTTCGAGCCGCAGCTCGTCGAGGGTAAGGCCATCCAGCTGCACCCGCTCGTCTGCGCGGCGTTCAACGCCGACTTCGACGGTGACCAGATGGCCGTGCACCTGCCGCTCTCGGTCGAGGCTCAGGCCGAGGCCCGCGTGCTGATGCTCGCGTCGAACAACATCCTGAAGCCGTCCGACGGCCGCCCGGTGACCCTGCCTTCGCAGGACATGATCATCGGTCTGCACCACCTGACCACGGTCAAGGAGGGTGCAGCCGGTGAGGGCCGTGCATTCGGTTCGGTCGGCGAGGCGATCCTGGCGAAGGACGAGGGAACCCTCGACCTGCAGGCCAAGATCCGCATCCGCATCCCGGGTCTGACGTTCCTCGAGGGCGAAGCGCCCGAGGGTTACGAGCGTCACGGTCTCGTGGACGCCTCGCTGGGTCAGGCGATCTTCAACGACGCGCTGCCGAAGGGCTACCCCTTCGTCCGCGAGCAGGCCGACAAGGGCAAGCTGTCGCAGATCGTCAACAAGCTGGCCGAGGAGTACCCGAAGGTCGAGACGGCTGCGTCGCTGGACCGCATCAAGGATGCCGGTTTCTACTGGGCCACGCGCTCCGGTGTGACCGTCGCCCTGAGCGACATCCTGACGCCGCCGAACAAGGCCGAGATCGTCGCGGGCTACGAGAAGCAGGCCGCGAAGGTCCAGTCCCAGTACGAGAAGGGCCTCACGACCGACGCCGAGCGTCGCCAGGAGCTCATCAAGATCTGGACCGAGGCGACCGACGAGGTGCAGGCCGCGATGAAGGCGCACTTCCCGGAGGACAACACCATCAACCGCATGGTGTCCTCGGGCGCCCGTGGTAACTGGCTGCAGATCCGCAACATCGCGGGTATGCGTGGTCTGGTGAACAACCCCAAGGGTGAGATCATCCCGCGTCCGATCATCTCCTCGTACCGCGAGGGTCTGTCGGTGGCGGAGTACTTCATCGCGACGCACGGTACCCGTAAGGGTCTGGCCGACACGGCTCTGCGTACCGCCGACTCGGGTTACCTGACCCGTCGTCTGGTGGACGTCTCGCAGGACGTCATCATCCGCGAAGAGGACTGCGGCACGTCGAAGGGCCTCGAGCTCCCGATCGCCGCTCCGAACTCGCAGGGTGAGCTCGTGCGCGATGCGAACGTCGAGAACTCGGTGTTCGCCCGTACGCTCGCCTCGGGTGTCGTCGACAGCAAGGGCGAGGTCCTCGCCGACGCCGGCGACGACGTGGGTGACGTGCTCATCGACAAGCTGGTCGCGGCGGGTGTCGAGACCATCAAGGTGCGCTCGGTCCTGACCTGCGACTCCGCCGTCGGTGTCTGCGCGCAGTGCTACGGCCGTTCGCTCGCGACGGGTAAGACCGTCGACATCGGCGAGGCCGTCGGCATCATCGCGGCCCAGTCGATCGGTGAGCCCGGTACCCAGCTGACGATGCGTACCTTCCACACCGGTGGTTCCGCGTCGGCAGACGACATCACGCAGGGTCTTCCCCGTGTGCAGGAGCTGTTCGAGGCTCGTACCCCCAAGGGTGCGTCGCCGATCGCCGAGGCCGATGGCCGCATCACGATCGACGAGACGGACAAGGCCAAGAAGGTCATCCTGACGCCCGACAACGGCGACGAGCCGGTCATCTACCCGGTTCTGCGTCGTGCGACGCTCCTGGTCGAGGACGGTCAGCACGTCACGGTCGGTCAGCCGATCCTGGTGGGCACGCTCGACCCCAAGGAGGTCATGCGTGTCATGGGCGCCCGCGAGGTGCAGCGTTACCTCGTCAACGGCGTCCAGGGCGTGTACCGCTCGCAGGGTGTGCCGATCCACGACAAGCACATCGAGGTCATCGTCCGCCAGATGCTCCGCAAGGTCACCGTCGTCGATCACGCCGACACGACCCTGCTGCCGGGTGAGATGGTCGACCTCAAGCGCTACCAGGCGATCAACCGCGAGGCCGTGGCCGAGGGCAAGCGCCCCGCGTCGGGCCGTTCGGAGCTGATGGGTATCACGAAGGCGTCGCTCGCGACGGAGTCGTGGCTGTCGGCCGCCTCCTTCCAGGAGACGACCCGCGTGCTCACCGAGGCTGCGATGCAGGGCAAGCGCGACCCGCTGGTCGGTCTCAAGGAGAACGTCATCATCGGAAAGCTCATCCCCGCCGGAACCGGTCTCTCGAAGTACCGCGACGTCACGGTCGAGGCCACGGAAGAGGCCAAGAGCGAGCGCTACCCGAACCGGATCTTCGCATCCGACGGTGCGTACGCCGACGGTGACTTCGGTTACGTCGACTTCGACGCGTTCTCGACGGACGACATCACGCCCGGTACGTACAACTGAGTGTGAGTGAGTGAACGAAGGCCCCGGGGTTCTCCCCGGGGCCTTCGTCCTACCCGCCGGCATCCGAGCGGGCGGATGCCTAGTCGAAGATGCTCGCGATGATGCTGGCCGTGTAGCCGGTGGGCGCGAGGTTGGAGTACTGGGTGTCGATGAGGATGTCGTCGCGCCAGAAGAGGGTGCGCCCGTCGGTCACTGGGTATTGCTCGTTCTGCCAGGTCTTCTCGCAGCGGGTACCGCCGTCGGGCGTGAAGCAGCTGAACCCCTCGGTGTCGGCGAGGTCGTTGAGCAGGTCGAGCGCGGGTCCGCGGTTCATGCGCTCGATCGTGGTGACGAGGCCGGTGGTGTCGGCACCGGGGTCGCGCCAGATGCAGGTGAGGGTACCGTTCGGGCCGACGCCCGACGGTCCGAACGCGGCGTCGTTGAGCGGCGTCTCGCCGAGCTGCGACAGCACGTCCTCCGAGAGGATCGCGCGGCAGTCGGTCGGCAGCGCCACGGCAGCGGCGGTGGGTGTCGGTGACGGAGTGGGAGAGGCGGATGCCGACTCGGTGGGCGATTCCGATTCCGAGGGCGACGGAGAGGCTGAGGAGCCCCCGTCGCCGTCGGAGGCGGCGCCGCAGCCCGTGAGGCCGGCGATGAGCAGGAGGGCCGCGACGGCGGCAACGGAGCGTGCCTTCATAGCCACACCGTACTCCTCGGTCATCCCGAGCCGTGCGAGCGGACGATGACGGCGGGGCGCGGTAATGTCGGGCGAGTGAGCACAGACACTTCTTCCCGATCCGCGGTCGTCATCGGAGACGCCCTGATCGACGAGATCCGCGACGAGGCGGGCATCCGCGAACTGGTGGGCGGGGCCGCGCTGAACGTGGCCGTGGGCCTGCGCAGGTTGGGGGTGCCGACGACGCTGATCGCCATGGTGGGCGACGATGCGGCCGGCGACCACATCCGCGAGTACCTCGACGACCACGGAGTCACGCTGATCGCCGAGTCGGCCCCGCACGGATCGTCGCGCGCGATCGTGCAGCGCTCCGCCGGTGGCGAGCCGGAGTACGTCTTCAACGAGGCGGCGCAGCGGCGCAGCATCCGCTATTCGGATGCCGCGCGGCGGGCGATCGTCGACTCGGATCTCGTGGCGATCAGCTGCTTCCCGTTCGATGTTCCGGCCGAGGTCGACGCGCTGGCGGATGCCGTCGGCGACGCGCGCCTCGCGATCGATCCCAACCCGCGCTCGGGCATGCTCAGCGACCGGGAGGAGTTCGTGCGCGGCTTCGAGCGCCTCGCCGCGGCGACCGAGATCGTCAAGGTGGGCGCCGATGACGCGACGCTGCTGTACGACGGCGACCTCGACGCGCTGCGCGTGCGTCTGCGCGGTCTCGGCGTGCGCGCGGTGCTGGCGACAGCGGGCTCGGAGGGCGCGGTGATCGAGACGGATGCCGCGACGATCTCCGCGCCGATCGCGACGCTGCCGGGGCCGATCGTCGACACGGTCGGCGCGGGCGATGCGACCCTCGCCGCCGTCGCTGCGGGGCTGGTCGGAGCGCGTCCTGAGGCGGCGGAGGAGTGGCAGGCGCTGCTGCGTCGGGCGATGGACATCGCGGCGGCCACGTGCCGCGCCGAGGGCGGTCTGCTGCGCACTCCCGAGTCGCTCGCGGAGTCGGCGCGCGGCGTGCAGGGCAGCTGACAGCTCGATTTCATCCACCGGCGTTCGGCGGGTACTATAAATACTCGTGCCCCCGGTTGGCTGTTCAAGTTGGACGGGTGCGCTCTGGCGAGTTACCCAAGCGGCCAAAGGGATCTGACTGTAAATCAGACTGCACTGCATTCGGGGGTTCGAATCCCTCACTCGCCACCAGAAAGGCCCCGCGATCGCGGGGCCTTCTTCGTTTCCGGTTCACCGTCGCGACGCTCACCGCAAGTACGAAGCCCCGTTGAGATCGAGTACCGCCCCCGACGCCCATTGCGCCTCGGGAGAGGTGAGATAGACGACCGCGGCGGCGACCTCCTCCGGCGTGCCGACGCGGCCGAACGGACTCTGGGCGCGCACGAAATCACCTTCGGCGCCGGCGAGCTTCGACTGTTGCCGTTCGGTTCCGACGAAGCCGGGGGAGACGGTCGCGACGGCGATGCCGTGCGGAGCCAGCGCGACGGCCAGCGACTGGCCGAGCGCGTGCAGTCCCGCCTTCGCCGCCCCGTATGCGGGGAAGTCGGGCTCGCCGCGGTCGGCGCCGCGTGAACCGATGTTCACGATCGATCCGCCGGCACCCGCGCGGATCAGCGCGTTGGCGACGAGATAGGAGACGTTCGCGGCGGCGCGGAGGTCGACATCGAGCATCCGCGTCCATGCCTCCTGCCAGGTGGCGTAGTCCACGGCATCCACCCGATGGAAGGTCGCCGGGCTCGGCGCGATCGCCGCATTGTTCACGAGCACGTCGATGACCCCGAGCGCCGCGATCGCCTCATCGACGATGGCCGCGGCATCCGTCGGATCCGAGAGATCGCCGCCCACCAGGTGATGGCCGTCGCCGTGCAGCAGGGCGAGCGTCTCGGCGGCGGAGTCCCGGTCGCTGCCGTAGTGCACCGCGACGCGATCGCCGCGAGCACTCAGCGCGATCGCGGTGGCCCGGCCGATGCCGCGGGATGCTCCGGTGACGAGTGCGTGTGCCATCCCGCCACTCTACGAGCCGTTCCCACCCGCGACTTCCTAGACTGGGACGATGCGAGCGCTCACCGAAGCAGACGTCCGGGCATCGTTCGTCAATGCGGATGCCGACGAACTCCGGGTCATAGAGATGCCGCACGACTTCGTGCTGGTCGACTGGGACTACCTCGACTTCTTCGCGTGGCGCGATCCGGGCGCCGGGCGCCGCGGGTACGTGCTGATCCCGCACGACGGCGAGATCGTCGGCATCGTGCTGCGCGCCTCCGACCCGGGGCGCGGCCGATCGGGCATGTGCGACATCTGCCGCACCATGCAGCCGGGCAACCAGGTCACGCTGTTCTCGGCGCGGCGGGCAGGGGAAGCGGGGCAGCGGGGCGACTCGTTCGGCACCTACATCTGCGCCGACCTCTCGTGCCACGAGAACGTGCGGCTCGCGCACCCGCTCGCGCCGAACGAGGTCCTGGCTGACGGGCAGGTCGACTTCCGCCTCGACGGCACCCGCCGCCGCATGGAGGCGTTCGTCTCGCGGGTGTGGCAGTACGCCTGACCGCGATTACGCTGGACGCAACGTCCTGTGCTCGAAGGAGAAGCCATGAGCGATGCCATCCTGTTCTCGGTCGATGAGGGGATGGCTCGGCTCACGCTGAACCGCCCGGCTCGGCTCAACGCCTTCAACGCCGATCTCGCGCACGCGTGGCGCGACGCCACGGGCGAGGCGACGTCGCGTTCCGATGTGAAGGCGATCCTGATCGATGCGGCGGGGCCCGCATTCTGCGCCGGCGGTGACGTGATCGACATGGCGACCACGATGGGGTCGGGCGATGAGATCACGGCTCTGGCACAGGTCATCAACACCGGCATCCGCTCGCTGACGGAATCGTCGGTGCCGGTCGTCGCCGCCGCGCACGGCACGACCGCGGGCGGAGGGCTCGGGATCCTGCTCAGCAGCGACTACGCGGTGGTCGGCTCGCGATCGCGGCTCGGCAGCCTCTACGCGAACATCGGCCTCACACCCGACCTGTCGGTCTCGGCGCAGCTCGCCCGAGCGGTCGGGCAACGTCGAGCGCTGCAGCTGGTGCTGCAGGATCGCCTGCTCACCGCAGACGAAGCGGTGGAGTGGGGCCTCGCGGCCGAGACGGTGACGGGCGAGGACTCGGCGGCCGAGGCCGCCCTCGTGCGGTCTCGCGGCGAGGAGATCGCCCGCTTCTGGCTCGCCGGTGCCGCGGATGCCTACGGGCAGGCGAAGCACCTGGTGCGCGCGCAACCCGAGCGCACCTTCGCCGAGCAGCTGACCGCGGAGGCGCTCTCGATCGGCGCCGCGATGCAGACGCCCGACGCGCAGGCGCGGATCGCCGCGTTCGCCGCCGCGTCCGCGAAGAAGGCCGACTGACCCGGACTGCACCGACGTCGGCTTTCGGATGCTTGTGCACATCCGGGGAGTCGGGGCAGTGCCCGCCCCTGCTCGCATGGCAGGATGAGGGGCAACGCCGCTAGAGGGGGAGGGTCGTCATGTCCCAGCCGGAGACCGTGACCGAAGAGAAGAAGAACATGTCGCTCCTGATCAGGGGAGCGATCTGGATCGCCATCGGGGCTCTGATCGCCGCAGCGCTCGTCTGCGTCGTGTGGGTGCTGATCGGTGACCAGGACGGCCTGATCGGCCGGGCATTCCTGACGATCCTGCTGTTCGCCGGATTCGCGGGCATCGCAATACTCGAGGCGGGACTCGCGCCCAAGCGCCCCGACTGGCTGGCGCTCACCAGCATGGTCACCTGGATCATCGCGCTGATCGTCGGTGCCTTCAAGATCTGGCTGCCCGAAGACGACTACTACTTCAACGGAGCGGCGCGGTTCTTCCAGCTGCTCCTCGTGGTCGGCATCCTGCAGCTCGCGCTCCTGCACGTGCGCCTCTTCACCCCGGCAGCGCAGCGCCACCCCACCACGTTCAACCGGGTGATCTATATCATCACGGTCGTCTTCCTCGGTGGCCTCGTGGCGATGCTCGTGTTCTACCTGACCTTCCCCGACTCGTTCGAGTACGTCGAGCTCTACTGGCGCATCGTCGTCGCGCTGACGATCCTCGCCGCCGTCGGAACGACGCTCGTTCCTCTGCTCAACGCGCTCTTCGCTCCGAAGAAGCCCGCGCAGCAGGCGCCTCCGGCCAGCGCGTTCCTCTCGTGGCCGACCTTCGCCGACGGTGTGACCCCTCTGCCCGCCCTTCCCGACGGCAGCCCCGACTGGAACGCCTATTACACCGGACAGCCCACGGCCTACGTGCCGCAGGCTGCGCTCCCGGCGACGTCGTTCCCGGTGGCTCCCGAGCCGCAGGCTCCCACGGTTCCCGGAGTTCCTCCGGTGCCGACCGCTCCCGCCGAACCCGGATTCGCGTACCCGAGCGCGCCCCCGCAGCCCGCTCCTCCGCAGGCAGCGCCGCCGCAGCCCGCGCCCCCTCAGCCCGCGCCCCCGCAGTCAGCGCCCTCGGCTCCGCACACGCAGGAAGCCTTCCCGCCGCCGCCTCCCGCCCCGCGTCCTCCGCAGTGAGCGGCGAGATCGAGGTCGAGCTCGCTGAGCTCGCGCAGGAGATCGCACGCGAGGCCGGCGAACTCGCGCAGCGCCGACGGCGTGAGGGGGTCACCCTCGCGGCGACCAAGACCACGCTGGCCGACATCGTCACCGAGGCCGACCGCGAGGTCGAGGCCCTGATCCGCACCCGGCTCGACGCGGCGCGGCCGGGTGACGGGTTCCTCGGCGAGGAGTCCGAGGCGGCGCAGGGCGAGACCGGCATCACGTGGGTCGTCGACCCGATCGACGGCACCGTGAACTACGCCACCGGCATCCCCGCCTACAACGTCAGCATCGCCGCCGTGCGCGGAACGGCAGACCCGGCGAGCTGGGAGCATCTCGCCGGAGTCGTGTTCGCACCCGCGCTGAGTGAGCTGTTCTCCGCCGCGCGCGGGCACGGGGCCTGGCTGGGCGACCAACGACTGGCGGTCACCGACGAGACACCCGCAGGCGCGCTGCTGGCGACGGGCTTCGGATACGACCCGGCCACGCACGATGGCGACATCGAGACGGTGAGGCGCGTGATGCCGATCGCGAGGGACCTGCGGCGGATGGGAGCGGCGGCGCTCGACCTCGCCTATGTCGCCGCCGGACGCCTCGACGGATACTTCGAGCGCGGTCTGAAGCCCTGGGATTTCGCGGCCGGGGCACTGCTCGTCCGCGAGGCCGGAGGTGAGGTCTCCCGCTTCGACGTCGACACCGCGCGCCCCCTCATCGTCGCCGGGGGGAGCGCCGTCCACCGGCGCCTGATCGAACGGATCAGCGTGAAAGATGAATGACTCATGGCTTTCCCAGCCGAGGCGAGGTAGTGTTTACGCGATCGTTATTTCCGCCGCCCGAAGGCGGAACATGAGTAAGCGCCCCCGAGCTTGACGTACGACCCCGAGAGAATCGTTTTGCCCTTCGAGAATCCCCAGGCTGAATCTGCGCCCACGCGCCGCTCCAGCCGACTCCGCACTCAGGCCCACGAGGCCACCGCGGTGGGAGAGACGGCGACAGCCTCTGCATCCCCCGCGGCCACCGAGACCTCCGCGCCGCTGTCCCGTCGCGCCGCCCGCATGCTGGCGGCCGAGGCCATCGCCGCCGACGAGTCCGTCGAGAAGATCGCCGCACCCGACGAGGTCGTCTCCGAGCTCGGCGAATCGACGCCGAAGCCGGCCAAGGTCCCCCTCGTCGTGAGCGACGAGCCGATCATCATCGACGGCCCCGCCATCCCCGCGCCGACCGAGAACCTCATCGACGCGTTCGAGCAGGCTTCGCAGGCGTTCAAGGGGTCGGCGTTCCACCGCGCGACCGCCTCGGTGCCCGTCGAGAAGTCGTCGATCGAAGAGATCGTGCACCTCGCCCCGCGCCGCTCCGGCCGCATCCGCAAGGTCGTCACCGTCGGGGCCTCCCTCGGTGTCATGAGCCTCGCCGGCCTCCTCGCGGTGTCGATGACCCTCCCCGCCGAGGCCCTCGCCGCCGTGCAGGGCACCTCGGCCGCCTCCGCGTCGCTCGTCGCCCCGGCGGCCGCCGATGAGAAGTCCGCGGCATCCGACGAGATCCAGGCCTTCGTCACGTCCTCCGACGTGCAGAACGAAGCGCTCGACCGCGGCGACGACTTCAGCACGATCTCCCTCGTCGAGGTCGCCGCCGAACAGGGCATCAACTACTCCAACGAGGTCTTCACCAACGACCCCGAGGCCGCCATCCAGTGGCCGTTCCTCGTCGGCGTCGGCATGAGCTACGGCTACGGCATGCGCAGCGGCCGCCTGCACGAGGGCATCGACTTCGTGCCCGGTAACGGCGCGCCCGTCCAGGCCATCGCCGACGGCACGGTGCGCCTCGCGACCGAGCAGGGCGGCGCCTACGGCGTCACCGTGTACATCGATCACGTCATCGACGGCGAGGTCATCACGAGCCACTACGCGCACATGCAGTACGGCTCGCTGCAGGTGAAGACGGGCGACAAGGTCACCGTCGGAACCGTGATCGGCAAGACCGGCAACACCGGCCGTTCGTACGGTGCGCACATGCACTTCGAGCTCATCGTCAACGGATCGACCATCGATCCGCTGCCGTGGCTCAAGGCGAACGCCGGTCGCTACGAGTATTGACCGGCTCGATTTCATGAGGACGCCACAGTGATGGTATTCTCGTGTGGTTGCCCCGCGAGGGGCAGCACGCCCCGATAGCTCAGTGGCAGAGCACTTCCATGGTAAGGAAGGGGTCGTCAGTTCAATCCTGACTCGGGGCTCGCAGCATTCGTCTCTGCAGAACGCGGATGCGTCGCGGCAGGGTAGCTCAGCTGGTCAGAGCGCACGACTCATAATCGTGAGGTCGCGGGTTCAAGCCCCGCTCCTGCTACAGGAATTCACCCCGGTCCTCGGACCGGGGTTTTCTGTTGCTACGCGACTTCCGCCGACGGAGAGTCGACGGGAGGGCGGCTGAGGATCAGGATGCGCCGCAGGTGCATCGCCGCCAAGACCCCCGGGCCGATCGACTGCCGCACCTGCATCGTGCGGTCGTCGACGGTCTCGAGCAGCAGGCGCACGGCACGTGTCGCCGAGCCGCGGACGCGATGCGCCTCGGCCGACGTCGGATCCTCGAGGGCGATCACCTCGGCGACCGCATGGCAGGCGGCGGTCAGCGGAGCGGGGAGTTCGAGATCGAGGTCGATCGCCGCGGGGCGATCCCAGATCGTGTCCGCGAGCGAGTCCGCGATGTCCCTGATGTGCTGCGAGATCCGCTCCAACGCCTCCAGCTGTCGGTGCGCATCGTCGGTCTCCCCGCGTCGACCCCACGCGCGGGGATTGCCTCGGCGACTCTCGTCCGCCTCGACGAGAGCGAAGCGCAGCGAACGTGCCGTCTCCGCGAGCGAGGTCGCGTCGTCGGCCCACTGCTCCTTCTCGGGCGGCCATGAATCCGACACCGCCTCACCGATATCGTGCAGGTGCGTCGCGAGTCGCTCGCGGAAGAGACGCAGGCTTGCCGTCGCCTCGGCGGTGAGCGGTGCCGGCGCGATCGCCAGATTCACGACGAGCCCCACGACGACCCCGACCGACATCTGGGTGAGGTATCCCAGGGAGTAGTCGTCGGCATTCTGCCCGCCGATGATCAGCACGAAGAGGGCGGCCATGGGCACGTACTCGCGCCCCACCCCGAACCACCCCGTGCCCGAGAGGAGCACCCCGAGCCCGACGACGATCGGGATGGACCACCACGTCGGACCCACCGTGAGCACGATGATCGAGGCCAGCCCGATGCCGGCGGCGAGTCCGAGCAGGGTCTGGAGCCCGGACTTCACCGACCCCATCAACGTCGGGTACATGCTCACCAGCGCGCCGAGGGGCGCGTAGTACGGGTACTCGTCGGTGACGCCCGGCATGTATCGCGCGATGAACCACGCGATCCCGACGGCCAGGGCCGTCTTCGCGACCAGCAGAAGTCGTGCGGGACGCGTCGCCGCCTGCAGCGCCGAACGGAAGGGCGGGCGGCGCATCAATCCTCGGTGCGGAAGCCCGCGGGTTTGTGCGTGCCGTCGCAGAACGGCTTGATGGCCGAGAGACCGCAGCGGCAGAGCGCGACGGTGCGCCGGCGCTGCTCGATGGCGTTGCCGTCCGCGTCGCGGAGGTCGATCGCGCCGCGCACCAACAGCGGCCCGTCGGGATACGCGGTGATCGTCGGATGCTCGTCGTGCACGCTCATACGTCCCCCCGCTCTCGGAGCGAGGACTCGTCGCGCGACCAGGCCTTGAGGATGTGCTCCCCGACCCAGCCGTCGACGGCGAGGCAGGCGGCGGCTCCGAACATGATGTCCGGCAGCAGATCCGGTCGGTCCTCGGCGAGTCCACCGGCGAGATCGCGTGCGGCGATCTGCTCGTGCACGGCATCCGCCTCGACGTGCTCGTCAAAGTAGTCGGTGACGTCCTCGCCGTAGCCGAGTCGGCGCAGGCCGTCGGCATAGAGCTTGTTCGGGATCGACGACGTCATCTCGAAGGCCGCCAGATGACCGACGATCGCACCGACCAGTCGACGGTTCAAGCCGAACATCGACATCATGTTGTGCGATGCGAGAGTGATCGCCGGCACATCGTCGACGTAGGCGCCGTACGTGTCGTCGAGATCTGCACCGCGCATCGCGGCGGCGAAGATCTCCGCGTGCACGCGCTCGGGGCGCCCACCGCCGTACTCGTCGGACTGGATCTCGACGAGCGCCGCCTTCGCGCGGCCGGTGAGCCGCGGGATCGCCCACGAGTGGGGATCGGCTTCGCGCAGCGTGTAGACGGAACGCTGCAAGAAGAACTCGCGGGCCTGCTCAGGGGTCGCCTTGCGGGCGAGGTAGCGCGAGAGGCTGGGTCCGTCGTCGTCCGCGGCGAGCGTGAACAGCGCGCGCCCGACGGCATCGACGGTGGGCTCCGGCATCTCCGGAATCGGAACGACCTCGCGCAGGCGCTGCTCGAAGGCGGCCTCCAGCACACCACGGACCGCGATCAGCTCGGGATCCCACTCCAGGCGAGGATCCAGTCCGGGGAGCGAACCGTACGCGGAGGCGTAGAGCAGGAAGAGCGCCAGCTGCACGTCGTCGTCGTGCAGGAGATCGGATGCCTCGGCCACCGCGGCCTGCGCGTTCCGCACGGTCACGGCATCCGTTTCACCGGTCAGGCGCTTCCGCACCGCATCGCCGAGTGGGCCGCGTGCAGAGGGGAGCGGGGCGGGGGACGTGAGGAGGGGGGAGGTCATGTGCTTCTCCGATCAGTGAGGCGGATGCAGTGTGCTGCGCTGGCGACCGAAGGGTCAGCGAGCGCGGCCCTCGGCGAGGTACGCCAGTCGGTTCAGGGTCTCCGCGTTGCGGAAGCGAAGGAGCGGCGTGGTGATCAGGCTCGGGAGCAGTGTCGCGGGCCCTTTCACCGGCTCCTCATCGATGCGCACCATGGCGCCGCCGTCCCACGCGCGGACCCTCAGGGTCACCCGAGCCTCTCCGATCGGCCAGCCCTTCGCACGGATGACCATTCGATTCGGGGGTGACCACTCCTCGACGACGGTGGTGTCGTCGAGGAGGGCGGGCCAGACGCCGACCGAGTGATGCAGCTGGGATCCCTCGGCGGGCCAGGTCTCATCGACCTCGCGCATCCGCGAGGCGCCGACGACCCAGGCCGGGTACAGCCATCCGTTCTCGAGCACCTCGAAGACATCCGCCGGGGTGCAACGGAGCGTGCGCACGTTCTTCGCCATGCGACCACCATCGCGCGTCGAGCGCCCCGGGCCCAGGGGGTTGACGCGGCGGAGGATCGTCTCAGCGCGAGAGGTGCGCGCGCAGCGCCTCCACGACCAGAGCATGGTCGGCGTGCATCTCGAGGCCGCTCACACCGATCGCGCCCGCGAGCGTTCCGCCGATCCGGATCGGGAACCCGCCGCCCGCCGCCGCGTACAGCGCGGGGTCGAGACGGGATGAGCGTTCGAAGTCCTCGCCCCGGGAGAGGAAGTCGTAGTGCACGCCCAGAGAGGAGCGGCCGAAGTGCTCGACGACGCGGAACTTCCGCTCCAGCCAGGCGTCGTTGAGGGCGCTCGTGTCCGGCGCGGCCATGTGGAAGGCGCGCTGGCCGCCGAGGACGACCGACACGACGATCGGCAGTGCGTCGGCGACGGCGCGTGCGCGCAGCCAGGCCCCCACCTCCCAGGCATCCGTCACGGTGAAACGATCGACGTCCAACTCCCGCTCCTCGGCGGTGATCGCGTCGAGGGCGGCCTGTGCATCGATGCTCATACTCGTGAGACTAGCGGCCCGCCCGCGCCGGGCGCAGAAAAGCCCGGAATCCGCGAGGGACACCGGGCTTTCTGCGGCGGGAACGTCGTCGAGGTCACGCCAGCGGGCGGAGACCCTCCACCAGAGGAGTGGTCGGGCGGCCGATCAGACGCGCGAGCGTGCCGTCGGTGTCGGCCAGTGCGCCGTCGCGGATGCCGGCGTCGAGCGCGGTGACGAAGCCGACGGTTCCGGCGTCGAGACCCGCGGACTCGAGAGCGGCGGCGTGCTCCTCGGCGGTCAGCGCCCGGTACTCGACGGGGCTGCCGATGACCTCGGCGATCGCGGCGGCGAGCTCGTCGTAGGTCCATGCGACGTCGCCGCCGAGCTCGTACGCCTGGCCGAGGTGGCCGTCTTCGAGCAGCACGACCGCTGCGGCATCCGCGAAGTCCTTGCGGCTCGCCGAGGCCACGCGGCCATCGCCGACGCTGGCCGCCACGACGCCGGTCTCGCGGGCCTGCGCGATGTTGCCTGCGTAGTTCTCGGTGTACCAGTTGTTCCGCAGGATCACGGCGGGGATGCCGGACGCGGCGATGAGCTCCTCGGTCGCCTTGTGCTCGGGGGCGAGCACGAGATCGCTCGTCGGGGCCTTCGGAGCACTCGTGTAGACGAGCTTGCCGACTCCGGCCGCCTTCGCCGCGTCGACGACGGCCTGGTGCTGCGCGGTGCGGCGACCGACCTCGGAACCCGAGATCAGGAGCACCGAGTCGACGCCCTCGAGCGCCGCCGCGATCGTGTCGGGCCGGTCGTAGTCGACGACTGCGGTGCGCACGCCGCGAGCGGCGATGTCGGATGCCTTGGTGAGGTCGCGCACGCCCGCGATGATCGACGACGGCTCCGCGCCGCGCTCGAGGAGGCTGTCGATGACGAGGCGGCCGAGCTGTCCGGTGGCGCCGGTGACGAGAATGGTCATGAGGGTCCTTTCGTGGGAATGACACCTTCGACAACCCCTCGCTGGTTCAAAACCTTCCGGCTTGCGGGTACCCACTTTGAAGTAAGGTACCTACATGACGGTGAGTTATGCGCAGATCCGGGAGAGCACGCCGCTCGTCTTCGAGCAGGGGTGCAGCACCCGCGTGATCCTCGACCACGTGATGAGCAAGTGGGGCGTTCTCGTTCTCTCGTCGTTGTCGGACGGAACGTTGCGCTGGGGAGAGCTGCGCCGCGAGGTCGACGGCATCAGCGAGAAGATGCTCGCCTCCACGCTGCGCACGCTCGCCGACGACGGCCTCGTGCACCGCGAGTCGTTCCCGACGGTGCCCCCGCATGTCGAATACAGCCTGACCCCGCTCGGGCGCGACCTCATGGAGCGGATGCTGCCGCTGATGGCCTGGATCGCCGACCATGCCGACGGGATGCTCGGACGAAACTGAACTGCGGATTTCACTGAACTGCGGATTTCGTCGCGTGCGTACCCATTCGCGGATGGAATCAGTCGTTCGGAGAAAGTCATTGACGCGATAACCGCAATGGCCCTACTGTCTGACCATGGCAGCTACGACGCCCATCCACCTTGAACGGCCCGACGGCAAGGGGTTGGCGGCAGGCACACTCGGGCTCTGGGGTTCGACCGTCATCGGTCTCGCCTCCACCGCGCCCGTGTACTCGCTCGTCGCCACGCTCGGCTTCGTGGTCCTCGCGGTCGGCGCGCAGGCGCCCATCGCCTTCATCATCGCCTTCGTGCCGATGCTCCTCATCGCGTTCGCGTATCGAGAGCTCAACAACGCCGTGCCCGACTGCGGCACGACGTTCACCTGGGGCACCAAGGCGTTCGGCCCGTGGGTGGGCTGGATGGGCGGCTGGGGCGTCGCCGTCGCGGGCATGGTCGTGCTCGCCAATCTCGCGCAGATCGCCTCCGTCTACTTCTGGTCGTTGATCGGGCAGGACCTCGCCAACAACGACTGGCGCGTGGTCGTCGTGGCCGTCGTCTTCATCGCCGCGATGACGTGGGTGAGCTGGCGCGGGGTCGAGATCGGCGAGCGCATCCAGAACATCCTGCTCGGCATCCAATACCTCGCCCTCGGCATCTTCATCGTCACTGCTCTCTGGCAGTTCTTCGCGGGAACGGCGCCGAACCCGACGCCCTTCGACATGGAGTGGCTGAACCCGTTCGCCTTCACCGACTGGTCGGGTTTCACGGAGGCCATCCTGCTCGCCCTCTTCATCTACTGGGGCTGGGACACCTGCCTCGCCCTGAACGAGGAGACCAAGGACCCGAAGCGCATCCCGGGACGCGCGGCTCTGCTCACCACCGTCATCCTGCTCTTCACCTACGTCGCGGTCACCATCGCGGCCATGATGTACGCGGGCCTCGGCGAGACCGGCACGGGACTCGGCAACGAGGCCAACGCCGACGACTTCTTCCTCGCCATCAAGGACGGGCTGCTCGGACCGTTCGGGTGGGTTCTCGTGGTGTCGGTGATCATCTCGGCGATCTCCTCGACGCAGACCACGATCCTCCCGACCGCGCGCGGCACCCTCGCCATGGGCGTCTACCGTGCGCTTCCCGCGAAGTTCAAGGACGTGCACCCGAAGTACAAGACGCCGTCGTTCTCGACGATCGTCATGGGCGTGGTCGCCTCGGTCTACTACATCGGCATGACGCTCATCAGCGACAACATCCTGCAGGACTCGATCCTGTCGCTCGGCCTCGCCATCGCGTTCTACTACGCGATCACCGGCTTCGCCTGCGTCTGGTACTTCCGTCGCGACATCTTCCGCTCGCCGCGCGAGTTCTTCTTCAAGGGCCTCTTCCCCCTGCTGGGCGGACTGATGCTCACCGGAGCGTTCGTGCAGTCGGCGATCGACATGTGGGACGTCGACTACGGCTACACCGTACTGTTCGGCATTGGCGGCACCTTCGTGATCGGCATCGGATCGCTGGCGTTCGGCCTCGTGCTGATGTTCGTCTGGTACCTCTTCCCGCGGTCGAAGCGGTTCTTCCGCGGCGAGAGCCTGAACCGCGACACCCAGGTGATGGTGCCGGATGAGCCGGCGACGACCATCCGTTCGATCGACGGCGGCATCTGACCCTTCCCGGATCGCGATGACGGCCCCGGCATCCGCGGATGCTCCGGGGCCGTCGTCGTCGGTGTCCTAGGCTTGTCGACGTGCGCATCCGGCTCGACATCGCCTATGACGGAACCCACTTCCGCGGGTGGGCCCGACAGCCGACGCTGCGCACCGTGCAGGGCACCCTCGAAGAGGCGCTGGCGCGGATCGTCGGTTCGGACGTGCGGCTGGTCGTCGCGGGACGAACGGATGCCGGAGTGCACGCCTCCGGCCAGGTCGCGCACGTCGACCTCGACGACGCGCAGTGGGCGCGCATCGAGTCCCGGCACGGACGCGCCGCCATCGACCCGGCCGCCTCGATCGCCGGACGCATGCGCGGAGTGCTCGGCGCGTACTCCGACGTGGCGGTGCACCGTACCTCGATCGCGCCCGAGGGATTCGACGCGCGGTTCTCGGCGGTCTGGCGCCGCTACCGTTACCGGCTCGCCGACGAGGTCGCGGGGTTCGATCCGCTGCGCCGCCTCGACACCACGAGCGTGCGGGGCCGACTCGACGCATCGGCGATGGATGCCGCGGCGCAGACCCTCATCGGCCTGCACGACTTCGCCGCCTACTGCAAACCGCGCGACGAGGCCACGACCATCCGTACGCTTCTCGACTACCGGTGGACCCGCGACGCCGAGGGAGTGCTGGTCGCCGAGGTCAAGGCCGATGCGTTCTGCCACAGCATGGTGCGCGCGCTGGTCGGCGCCTGCGTGGCCGTGGGGGAGGGGCGACTGGACGTCGGCGACCTCGTGGTGCTGCGCGACGCGCTCACCCGCACGAGTGAGTTCAAGGTGCTGGCCGCTCGGGGGCTGATCCTCACCGAGGTCGGCTATCCGGCCGACGATCTGCTCGCCGCGCGCGCCGAGCAGACGCGGGCGCGACGCGACAGCGAGTGACGGCGTCCGGCGGCTCAGTCGCCGGACGGAAGGCCCTCGGAGCCCGGGGGCGTGCCCCCGACGAGCGCGATCACGTCGTCGAGGACGAGACCGAGAACGGGGGCCGCATCGATCGCGTCCGCGACGAGCGTGCGGCCACCGTCCTGTCGCTGCGCACGCAGCAGCATCGCGACGGGGACGTGCTCGCGGGGCGCGACGAGGGAGAGCGCAGCTCGCCCTTCGGGGAAGACGACGTCGCGCTGGGGCACGGTGTGGGCGAAGGGTGAATCGGGAACCGGCCCGTCGCCCTCGATCACGCTGAGATCGACGATCGCTCCCGTTGCCTCGGCTCCGAGCACGTGCCACACGCGGCCGACCGTGCCCGCCGCGATAGGTGCGCGGGCGATCGTCGCGGCCATGGCGGTGCGCGCGTCGTCACCGTCGATGAATCCGGGAAGAGTGTCGGCGGCGATCCGTGTGAGCGCGGCGGCGAGTGCGGGAGCCTCGGCTTCGTCCACGCCGAATGGAGTCGGCAGCCACCCCTCGGGAAGGCCGTCGCTCATTCGAACCTCCAGACCAGCGTCGAGGCGACGGCGTCGGCGAGAGCGGTGAAGCCGTCGAGAGCCGGCCCGGCCTCGGCGATCCCGGGGTGCACGATCGATGCCATGACGAGGATGCCGCGCTCCGGAGTAGCACCGGGGAAGGGGCGGACGTAACAGATCTCACGGGCGAACACGCCCTCGGTCGCGCCCCGGCCCTCTCGCTCGGTCTCCCAGCGGTAGACCGAGGATCCATCGCCGGCATCCAGCGTCTCGACTGCTGCGCCGTTGGCGCGCCGCTGTACGTCATCGGCGAAGGCGCCCTGCGCGATCCAGGGCACCGTGACGATGCTCATGGGCGTGCCGCCCTCGACGGGCGGGACGACGGGCATGTAGATCTCGATCGCCCCGCGCTGGCGCAGGCTCTCCCACTGCTGATGAACGGCGGCTCGCGCCTGCCCGAACAGCTCGGGGCGATGCACTTCGAGGAACCGAGCGCGCAGCAGGCTCACGAGTTCGTCGCGGCCCGAGTCGTCGGCGACGAAGCGCCCCCAGTCGGGCGGCACGAGCAACGTGTAGCCGCGCGGGGTCGGAACGGCGCGACCCAGCAGCTCATCCCTGAGCGACATGACGTTCCGCTCTTCTCCGGCGTCGTTCGGCTCGCAGCCGCTTCATGCGCGCGGAGGCGATGATGCCCGACGCGATCAGCACGATGGTGAAGGGGGCGACGATCCAGTGCCAGCCGATCGGGTACCCGTCGGCCCCCGGCGTCCAGAAAACTCCGGTGGGATCCTTCTCGAAAGCCGCGATGAAGATCGTCATGGACCCCGCCAGGAGCGGCACGAGGGTCATGTACGCGATGTCGTCGGCGATCTCGAGACCGCCGAGCAGAAGGTATGCGGAGGCGCACCCGATAGCGATCAGGCCGGTGGTGATCGTCAGCCACGCGGGAACACTGAGTACCGGCCAGGGCAGCAGTGACTCGGAGAGACGCGATGGCTCGTTGGAATAGTAGATGCGCCCGCCGTTGAAGATGTATCGAGCTGCTACGGGCACGATCCACTGCGCCAATGTCACGATCGTGGCGAGGACGGCGATGAGCCGGAGAACGCCCAAGCGGAGAGGCAGCCCGCCACGGTTGAGCCCGAAGACGGGCATCGTCGAGAACGGCATGTCGTCAGTCTACGGGCGCCCGAACGAGTAGTAGAACGGGTTCGCCGGGCTACTGTAGGCGCCGCCGAGGACGCCCGCGATCCAGCTGCCCACCGAGGTCGCTCCCGCGCCGCCGATCTTGGGTACCGCGGTGACGACGGCATCCGCCCAGGCATCAGCGATGGTGGCGCTGCGCGGGCCGGACCTCGCAGTCCAATCGGCGAGGGCGTTGCCCCATCGGTTGAGGGCGGCCCATTCGGACCCACGAGCAAGAGTGGAGAAGGGGTTCACGAAGCCACCGAGGCCCGGCATCGATGAGGTGCGCACGCCGCTCGCGAACACCGGGAGTCGTGACGCGCTCTGGGACGCGCTGAGCAGGGATTCCCCACCGTTCGCGGCTGTGGCCAAGCGGATCGACCGGGATGCGAGCCCGCCGATGCCGGCGGTGACGAGTCCGAACGTGCTCCAGATCACATCGGAGAGCGACGCCTTGCCGTTCGCATAGAGGTAGATGGTGCCGGTGAGGTGGATCGCCGAGAGCGCCAACGTGGCCGCGAGGAGGATCGTGGACCAGGGGCTCGAGACGACGAAAAGGGCGACGACCGCGATCGCGATGATCGCGTAGCCGATGTACTCGAGCGCGGTGGCGATCGCGCCCCAGAACCCATCGTCGTTGTCGGCGGCGTCCATCGCGTCGGCCACGCCATCGGCGGCCGTGTCGAAGGCCTCCTCCCACGCCGCGAAAGCGCTGTCGTATGCGCGCCAGAGGTCTTCCCGCGCCTCGGATGCCGAATCCACGGCGTTCGCCGCATCGCGCAGGTCCTCGGAGTGCTGTTCGGCGTCGGTGGTCGGCGACCACATCGCCTCCTGCTGATCCGCGACGGCCGTGTTGTACGACGTCTCCGCGGCCTCGAGAGCCGCGTGATTGGTCGTGTACCAGAGGCGAGCCGTCTCGAGGGCGGTCGCGTACGGAGCGAGAGCCGTGCCCGTCCCCTCGTAGCGCACACCGGCCTGACGCAGGTCGGACTCGATGTTCTCGGCGTCCTCCCTGAGCTTCTCGGTGCCCTGGCTGATCTGCGAGGCGGCGATATCGCGCAGGATGTCCGCCGTGCGCTTCATCGCGGCGCCCAGAGTCTTGTACTGCTCGGCGGTCGAGGCGATCGTCTCGGGCGTGCCATCGAACTGGCGCAGTTCGTTGCCGGTGAAGGGGGAGCTGCTCACGAGCCGTCCTCCTGCCCCTCGATCTGCGCAGAGGCCTCGGCCTCCCACTCGTCCCAGCCTTCGATGATGCCGTCGAGCCGCTTGTAGACGTTCTCGACCGACTCCGTGAGTTCGTCGCGGTTCCCCGACCAGTTCGACTCGAACCAGCCCACCCGATCGCGCAGTTTCGACTTCCCCTGGGGCGTGCCGATGGCCTGCTCCAGGGTGTCGTTGATCGAGCCGGCGTTCTCGAAGTCGTCCTTCGCGGTCTTCAGGGTGTCTCGGGCGTCGCGCAGTCGTTCACGGTCGAGCAGTACGTCCACGGATGTTCCTTCGGAAGAGTCGAGTGGTGATCGGCGGTGCTCTCAACCTAACAACGCCCGTTCGGCACCGTCGATGGGGAGGTCTCCCCATCTCCCCTTAACAGAACCGCGCGACCGAGACAACCCGGAGCCGACCCATAGCGGCCGGGGGTAGCGTGGCAACGATCATGAAGGTCATCTCGTACAACCTCCGCAAGCACCGGGCCGCCAGCGAGCTCGTGGCGCTCGTCGGCGAGCACGATCCCGACGTCCTGTGTCTGCAGGAGTGCGACGTGCAGCACTTGCCCGAGAGCATCGGCGGCCTCGTGCTCGCCGATGCGACGCAGGGCAACCGGTTGGGCCTGGCCCTCTACTACCGTTCGAGCACTTTCCGGTTGCGCGAGATCCGGGCGATCGGGCTCAAGAAGTCGCTGCACGACCGCATGCTCAAGCCCGCACACGAGCGCATCCTCGCCGCGCGATTGGTCGACATCGACGAGGGGCGCGAGATCATCGTAGGGTCCTTCCACGCGGCTCCGCTCACGGCGCTGAACTCACTGCGACGGCATCAGATCCGAGCGGCGCTGACGTCGCTGGCGGCGCTCGGCGAGGGGCTGCCGCAGCTCATGGTCGGGGACTACAACTATCCGGTGTTCAAGGAGAATCTCGGCCAGGCCGTGCGGGACCACGGGTACGCCCTGACCCTCAGCGACGATCACACCTACACGCGCTATCGCGTGTTCCGGGGTCACTACGACTTCGCGACGTCGACGGGTTTCGAGATCGAGCGGATCACGACCCTGCCGCAGGGCACCAGCGATCATCGTCCGATCCTCGTCTCGGCGCATCCGGACTGACGCCGCAGACCCGGATGCCGCAGACTCGAAGCATGACGACGATTCCCGCAGTCCTGGTCGGCGGGCCGACGCTGTACTTCACGTACGGCGGTTACGGCTTCCTGACCGATCCGACGTTCGACGAGCCCGGCGTGTACGAGGGAGGATCACGCCTGCGCAAGCTGACGGGTCCGGCCGTGCGTCCCTCCGCGCTCGGCCCGATCGACGTGGTGCTGCTGTCGCACGACGAGCACGCCGACAACCTCGACAACGCGGGCCGTGCACTGCTGCCCGAGGTGCCGCTGGTGCTGGGCACGGCGGAGTCGGCGACGCGGATCCCGCAGGTCGCGGGGCTCGTACCGTGGCAGGAGCATCGGATCGGCGATGTCACCGTGACGGCGGTGCCTGCGCTCCACGGACCCGAGGGGGCGGAGGCCGTGGTCGGGTTCGTCACGGGTTTCGTGCTCGAGGCGCCCGGCGAGCCCACCGTCTACGTCTCGGGCGACAACGCCTCGGTCGATCTCGTGCGCCGTATCGGCGAGCGGTTCCCGGCGATCGCGATCGCGGTGCTGTTCACGGGCGCCGCGAACGTCGGCGCCTTCGGCGACACCGATCTCACGCTGAACGCGCGGACGGCGCTCGAGGCGGCGGGCGTGCTGGCGGATGCCGTCATCGTGCCCGTGCACGCGGAGGGATGGCTCCACTTCTCGGAGACCCTCGAGCGGCTGGTCGGGATCTTCGAGCACGCCGAGCAGGGGCACCGGCTGCGTGTGCTGACGCCGGGGGAGCGGTCCGACCTCGCGTGAGCCCGGTTTGAGGGACCGCGCCGGGTAGCGTATGCTGTCTCTTTGGTGCCCGTGTCGCTCGTCGGCGGGGTGCATCATCCGAACGTGAGCCCTCCACTGGCGTGTTCCTCCCTCTCGGGAAGAACCACCCCGGAGTGGGATTCACGAACTTCTCCGTTCGACACAAGAAAGCAGCACTATCGTGACGCGCACTTACACCCCGAAGGCCGGCGAGGTCCAGCGTGACTGGGTCGTCATCGACGCCACCGACGTCGTTCTCGGCCGTCTCGCCTCGCACGCGGCAACGCTCCTGCGTGGCAAGCACAAGCCCACCTTCGCCAACCACATCGACTCCGGTGACTTCGTCATCATCGTGAACGCAGAGAAGGTCGCGCTCACGGGTCAGAAGCTCCAGAAGAAGCTGGCCTACCGCCACTCGGGTTACCCGGGCGGCCTCAAGTCGGTCACCTACGCCGAGCTCCTCGAGAAGAACCCGGTCCGCGCCGTGGAGAAGGCCATCCGTGGCATGCTCCCGAAGAACAGCCTCGGCCGGCAGCAGCTGTCCAAGCTCAAGGTGTACGTCGGTGCAGAGCACCCGCACGCCGCGCAGCAGCCCCAGCCGTACACCCTCGACCAGGTCGCCCAGTAAGCGCCGTACAGACTTAAGGACATACTCGTGGCTGACATCCAGGACACCACCGAAACCCCCCAGAGCTTCTCGACCTCGACCCCCGAGACCGACGCAGTCGAGGCGGCTCCCCGCCCCGTGCTCAGCGTTCCGGGCGCCGCAGTCGGTCGTCGCAAGCAGGCCATCGCCCGCGTGCGTCTGATCCCCGGCTCGGGCACGATCACGGTCAACGGCCGTTCGATCGAGGACTACTTCCCGAACAAGCTGCACCAGCAGCTCATCAACGACCCGTTCACGGTCCTCAACCTCGCCGGCGGCTACGACGTCATCGCGCGCATCTCCGGTGGTGGCCCCTCGGGCCAGGCCGGTGCGCTGCGTCTCGGCATCGCCCGTGCCCTCAACGGCATCGACGAGGAGAACAACCGCCCGACCCTGAAGAAGGCCGGCTTCCTCTCGCGCGACGCTCGCGTCAAGGAGCGCAAGAAGGCTGGACTCAAGAAGGCCCGCAAGGCGCCTCAGTACTCGAAGCGTTAAGGTCCACTGCTTCCGATGCCGATCTTTGGCACGGACGGTGTGCGGGGGCTTGCCAATGGCATCCTCACCGCCGACCTCGCGCTCACCCTGGCCCAGGCGACTGCTGTCGTCCTGGGCCAGGGCCGTACTGCGGAGGCACGCAAAGCCGAAGGCAAGCGTCTGACCGCAGTCGTGGCTCGCGACCCCCGGGTCTCGGGACACTTCCTGACCGCGGCGGTCGCCGCCGGTCTCGCCTCCTCGGGCGTCGACGTGCTCGAGGCCGGCGTCATCCCGACCCCCGCGCTGGCGTTCCTCGTCGCCGACCGTGACGCCGACTTCGGTGTCATGATCTCCGCGTCGCACAACGCGGCGCCCGACAACGGGATCAAGATCTTCGCGCGCGGCGGTGTCAAGCTGCCCGACGTCGTCGAGCAGCGCA
Source organism: Microbacterium sp. 22179 (assembly GCF_052045715.1). NCBI lineage: Bacteria > Bacillati > Actinomycetota > Actinomycetes > Micrococcales > Microbacteriaceae > Microbacterium > Microbacterium sp. 22179. The sequence continues at coordinate 86,789 of NZ_JBQEPJ010000009.1, read as the reverse complement.
TCGAGGCCGCCATGTCCGGCGAGATGCTGCGCCCCACCGGCGAGGGCGTCGGTCGGATCGACCGGTTCTCGGATGCCGAGGACCGGTACGTCGTGCACCTCCTGGGGTCGCTGCCGAATCGGCTCGAGGGCATCAAGGTCGTGCTCGACTGCGCCCACGGCGCCGCCTCCGGCGTCTCGCCCGAGACCTTCCGCGACGCGGGAGCCGATGTCATCGTCATCGGTGCCGAACCCGACGGTCTCAACATCAACGACGGCGTCGGCTCGACGCACCTCGACAACCTCGCGGAGGCGGTCGTACGTCTCGGCGCCGACATCGGCATCGCGCACGACGGCGATGCCGACCGCTGCCTCGCCGTGGACGCCGCGGGCAACGTCATCGACGGCGACCAGATCATGGCGATCCTCGCGGTGTCGATGAAGGAGCGCGGTCATCTCACCGACGACACGCTCGTCGCCACCGTGATGAGCAACCTCGGCCTGCACGTCGCCATGCGCGAGCACGGCATCACGGTGCGTCAGACCGCGGTGGGCGACCGCTACGTGCTCGAAGACATGAACGCCGGCGGCTTCGCCCTTGGCGGCGAGCAGTCCGGTCACGTGATCATGAGCGAGTTCGCCACCACCGGCGACGGCCTGCTCACCGGTCTGCACCTGGTCGCCGAGATGGCGCGCCAGGGCAAGACGATCGCCGAGCTCGCGGCCGTGATGACCGTCTACCCGCAGGTGCTCATCAACGTGCGCGGTGTCGACAAGGACCGTGTCGATGACGACGAGGTCGTCCAGGACGCCGTCCGCGCGGTCGCGACCGAGCTGGGCGACACCGGGCGTGTGCTGCTGCGCAAGTCCGGCACCGAGCCGCTCGTGCGCGTCATGGTCGAGGCCGCCGACGCGGAATCCGCGCAGGCCTACGCCGACCGCCTCGCCGATATCGTGCGCGAGCGCCTCGCGCTCTGAGGATCCCGGCTCTTCACTGAGCGCAGTCCCCGTCCTGAGCAGCCGCTCGCGCCCTTGCGGCCGACGCGAGCTCAGGTCGGGGACTGACCCAGCTGCTCGATGTAGCGCAGGAGCACTCCCTCGCGGAGCGCCCACGGCGAGACCTCGAGCTCATCGACCTTCAGCACGGTCATCGCCGTGTGCAGCGAGACCGCGGCGGCGACGATCTGGAACGTGCGATCCGGTGTGATTCCCGGCAGCTCCTGCCGGGCCGACGCGGGCAGGCGCGCGAGGCGCGGGATCCAGGATCCCAGCGACGCGCGGGGGAGCAGCATCCGCTCGGATCCCGACCACCCGGGAACCGGGTACCCGACGAGGCGCGCCAGGGAGCGGATGGCCTTCGACGATCCGACCACGTGGTCGGGGCGGGGGAGGTCCGCGAAGCGCGGCAGCACCTGATCGAGGGTGTCGCGGGCGTGTGCGCGCAGAAGCTCGACGTCGTCCTCTCCGGGTGGATCGTTCGGCAGGAACTGCACGGTCATGCGCCCGGCGCCCAGCGGAACGGATGCTGCGGCATCCGGGAGCTCCTCGCCGCCGGCAGCGATCTCGAGCGAACCGCCGCCGATGTCGAGGAGCAGGATCTGACCCGCCGACCATCCGAACCAGCGCCGCACCGCGAGGAACGTCAGCTCGGCCTCGGTCTCGCCGTCGAGCACCTGCAGCGGCTGCCCGAGAGCGGCTTCGATCCGTGCGATCACGTCCGCACCGTTTGCTGCGTCGCGCACGGCGCTGGTCGCGGTGGCGAGCAACGCGTCGACGCGCTCCTCCTCGGCGACCCGGCGGGCCTGCGCGACCGCCCGCTCCAGCGCGAGGACCCCCTCTTCGGAGATCGCGCCGTCGGGCAGCAGATACCGCATCAGGCGCAGCACCGAGCGATCACTCGTCGTCGCGAGCGGACGCCCGCCCGGCCGCACGTCGGCGGCGAGCATGTGGACGGTGTTGGAACCGATGTCGAGGACTCCGAGGCGCACGCGTAGAGACTACCGTCGCCCCGATACGATGGTCGGGTGACCACCGTCGACCCCACGCAGCCGCTCTCGCCGTACCGAGAGATCGGGCGGGCGGAATGGGCGCGACTGGCCGCCGACCTCGATCAGCCGCTCAGCGAGACCGAGGTCGTGGAGATCCGCGGCATCGGCGATCGTCTGAGCCTCGACGAGGTGCGCGAGGTCTACCTGCCCCTCAGCCGCCTGCTCAGCCTGTATGCGACGTCGACCAAGCGCCTCGGCGCGGCGACCAGCTCGTTCCTCCAGGAGGAGGACTCGACGACCCCGTTCGTGGTGGGTGTGGCCGGCTCGGTCGCGGTCGGGAAGTCGACGATCGCCCGTCTCCTGCGCGAGCTGATGAGCCGGTGGCCCGGCACGCCGCGCGTCGAGCTGGTGACGACCGACGGTTTCCTCTACCCGAACGCCGAGCTCGAGCGTCGCGGTCTGATGGAGCGCAAGGGCTTCCCGGAGTCCTACGACCGGCGTTCGCTCATCGAGTTCCTCACTGAGGTCAAGAGCGGGGCGCCCGAAGTGCGCGCGCCCTTCTACTCGCACATGCGCTACGACATCGTCCCCGACGCGCACGTGGTGGTGCGTCGCCCCGACGTCGTCATCGTTGAGGGGCTGAACGTGCTCCAGCCGCCGGCGGCGCCGAACGACGTCGCGGTCAGCGATCTCTTCGACTTCTCGATCTTCGTCGACGCCGACAGCGACCACATCGCGAACTGGTACGTCGAGCGCTTCCTCGCCCTGCGCGAGGGTGCGTTCAGCAATCCTTCGTCGTACTTCAACGTCTTCGCGCACCTCACCGATGAGGAGGCGATCACGACGGCCCTCGGGTACTGGAACGAGATCAACATGCCCAACCTCGTCGAGAACGTGATGCCGACCAAGCATCGCGCCCGCCTGGTGCTGAACAAGGGCGCGGATCACTCGGTCGAGAGCGTGCTCCTGCGCAAGCTCTGACCCGCCGGGCGGGCTCGATTGTTCGGACGGCTCGCAAAAAAACGCGCCTATTCTTGACGGCATGTGTGGAATCGTCGGATACGTGGGCCCGCGCCCCAGCCAGGACATCCTTCTCGCCGGTCTCGCCCGCCTCGAGTACCGCGGATACGACTCCGCGGGCGTCGCGGTCATCGACGGCGACGGAGCGCTCGGCATGCGCAAGAAGGCGGGCAAGCTCAGCGCTCTGCGCGACTCGCTCTCCGACGCCCCGCTGCCCGACGGCACGACCGGTATCGGTCACACCCGCTGGGCCACGCACGGCGGCCCGACCGACGTCAACGCGCACCCGCATCTCGCCGACGACGACAAGCTCGCGCTGATCCACAACGGCATCATCGAGAACTTCGCCTCGCTCCGCGATGAGCTGGTGGCCGCCGGCGTCGCGTTCCGCAGCGAGACCGACACCGAAGTGGCCGCAGCCCTGCTCGGCCGCGAGTACGCGCAGAACGGCGGTGACCTGCAGCTCGCGTTCCGCAGCGTCGTCAACCGCCTCGAGGGTGCGTTCACCCTGCTGGCCGTGCACCAGGACCACCCGGGGCTCGTCGTGGGCGCCCGCCGCAACTCCCCGCTCGTGATCGGCCTCGGCGAGGGCGAGAACTTCCTCGGTTCCGATGTGGCCGCCTTCGTCGAGCACACCCGCCACGCCCTCGCGATCGGGCAGGACCAGATCGTGTCGATCACGCCCGACGCCGTCACCGTCGTCGACTTCGCCGGCACCCCGGTCGAACCCGAGCCGTTCGAGGTCTCGTGGGATGCCGCCGCCGCCGAGAAGGGCGGATGGGCGAGCTTCATGGCCAAGGAGGTCTCCGAGCAGCCCGAGGCCGTCGCCAACACGATCCGCGGGCGCATCCATGACGGCCAGGTCGTGATCCCCGAGCTCGACGGACTCGACGACCTCTTCCTCGGTATCAACCGCGTCATCATCACCGCGTGCGGCACCGCCTCGTACGCGGCGCTCGTCGGCAAGTACGCGATCGAGCAGTGGGCCCGTGTCGCCGTCGACGTCGAGCTCGCCCACGAGTTCCGCTACCGCGACCCGGTGATCGGCGCCGACACCCTCGTCGTCTCCATCAGCCAGTCGGGCGAGACGATGGACACGCTCATGGCGGTCAAGTACGCCCGCGAGCGCGGCGCACGCACGCTGTCGATCTGCAACACGCAGGGCGCGACGATCCCGCGCGAATCGGATGCCGTCGTCTACACGCACGCCGGCCCCGAGGTCGCGGTCGCTTCGACCAAGGCCTTCTCGGCGCAGATCACCGCCCTCCTCCTGCTCGGCCTGCACATGGGACGCGTGCGCGGCTCGGTCGCCGACGCATCGACCGACGTCGACGAGCTCAGCGCCCTGCCCGACAAGATCGCCCGGGTGCTCGCCGATGAGAACGAGCACGTCTCCCAGCTCGCCGGTTGGATGGCCGACACCCGCTCGGTGCTCTTCCTCGGCCGCCACGTGGGTTACCCGATCGCGCTCGAGGGCGCGCTCAAGCTCAAGGAGATCTCGTACATCCACGCCGAGGGCTTCGCCGCCGGCGAGCTCAAGCACGGTCCGATCGCGCTCATCGAGCCCGGGCAGCCGGTGTTCGTGCTCGTGCCCTCGCCCCGTCACTCGGCGCTCGTGCACTCGAAGGTCGTCTCGAACATCCAGGAGATCCGCGCCCGCGGAGCCCGGGTCATCGTGATCGCCGAAGAGGGAGACGCGGCCGTGCTGCCCTTCGCCGACGAGGTCATCCGCATCCCGCTCGCCGGCGCCATGTTCGAACCGCTGCTCGCGGTCGTCCCGCTGCAGATCTTCGCGATGGCGCTCGCGACGGCGAAGGGGCTCGACGTCGACCAGCCGCGCAACCTCGCGAAGTCCGTCACCGTCGAATGAGCCGGGTTCGCGGTGCACGGGTCCGACCGTGCGCCGCGAGTAGGCTGGAACCGTGATCATCGGGACCGGCATCGACCTCGTCGACATCCCGCGATTCGAGCGGACCCTCGAGCGCACCCCTCGTCTCCTGGAGCGTCTCTTCGCGCCCGCGGAGCGGAGCCTCCGGCTTCCGTCGCTCGCTGCCCGGTACGCCGCGAAAGAGGCGCTGATCAAGGCGCTCGGCGGCTCGGACGGCGTGCACTGGACCGAGATCGAGATCGCGTCGGAGGAATCGGGTCGGCCGTACTTCGTGCTGGCGGGATCGACGGCCGACGTGATCGTCGAGCGCGGGATCGCGACCCTGCACCTCACGATGAGCCATGACGCGGGACTCGCGACCGCATTCGTCGTCGCCGAGGGAGGCCACCTGTGACCGTTCCGTTCCGAGAGGCCTCCGTCGATATCGATGCGATCGCCGACAACGTCCGCCACTTCCGTCGTCTGACCGGTGCGGAGGTCATCGCCGTCGTGAAGGCCAACGCCTACGGTCACGGAGCGGCCGCTGCCGCCGTGGCTGCGCTGGCCGGCGGCGCGACGAGGCTCGGCGTCGCCGAGATCCCCGAGGCGCTCGAGCTACGCCGGCAGGGGATCACCGCCCCGATCCTCGCCTGGCTGCACGCGCCCGGCGAGCGTTTCGACCGTGCGGCGGCCGAGAACATCGAGCTCGGCATCTCCTCGTTCGATCAGCTGGAGGCCGCCGCGGCGGTCGCGAGCGTCGATCGTCCCGTCGCCGTGCATCTGAAGTTCGAGACCGGTCTGTCGCGCAACGGCATCGCCCCGGCGGACTGGGCGCGGGTCCTCGCCGAGGCCGCCCGGCACGAACGCATCGGACGTCTGCGGGTGGTGGGACTCTTCAGCCATCTCTCCAACACGTCCCTCGACGACGATCGCGCAGCTCTGGCGAAGTTCGAGGAGGGGGTCGAGGTTGCGGCATCCTTCGGCATCCATCCCGAGATCCAGCACATCGCCGCCACGGCCGCCGCGATCGACCGGCCCGAGATGCGGCTCGATGCGGTGCGCATCGGCGTCGGCATCTACGGGCTCTCGCCGTTCGACGACCGCACCTCCGCCGAGCTGGGCCTGCGTCCGGCGATGACGCTCCGCGGAGCCGTCGCCGCCGTGCGCCGGGTGCCCGCCGGCACCGGCGTCTCGTACGGCTACGACCATCGCACCGACCGCGACACGACTCTCGCGCTCGTGCCGCTCGGATACGCCGACGGCGTGCCCCGGCACGCGTCGGGTCGGCTGCCGGTCTCGATCGGCGGACAGCGCTTCACCAACGTCGGCCGCATCGCCATGGACCAGTTCGTCGTCGACGTGGGAGACACCCCGGTCTCGATCGGCGATGAGGTCGTGCTGTTCGGCGACCCCACGTTGGGTGTGCCCTCGGCCGCCGACTGGGCGGATGCCGCCGACACGATCAACTACGAGATCGTCACCCGCATCGGAGCGCGCGTTCCGCGGAGGACGACATGAGCGTCGATCCCGCCTTCCTCGGGCGCCGTGAGGTCGCCTCCTCCGACGACATGGAGCGCCTGGGCTTCCTGATCGGCGAGCAGCTCGAAGCCGGCGACCTGCTGATCCTCACAGGTCCCCTCGGTGCCGGGAAGACGACCTTCACGCGCGGCCTGGCCGAGGGGCTCGGTGTACGGGGGCCGGTGCAGAGCCCGACGTTCGTGATCGCACGCACGCATCCGTCGCTGGTCGGCCGGGCGCCGCTGGTGCACGTCGATGCGTACCGGCTCGGCTCCGGAGCGGAGCTCGACGACCTCGACCTCGACCTCGCGCGATCGGTCGTCGTGGTCGAGTGGGGACGCGGCATGGCGGAGGACCTCGCCGATGCCTGGTGGGACATCGAGCTCGAGCGTCCCGTCGGCGATGACGGCGGCGAGATCGATCCGGCCGAGCTCGACGCCGATGCGCCGCGCTACTTCACCATGACGCGCATCGAGGCCTGAGTCCCCTCGCTCCCGGCGCGACAGCCCGGCCGACGGGTACCCGTGAACGGCGACTACCCTGGAGAGGTGATTCTCGCCGTCGACACCTCCCTGGGCAGCGCCGTCGCGCTGATCGATCCCGACGGCGCGCGCCGCGCCGAGGCGGGCACGAGCGACCCGCTCGGGCACGCCGAGGTGATCGGCGACCTGCTCGTCGAGGCGCTGGCCGCATCGGGCGGCGACGACGTCTCGCACGTCGTCGCGGGCATGGGCCCCGGCCCCTTCACCGGACTCCGCATCGGGATCGCCGCCGCCCGGGCTTTCGCGCTCGGTCGTGGCATCCCCGTGCTCCCCGTCCCCAGCCATCACGCGGCGGCGCTCACGGCGATCGAGACGGATGCCGTCACCGGACCGTTCGCGATCGTCACCGACGCGCGACGACGCGAGGTCGCGATCACGGTCTTCGACGGCGTCGATGCCGACGGGCTTCCACGAATGCTCGTCGACACCGTGCTCGTTCCGGCCGTCGACGCGGACGCGCACCTCGACGGCATCCGCCGGATCGACGTCGCCGCGCTGTCGGCCGTCGACCTCGCTCGCGTCGGCGCCCGCGCTCACGCCGCCGGTCGCGAACTCGCAGGCGCCGAGCCCCTCTACCTCCGCCAGCCCGACGTGAAGCAGCCGGCCGCCCCGAAGCGGGTGGGGCTGTGACCCTGCGCGATGCGACCGCCGCCGACCTCGACGCGATCATGGGGATCGAGCGGCGTTCGTTCCCGACCGACGCGTGGAGCGCCGAGGCGATGGCCGCCGAACTCGTCAGCGAGCACGGGCGCTACCTCGTCGACGACGAAGAGGGCTCGGTCATCGGCTACGGCGGTGTGCGCGCGCTGCGCGGCAGTGCGGATGCCGACATCCAGACCATCGCGTTCGACGCCGACCATCGCGGGGCGGGGCGGGGACGGGCTCTGCTGCGCGCCCTGCTCGATGTCGCGCGCGAGCGCGGGGCGTGCGAGGTGTTCCTCGAGGTGCGAGCCGACAACCCGTCTGCGGAGGGGTTGTACCTCTCAGAGGGTTTCGAGGAGATCGGACGACGCCCTCACTACTATCAGCCGGATGATGTGGATGCGATCGTGATGCGGCTCGTGCTGCGCAGGTCGCCCGGGAACGACTCCGACACGGGGAGCGAGGTGAGCGCATGAGCGAACCGCTGGTGCTGGGGATCGAGACGAGCTGCGACGAAACGGGCATCGGGATCGTGCGCGGACGCACTCTGCTGTCGAACACGATCGCCTCGAGCATGGACGAGCACGCCCGCTACGGGGGAGTGGTGCCCGAGGTCGCCGCCCGCGCGCACCTCGAGGCCCTGCAGCCGTCGATCGACGCGGCCCTGGCCGAGGCGGGCGTGGGTCTCGCCGACCTCGACGCCGTCGCCGTCACGAGCGGGCCCGGTCTCGCCGGCGCGCTCATGGTCGGTGTCGGGGCGGCCAAGGGCCTCGCGGTCTCGCTCGACAAACCGCTCTACGCGGTCAACCACCTCGTCGGGCACATCGCCGCCGACATCCTCACGGCCGATTCCGAACCTCTCGAGTACCCGACGATCGCGCTTCTCGTCTCGGGCGGGCACACCTCGCTCCTGCACGTTCGCGACCTCACGACCGACGTCGAACTCCTCGGGGAGACGATGGACGACGCGGCGGGAGAGGCGTTCGACAAGGTCGCTCGTCTGCTCTCGCTTCCGTACCCCGGAGGGCCCGAGATCGATCGGGCGGCCGTCGACGGAGACCCGAACGCGATCCGCTTCCCGCGCGGGCTGTCCCGCGCCTCCGACCTGGCGAAGCACCGCTACGACTTCTCGTTCTCGGGGCTGAAGACGGCGGTCGCGCGCTGGGTCGAGAAATGCGAGGCCGACGGCGTCGAGGTGCCGGTGGCCGATGTCGCGGCGAGTTTCCGCGAGGCGGTCGTCGATGTGCTCGTCACGAAGGCGCTCGCCGCCTGCGCGGACCTCGGCGTTCCCCGACTGCTGCTCGGCGGGGGCGTGATCGCCAATCGCCGCCTGCGCGACGTCGCCCTCGAGCGCGCAGCCGCGGCGGGCGTGACGGTACGCATCCCGCCGCTCTCGCTCTGCACCGACAACGGGGCCATGATCGCGGCGCTCGCCGCCGAGCTGATCTCCTCCGGCAGGCAGCCGTCCACGCTCGCCTTCGGCGCCGACTCGACGCTTCCCGTGACGGAGATCCAGGTCGCCGAGGCGGTCACCGTATGACTGACTCCACGGAGCCGACGCCCGCACCGGGGACGCCCACGCCTTCACCGACTCCGCGCATCGACCGGCCGAGCGGCGAGGTCGAGAGCCCGGCAGGTTCCGCACGACTGCCCGGAGCGCGTCGCGACGGATACACGCGGCTGCCGACCGGCCCCGTGGGCATCGAGCCCGTGGTCGTGAGCGGTCCGGATGCGGACGACCCGACGGGCCGCACCGCGTGGGCGCCCGCCGAGACCGAGATGGTCGTCGACGACGCCCGCCTCGCGCCCTGGGCGCTGCTCGCAGCGATCGTCGCCCTCGGTGCCTCGTTCTTCGTCGGCTGGGGTTTGCCGGTGGGGGTGGTCGCGATCATCGCGTCGATCATGTCGTTGCGCCGACCGGTCGAGAGTCGGGGGATGGGGCGCTGGGCGCTCGTGCTCGGGCTGACCGCGACGGTGTACAGCCTGGGCTGGCTCGTCTGGGCCGGCATGCAGTTCGAGAGACTGGGCTGACGCCGGATGCTCGACGCCGAGGAAGCCGTCGAACTGCGTGCCTTGCAGGCGCGCGCGTACGGGCGCGAGGGCGGGTTGACCGCCGCTGAGATGGAACGTCTCGTGGAACTCGGTTCCCGTCGTGACCGGGACCCGCGTGTCGAGCATCCCTCCGGTCCGGAGCCGGTCACGCCCGGCGGCGAGGTCGCCTCATCGGAGATCGACGCGCACCCGCACGACCAGGAGAGCGCGGAGATTCCGTCCATCGACCGGCCCCGTAGGTCGGCGATACGACGGGCGATCACGATCGCGGTCGCGATCGTCGTGGTGTTCGGGATCGGCGCGGTCGCCGGCTGGCTGCTCACGCGGCCGGCCGAACACGTCATCGTGATCAGCGAGGCGCAGCAGCAGTGGCAGCAGCGCCTCGTCGACGGCGGCGAGTACGATGCCGGTTCGATCCGAGTCATGGCGGTCGAGGCCGACGTGGTCGTGTGGGCCGCGACGAAGGGTGACGGGGCCTCCACGTGCCTCGTGTTCAGCGATGGTGAGGTGTACCGACCCACGTGCAACGGCACGGATGCGGTGCGCTCCTCGGGGATGGATGCGGTGCTGACCGTCGACGTCGACGACGAGCTCAAGCGCCAGGTGTCGGCGCAGCTGTTCCTGACTCTCGACGGACGCCCGGCGGTCATCGCGAACAGCTTCATGTACAGCGAGCCGGACGACTTCGGTACTTTCTACGACGCGGAAGAGACGAGGATCGCCGAGAACCTCGTAGCGCTCGGGTTCGAGCGGACGAGTCTCTGGATCACCGGGTACGACCGTGAGACTCCCATCTGGGCCGCCACGCGTACGGCAACCGGTGAAACATGCGTGATCTACGACGGCTCCGACGAGTCTCCGCTGTCGTTGTGCGATCCGATCCCGGCGGAGGAGACGGGCCCGCGGTCCCTGGTCTTCGAACGGCCCGACGAGGAGACCGGGGGCACGACCCGCATCTCGTACGCCTACGGGGCGGGGCCGTCGTATCTCGAGATCACCCGCGATCCCGCGCCGGGAAGCGTGGGATGAGCGCCGACGAGGAACTGCGCCGTCTGCAGCGCAAAGCGTACGGACGAGCGGGGGGACTCACGTCAGAAGACGCTCGCCGCCTGCGCGACCTGGAGCAGGCGCACGCTGCGATCGTCCGTGAGGTCTCGCTTCCGATCCCTGCCGCGAGGGAGACGATCCCAGGCATGACGTCGCCCGCCCCGGCCCCGGCACCCGATGGGCGGGCCGAGAGCGAACCGGCTCTCGAGGAGTTGCTCGGACCCGGACCGGAAGAAGCCGATGCTGCGGCGAAGGATTCCGCGGACGCACGAGAACCGGAGGCGGCTCGGGGGACGCGCGCGGTGCTGCGTCGGCACTGGCGGTTCGTGACGGTCTCCGCAGTGCTGCTGCTCGCACTGGGGATCGGTATCGGCTGGGCCGTCTTCGCGCCGCCGTCCGATGCGATCGCGCTGACCGCGGAGCAGCAGGAGCGGCGTGCTCTTCTCGAAGACGAATCCGACTTCGATCCCGGCACGCTGCGTGCGGTCGGGCAGGACGACGATTCCGGTGCGATCGTCTGGCTGGGCACCAAGGGCGAGGGGGATCTGACCTGTGCCGTCGTCGATGTCGACGACGCGACGCAATCCCAGTGCCAGCGCACGTCCGATTTCCAGAACGTCGGAATCAACGTCGCGGTCATGCGCCCCGGCGAGACCGTCGACGAGGTGACCGCCGTCTTCACGACGATCAATGCGTACATCGTGGTCGCCACCGACGGGGATCCGATCGCATCGATCCAGCAGTGGGACTCGTCGTCATCGATCCTCGCGCAGTTCGTCGGCGACGAGCGCACGCGGGCCGAGGAACTCGTCGCGCAGGGCTTCGAGATGAACCTGAGCGTCGTCGGCTACTTCCGAGACGAGCCGGTCTGGATGGCGAATCGATACGGCGAGACGGTCGAGCCCGAGGCCTGCCTGATCGTCGATGCCGCACAGCTCGATGCGGTCTGCCTGCCCTCCACGACGGCGATCGAGGTCGGCCTGTCCACTTTCGTGTCGGACGACGGATCGGGTTCCGGGCCCGGCTCGTCGCTCACTCTCGCCTTCACCGCGAGCCAGACGCCGTACCTGACGATCACCGAGGCCAGAGCGGGCTGACCTCCTCGGCGGCGGACACCCGGTCGGCGAGGATCGCGCGGCGCTGGTCTCCGACCCGCACCAGGATCAGCGTGGCCGAGGCGGCACCGCGCAGCGTGAGCTTCTTGCGGAACTGCGCCGGGTCGATATCGACTCCCCGCTTCTTGATCTCCAGCGTGCCGATGTCGTTCGCCTTGAGCACGGCATTGATCGCCTTCGGGTTCGCGGCCATCGTCTCGCGCACCCGGAAGGACTGCACGAACGGGCTGGTGAGCGCGGCATCCGAGGTCAGATAGGCGATCTTCTCGTCGAGCATGCCGGCATCGAGGCTGCGGGCGACGTCGCCGATCAGACGAGCCCGGATGACCGCTCCGTCGGGTTCGTGCAGGAAGGCGCCGAGCGGGCGCACCTCGGCGTCGACGGCGTCGGCGCCGGCGGTGAGTTCGTGCGAGCGCTCGCCGCGGATCACGAGCGCGGCGCGGCGCACGCCGGCCCGGGCCAGAGCCCCGGTCCAGAGCACGAGCTCGACCACGCTGCCGTCGGCGCTGACCCACTGGGCCTCGGCATCGGCAGGCAGCGCATCGCGATCGTGCGCGGGGCCGAGCTTGATCCCGGTCGGCACGCGGGACGCGAGCGCGAATGCCCAGTCCAGCGAGGGGGAATAGTCGTCGGGCGAGACGCGACGGGTCTCGCTGTGCCCGGCCGTGCGCCGGGCGGGGTCCATCCACACCGCGTCGCGCCCGTCGAGGTCGGCGCTCTCGGCGGTGCCGTGCTGCACGGTCGCGCTCTCACCGAACGGGGCGAGGTTGTACGCCGCGATCGCCGCGGTCACCGGGTCGGCGTCGACCGCGAGCACATCGAGACCGGCTCCGGCGAAGGCGAGGGCATCGCCGCCGATCCCGGAGCCGAGGTCGGCAATGCGGGTCAGCCCGGCGCTGCGCATGCGCTGGGCGTGACGGGCGGCGACGCCGAGACGTGTGGCCTGCTCGAGGCCCGCGCGGGTGAACAGCATCCGCTCGGCGAACGGTCCGAACTTCGCTCCCGCCTTCGCACGCAGGTGCGCCTGGCCGACCACGGCCGAGACGAGTTCGGGGGAGTGTCCGTCGGCCCGCAACCGCGACACCGCGCGCGCGACCTCGTCCGTCGACTCGACGCTGCCGAGCGCATCCAGCAACTCCAGCCCGACGGGGGTCAGCAGCGCTTGCAGCTCAGACATCTCCACCCGCACAGCCTACGCGGGCGGCGGGGCTGGCACTCGCGTTGCATGAGTGCCAGCGAAGCGCCTACACTGGCGTTAGCACTCTCGGGTTGAGAGTGCGAACAAGTCTTTCGTGTCAGCGTCAAGAAAGAAGAGGTAGACCGTGTCGGTTTCCATCAAGCCGCTCGAGGACCGCATCGTCATCAAGCAGGTCGAGGCCGAGCAGACCACCGCGAGTGGCCTGGTCATCCCCGACACCGCCAAGGAGAAGCCCCAGGAGGGCGAGGTCGTGGCGGTCGGCCCCGGTCGCATCGACGACAACGGCAACCGCGTTCCGCTCGACGTCGCCGTCGGCGACCGCGTGCTCTACAGCAAGTACGGCGGCACCGAGGTCAAGTTCGGTGCGGACGAGTTCCTCGTCCTGTCGGCTCGCGACGTCCTGGCGGTCGTCGTCCGCTGATTCAGCGTTCCCGAGAAGGGGCCCGGATGCTTCGGCATCCGGGCCCCTTCTTCGTCAGCGCGCGGCGGAGTCGTCGCGCCCGCGCCGTCGGAGCGACGACGGTCGGGGAAGTCGCAGCGCACGCGCCACGGAGGTGAGGCGCGATCCGATCTTCCACGACGTGCTCGTCTCGATCTCGTGCAGCCGTGAACGCAGGCTCTCGAGCTCGGTTTCCGCTTTCTTCAGTCGAGCGTGTGATTCGGCGAGTTCTTTCTCGACGGCCTGCCGGGCCCGACGCTGCTCATCCCTGTCGCCGGCGAGTCGGAGGGCCTCGGCTGCGCGCTCCTTGCCGAAGCGCACCGCCTCGGCATGCTCGCGCTCGAGTCGCATCGCTGCGATCTGGAGCTGGGCGACCTCGTCGATGCGGATGGCGAGAGCGTCGCTCTCCGGCGCGTCGTCCGCTTCGGTGAAGACCGCCAGGGCGTCGACCACGCTCCTCCGCGCGGAGTCCGCGAGGGCGGCGGCATGCGCGGCATCCGGCTCGTGTTCGAGTGCTGCGGTCACGGCAGCAGGGAGGCCGGAGGGCTCGATGCCGAACGGGAAGTCCGCGTCCCAGGTTTCGGCGTAGACGTCGACCTTCGGCTTGGCGATGCTGAGGCGCTTCGTGCCGTAGGCGCACGCGAGGATGCGGCCGTGCAACGAGCTGCCGATCCAGAGGGAGGCCGTGGCGATCTCGCGCACGCGGTCGTCGATCGAGCGTGCGTCGCTGAGGGCGATGTCCCAGTCCGGGCGCTGGGCCGAGACCCGGTCGATGAGTTCCCGGTAGAGCTCGATCGAATCGTGCGCGGGCGCCGATCCGGCGACGAAGAGCCGGATGGGGCGATCCCCGAGTTCCGAGCACGCGACGATGGCGTCGGTCCAGGCCTCGATGCCGTGGGTGCGGATGTGTCCTTCCGACAGCTGAAGGAGCACGGAGCTGTCGCGGGGCGCATCGATCGGCAGGACCGACGCGATCGTGTGGACGAGGTCGGGCGCGAGACGGTGCGGGATGCCGAGGCGCTCGAGCAGTTCGGCGGACTTCGGATCGCGGACCGAGATGTAGCGCGCTTCGCGCAGGGCGCTCGTGGCGACGGCGGCACGCCAGGGAGTCAGGCCGCCGATGCCCGAGACTCCGACGGAGTTGAGCACCAGGCGCGCCCCGCGGTTGCGGGGGAACGCGCTCGGTCGCGGCACGTACGGCGACTCCATCCGTGCGCTCATCACCTCGTCGAGGAGCGCGTCCTGCTCGGCCGCGTCGAGCGACGAGAACCGCGTCCACTCGGCGTCGTCGACGGCGGTCCGGTAGACGTACTCGCGCTGCGTGGAGCCGACCTCGCCACCGACGGTCCAGATGCCCGTGGCGGGCTTCTCGGTGAGGGTCGGGCCGGTCGCGGTGATCCGCCGCCCGAGGAGCGCGGACATGTCGACGGCGATCGGCGCGGTGTACTCGACATCGACGATGCCGCGCGCGAAGTGATCGGCGACGACGAGGAAGAGCAGATCGCCGAGGTTGTCGCGTTCGTAGGCGCCGCACGCGACGACCGGGGGAGCGTGTGCGGGGGCACGGCACGTCCTTCGGGAGACCGCCGCCGTCGGGTGCGGAGGCAGGGCTGTCCGCGAGGGGAATCGCGGAATCGCGAGGGCTCAGGCGATGCCGATCAGTATACCGATCGGCCAGTTTGGACCCCGGGAGGGAGGCGCAGCATCCGCCACGCGGCATCCGATTCCTGCCGAAATCATCCGGCGGGCCACGCAACCGCCAGTGGATGCGCACCGCGGGCATAGTGTTGTGCGGTGAGTTCCGTCCCCCGCGCTTCGTCGAGCCAGACCTCCGGAGTCGCCTACGCGGGCGGTGCTTATCTGCTGTGGGGCGTGCTGCCGCTGTACTTCCTGCTTCTCGTGCCCACGGGGCCCTGGGAGGTCGTCGCCTGGCGGGTGCTGCTGTCGTTCGTCTTCTGCCTCCTGCTCCTCACCGTCATGCGGGGCTGGACGGCGTTCCTGGCGATCATCCGGCGGCCGAAGCTCCTCGGCTGGACGGCGCTCGCGGGCCTGCTCATCTACGTCAACTGGCAGGTGTTCCTCATCGGCACCCTGACGGGCAACGTGGTGGAGACGAGCCTCGGGTACTTCATCAACCCGATCACGACGGTGCTCCTGGGCGTGTTCGTGCTGCGCGAGCGGATCCGCCGGCTCCAGTGGGCGGCGATCGCGATCGCCTCGGTCGCCGTGGTCGTGATCATCGTGGCCCACGGCGAGTTCCCGTGGATCGCCCTCTCGCTGACGGCGTCCTTCGGTCTGTACGGACTCATCAAGAAGCAGATCGGACCGGCGGTGGATGCCGTCAGCGGTCTGACCCTCGAGTCCTTCTGGTTGATCCCGATCGCCGTCGTGCAGCTCATCCTGGTGGCTCAGACCCCGGCGGGCCTCACGATGGGCGTGAACGGCGGATGGCACGCAGTGCTCTTGGCCTGCGCCGGGATCGCGACGGCCGTGCCCCTGCTTCTGTTCGCCGCCGGTGCGCGCCGGATCGATCTCACCGTCATCGGGATGATCCAGTTCATCACCCCGGTGATGCAGTTCGTCATCGGCGTCGTCTTCCTCCACGAGCCCATGCCGGCCGAGCGCTGGGCCGGTTTCGTGATCGTCTGGATCGCGATCGTCGTGTTCGTGATCGACCTGCTGCTCGCCGCGCGACGAGGGCCAAGGACCGCTCCCACGCCCATCGTCTGAAACCGGTATTCCACCGCGTAGCGGATCGTTAACGCACCGAAACACTTGCGACCCCTGCGGAGCGCTTCTGCGCCCTAGGGTTAGAGCACTCGACTGTGGTCACGTCCACTCTCAGTTACGCAAGGGAGCATTATGAAGGCACTGAAGGGTTCGCGCACCGCGAAGATCTTCGCAGGCATTGCGCTTGTCAGCGCGTCTGCCCTCGTCATCGCGGGTTGCAGCAGCACTCCGTCCGATGACTCGTCCGACGGCGGCGCGCCCGCCACCGATCTCACCCTCAAGCTCGGCTCGCTGCTGCCGAAGACGGGGTCGCTGGCATTCCTGGGACCGCCCATGGAGTCCGGTGTCGGACTCGCGGTCGAGGAGGTCAACGCGGCGGAGGCCGGCATCACCATCGACCTCACCGCCGAGGACGAGGGCGACACCGACACCAAGGCGTACGAGACGTCGATCGAGAAGCTGCGCAACGCTGACGTCAGTGCGATCGTCGGTGCGGCCGCCTCCGGTGTCTCGAAGCTGGTGCTCGACGGAAACGTGAGCGCGGGGATCCTCCAGATCTCGGCGTCGAACACGTCCCCCGACTTCACCGCCTGGGAGGACGACGGACTCTACTTCCGCACCGCTCCCAGCGACCTGCTTCAGGGCGAGGTGCTCGGCAACCTGATCGCCGAGGACGGCGCCAAGACGCTCGGCATCATCTACCAGAACGACGCCTACGGCACCGGCCTGAACGACGCGCTCACCACGACGTTCGAGGGCACCGGCGGCGAGGTCGTCGAGTCGGTCTCGTTCAACGTCGGCGACGCGCAGTTCGATGCGCAGGTCGAGTCGATCAAGGCGCAGAACCCGGACGCCGTCGCGATCGTGTCGTTCGAGCAGTTCAAGACCATCGCGCCGCTGCTGGTGAACGCCGGCATCTCGGCCGACAAGTTCTACATGGTCGACGGCAACCTGTCCGACTACGGCGACGAGATCTCGGTCTCGCTCGAGGGCGCGCAGGGCACGAAGGCGGGCCCCGCACTCGAGGACGACTTCACGGATCGCCTGCAGGCGTCGTGGACGGCTGCCGGCAACCCCGAGGTGAAGGACTTCACCTACGCGGCCGAGGCCTACGACGCCGTGATCCTGGTGGCGCTCGCGTCGCTCGCGGCCGGTTCGACCGAGGGCGCCGACATCGCGGCCAAGATGCAGGAGGTCTCGGGCGGTTCGGGCGACGGTGAGAAGTGCACCAGCTTCGCCGAGTGCGCCGAGATCATCAACGACGGCGGCACGGCCGACTACGACGGCTACTCCGGCGACGTGACGTTCGACGAGAACGGCGACCCGCAGGGCGCCACCATCGGCATCTACAAGTACGTCGCGGGCAACACCATCGAGCGCACCAACTGATCGCATCGATGAGTTGATCGACCGATCACTCGGAAGGCCCCGGATGCTCGCATCCGGGGCCTTCCTCGTACGGGCAGGTAGCCATGACTGCACCGCCGTGCGGCATGCGAAAGGGGCGGGATGCCGAAGCATCCCGCCCCTCGTCGCAGCGCTCAGGCGACGTCGTCGGCGAGCGTCCCGAGGTACAGTCCGATGACCTTGGGGTCGCTCAACAGCTCGCGCCCGGTGCCTTCGTACGCGTCCTTGCCCTGGTCGAGCACGTAACCGCGGTCGCAGATCTGCAGGCAGCGGCGAGCGTTCTGCTCGACCATGATCGTCGTCACACCCGCCTTGTTGATGTCCGAGACGCGGATGAACGCGTCGTCCTGACGCACGGGGGAGAGGCCGGCCGAGGGCTCGTCGAGCAGCAGCACCGACGGGTCCATCATGAGCGCCCGCGACATCGCGACCATCTGCCGCTCACCGCCCGAGAGCGACCCGGCGCGCTGCTTGAGACGCTTACCCAGCTCGGCGAAGATGCCGGTGACGAACTCGAGGCGCTCCGCGTAGATCTTGGGGTTCTGGTAGAGCCCCATCTGCAGGTTCTCCTCGATCGACAGCGAGGGGAAGACGTTGTTCGTCTGCGGCACGAAGGCCACCCCGCGCTTGACGAGCTTGTCGGCCTTGAGGCCCACGATGCTCTCGCCGTTCAGCGTGATCTCTCCACCGCGCACGTTGACGAGGCCGAACATCGCCTTGAGCAGCGTCGATTTGCCGGCGCCGTTCGGGCCGATGATGCCGATCAGCTCGCCCTGACGCGCGACGAGATTCGCCCCGTTGAGGATGTTCACGCCGGGAAGGTAGCCCGCGTGGACGTCCGTGAGTTCGACGACCACCTTGTCTTCGCTCATGCGTTGTCCTTCGTATCGGAGTCGACGGGATCCGTCGCCTCGAGCTCTGCCTCTGCCTCGGCCTCGATCTGTTCGCGGATGCGCGCAGCCTCGGCGTCGGCGACGACCGGAATGCGACCGGTGACGGCACCGAGGTCGACGTCCTGGTGGGCGCCGAGGTACGCGTCGATGACCGCGGGGTCGTCCATCACCTGGTCGGGCGGACCTTCGGCCACGACGCGGCCCTCGGCCATGACGACGACCCAGTCGGCGATGTGGCGCACCATGTGCATGTCGTGCTCGACGAAGAGCACGGTCATGCCCTGCTCCTTGAGGTCGAGGATGTGGTCGAGCAGCGACTGGGTGAGGGCCGGGTTCACGCCGGCCATCGGCTCGTCGAGCATCACCAGCGTCGGGTCGCTCATGAGCGCCCGGGCCATCTCGAGGAGCTTGCGCTGACCGCCCGAGAGCGCGGCGGCGAAGTCCTTCTCCTTGGCATCGAGCTTGAAGCGCGCGAGCAGCTCACGCGCCTTGCCCTCGATCTCGGTGTCCTGCGCGCGCCAGAGGAAGGGGAACAGGCTCGACCAGAAGCCCTCTCCGCGCTGCCCGGTGGCCCCGAGCTTCATGTTCTCGAGGACCGTGAGCAGCGACAGCGACTTCGTGAGCTGGAACGTGCGCACCTGACCCATGCGGGCCACCTTGAACGACGGGATGCCCGACAGGTTCTTGCCGTCGAACGACCAGGTGCCGCTGTTGGGCCTGTCGAAGCCGCAGAGCAGGTTGAAGAGGGTGGTCTTGCCGGCGCCGTTCGGTCCGATGAGCGCCGTGATGGCGCCGCGGGGGATCTCGAGGTGCTCGACGTCGACCGCGGTCATGCCGCCGAATCGCCGCTGCACCGCGTCGACGACGAGGATCGGGTCGACCTTGGCGACGCCGGGCTTGACCTCGCCCTTCGTCAGACCGGTGGTCTTCGGACGCTTGATGCTTCCCGTCGCCGGCGCGGCGGCCGGCTCGGGGGTCAGTTCACTTGACAAAGGTCATCTCCCTCTTGTCTCCGAGGATGCCCTGCGGGCGGAAGATCACGAGCAGCATGAGTGCGACGCCGACGACGATGTAGACGACGGTCGCCGCCTGCTTGTCGGTCATCGGCAGCAGGCCGGCATTCGCCAGCTGCGGCAGGAGGCTCGCGAGGAACGCGTTGACCACCCAGAACAGGACCGCTCCGAGCGTCGGGCCGAACACGGTGGCCGCGCCGCCGAGCAGGAGGATCGTCCAGAGGAAGAACGTCAGCGACGTCGAGTAGCTGCCGGGGACGACCGCCGACGGGAGGACGAAGACGATTCCGCCTGCCGCGCCGAGCACACCGCCGACGACCAGCGCCTGCATCTTGTAGGCGAAGACGTTCTTGCCGAGCGAACGCACGGCGTCCTCGTCCTCGCGGATGCCCTTGAGCACGCGCCCCCAGGGGCTGCGCATCAGCGCCCAGACGAGGAGCACGGCGAGGGCGAGCACGATGAGCCCGAACACGCGGTTCCACAGGTCGTTGGCCGTGTACGTCCACGGGCCGAACCCGTAGGTTCCCGGGGGGAACGGGTTCGCATCGCGGAAGCCGCCGTTGTACTGCGCGAGGCCGTCGGCGGAGTTCGTGAACTCGTCGAAGACCTGCGTGGTGAAGAGCAGGCGCACGATCTCGCCGGCCGCGATCGTCGCGATGGCCAGGTAGTCGGCGCGCAGACGCAGGGTCGGGATGCCGAGGAGCACGGCGAAGAGCGCGCCACCGAGCAGGCCGATGAGCATGCCCACGAACCACGGCAGCCCGAACGAGAGCACGGAGATCGCGTAGCCGTAGCCGCCGATGGCCATGAAGGCCGCCATGCCGAAGTTGAGCAGTCCGGCGTAGCCGAAGTGCACGGCGAGGCCCGTGGCGGCCAGCGCGTATGCCAGCGTGATGGGGCTGAAGAGGTACGCGGCCGTGTTGGTGAAGATGGATCCGAAGTCCATGATGATCAGCCCAACCTTTCCTTGCGGCCGAGCAGGCCCTGCGGTCTGACGAGAAGGATCACGATGAGGATGACCAGCGCGCTCGCGTACTTCAGGTCGGAGGGGATCCAGAGGGTCGATACTTCGACGGCCATACCCACGATGAGCGAGCCGACGAGCGCGCCGAAGGCGGTGCCGAGACCGCCGAGCGTGATCGCGGCGAAGATGAGCAGCAGCATCTGCATGCCCATGTTCCAGGTCACTCCGGGGCGGAAGTAGCCCCAGAGCACGCCCGAGATCGCGGCGAGCGTTCCGGCGAGGATCCAGACGTACCGGACGACCCGGTCGACATCGATGCCGGATGCGGCGGCGAGCTGCGGGTTGTCGGAGATCGCCCGCGTGGCCTTGCCGACCCGAGTGCGAGTGAGGAAGAACGCCACCCCGATGATCACGACGATGCTGACGCCCATCGCGATCATGTCGATGTACGACAAGGAGATGGGTCCGAGCCGGATGGGCTCCGGGCTCGCGCCCGGGAGCTGATAGGTGCCGCCACCGATCATGTACTGGAAGAGGTAGCGGAGCGCGAGCGAGAGGCCGATGCTGACGATCATCAGCTGCACGATTCCCAGCCCGCGACGGCGTAGCGGCCGCCAGATGCCGGCATCCATCGCCCAGCCCAGCAGCGCGCCGCCGATCACGGCGGCCGCGATGCCGATCCAGGGCGGAAGCATCCACATCGAGGTCGTCACGACGGCGACGAGACCGCCCCAGGTGACCATCTCGGCGTGTGCGAAGTTCGACAGTCGCGTCGTGCCGTAGATGAGCGCGGCGCCCATCGACGCGAGTGCGAGGAGCAGGCCGAAGTTCAGGCCGCCCACGAGGCGCGAGGCCAGCTGGTCGATGAAGCTGACGGTGACGCGCTCGCCCTCGCCGAGGAAGAGGTTGAGGATCTTGGTTCCGGTGAGACCGAACTCCACCTCGAACGACGCCGTCGTGCCGGAGATCGGCTGCGTGCCCTCGGGAAGGAGCGACGCGTCGACGATCACACCGTCGGGGAGCGTCTCCTCGTTCACCGTGATCGTGTACGTCTCCTTCTCGGGCACGTACAGGCGCCACTTGCCCTCGGCATCCGTCTCGGTCTCACCCTCGAAGCCGCTGCCGGAGACCGAGAGCTCGACGCCCTCGACCGGCTCGTCGTCGAAGGTGATGACCCCGCCGAAGTAGAAGTCGGTGACCTCTTGACCGTCGTCTGTCGTCTCTGCCGAGGCGGCGAGCGGCGGCTGCATGAGGATCGCGCCGAGTGCGAGCAGCACTCCGATGAACGCGACCAGCCACGGCTTCTTCCGGTGGACGGCGATTGTTGTGGATCCCACGCAACCTCCAGGGTGAGTGCACCTTCGCACAGACTTCGACCGTCTCGGGTTGGACGACGCACTTGACTGTAGTGGGCGATCTGCGTTTCGCCTACACCTTTAATCTGATCGAAATGAGAGCGGTACCAATACACCGGTGGGCCGATCGCGGTCGTCACGGTACCCGGCCCCGGGAATGTTCTCGGCCGCTCTCCGCTTAGAATCTTCATACGGTTTCCCGGCCGGATCCGGCCGGCCCCACGAACTCGGCGTCGCGCGACACGCGCAGGAGGAGCATCCATGGAACAGCACGATCCCTTCGGTTTCGTCGGACTGACGTACGACGACGTGCTGCTGCTTCCCGGGCACACGGATGTCATCCCCAGCGAGGCCGACACCTCCTCGCGAGTGACGCGTCGCATCTCGGTCGCCACTCCTCTTCTCTCCAGCGCGATGGACACCGTCACCGAGGCGCGCATGGCGATCGCGATGGCGCGTGAGGGCGGCATCGGCATCCTGCACCGCAACCTGTCGATCGCCGACCAGGCGTCGCAGGTCGATCGCGTCAAGCGCAGCGAGTCGGGCATGATCACCGACCCGATCACCACGACCCCCGACGCGACCGTCGAAGAGGTCGACGCGCTGTGCGCCCAGTACCGCATCTCGGGCCTGCCCGTCGTCGACGGCGACGGCCGTCTGGTCGGCATCATCACGAACCGCGACATGCGGTTCGTCTCGGGCTTCGAGCGCCAGTCGACCCTCGTGAAGGACGTCATGACGTCGGAGGGGCTCGTCACCGCATCCGTCGGCGTGGCCGCCGGCGAGGTCATCGCCCTCTTCGCGAAGCACCGCGTCGAGAAGCTCCCCCTCATCGACGCCGACGGCAAGCTCGCCGGACTCATCACGATCAAGGACTTCGACAAGAGCGAGAAGTACCCCCTCGCCACTAAGGACGACCAGGGTCGCCTGCGCGTCGGTGCGGCGATCGGCTTCTTCGGCGACGCGTGGGAGCGCGCTGAGGCGCTGCGCGACGCCGGTGTCGACGTGCTCGTCGTCGACACCGCCAACGGCCAGTCGCAGGGTGTCATCGATCTCGTCAAGCGCCTCAAGGCCGACGAGTCCTTCGCGCATATCGACATCATCGGCGGCAACGTCGCGACCCGCGAGGGTGCACAGGCGCTCATCGACGCGGGAGTCGACGCGGTCAAGGTCGGCGTCGGCCCCGGCTCCATCTGCACCACCCGCGTCGTCGCCGGCGTCGGTGTGCCGCAGGTGACCGCCGTGTACGAAGCCTCCCTCGCCGCCCGCCCCGCGGGCGTGCCGGTGATCGCCGACGGCGGGCTGCAGTACTCGGGTGACATCGCCAAGGCGCTCGTCGCCGGCGCGGATGCCGTGATGCTCGGATCGCTCCTCGCCGGCACGGACGAGTCTCCGGGCGAGATCGTGTTCCAGTCCGGGAAGCAGTTCAAGCAGTACCGCGGCATGGGTTCGCTCGGTGCCATGCAGACGCGTGGCAAGCAGACCTCCTACTCCAAGGACCGCTACTTCCAGGCCGACGTCCCCAGCGACGACAAGCTCATCCCCGAGGGCATCGAGGGCCAGGTCCCGTACCGCGGACCGCTCGGCGCCGTCGCGTACCAGCTCGTCGGCGGACTTCGTCAGTCGATGTTCTACGTCGGCGCCCGCACGATCGAAGAGCTCAAGACTCGCGGAAAGTTCGTGCGCATCACCTCGGCCGGGCTCAAGGAGTCGCACCCGCACGACGTGCAGATCGTCGTGGAGGCGCCCAACTACAAGAAGTGATCCGCTAGCGCGGATGAGGGGAGGGGCGGATGCCGCGGCATCCGTCCCTCTTTCTCTGCGTGGCGTCGCGCGCCGTCAGCCGGAAGGCGTGTGCCACAATCGTGAGGAACCTGCTCGCCCTTTCCCGCGTGCTTCCGGTGGCGAACGCATCGGTGGTATACCGCCCCCAACGGTCGGGAATCTCCCCAAGGAGAGCCGAATTGTCCGTAGATGCCATCCGCGTCCTCGTCGTCGATGACGACCAGGACGTCTCCCTGCTCGTGAAGACGGTGCTCGAGCGACGGGCCGGGTGCGTGGTCGACCTCGCCCCCGACGGGCTCGTCGCGGTCGAGAAGGTCGCCGAGATCCGCCCCGACGTCGTCATCACCGACATCGAGATGCCCGGACTGAACGGACTCGAGCTCCTGGCGGAGTTGCGTCGCAAGGTGCCGGCGGTGCCCGTCGTCGTCATGACCGCCCACGTCTCGGTCGAGTACGCGGTCTCGGCGCTCCGCGCCCAGGCCGACGAGTTCCTCACCAAGCCGCTCGACAACGCGCGTCTCGTGGAGGTCGTGCGCAACCTCGCCGAGGAGGGCCGTCGCCGTCGCGAGGAAGGCCGCCGCAAGGAGATCGTGCTCGCGGTCGGAGCCCATCCCGACGACGTCGAGATCGGCGTCGGGGGAGTGCTCGCCGCGCACGCCGCCGCGGGCGACGAGATCACCATCCTCACCCTGTCGCGAGGCGCGCGCGGGGGCGATGCCAACAGCCGTCAGAACGAATCGCTGGCCGCCGCCGAGCTGATCGGCGCCCGCCTGTTCCTCAAGGATCTGGTCGACACGGAGATCTCCGGTGGCGGGTCGACCGTGCGCCTGATCGAAGAGGTCGTCGAGCAGATCCAGCCCACGATCGTCTACACGCACTCCGCGCACGACCGTCATCAGGATCACCGCGCCGTGAACGGGGCGACCACGGTCGCCACCCGCCGCGTCGGCACGGTCGCCTGCTACCAGAGCCCCTCGTCGACGATCGACTTCCGGCCCACGCGTTTCGTGCGCATCGACGGCTTCGTCGACCAGAAGCTTCGCCTGCTCGACTGCTTCGGATCGCAGACCGCGAGCCGCGCCTACCTCGAGCCCGAGTTCGTGCGGGCGACCGCTCGGTACTGGTCGCGCTTCGGCGGCGGCGTGGCCGTCGAGCCGCTCGAGATCGTCCGCGAGACGGCGGCCTTCGTCGGCGCCCATGAACTCACGCGACAGGAGGGCTGACATGGCCCGCGTCCTCGTGACCGGAGCCGGCGGACCCGCCGGCGTCGCCGTCATCCGCTCGCTGCTGCGCCGACCGGAGCTGACGGTCTTCGCGGCCGACATGGACGGCTGGGCGGCAGGTCTCTACCTCGTGCCCGCCGAGCAGCGGCGTCTGGTGCCGCCGGGCAAGGCCGACGACTTCGTGCCGGCTCTCGCGCGGATGGTGGTCGACGACCGCCTCGACCTCGTGATCTCGACCGTCGACGTCGAACTCATCACGCTCGCCCGCCGACGCGAGGAACTCGCCCCCGCCGTCCTCGCCGCGCCCTCGGCCGACACGCTCGACACCGCGCTCGACAAGCTGCTCCTCGCCGAGCGGTGCGCCCCCACCGGACGCGCACCGCGCACGGTGCTGGCCGGTCCCGACGCGCTCGCGATCGAGTGGGAGTTCCCCGTCTTCGCCAAGCCCCGCCAGGGTGCGGGGAGCCGCGGCATCCGCCTGGTGCCCGATCGGGCGGCGCTCGACGCGCTCCCGCTCGACGAGGGACTGATCGTGCAGGACTTCCTGCCCGGTGAGGAGTACTCGGTCGACGTCATCGCCGATGCCGCGGGGAGGGTCGTCGCCGCGGTGCCGCGCACCCGCGCGCGTGTCGACTCCGGCGTCGCGATCGCCGGACGCACCGTGCACGATCCCGAGCTCGAGGAGACCGCCGCCGAGATCGCCCGGGCGATCGGGCTGGTGGGCGTCGCCAACGTGCAGCTCCGCCGCGACCGCACCGGAGCCGCCGTGCTGCTCGAGGTCAACCCGCGATTCCCCGGCGCGCTGCCGCTCACGATCGCGGCGGGCGTCGACATCCCCTCGCTCGTGGTCGACCTGTTCCTGGGAGCGGAACTGCCCGAGCGCCTTCCGTTCCGGGAGCTCGCCTCGGTGCGCTTCCTCGAGGACATCGTGGTCGAGATCGATGACGTGCTCGTGTCGGAGCACGCCGGTCATCAGGAGGAAGCGTGAGCATCGGCCTCCTCCGAGGCGATCACCACGTCCACTCCACCTTCTCCGACGACGCCGTCTCGACGCCCGAGGAGAACGTCGCGGCCGCCGTCGTCGCGGGCCTCGAGACCCTCCGCATCGTCGACCACGTGCGCCGCGACACCACCTGGGTGCCCGAGTACGTCTCGGCGATCGCTGCCCTCCGCGTGCCCGAGGGGCTGACCGTGCTCACGGGGGTCGAGGCCAAGATCCTCGACACCGCGGGCACCCTCGACATCCCCGAACTGCCAGCGGGGATCGATCGCAT
Organism: Microbacterium sp. 22179; assembly: GCF_052045715.1. Taxonomy (NCBI): domain Bacteria; kingdom Bacillati; phylum Actinomycetota; class Actinomycetes; order Micrococcales; family Microbacteriaceae; genus Microbacterium; species Microbacterium sp. 22179. Next base: position 60,739 of record NZ_JBQEPJ010000009.1, on the reverse strand, counting down.
CCTGATCGCCGACCACCAGTTCCCCGGGGTCGACGGGCCCCTCGGCCCGACCGCCGTGCGCGAGCGCATCGCCGACGGGTGGGCGACGACGGACGTGCTCGACGACTTCGTCGCCGGAGTCATCGCCGCGATGGAACGCCACCCGGGCAACCAGCTCGCCCACTGCTTCTCGCTGCTGCCGAAGATCGGTCTCGCCGAGAGCCACCTGGGCGAGGAGCGCCTCACGGCGTGGGCGCAGGCCGCCGCCCGAACGGGCACGCTCGTCGAGGTCAACGAGAAGTGGGGATGCCCCGAGCCCGCGTCGCTGGCCGCGCTCCGCGCCGCCGGTGCGGAGCTGGTGGCCTCCACCGACAGCCATGATGCCCGCGACGTGGGCCGGTACGCGCGCGTGCGCGATCTGCTCGGAGCGGAGGCGCTGCCGTGATCGACCAGCTCGAATGGTGGCAGACGGCGATCGTCATCGTGCTCATCCTCTGCATCCTCGTCGGCACTCTGCCCGTCATCAACACGGGGCTGCAGTTCCTCTCGCTGCCGATGCACGCGTTCCGCAACCACTACGGGAAGGCGGCCCCGCATCACCCGAACGTCGCGGTGATCATCCCCGCGTGGAACGAGGGGCTCGTGATCGGGCCCGCGATCGAACGGCTGCTGCAGCTGCAGTACCCGGAGGAGCGGCTCCGGATCTTCGTCGTGGACGACGCGTCCACCGACGACACCCCCGACATCGTGCGGGCCAAGGCGGCGCAGCACCCGGGACGCGTGGAGCACCTGCGGCGCGAGGTCGGCGGCCAGGGCAAGGCCCACACGCTGAATCACGGACTCGACATCGCCCTCGCCGACCCGTGGACCGAAGCCGTGCTGATCATGGACGCCGACGTCATCTTCGCCCGCGACGCGCTGCGCAAGCTCACCCGGCACCTCGCCGACGAGAAGGTCGGCGCGGTGACCGCGTACATCGCCGAGGGCAGCCGCGATCGCAACTACCTCACCCGGTTCATCGGGGTCGAGTACATCATCGGCCAGCTCTCCGCCCGACGCACCCAGAACGTGCTCGGGGCGATCGCGTGCCTCGCGGGCGGGGCGCAGCTCCATTCGCGAGCGAACCTCGAGGCGATCGGCGGACGGATCCCGACCGGCACCCTCGCCGAAGACACCATGACCACCTTCGAGGGCCAGCTGAAGGGGCGGCGGGCGGTGTTCGAGCCGTACGCGGTCGTGCTGGCCGAGGAGCCGCGCACGATCGACGCGCTCTGGAAGCAGCGTCTGCGGTGGGCGCGCGGCAACGTGCAGTTGACGTCGATCTACAAGCACCTGTGGTTCCGACCGAGCCCCGATCACCAGCTGGGCAGCTTCTCGTTCGGGCTCGCATGGTTCACGATCCTGCTGCTGCCGGCCTTCATGCTGGTCGCGGCGACCGCGCTCGTGATCCTGCTGATCTTCCACAGCGACATCGCGGAGTTCGTCTTCCGGTTCATGTGGATCGCGGCCGCGTGCATCTATCTGTTCTCGATGCTCTATTCCGTGCAACTCGACGGGCGCATCGGTCGGCACTCCTGGCGCGAGGCCATCATGTTCCCGGGCCTCGGCGCGCTCATCCTCATGGCCATCGCGCTGTTCCCCTGGGCGTTCGAAGACGCCGTGCTCGCCCTCGGCGGGTCGCTGAACGACGACACCCTCTTCGTCTGGGCCCTCGTCTTCTACCTCTGGGGCCCGATCTCGATGCTGGGCGTCTGGCTCGCCCGGGCCGTCGAGAAGCTGCCGGGCGGGCGGTTCTTCGCCGGCCTCCTGCTCTACATCTGCGGATACGGCTCGTTGCTGTGCGCCATCACCGTGGATTCCTATATCAAGGAGTGGCGTCGCGCCGACGCCTCTTGGATCAAGACCGAGAAGGTCGGACGGGTCGACTCATGACCGAGATGCCCACACCCCAGGCCGAGGCCGAGGAGATCGAGCAGGACGCACGCTCCGAGAAGCGGCTGGTCTGGCAGGCTCTCGCCGCCATCGCCGTCGTCGTGGTGGTCGTCGTCGTCCGCGAGATGTTCCTCCGATGAGCGCACGCCCGTTGGCCCTCGTGGTAGAGGACGACCTCGACCAGATGTCGCTGCTGCGTCGTCATCTCGACCGCGAGGGCTTCGACGTGTTCTCCGCCGGTGACGCCGAGTCGGCGATCTCGGCCTTCCCGCACATCGACCCCTCGCTCGCGGTGCTCGATCTGCTGCTCCCGGGGATCTCCGGCACCGAGTGCGCGCGCCTGGTGCGGGAGACGTTCCCGCGGTGCTTCCTCGTGATCAGCTCCGTGCTCGACGTGACGTCGTACCCGACGGCGGATGCCGCGCTCCCCAAGCCCGTGCGCGGGGCAGCCCTGCGCCGGGCCGTCGCGGGAGTCGAGCGATGAATCGTTACGAGTCCTTGGGCACGGCGGCCGCCCCCGCTCCTGTGCAGCGCGGGTGGCAGCGGTACTTCGACGACCCCACACCGCTCATGAAGCAGGGCCCCACAGCCATCGCCGTCGGCGTCGCAGGGCTGCTCGTGATCGCGGTGCCCGGTATCCAGGCCACGAATCCGGCGGCGGCGATCGTCGGTATCGCTCTGGTGGGGCTCGTCACCGCACTCGCCGCGATACTCGCGGCACGGGGCGTCCACGACGGCTGGATCGTGCTCCTCATCCCCGCCGTGGACATCCTGGCCATCGGAGTGCTGCGTGTCGGCACAGGGGGAACCGCCTCGCTGTTCTCGTCGTTCGTCCTGCTCCCGGTGATCTGGCTCGCCGCCTCACCGGGGTTGCGTCCGGTCTTCCTGATCGGGGTCCTGACGTCGATCGCTTTCCTGATGCCGATCGCGCTCGACTCGGCAGCCGGCGAGCTCGCCTGGCTCCGCGGCGTGATCAGCCCCCTCGTCTTCGCGGTGGCCGGGGCGATCGTCAACGAGCTCTCACGCCTCCAGCGTCTGCGCACCGCCCAAGCGGAGGCGCTCGTCGTCGAGCGCACGGCGGCGCTCTCGGCCAACCTCTCGATGGTCCAGCAGCTCCAGGCCAGCGAGAAGCAGTACCAGTTCCTCCTGGAGTCGTTCAGCAGCCTGTGGAGCTCGATCACCGCTCAGGCGGTGATCGCCACCGACCGCAAGGGCGTCGTGATCGCCTGGAATCCCGGAGCGGAGCGCCTCATCGGTCTGTCCGTGGACGAGGCGCTCGATGATGTGACCGTCGATCGCTTCTTCGATCCCTCGGCACTCGGCCTCTTCGCCGATCCGGCGACTCCCCGGTCGCTCGACGACCCGACCGGGATGCGCGCCCTGCTCGACGAAGTCGACGCGGGCCGCACCGTCGAAGCCGATGTCGACATGACCACCGCCGGCGGATCCATCGTGCCGGTACGTCTCACGCTGTCGCTGTACCAGGGGACGGATGGCGCGCAGCGCGGCTATCTGCTCGTCATCACGGACGAGACCAAGGCCGTCGAGGTCGCACGCCTCAAGGACGAGTTCGTCGGCATGATCTCGCATGAACTGCGCACGCCGTTGAGCGCGATCATCGGGTTCCTCGACCTGCTGCAGAACGATCCGGAACAACCGTTGACCGCTGACCAGCAGGACTTCGTGGCCGTGATCGAGCGGAACGCGAAGCGCCTTCTGAACCTCGTCGGCGACCTGCTCTTCACCGCGCAGGCGGAGTCCGGCCGATTCCCGCTCGAGAAGGCGGAAACCGACCTCTCCGCTCTCGTGCGATCCGCCGTCGAGTCGTCCGGGCCGAACGCCCAGAAGAACGGCGTGGAGCTCCTCTCCGACATCCCGGCGGAACCCATCCGTCTCCTCGTCGATGCCGGACGAATCGGTCAGGCGATCGACAATCTCCTGTCGAACGCGATCAAGTTCACGCCGAGCGGCGGACGCGTCACCGCACGCTTGGAGATGCGCGAGGGCGAAGGGCGCATCTGCATCGAGGACACCGGTTTCGGGATCCCGGAGGAAGAGCAGGGGATGCTGTTCACTCGCTTCTTCCGCGCCTCGACGGCGACCCGGAACGCGGTGCCCGGGGTGGGGCTCGGGCTGACGATCACTCGCGCCATCGTTCAGGCGCACGGCGGGACCATGAGCATGAGCAGCGAGGTGGGGAAGGGAACCGAGTTCTGGTTCACTCTTCCGGTCGAGCTGCGCACGGAAGCGCTGCGTCTCGAGGGCCTGCGCAACGTCTGACATCCCGGTGAGGGGTCACGACTCGCCGCGTGCGGATGCCGTCCTGCGGCGTGTTCCGACCTCTCACCTCACGTGGGGGAGCCGGAACGGCTCGGCGGCGCGCGCCGACTCGTCGAGCGCGAGGTCCGCGAGCGTCGCCCCGATCCCGGTCGCGAACTTGAACCCGTGGCCCGAGAAGCCCGCTCCGACGACGATCCGGCCGCGTCGGTCGAGGACGAACGCGCCGTCGTCGGTCGAGGTGTACGTGCAGCTGATCGGCACCGCGCTCGCCGCGTCGAGTCCCGGCATCCACTCGCGCACGTAGCCGGCGAGAGTGTCGAGATGCGTGGGGATGCGCGGGCGGGCGTCGGGGTCGACTTCATCTCCCACGCGGTGGAAGCCGACCTTCACGCCCTCCCCGGGAGTGGGCATGCCGTAGACGGTCGCCGGGTACTCCGCCGCATCGACGTAGTGGTTGAACGACGGCCAGACGGCGTCATCGACCGGCGCGAAGTGCGCGGGCGTCTCCTCGGTGACCGTGAGGCGGGGGAGTCCGAGCTCTCCGACCAGGTTCCGGCTCCAGGCGCCGACCGTGACCACCACGGTCTCGGCGCGCAGGTGCGAGCCGTCGGCGAGAGCGATGTCGATGCCCTCCCCGCGGTCGTCGATCGCGGCGACCGGCGTGCTCCATCGCACGTCGCCGCCCGCGGCGAGGATGCGGCGCTCGAACTCGATCAGGGCAGCGGACGCCCGCACGACGCCGGCGTCGGGCGACCACAGCGCGTCGTCGTCGAAGCGCATGCCGGCCCAGCGGCGGGTCGCCTCGCGTGCGGAGAGCACCTCGGCCGGGATGCCGCGCGCGGCCAGGCGCTCGTGGATCCGCCGCAGGTCGACATCACCGTGCGTGACGAGGCCGTGCAGCCGCAACAGGGGAGCCCCGCCGACGTCGCCGAGCGAGTCCCAGCCCTCCCGCGCACGCACGAGGAGGTCGAGGTAGTGCTCCTCGTCGTAGGCGTTGTTGAAGTTGCGCGTGGCTCCGTGCGACGCCCCCTCGCGGTGGCCGCGGGCGAATCGCTCCAGCACGACGGGACGCTTCCCGCGTCGTGCGAGCTCCCAGGCGGTGGCGAGTCCCATGACCCCGCCGCCCACGACGACGACCGCTGCGGCATCCGCTCCCATCCATCCTCCCGATGTCGCTCCCAGTCTCCCAGCCATCGACCGCCTCCGCGCCCGGGTAGTCTGGAGTGGTGACCATGGAGATCGAGCTCGGCCGAGGAAAGCGCGCGCGTCGCGCGTACACGTTCGATGACATCGCGGTGGTGCCCTCGCGGCGCACGCGCAACCCGGAGGACGTGTCGACCGCCTGGACGATCGACGCCTTCGGCTTCGGGATCCCCGTGCTGGGGGCGCCGATGGATTCCGTCGTGAGCCCGCAGACGGCGATCATGCTCGGGCAGCTCGGCGGCCTCGGCGTGCTCGACCTCGAGGGCCTGTGGACCCGGTACGAGAACCCCGAGCCGCTGCTCGCCGAGATCGCCGGCCTCGGCGACTCCCAGGCGACCGTGCGCATGCAGCAGCTGTACTCGGAGCCGATCAAGCCCGCGCTCATCACGCAGCGTCTCGCCGAGATCCGCGAGGCGGGCGTCACCGTCGCCGGCTCGCTCACGCCGCAGCGCACCCAGGAGTTCTACGACACGGTCGCCGCCGCCGGGGTCGACCTGTTCGTGATCCGTGGCACCACGGTGTCGGCGGAGCATGTCTCGAGCGACATCGAGCCCCTCAACCTCAAGAAGTTCATCTACGACCTCGACGTGCCCGTGATCGTCGGCGGCGCAGCCACCTACACGGCCGCGCTGCACCTCATGCGCACGGGCGCGGCCGGTGTGCTGGTCGGCTTCGGCGGGGGAGCGGCGTCGACCACGCGCGCGACCCTCGGCATCCACGCGCCGATGGCGACCGCCGTCTCCGACGTCGCCGCGGCGCGTCGCGACTACCTCGACGAGTCGGGCGGACGCTACGTGCACGTCATCGCCGACGGCGGCGTGGGCACCTCCGGCGACATCGTGAAGGCACTGGCGATGGGAGCGGATGCCGTCATGCTCGGCGTCGCGCTGGCCCGCGCCACCGATGCGCCCGGTCACGGCTACCACTGGGGCCCCGAGGCCCACCACCCGAAGCTGCCGCGCGGTCGTCGCGTGCAGGTCGGAGGGATCGGCACGCTCGAGGAGATCCTGTACGGCCCCGCTCCCGTGGCCGACGGCACCGCGAACCTCATCGGCGCGCTGCGCAAGTCCATGGCGACCACCGGATACTCCGACCTCAAGGAGTTCCAGCGGGTCGAGGTCGTCCTCGCCCCGTACGAAGCCTGATCCCCCGTATCACCGCCGTGTCGTCCGCCCCGCTGTTCCCGCCGACCCTCCGTGAGGTGATGCTGCGCGGGCGATGGATCGGCATGCTGCTGTTCTGCCTGCTGGTGGCCGGCGTGTTCGCCTGGCTCGGCCAGTGGCAGCTCGAACGTGCGATCGAGACCGACCCGCCCGAGCCGGGTGCGACGGAGCAGGTGCAACAGCTCGATGAGGTCGTGGAACCGGGGCAGTACCTTCCCGAGCCGCTCGTCGGTCAGCGGGTCGAGACCTCGGGCACCTGGGTGCCCGGCGACTTCCTCGTCGTCTCGCAGCGCTACAACGACGGGGTCGAGGGCTACTGGGTGACCGGTCAGCTGCGCGTCGCCGAGCGCACCTCGATCGCCGTCGCGATCGGATGGGCACCCGACCGCGAGAGCGCGGACGCGGCGATCGACGAACTGAACACCGATGACGGCGGCACCGTCGAGATCGCCGGCCGCATCATCTCCGACGAGGGACCGGTCCCGCCGCCGCACGACGAGCCCGACCGGATGAACCGGATGTCGACGGCCGCACTGCTCAGCTTCTGGCACGACACCGACCAGCTCGACGTGTATCGGCCGTATCTCGCCGCGATCGAGGCATCCGCCGGGCTCGTCGACATCGATTCGCCCGCGCCGAACGAGATGTCGCCGGTCAACTGGCTCAACGTGTTCTACGCCGTCGAGTGGGCGATCTTCGCGGGCTTCGCCTTCTACCTCTGGTACCGCCTGGCGAAGGACGCGTGGGAGCGCGAGGTCGAGGAATTCGAGGACGCCGCCGCGGCGTCCGCCTGACACGCGCACCCCGGGAATGCGGCCGTGCGCGGCCGGTGAGCAGTCGGTGACCAAACGGCGAACACCATTGAGGATGTCGGACCCTCTCCGTAGGGTCGAAGACATGCGCCCGTCCGGACACACGCTCCGGGCGCTCGCACGACAGGCCCCACAAGGGCCCGACGTCACCGAAATCCACAATGTCGAGGAGACCGTTCGCATGTCAGCCCCCCACGACGACGCCCGCACGGGAGTCGATTCGTCAGAATTCCGGAAGCGGGGGCGCACCGGCGCTCTCGCTCTGACCACGGCCGTCGCGCTGACCTTCGGGTCGCTCGCCGCGGCCCCCGCCTTCGCCGAGGAGCCCGTCGATGCCCCCACATCGTCGAGCACCGAGACCGAGGCTCCGGCGACCCCCGCGCCGGACGACACCGCATCCCCCGCACCGGAGGAGGCCCCGTTCACGCCGCCGGCCGCCGAGGACGAGGCGGACGACGCGGCGGCGCCCGCGCCCGAAGAAGCACCGGCGGTTCCCGCGGAGGATGCCGCGGTCGCGAGCACGCCGGCCACCCACACGATCGCCGAGGTGCAGGGCACCGGCGACGTCTCTCCCGTGAACGGTCAGACCGTCACCGTCGAGGGCATCGTCACCGCCGATTACCGGACCGGTGGCTACAAGGGCATCGTGATCCAGACGCAGGGCTCCGGCGGCGCCGAGGACGCGACGCCCGGTGCCTCCGACGGCGTGTTCGTCTTCTTGAACGCCCTCGCTCCGACTCTCGAGATCGGCGACCTCGTCTCGGTCACGGGCCGCGTGAGCGAGTACTTCGGCCAGACCCAGATCTCGCCCACGGCTCTCGCGGGTGTCGAGGTCGTCACGGCCGATGCCGGTCTGCCCGAGGTGACCCCTCTCCCCGACACCGTCGTGGGCGCCGACCGCGAGCAGTACGAGAACATGCTCGTCGCCCCGGCCGGTACCTACCGTCTCGCGTCGAGCCACCAGCTCTACAACTTCGGCACTCTGTGGCTGAACGCCGGGGAAGATCTCAACGTCAAGAGCACCGAGACGACGCGTCCGGGTGATGATGCGGCCGCGATCGCGGCCGCCAATCGGGCGAACCGCATCCTGCTCGACGACGCATGGTCTCTCCAGGTCAACAACAACAACCACCCGGGCCAGCAGCCGTACTTCACGACCGACCAGGTCGTGCGCACCGGCGACGTCGTCGACTTCAGCGACGCCGGCTACATCCTGCAGTGGGGCTTCGACGACTGGCGGCTGCAGCCGACCGTGCCGATCGACGACTCCTCGCCCGCCGAGCTCAAGGTCGGCTTCGAGCAGACCAACCCGCGCCCCGAGACCGCTCCGGACGTGGGCGGCGACGTGCAGGTCGGGTCGTTCAACGTCTTCAACTACTTCACGACGTTGAAGAGCGAGAACCCCGACGCGCGCGGCGCGGCGAATGCGGAGCAGTTCGCGATCCAGAAGTCCAAGATCGTCGCGGCGATCAACGGACTCGACGCCGACATCGTCTCGCTCATGGAGATCGAGAACTCGGTCAAGCTCGGCAAGCCGATCGACACGGCGCTCGCCGACCTCGTCGACGGGCTCAACGACGCTGCGGGCAGCGAGGTGTGGGCCTTCGTGCCGACGCCCGACGCCCTGAACGACGCGGCGACGACCGACTACATCACCAACGCGATCATCTACAAGAAGGATGCCGTTTCACCGGTCGGCGACAGTGCGACCGTGACCGACGAGTCGGTGTGGGGCAACGCCCGTGAGCCGATCGCGCAGGCGTTCGACATCGACGGACGGGTCGTGACGGTCGTTGCGAACCACCTCAAGTCGAAGTCCCCGCCCACCGGCGCCGGTGCCGAGCCGGCCGACGGTCAGGGTTTCTTCAACGCCGACCGCGTGGCGCAGGCCGAGGCGATCCTCGACTTCGCCGGCGACCTCGAGCAGTCGACCGGGAGCAGCGACCTGCTGCTGATCGGCGACTTCAACGCCTACGGCAAGGAAGACCCGATCGACGTGTTCACGTCGGCGGGCTGGAGCGATCTCGTCGCCGACAGGACCGACGGACAGTACACCTACTCGTTCGACGGCGAGCTCGGTTCGCTCGACCACGTGATCGCGTCGCCGTCGCTCGCCTCCTCGATCACCGGAGCCGGCGTCTGGGGCATCAACTCGCCCGAGTGGAGCGACCGCGGCTACGCGTTCGGCGCCACCGAGGCGGGTACGCCCTACCGGTCGAGCGACCACGACCCGATCATCGTCGGCGTCTCCTCGGAGATCCCGCCGGTGAGCATCGACGTCGTCACGGTGAACGACTTCCACGGACGCATCGAGGCCGACGGCGCCGCCGCCGGTGCCGCGGTGCTCGCGGGAGCCGTGCAGCAGTTCCGTTCCGAGAACCCGAACACGATCTTCGCGGGAGCGGGAGACCTGATCGGTGCATCGACGTTCACCTCGTTCATCAACGATGACAACCCCACGATCGACGCGCTCAACGCGGCCGGTCTCGATGTGAGCTCGGCGGGCAACCACGAGTTCGACCAGGGCTGGGAGGACCTGCGCGACCGCGTGCAGGACCGCGCGGACTGGGAGTACATCGCGTCGAACGTGTTCGTGACCGAGACCGGCGAGCCCGCCCTGGCCCCCGCCTGGGTCAAGGAGCTCGACGGCGTCAAGGTCGGCTTCATCGGAGCCGTCACCGAGGATCTCGACTCGCTGGTCTCCCCGGAGGGGATCGCCGACCTCGAGGTGCGCAGCATCGCCGACTCCGTGAACGCGGTGGCCGACGATCTGCGCGACGGCGACGAGTCCAACGGCGAGGCCGACGTCATCATCCTGCTCGTGCACGAGGGCGCCGAGAGCACCGATGTCGCGGCGGTCACGCCCGACTCGCCGCTCGGGGAGATCGTCTACGGCGTGGACGACGATGTCGATGCGATCGTCTCGGCTCACACCCACCTCGCCTACAACCACGTCATCGACGGCCGTCCGGTCGTCTCGGCAGGGCAGTACGGCGAGAACCTGGGGCTGATGAACATCCAGGTCGACCCGACCACGAAGGACCTGATCTCGATCACCAACGAGATCAAGCCGCTCACCGCCAACGGGCAGCCGCTCTACCCGGCCGTGCCCGAGGTCGCCGAGATCGTCGCGAAGGCGAAGGCCGAGGCCGACGTGCTCGGTGCGGTCGAGGTCGGGCAGATCACGGCGGACTTCAACCGGGCGCGTCAGGCGAACGGTTCGGAGAACCGCGGTGGCGAGTCGACGATCGGCAACTTCGTCGCCGATGTGCAGAAGTGGTCGACGGATGCCGACATCGCCCTGATGAACCCCGGCGGTCTGCGCGCGAACCTCGCATACGCGTCGAGCGGGGCATCCGATCCCGACGGCAACGTCACCTATCGAGAGGCGGCGAACGTGCAACCGTTCGCCAACACGCTCGTGACGCTCACCCTGACGGGGGAGCAGCTCAAGGGCGTGCTCGAAGAGCAGTGGCAGCCCGCGGGCGCGGCGCGTCCGTTCCTGAAGCTCGGCGTCTCGGAGGGGCTCGTCTACACGTACGACCCCACGGCGGCGCAGGGAGCGCGGATCACCTCGATCACGCTCGACGGAACCCCGATCGACCCGGCGGCCGAGTACACCGTCGCGGCGAACTCGTTCCTCGCGGCGGGCGGCGACAACTTCGTCACCTTCCGAGAGGGCACCGGCAAGCGCGACACCGGCAAGATCGATCTGCAGTCGATGGTCGACTGGTTCGACGCGAACGGCACCGCGACGCCCGATCAGGCGCAGCGCGCCGTCGGCGTCACGGTCAGCCCGGCGGATGCCGACGGGTACAGCGCGGGCGATCAGGTGACCGTCGCGCTCTCGTCGCTCGCGTTCAGCGCGGGAGAGCCGGCACCGGGCGAGGTGACGCTCTCGCTGGGCGACACCCAGCTCGCCGCGGGTGCGATCGACCCGGCGATCGTCGACACGACCGACGAGGCCGGACGTGCGACGCTCACCTTCACCGTCCCCGCGGGAGTGACCGGTGAGCAGGCGCTCACCGTGTCGGTCCCCACGACGGGCACGACGGTGCAGGTGCCGTTCACGATCACGGGTGAGGCGGAGTTCGCCGGCACGATCGACCTCGGCTCCTCGAAGGTGACGGCAGGCAAGAAGCTGCAGATCACCGGTGAGGGTTACGCACCGGGCGAGACGGTGACCGTGCAGTTGCGACCGAAGAAGGGCGCGCCGATCGAGGTCGGCACGATCCAGGTCGCGGGCGACGGCTCGTTCGACGGCTCGGTGACGGTTCCGAAGAACACCAAGGCCGGCGATTACACCGTCGCGGTGTCGCAGTCGGACGGAGACGAGGCCACGGCATCCGTCACCGTCAAGAAGGCGAGCACGATCGGCGGGATCATCGGAGGCATCATCGATTGGATCCTCGATCTGATCGGCGGATGGTGGTGACCCCACCTCGCTGATCGAAGCGGAGGCCGCCGGGAGCGATCCCGGCGGCCTCCGTCGTCATCAGGGGGTGAGAACCTGCACGTCGGCCTGCGCGAGGGCTGCGGCGATGTGCGGGGGTGGCGGGGCATCCGTGATCAGGTAGTCGGCGCGGTCGAGCTGCGCGATCTGCGCGAAGAACCGGCGCCCGATCTTCGAGGAGTCGGCCAGGATCGCGGTGCGCTCGGCGCGCTGCATCATCTCGGACATCATCGCGGCGTCGCCGAGGTTCGAGGCCGAGTACCCGCCCTCGTCGACGGCCCCGACGCCGATCAGCGCGAGGTCGCAACGGATGTCGACCTCCGAGCCACCGGGGGTCATCGTGAACGTCACGGGTCCGGTCGTCGCCTGGGTGATCGAGCGCACCGCACCGCCGAACACGTACAGGTCGCGGAACGCGGTGGGGGCGAGCTCGGCGGGGATCCGCAGGTTGTTCGTCGCGATCGTCAGATCCTGATGATTGCGAAGCGCGCGAGCGACCGCCAACGTCGTCGTTCCGGCGTTCAGCATCACCACCGAGCCGTCCTCGATCAGACCGGCGGCGATGCGGGCGATGCGTTCCTTCTCCTCGGTCTGCACGCGCATGCGCACGTCGAGGGCGCGGTCCTTGAGCGGCCCGGTCGCGGAACTCACGGCACCGCCGTGGGTGCGCACGAGCACGCCCTCGCGGTCGAGTTGATCGAGATCGCGACGGATCGTGTCGATCGAGACGCCGAAATGCTCGGCGAGATCGCCGACCGTGACCTGCCCCGTCTGCTCGACGTAGCTGGCGAGATCGGCCTTCCTGCCCGCGGGGAGGCGACGACGATGTGCCGGTGCGGATGTTTCCATGCAGATATCTCTAGCACACGAAAGCGACGAACACCGCAGACTTGTGCAGAAAACGGCATATCGAGTGCATGGCTGATTATCCGTGGAATATTCGCCCCCGGTCGCGGAAATCTGTAACGACATCTCCAGGTTGACGCTTGACGCCGCGGCAAATCCGGGCATAACATGGCTCAAAACCGCATGAACAAGCATTGAAGCGCGTGATGCGGCACGATCTCGAAGAGGAGAAGTGATGAGCACAGTGCGACTGGGGCAGCGACGCACCCGGAACATCGTCGGAGCCGCCGCGGCGGCCGTGACCCTTCTGGCGGTGGCGGGCTGCGCGCCCAGCACCGGCGGCGACAGCGGTGGAGACGGCGGCGACGTGACGATCGAGTTCGCCCAGTGGTGGGAGCCGGAACTGCCCGACGGCGAGTTCCGCGCCCTCATCGATGAGTTCGAAACGGCGAACCCCGGGATCACGGTCGATCTCGTGAGCGGGCCGTACGCCTCCACCAAGGAGCAGCTGTTCGCGGGAGCCGCGTCCGGCACCATGCCCGATGTCGTCGGTCTCGACGGCGCGTGGGTCAACGACTTCGCCTCGCAGGGAGTCATCGCCGACCTCAGCGCGTTGATGGAGGAGTACGACTACGACGACAGCGAGCTCGCCAGCCAGATCCAGGTCGACGGCAGCACGTACATGATCCCGGTCGTCAATTTCGTGTATCCGATGTTCACGAACGACGCGCTCCTCGCCGAGGCCGGTGTCGACGCTCCGCCCGCCACCCGCAGCGAGTTCGCGGATGCCGCGGAGAAGGTCTCCGCCCTCGGGGGCGACGTCTCCGGGTGGGTCCTCCCGCTCTCCCTCGAAGCGCCGAACGGTGTGCAGAACGACGTCATGTCGTGGGTCTGGGCATCCGGCGGCTCGATGCTGAAGGACGGTCAGCCCGATCTCACCAACGACGACGTGACCTCCGCGGTCGAGTACATCGGCGAGCTGTGGGACGCGGGCGTGATCGCCTCCGGTTCGTTCACGATGAAGGAGCAGGACAAGGTCGAGGAGTTCACGAACGGCCGGGCCGGCATGATGATCGACTCGCTCGCGCACATCAACCTCATCCGCGAGACGAACCCCGACCTCGAGTTCTCGATCTCGGCGATCCCCGCCGAGGACGGATACGAGGGCGAACGCGGCATCCCCTACGCCTCGTGGGGCATCGGCGTGGCCGAGAACTCCGAGCACAAGGAGGCGGCGTTCAAGCTCGTTGAGTTCCTCATGAGCCAGGAGACCAACTCGACTCTGTCGACGATGGCGAAGGCCTTCCCCGGCAACTCGACCTCGGTTCCCGACTTCGTGAACGACGACGAGCTGTTCAAGACCGCGTTCGACATCTACCAGGCCGGCTACCCCGCCAACGAGTTCACCGGGCTGCCGGTGGCGGAAGAGCTGATGCGCCAGTTCGGCGAGCAGCTGCAGTCCGCACTCGACGGGCAGCAGTCGATCCCCGATGCGCTCAAGGCGGCGCAGACGTCCTGGGAAGCGGAGTTCTGAGCTCCTCGCCTCCCGCCTGAACGGGGTGCCGCATCGCCGATGATGCGGTGCGGCACCCGACCAACCTAGGAGCCCGCACCTCATGAGCCTGAGAACGACCGACGACACCGAGGTGATCGTCACCGGGGTGCCGCACTCGCGGCGCCGACGGCAACTGCGCAAGACCACCGAGTCGTACGCCTTCCTCTCGCCGACGATCATCCTGCTGTTCGTCCTGATGATCGTGCCGATCGTGATGGTGATCGGATACTCGTTCCAGGACAACGTGATCCTGAACAAGTCGCCCGAGTTCGTCGGGATCGCCAACTACGTCGAGGTCCTCTCCGACCCCCGCTTCTGGAAGGCCACCGGCAACACGATCCTGTTCACGGTCGCGAGCGTGCTGGCGCACCTGGTGCTCGGTCTCGCGTTCGCGATGATGCTGAACAGCCCGCTCCTCGGCCGGGTCTCGCGCTCGCTGTTCCGGGCCCTCTACGTTCTGCCGTGGCTGTTCACGGTCGCGGTGATCGCGGTGCTGTGGCGCATGCTCCTCGCCCCGAACGGCGTGATCAACTTCCTGCTCAACACCGACATCGAATGGCTCGCCTCTCCGCAGCTGGCGTTGGGCACCATCATCTTCATCAACATCTGGGCGGGGTACCCGTTCTTCATGGTCAGCCTGCTCGCCGGCCTCCAGGGCGTCCCGGCCGAACTGCACGAGGCGGCCACCGTCGACGGCGCCAGCAACGTGCAGCGCTTCTGGAACGTGACGATCCCGCAGCTGCGACCGATCATCGTGAGCCTCGTGCTGCTCGACCTGATCTGGACCTCGCAGCAGTTCGCCCTCATCTGGATGACCACCGGCGGCGGCCCGATCGACGTCACGGAGGTGCTCAGCACCTTCACCTACAAGCTCGCCTTCGCCAAGTACGACTTCTCGCTCGCCGCCACCTCGGCCGTGCTCGTGCTGCTGATGTCGATGGTGCTCGCCGTGTTCTACGTCCGTCACCAGAAAGCGAGGGACTGATCATGGCGCTCACCGTCAAGAACCGCCGCGTCGTCGCGAAGGGCTCGCTGATGATCGGACTGATCATCGGAGCCGTCTTCGCCGCCGGACCCGTGCTGTGGATGCTCTCGAGCTCGTTCAAGTCCAACACCCAGATCTTCGAGCTGCCCCCGCGGCTCATCACCAACACCTTCTCGTTCGACGCGTACATCGCGATCTTCACGAACGCCGAGACGGTGCGGTTCTTCCTCAACAGCTACATCGTTGCCGGGTCGGTCACGATCCTCACCCTGATCGTCGCGATCCAGGCGGCCTACGCCTTCAGCCGCTTCGACTTCCGGGGCAAGCGCATCCTCAACGTGGTGATCGTGAGCGTGCAGGCCGTGCCGCCCATCACGCTGCTGATCCCGTACTTCGGCCTGATGGTCGGCCTCGGCCTCTACAACTCCTACGCCGGGCTGATCCTCACGTACATGGTGTTCACGCTGCCCTACGCGATCATCATGATGACCGGCTACTTCAACACCCTGCCGCGCGAGCTCGACGAGGCCGTCCGCGTCGACGGCGCGGGGTCGTTCACGGCGCTGTGGCGCATCCTCGTGCCGATCTCGGTGCCGGGCATCGTGTCGGTGGGCATCTACACGTTCATGATCGCGTGGAACGAGTACCTGTTCGCGCTGACGCTCACACGCACGATCGACATGCGCACGGTGCCCATCGGCATCCAACTCCTGATGGGGCAGCACTCCTACGAGTGGAACCAGATCATGGCCATGAGCGTGCTCGGGTCCATCCCCGTGCTCATCCTCTTCCTCTTCTTCCAGCGCTACTTCATCAGCGGCCTCACGGCCGGCTCGGTGAAGAGCTGACCGCCACCCCGCCCGGGGCCCTCGACCATCACGAAAACAGGAGAAACACGTGCTCTACACCGGAAAATCCATCCTCGACGTCGCCAACGCGCACAACTTCGCGATCCCGGCGTTCAACATCAGCGATTGGGCGATGTTCAACGGAGTCATGGACATCAGCGAGGAGAAGAACGCGCCGGTGATCATCGCGATCCACCCGGACGAGGTCTCGCACATCACGACCGACCTGATCGCGGCGATGCACTCCCGGGCGCACCGCTCGAGCGTCCCCGTGGCGATCCACTGGGACCACGGCGGCAGCTACGAGCAGATGATCACGGCGATCAAGGCCGGGTTCACCTCGGTCATGATCGACGCATCGCTGCTGCCGTTCGACGAGAACGTCGCGCTCACGCGCAAGGTCGTCGAGGCCGCGCACGCGGTGGGCATCCAGGTCGAGGGCGAGCTGGGCACGATCGGCGCGAACGACAGCTACGGCGAGTCGGGTGCTGCGGAGATCATCTACACGAACGTCGACGACGCCGTGCGCTTCGTCGAGGAGACGGGCGTCGACAGCCTCGCGATCGCCATCGGCACCTCGCACGGGCTGTACCCCGCCGAGAAGAACCCCGAGCTGCGCCACGACCTGCTCCAGGAGATCAAGGCCGCGGTCGGCATCCCGCTCGTGCTGCACGGCGGATCGGCGAATCCGGACTCCGAACTGCGTCGCGCCGTCGAGCTGGGCATCAACAAGATCAACATCTCCAGTGATATCAAGGTCTCGTACCACAACCGCATGCGCGAGATCCTCGGCACCGACGAGCGTCTGCGCGAGCCGAACGCGATCCAGCCCGAGCCGATCGCCGCCCTGAAGGCGACCGCGGCTGAGAAGATCGAACTGTTCGGTGCGGACGGCAAGGCCGACCTGTACTGACCGGCACGGATCTCGACGCGGAGGACGATCGACGGATGACACGTGATGTGGACGGTCGGCTCGTGCTGGGGCTCGGCGGAACGGTCGACTTCGAACTGCGGTGGGACTCCGCCGTCGTCGGCCGGCTGGCCCGGGAGCATCGCATCCGGCGGCACGAGCTGACCGCCGCGGCGTCGATCGTCGACGAGCGCTCGCTCCTGGTGGCCGTGCTCGCGTTCGTCGCAGCCGGGACCGGGGCCGAGCGCTTCGTCGAGTCCTCCGAGGTGATCGAGCGCTTCGCCGCGCACTTCGACGTGGCCGTGACGCTCGGCGGCACGGGGGTGCGCGCGGGGCTCGTGCTCGACAGCCTCGGCATCCCGAGCGTCCAGCATCTGGTGAGCATCGACGACAACGTGCGCCGTCTGCTGCCGGAGCGCGTCTCGTACGTGTCGTCGGCCGACCGCGACACCCTCGATCCGCACCTGATCGTGCAGTACCCGGTCGGGGCGCACGTGCGACTGATCGACGGTGACATCGTCTCCCCGAGCGCGAACCGGCTGATCTTCGCGAACGACCCGCCCAATCGCGAGATGCGTCTCGCCGACGATCTGCCCGCGGCCCTGGCCGGAGCATCACTCTTCCTGGTGTCGGGCTTCAACACCATGCAGGACCACGACCTGCTCGAGCGCCGGCTCGACGAGCTGCTCGTCGCGCTCGCGTCGCTGCCCGACGACGCGCTGGTGTACTACGAGGACGCGGGGTTCTACACGCGGGCCTTCTCGCACACCGTCCGCGACCGGCTGCTCTCCCGCATCGATGTCTACGGCATGAACGAGGACGAACTGCAGGAGTACCTGGGCCGATCCGTCGATCTGCTCGATCCGGCCGACGTGATCGCCGCGCTCACTGCGATCGCCCGGCTGATCCCCGCCCCCGCCCTCGTCGTGCACACCCGGCACTGGGCGATCGCCGTCGGATCGGATGCCGCGCGCCACCGGGCAGCACTCGAGAGCGCTGTCCGGGTCGCGGCGACGCGTTACCGGCTCGGCGACGGATTCTCGTCGTCGGATGCCGAGGAGACGGCCGCGATGGCGCGGAGCCGACGCGGCACCGAGCTCGTCGCCGCCGTCGAGCGCGGCATCCCCGGAGCGGTCGGCGTGCCGGCCTTCGCCCTCGATATCGCGGAGCCGACGACGATCGGTCTCGGCGATACCTTCGTCGGCGGGTTCCTGGCTGCGCACGCCGATGCGGATGCTGCGCATGCCGACGCGGATGCCGCGCACGCCGACGCGGATGCCGCGCACGCCGATGTGAACGGAGCTGCCCGATGAACCCGATCGCCCTCGCCCCCAACCGACCGGCCGAGCGCTTCTACCGCGGCGGAGAGCGCCTCCGCGCGTTCCGCGGCGATCCGGGGTCCGCGCCCCGTGAACCCGAGGACTGGATCGGATCGGTGACGACGGTCCGCGGCGAGGAGACCCTCGGCCTCAGCACCCTGCCCGACGGGCGGCTGCTGCGCGAGGCGATCGCCGAGGACCCGATCGCCTGGCTGGGGGAGGAGCACGTCCGCCGTTGGGGTGACGACGCGCGCCTGCTCGTCAAGCTGCTCGATGCGGGGGAGCGGTTGCCGGTGCATGCGCATCCGCACGACGACTTCGCGGCCGGGCATCTCGGCCGCGCGCACGGCAAAGCCGAGGCCTGGTACATCCTCGAGGGCGGGACGGTGCACGTCGGCCTGCGGGAGGACGTGACGGCCGATGCTCTCGCCGATCTGGTCGCCCGCCAGGACGTCGCCGCGCTCCTCGGTCTGCTGCACGCGATCGAGGTCGGGCCCGGCGATGTGGTGTGGGTGCCGCCGGGAGAGCTGCACGCGATCGGCGCGGGTGTCCTTCTGCTCGAACTGCAGCAGCCCGAGGATCTCTCGATCCTGCTCGAGTGGGAGGGGTTCGCGATCGACGGCCCCGGCGAGGGGCATCTGGGTCTCGGGTTCGATCTGGCCCTGACGGCGGTGAACCGCGCCGGACGTGACCGGGCACAGCTCGACGCCCTCGTCCGCACGGCGCCGCGATCGGGATCGGCGTTCCCGGCCGCCGCCGACGAGTACTTCCGCCTCGATCGGGTTCCGCTCGACGGAGGGCCCGTGGTGCTCGATCCCGGGTTCGCGATCGTCGTCGCGGTCGATGGCGAGTTCGCCCTGGACGGGCAGGCGTTCCCCGCGGGGTCGACGGTGCTCGTGCCCGCCGCTGCATCCGAGCGCGCGCTGACGGGTCACGGCGAAGCGCTGGTCGCCCGGCCGCCCGCACCGTGAGGGCGTCGGGCGCGGGCCATCCGCGCCGAATCGAGCGGTGCGGCGCGCCGACTAGACTGGACGCATGCCCGAACCGAAAGTCGCCAGCTTTCCGGCGATCCGCGGTGCGCTGAAGTTCTACCAGATCGCGTCGATCATCACCGGAGTCATGCTGCTCCTGCTGCTGACCGAGATGGTGCTGAAGTACACGCCGATCCACCTCGAACTGTTCCTCGGAGGGTCGGGCGGACCGCTCTGGTTCGCCGGCGTGCTCGCCGGCGCCGACTGCGAGTGGTGGTCGCTGTTCGCCCCCTGGACGAACTCGTGCGAGATGACCTCGCTCGGCGACGGCTTCAACGTGTCGCTGGCGATCCTCGTCGCGCACGGCTGGTTCTACGTCGTGTACCTCTTCGCGTGCTTCCGCATGTGGAGCCTGATGCGCTGGCCGTTCCCGCGTTTCATCCTGCTCGCCCTCGGCGGCGTGATCCCGCTGCTGTCGTTCTTCATGGAGGCCATCGTGGCCCGTGAAGTCAAGACCTACCTCGCCACCCGAGAGGCCTCAGAGGTCTCCGCTCCCGCCCCGGAAGGTGCCCGTTGACCGAACAGTCCGAGACCCAGCAGCGCCCCGCGCTCGTCGTCGACTTCGGCGCGCAGTACGCGCAGCTGATCGCCCGCCGCGTGCGCGAGGCCGGCGTCTACAGCGAGATCGTGCCGCACACCGCGACCGCCGCCGAGATCGCCGCCAAGAACCCGGTCGCGATCATCCTCTCCGGGGGGCCCTCGTCGGTGTACGAGGAGGGAGCGCCGCGCCTCGACCCCGCGGTGTTCGACCTCGGCGTGCCGACGCTCGGCATCTGCTACGGCTTCCAGTACATGGCACAGACCCTGGGCGGCGAGGTCGCGAACACCGGCCTGCGCGAGTACGGGGCGACGGATGCCGTCATCACGGGTGACGGCGGAACGCTGCTCGGCGGCCAGCCCGTCGAGCAGAACGTGTGGATGAGTCACGGCGACCAGGTCGCGCGTGCTCCCGAGGGCTTCGACGTGCTCGCGACGACGGACGCGACCAAGGTCGCGGCGTTCGCGAACGAGGACCGCGGCTTCTACGGCGTGCAGTGGCACCCGGAGGTCAAGCACTCCGATCACGGCCAGCGCGTGCTCGAGAACTTCCTGCACAAGGGTGCGGGCCTCGCGTCCGACTGGAACAGCGGGAACGTGATCGCCGAGCAGATCGAGCGCATCCGCGAGCAGGTGGGCGACGCCCGCGTCATCTCGGCGCTCTCCGGCGGTGTCGACTCCGCGGTCTCCACCGCGCTCGTGCACAAGGCGATCGGCGACCAGCTCACCGCCGTGTTCGTCGACCACGGGCTCCTCCGCAAGGGCGAGCGCGAGCAGGTCGAGAAGGACTACGTCGAGTCCACCGGCGTGCGTCTGATCACGGTCGACGCCGCCGACACCTTCCTCGGCCACCTGAAGGGTGTCACCGACCCGGAGGAGAAGCGCAAGATCATCGGACGCGAGTTCATCCGCGCGTTCGAGAAGGTGCAGCTCGACCTGGTCGCCGAGGCGAAGGCCTCCGGCGGCGCCCCGGTCAAGTTCCTCGTGCAGGGCACGCTCTACCCCGACGTCGTCGAGTCCGGCGGCGGTGCGGGCACGGCGAACATCAAGTCGCACCACAACGTGGGCGGTCTGCCCGACGACCTCGACTTCGAGCTGATCGAGCCGCTGCGCGCGCTGTTCAAGGACGAGGTCCGGGCGATCGGGCGCGAGCTCGGCATCCCCGAGGCGATCGTCGGGCGACAGCCGTTCCCCGGCCCCGGCCTCGGCATCCGCATCATCGGCGAGGTCACGGCCGACCGTCTGGAGATCCTCCGCGAGGCCGACGCCATCGCCCGTGAGGAGCTCACCAAGGCCGGGCTCGACCAGGAGATCTGGCAGTGCCCCGTCGTGCTCCTCGCCGACGTGCGCTCGGTGGGTGTGCAGGGCGACGGCCGCACCTACGGCCATCCGATCGTGCTGCGTCCCGTGTCGAGCGAAGACGCGATGACGGCCGACTGGACGCGCCTGCCCTACGACGTGCTCTCCAAGATCTCGAACCGCATCACCAACGGCGTGCGCGACGTCAACCGCGTCGTGCTCGACGTGACCTCGAAGCCGCCGGGGACGATCGAGTGGGAGTAGGGGAGACGATGCTCCCCGCGTCGGCGCCGGCCCTGCCGGACGCCGAGTACCTGGTGCTGTCGAGTCGGCTCATCCCCGACCTCGACGGTGGCTACACGATCGCGACGCTGTCGCGCGCCCGGCAGCTGGCCGGTGCGGGCGTGGCCGAGGGGCGCGGGCCGCAGCTGCTCACCTTCGACCCGGGCACCGCGGCCGACCACGCGCAGCACCGGGAGACGTTCGTCTCGCGCGGCGCACTGGTCGACGCCTCCCGCCTGCGCAATCTCTTCGACGAGGCCGTCGCCGCCGCGGGCGGAGCGGCCGCGTGGCTGCGATCGGTCGCCGATCCCGCCCTCGTCGCGAACCCGGGGGTCGAGTACCGCACGATCGCGGATGCCGAGGGGCGGCCGTTCGTCGCGCTCCCGGTGATCCCGGGCAACCCCGACTGGCACCTGAGCGTCGAGCCGGTGCAGATCTTCGACGCGGACGGCGAGGTCGTGGGCGGCGTCGCCGGTTTCGGCGGACTGTACCGCGCGTGGCTTTCGCACCTGGCCGCGGGCCTCGGCGACCGCCCGATCGTCGTCATCTGCGAATCGCGCCAGCTCGGCGAGCTCATCGTGGGGTGGCAGGACCCGCGCGTGCGCATCCTCCACACGATCCACACCATCCACCTCGAGGCTCCCTACACGGCGGATGCCCCGACCAACGCCCTGTGGACGCGCTGGTTCGCCCTCTCCGACCGTTTCGACGCCGTGATCTGGCCGACGGCGACGCAGCGCGATGACGTCGTGGCACGCTTCGGCACGGCGGCGCGGAACGAGACCGTGCCGAACCCGATCGCGGCCGTCGCGCGCCGCGACGACCTGCGGGAGCCGGGACTGGTCGTGGTGCTCGGACGGCTGGCTCCGGGCAAGCGCGTCGATCAGGCAATCCGCGCATTCCTCGCCGCCGACGTGCCTGACACTCGTCTCGAGATCTGGGGCGGCGGACCGGAGCAGGAGCGCCTGACCGCCCTCATCGCCGAGCTCGGTGCGGCTGATCGCGTCGTACTCGCCGGGTACACCGACGACCCGGGGCGTGTTCTCGACCGGGCCTCGGTCGTGCTCACCGCCACCGCCTTCGAGGGGCAGCCGCTGTCGATCGTCGAGGCGCTGCTGCACGGCGCGCCGGTCGTGTCGTACGACGTGCGCTACGGCATCCGCGACGTCCTGAGCGCGGGCGGGGGAGTGCTCGCTCCGAGCGGTGATGTCGATGCGTTGGCCGCCGCCCTGCGCGGCGTGCTGGCCGACCCCGCGCTGCTCGCACGGCTGAGTGCCGAGGCCCCCGAGGTGGCCGCGGCATGGAGCCCCGACAAGTCGCTGAGCGCGCTCACCGCCGTGATCGATGCGGCCGTGCGTCGGCCGCCCCGGCGCTGAGCACACGCGCGAGAAGAGCGCGCGACAAAAAATCTCGGAGAATTCCGGATCGCATGTCGATCCGACGCGTTCCCGTTCGACGTCTTTGATGAGAGGGTCGAGACACGATCCCATCGATCAAGGAGAACACCATGAAGTACATGCTCATCATGCGCGCGACCGACGAGGCCGTCGAGGCGTACAAGGAGATCCCCTTCGAGCAGGTCATCGAGGCGATGGGGAAGTACAACGAGTCCATGATCAAGGCCGGCGTGCTCGCAGCGGGAGAGGGGCTCACCGATGCCGCGGAGGGCTTCGTCGTCGACTTCAGCGCCGAGACCCCGCTCATCACCGACGGTCCGTACGGCGAGACCAAGGAGCTGTTCAACGGATTCTGGATCCTCGAGGTGTCGAGCCGCGAGGAGGCCGCCGAGTGGGCGAGCCGTGCACCGCTCGGACCCGGATCGTTCCTCGAGGTGCGCCGCGTGACCGACGCCTCGGACTTCCCCGCCGACAACGAGTGGATCGAGAAGGAAGCCGGCTGGCGCGAGGAGCAGGCGCAGCGCGCCCAGCAGTGAGATGACCCCCTCCTCCGACGACGCGGCGGTGCGTCCCCTTCCCCCACCGGGGACGGTGGAGCGCACCGTCGCCGCGGTCTGGCGCATCGAGTCGGCGAAGATCGTCGGCACGCTCGCCCGCATGGTCGGCGACTTCGGGTGGGCGGAGGACCTCGCCCAGGAGGCGCTGCTCGATGCACTACGGCAGTGGCCGGTCGAGGGCGTGCCCCGCAACGGCGCCGCCTGGTTGACGGCCGTCGCGAAGCGCAGAGCGATCGACGGATGGCGGCGGCAAGAGCGCCTCGACGATCGCATCGCCGTGCTCGCCCACGACCTGGAGCACGAGCAGGCCGAGGGGACCGACGCCGTGCCCTGGGACCCGGACGCCGTCGACGACGACGTGCTCCGGCTGATGTTCATCACCTGTCACCCCGTGCTGTCACGCGAAGCCCAGGTGGCTCTCACCCTGCGCGTGGTCGCGGGGCTGTCGAGCGAGGAGATCGCTCGCGCGTTCCTGGTTCCCACGGCCACCGTGCAGCAGCGCATCGTGCGGGCGAAGAAGACGCTGGCCGCGGCGGGGGTTCCGTTCGAGACTCCTCCGCGCGAAGAGCACACCGCCCGTCTCGGGGCGCTCCTCGGCGTCGTGTACCTGATCTTCAACGAGGCCCACGCGGCGAGCAGCGGGCCGGAATGGATGCGGCCGGACCTCGCCGACGAGGCGATCAGGCTGGGGCGTGTGCTGGTCGGGCTCATGCCGCGCGAGCCGGACGCCCTCGGGCTGCTCGCTCTGATGGAGCTCACCGCGGCGCGGTTCCCGGCGCGGACCGATGCGCAGGGCGATCCGGTGCTGCTCGGCGACCAGGATCGACGGCTGTGGGACCGCAGCCGGATCACGCGAGGACGTGCCGCGCTCGCGCGGGCGGATGCCGTCGGCCGAGGCCGTGGCGCCTATGGCCTGCAGGCGGCGATCGCCGAGTGCCATGCCCTCGCTCCGTCGATCGAGGAGACCGACTGGGAACAGATCGTCGTGCTCTACGAGGCGCTCGGGCGGCTCGCCCCGTCGCCCGTCGTGGAACTCAACCGCGCGGCCGCCGTCGCGATGGCGACGGGGCCCGCCTCGGCGCTGAAGGTACTCGATCAGTTGGAGGCATCCGGAGTTCTGCGCGGCTACCACCTGCTGCCGGCGACACGGGCCGAGATGCTGCGCCGCCTCGGGCGTGAGGACGAAGCGCGCAGCGAGTTCGCGACAGCCGCCGCCCTCACCGGCAACGACCGTGAACGTGCGCTGCTGGAGGAGAAGGCGCGCGGCGAGCGGACATGACTTCGCCCCCACCGGGGAGACCGGAGGGGGCGAAGCGTCGCGATCAGCGCACGGAGCGGTGATCAGGCCTTGCTGCGACTGCCACGACCGACGATGAGGCCGTAGATCAGCAGCACGATGATCGATCCGCCGATGGCGAGGAGCCATGTGCCGAGATCCCAGAACTCGGTGAGCGGGCGGTTGAGGATCAGCGAACCGAGCCACCCGCCGAGCAGGGCGCCGACGACGCCCAGCAGCAGCGTGATGAACCATCCACCGCCCTGCTTGCCGGGCAGGATCAGTTTCGCGATGGCCCCGGCGATGAGACCGAGAAGAAGAAAGCCGAGAAAGCTCATGATGACCTCCTGTGTGCAGACGAGGTTCGTCTGATGGGTCAACTCTGCGCTCTCAGGAAGCTTTCAGGAAACCCCTTGCGCGGCGAGGCGGAACATGGCAGGAGGCCCGCCTCCGAAGGGAGACGGGCCTCGTGAGCGACTGACGACGGATCGTCAGTTGTTGCCGCGGACGATCGCGATGATGCGCAGGATCTCGACGTACAGCCAGACGACCGTGACCATGATGCCGAACGCGCCGAGCCAGCCGTAGACGCGGGGAGCGCCGTTGCGCACACCCTGCTGGATCTGGTCGAAGTCGAGCACCAGCGAGTAGGCGGCCATGATGACCACGAGCACGCCGATGATCAGTCCGAGCGGGATGCCCATGATCTCGGCGCTGTAGAGGCCGAAGGCCTGGCTGGCGGGCAGGACGCCGGTCCACATGAGCACGAGGTTCAGCAGCGAGAAGACGAGGTAGCCGACCATCGCGACCATGAAGATCTTGGTGGCCTTCTTCGACGCGCGGATCTTGCCGCTGGCGAAGAGGGCGAGGGTCACGCCGACGACCGAGATCGTCGCGAGCGTGGCCTGCAGCACGATGCCCGGGTAGAGGACCTCGAAGAACGCCGAGATGCCACCGATGAACAGACCCTCGAGGGCGGCGTAGGCGAAGATCAGCGCCGGACGCACCTTCTTGCGCGAGGTGAAGGTGATGATCATCGCGAGGACGAAACCGCCGAGCGCACCGATCATCCACGGCACGAGCGAGACGGTCGAGAACGAGGTGATGTCGGTGCCGCCGAGCGTCCACACCCAGCCGATGGCCGCGGTGACGAGGAGGATGCCGAACAGGCCGGCCGTCTTCCAGACGGTGTCCTCGACGGACATGCGGTCGGTCTCGATCGAGCCCGCCGGCGGAGCCGCGTACATTCCCTCGAGCTGCGCGTTGGCCGCGGCGTCGACGGTGGCGTGCTGGAACGATGCGGCCTGGGCTCCCTGAGCACCCTGCGGTGCGCCGGGGTAGGTCGCGACATTGCGCGGATCCTGCTGCTTGAAAGCAGGGTTGTTGAATGCGAAGTTGCTCATGGTGGGCCTCACTCCAGAAGGGTGTCGTAGGTCGCTTTCCTCCACGATACCGGCGTGGGGCGCGCGATGGGGTGTTCTACGCTGAGAGCGTGCCCAGGAAAAAGCCCCTCGTCATCGGACACCGGGGCGCGCCCGGGTATCGCCCGGAGCACAGCCGCTCCTCGTACGAGCTCGCGCTCGCGATGGGCGTGGACGCCGTCGAGCCCGATGTCGTCGCGACGAAGGACGGCGTGCTGGTCGTACGCCACGAGAACGAGATCTCGGGCACGACCGATGTGGCGGAGCATGCGGAGTTCGCCGATCGACGCACCACCAAGCGGGTCGACGGGCAGGCGCTGACGGGCTGGTTCACCGAGGACTTCACCTGGGACGAGCTCGCGACGCTCCGCGGGCGCGAGCGTCTGCCCGAGGTGCGCGCCACGAGCGCCAGCTTCGACGGCGGGCAGCCGATCCTGCGCCTCGTCGACCTGCTCGACCTCGTGCGGCGCGGGTCGGTCGAGCACGGGCGCGAGATCGGCGTGGTGCTCGAGGTCAAGCACGCCACGTACTTCGCGAGCATCGGTCTCGACCTCGTGCCGCTGATCGAGCGCGATCTGCGGGCCGCCGGCTGGGCGGACGGAGAACTGCCGCTGATCATCGAGTGCTTCGAGCAGACCGTGCTGGGGCAGCTGCGGGCCCGCGGCATCCCGGCCTCCTACATCTACCTGATCGAGTCGTCCGGCCGCCCCTACGACCAGCTCGTCGCCCACGGCAAGAGGGCGCTCACCTACAAGGCGACGGTCGCACCGCGGGGTCTCAACGGCCTGATCGGCGCGGTCGACGGCATCAGCGTGAGCAAGAAGATGCTGCTGGCTCACGGCAACACGATCGTCGCCGACGCGCATGCGCGGGGCCTCAAGGTCTTCACCTGGACGTGCCGGCCGGAGAACGCCTTCCTCGCGCCCGAGTTCCGCGGCGACGGGGGCAAGGGCGCCTTCGGCGACTACGAGGCGGAGTGGGGCGTGATCGCGCGACAGGGGATCGACGGCGTCTTCGTCGATCACCCCGACCTGGGCGTGGCGTTCTTCCGCGGCTGAGGGATCGGGCACCGGCGGAGCCGGCGTCGGAGCGACCCGGCGGTGCGCGGCGGGAGCGTCGGAGCCGGATGCCAGACTGGCCCGCATGAGTGGAATCGTCGTGGAAGACGTCAGCCGGGCCTTCGGGACGGTGCAGGCCGTCCGGTCGGCCACACTGCGCGCGGAACCGGGGCGGGTGACCGGACTCGTCGGGCCGAACGGCGCGGGCAAGACGACCCTGCTCCTGATGCTGGCCTCGCTGCTCGCCCCCGACACCGGCACGATCCGCATCGGCGGCGTCGACCCGATGGTCGATCCGCTGGCCGCCCGCAAGCTGCTCGGATGGATGCCCGACGCGCTCGGCGCCTGGCCCTCGCTGACGGCGCGCGAGACACTCGTGACCACGGGTCGGCTGTACGACATCGCACCGACGGATGCCGCGCATCGGGCCGCCGCGCTGCTCGACCTCGTCGGGCTCACCCCGCTCGCCGATTCCCCCGCGAAGGTGCTCTCCCGCGGGCAGAAGCAGAAGCTCGGGCTCGCCCGGGCGCTCGTGCACGACCCCCGGGTGCTGCTGCTCGACGAGCCCGCCTCGGGACTCGATCCCGAGGCCCGTGTGCAGCTGCGCGTGCTGTTGCGCCGTCTCGCCGCCGAGGGGCGCACCGTGCTCATCTCCAGCCACATCCTCTCGGAGCTCGAGGAGGTCGTCGACGACGCCGTCTTCCTCGTCGCGGGGGCGGTGGTCGATGCGGCGCCGGCCCAGGCATCCGTCCGCGCCTGGCGGATCCGGCTGGTCGGCGCCTCGACCGATCGGTTGGCCGCCGACGCCTGGCAGGTCGCGTCGACCCTCGGGGTGGCTCCGGAGTCGCTCGGCGCCGACCGCGGAGCCGTACTGATCGGCTTCGAGACCGAGGAGTCCGCCGCGCACGCGCTGCAGAGGCTGGTCGCCGCGCAGCTCCCGATCTCGGAGTTCGCGCCGGCGCAGAGCGCGCTCGAACACACGTTCCTGCATCTGAATCCGACGGTCGTGCCCCCGCCCACGGCTCACCCCGGAACGGAGGCCGGAGCATGAGCATCGCCCATATCGGCACCATCGCCCGTCTCGAACTGACCCAGCGCCTGCGCAGTGTCGGTTGGTACGTGCTGCTCGGCGTCTTCGCCGCGGTGCTTCTCGGGGTCACTGCGCTGTCGTCCGCCGTCTACTCCTACGGCGACGCCCCGGGGGCGGGGGTCTTCTCGATCGTCGTGAACATGGTGCTCCTGCTCGTCGTGCTGGTGTCGCCCACGCTGAGCGGCAACGCCATCAACGGCGATCGCGAATCGGCGACCCTCGCCGCGATCCAGGTGACCGCGGTCTCGACCGGCGACATCATGCTCGGCAAGCTCGTCGCCGCGATCGCGACGGGCGGGGCATTCCTGCTCGTCGCGCTGCCCTTCCTCGCCTTCTCACTGCTCGGCGGGGGCGCGGACCCGCTGGTGCTGCTCATCTCGATCCTCGTACTGGCCGCGGAGATCGTCATCGTCGCGGCCATCGGGGTGGGGCTGAGCGGTCTGATCGCGCGTCCGCTGTTCTCGGTCGCCACGACGTACCTCGTGGTTGCCGGTCTCGTGATCGGCACGCTCATCGTGTTCGCGCTGGGCGGGCTCGCCGTGCGCGGCGAGGCGACGAACTACACCCGTCCCTACGACGAGAACGGCCCGATCTGCGACCAGTGGGAGGAGTACACCTACGAGGTGCCGCGCTTCGATCTCGTGTGGTGGGCGCTCGCCGCGAACCCCTTCGTCGTGCTGGCCGATGCCACGCCCACCGAGTACGGAAGCGGCGGGTATCCGGTCGATCTGTTCGGGCAGATCAAGTACGGGGTGCGCAGCGCGCAGCTGTCGCCCCTCGAACAGCGCTGGGACGACTGCGCGGTGGGGAGCCCCGGTCCGGCTCCGCGCGAGGTGATCGACTCCACGGTGCCGAGCTGGTTCGTCGGGCTCGGAGTGCAGGTCGTGATCGCCGGGTCGCTGTTCGCCGGGGCGTGGTCGCGCACGCGCACGCCCGCACGGATGCTGCCGCCGGGGACGCGCATCGCCTGAGCTCCGGTCGCGGATGCCGGACCGTGCGCGGGAGGGAAACGGGCGGCGGTGGTGTCGGTGGCGCCGCCTAGACTCGTAGAGCCATGACCGAAGCTCCTCTCATCGTTCCCGGAACCGCCGGCCCGCAGGGTCAGGACGACCTCCTCGCCGGCCTCAACCCGCAGCAGCTCGAAGCCGTCACCTACCGCGGTCCCGCGCTGCTCATCGTCGCGGGGGCCGGATCGGGCAAGACGAGCGTGCTCACGCGTCGGATCGCGTCGCTGCTGCGCAGCCGCGAGGCCTGGCCGAGCCAGATCCTCGCGATCACCTTCACCAACAAGGCGGCGGGCGAGATGCGCGAGCGCGTCGAGGGCCTGATCGGCGATGCGGCACGGGGCATGTGGATCTCGACCTTCCACTCGGCATGCGTGCGCATCCTGCGGCGCGAGGCGCAGCAGTTCGGGTTCACCAAGTCGTTCACGATCTACGACTCGGGTGACTCCCGCGCGCTCATCAAGCGTCTGGTCAAGGAGCACGAGGCCGACGCCTTCGGGCTGACCCCGGCATCCGTGCAGTCGCGCATCTCGAAGCTCAAGAACGAGCTGTCGGATGCCGAGTCCTATGCGCGGCAGGCCAACATGTCGGACCCCGCCGAGCGGATCTTCGTCGAGGTCTTCGCCGACTACCAGCGTCAGCTGCAGAAGGCGAACGCCTTCGACTTCGACGACCTGATCGGGCAGACGGTCTATCTGTTCCGCGCGTTCCCCGAGGTGGCCGACACGTATCGCCGTCGGTTCCGGCACATCCTCGTCGACGAGTACCAGGACACCAACCACGCGCAGTACGCGCTCATCCACGAGCTCACGCGGCCCCTCGCATCGTCGTCGGCACCCGACCCGTATGCCTCGAACGGCATGATGATCTTCGAGCCGGAGCCCGAGCCGAAGAACGCCGACACCGCCGGAGCCTCGCTCACCGTCGTCGGCGACTCCGACCAGTCGATCTACGCGTTCCGCGGCGCCGACATCCGCAACATCAGCGAGTTCGAACGCGACTTCCCCGGGGCGCGCGTGGTGCTGCTCGAGCAGAACTACCGCTCGACGCAGAACATCCTCTCGGCGGCCAACGCGGTGATCGGCAACAACTTCGACCGCAAGGAGAAGAAGCTCTGGAGCGACCGGGGCGAGGGCGACAAGATCATCGGCTTCACCGGCTACTCGCAGCACGACGAGGCGCAGTTCGTGGCCGACGAGGTCGAGGCGCTGCACCGCGCCGGCATGCCGTACTCCGAGATGGCGGTCTTCTACCGCACGAACTCCCAGTCGCGTGCGCTCGAGGAGATCTTCATCCGTTCGGCGGTGCCGTACAAGATCATGGGCGGTACCAAGTTCTACGAGCGCGCCGAGATCAAGGACGCGCTGGCGTACCTCGTGGCGGTCGCGAACCCCGCCGACGAGATGGCTGTGCGCCGCATCCTCAACAAGCCGCGTCGCGGCATCGGCGATGTGACCGAGACGGCCATCGCCCGCTTCGCGGAGGAGCAGGGGATCACGTTCCGCGATGCCCTGTCTATGCCGGCACAGCTCGGCTTCGGCCCCAAGATCCAGGCGGCGATCGCGCAGCTCGACGCCGTGCTCACCGAGGCGACGGCCGTCATGCTGCCGCCGACGGGCGAGGTGCCGGCTCCGACGACCGTGGCCGACGGCCTGAGCCTGCTGCTCGCCAAGAGCGGTTACCTCGATGCGCTGCGCGCCAGCCGCGACCCGCAAGACGAAGCGCGCGTCGAGAACCTCGACGAGTTCGTCGCCGTCGCCCGCGATTTCGCACGCAACAACCCCGAGGGCACGATCGTCGACTTCCTCACCGATGTGGCGCTCGTGGCGGATGCCGATGACCTCGACGACGAGTCGGGCACGGTGTCGCTCATGACGATGCACACCGCCAAGGGCCTCGAGTACGACGCGGTCTTCGTCACGGGTGTCGAGGAAGACCTCATCCCGCACCGCATCTCGGCCGGCGAGCCCGGTGGTCCGCAGGAGGAGCGTCGGCTCTTCTACGTGGGCATCACCCGTGCTCGCAAGCGCCTGCACCTGTCGCTCGCGATGACCAGGGCGCAGTTCGGCGAGGTGACCGTCGCGATGCCGAGCCGTTTCCTGCAGGAGATCCCGGTCGCTCTGATCGACTGGCGCCAGTCCCCGGGAGACGTCAACTCCCGCGGGGGCATGCAGTCGCGCGCCCTCAACGCGCGCCGCGCGGGCGGATTCGGAGGATCGGGGTCGGGGTCCGGCTCCGGCGATCGCTTCGGAGTCAAGCCGCTGCCGGGCCGCGATTCGCTCAAGCCCCTCTCGACCGCCATGGACCGGTTCCCGAACCGCGTTACGGCCAAGGTGCGCGACAACGGCGACCTCGAACTCACCGCGGGGGACCGCATCCGCCACGTCGACTTCGGCGAGGGCCGCGTCGAGGCCGTCACCGGTGAGGGCGCCAAGCGCATCGCGCACGTGCGCTTCGACACTGCCGGGCAGAAGAAGCTCCTCATCAAGGTCGCACCGATCGAGAAGATCTGACGGCACCGGGCCGGTGCTGCCGGGCCCGCTGCCGCCGAGGGCGGAGCCGTGGAGGGTTAGGCTGGCTCATATGGCCCTCTTCTCCCGCCGCAAGAAGTCCGCTGACGACGCCGTCACCTCCGCACCCGACGCCGCCGAGGCGGTCGAGACGCCGGCGGATGAGGCTCCGGTTACCGCGGCGGAGGAAGCCCCCGCCGCCCCGTCGATCGGCATCTCGGTGCAGGCGTTCCGCGGCGTCGGCGCGGAGGCGGGTCCCGAGGTCTCGCTGCCCGACCCCGACGCGAAGCCCGCTCCGGCCGTGCAGACCGCTCCGGCCGCTCCCGCCGCGGCCGCTCCCGCCGCCGAGCCGCGTCTGCCTCTCGCCCCCGCGTCGCCGCCCGAGCAGACCGAGTCCGTTCCCGGCATGAAGGACAACGTGCTGCTGCGCGAGGCCCTGAAGCAGGTCGAGAAGGGCGCGAGCAACGAGCAACTGCTCGGCGTCATGCGGCAGGCGCTGCAGGGACACCTCTTCATCCGTGTGAACGGCGATGCCCGTGCGCAGATCGCCGAGGGCAAGCCCCTCGCCGTCGCCGTCGTGCGCGACGAGGAGCGCCAGTTCATGCTGGCCTTCAGCTCGGCCGCCGCCGTGCGCGATTCGGTGAAGCTCGAAGCCGACCCCTCCTCGACATCGGCCGTGGCGCAGCCCTCGACCTCCGTCATGCAGCAGGTCGTCGCCGGCGACTTCGCGGGCCTCATCATCGACAACGCCTCGGCGCCGCACCGGGTCGTGTTCCCGACCGAGCTGCTGCAGAAGACCCTCGAGCAGGCCGATGCCGAGATGACGGTCAAGACCATCGTCGCGGCCCCGCGCGAACAGGACTCCGCGACCCGTGCGGGCGAGGCGCTCGCCGAGACGCGCATGTGGGTGGCCGTGAACGACGGTGGCGCCGACGGCCAGGTGGGTATCGCCGAGGCGCAGACGACCGACGGCAAGCGCTTCCTGCAGCTGTTCTCGCACCCGCTCGAGGTCATCGCCCTCGGCCGCGGCGACCGACCGCTGCCCTTCGAGCCCGCGCAGCTCGCCAAGGTGCTCGCGGGGCACACCGAGATGGCGGGCGTCGTGATCGATCCGGCAGGTCCCACCCTCATCGTCGAACGCGATGCCCTCGCGCGCGTGCTCGAACTCGCCCCCGCGACCGAGGACTGACACAACACGGCGGAGGGCCCCTGCTGCGGCGCGCCCTTCCGCGGGCGACAGCCGCGCTCTAGGGTCGTTGCATGGCCTCCGAACGTGTGCCCGTGACCGTGTCCGACCCCGAGGGGGAGCGCGAGGTCGTGCTCTCCAGCCCCAACCGGGTCGTGTGGCCGGAGGCCGGGATCACCAAGGCCGAGCTGGCCGACTACGTGCAGCGGGTCGCCGATCCCTTCCTCGCGTCGAACGGCGACCGACCGGTATCGCTCGAGCGGTTCCGTGACGGCGTGGGGAGCGAGGGCTTCTTCTCGAAGAATCCGCCGAAGGGCACTCCCGACTACGTCGACGCCGTGACGGTGACCTACAACAGCGGGCGGCGGCATCCGCAGATCGTGCTGAACCGACCGTCGGCGATCGTGTGGGCCGTGCAGACGAACACGATCGTGTTCCACCCGTGGGCGTCGCTCGCGAGTGACCCCGACAACCCCGTTGAACTGCGCATCGATCTCGATCCGCAACCGGGCACGGACTTCGCGGATGCCGTCGCCGCCGCCCACGGCCTGCGGGAGGTTCTGAGCGAGGCGGGCCTCGAGGCGTTCGCGAAGACGAGCGGCAATCGCGGTCTGCACGTGTTCGCGCCGATCGAACCCACCCACGAGTTCCTCGACGTGCGCCACGCGGTCATCGCCGCGGGGCGCGAACTCGAACGCCGGATGCCCGATCGGGTCACGATGAGCTGGTGGAAGGAGGAGCGCGGAGAGCGCATCTTCATCGACTTCAATCAGGCCAACCGCGATCGAACGATGGCGGGCGCCTACAGTCCGCGTGCCCTGCCGGGTGCGACCGTGTCGACCCCGGTGCACTGGGACGAGCTCGACGGCCTCGATCCGACGAGGTTCACGGTGCGCAGCGTTCCGCAGCGCCTCGACGAGATCGGCGACCCGTGGGCCGACAAGCAGCGGAAGCCCGGACGCATCGACACCCTTCTCGCCTGGTGGGAGCGCGACGTCGAAGACGGCCTGGGCGAGCTGTCGTTCCCACCCGAGTTCCCCAAGATGCCGGGGGAGCCGCCGCGCGTGCAGCCCAGCAAGAAGGTGGCGGCGCACTGGGACGCCGACGGGGAGCCTGCCGCGAAGGACTGAGTCAGCCGATCACGTCGGCGAGGTCGTATCCCGCGACCGAGTCGAGCTGCGCGTAGGTGCACGAGCGCGCGTCGCGATCGGGACGCCAGCGTTCGAACTGCACGGTGTGGCGGAAGCGCGCACCCTCGAGCTGGTCGTAGCGCACCTCGAGGACGCGCTCCGGACGCAGGCGCACGAAGGAGACATCCTTCGATCCGGTGAAGCGCGATCGCTCGCCCTCGCCGGTGACGGCGTCTCCGGCTTCGTCGCGCTCGACCAGGGGCGCGAGCTCCTCGACGAGTTCGCGGCGGCGCGCGTCGCTCCACGCGGCGACGCCGCCCACCTGGCGCAGCGTTCCGTCCTCGTCGTAGAGGCCGACGAGGAGCGAGCCGACTCCCGCGCCGGACTTGTGGATGCGGTATCCGAGCGCCACGACGTCGGCCGTGCGGGCGTGCTTGACCTTGATCAGGGTGCGCTTGCCGGGGGCGTAGGGCTGGTCGAGCGGCTTCGCGACGACCCCGTCGAGCCCCGCGCCCTCGAACTCCGCGAGCCAGCGCACGGCCGCATCGTGATCACGCGTCGTACGGGTGATGTGCACGGGATGCGCCACGTCCGCCAGAAGCGACTCCAGACGAGCCCGGCGCTCCGAGAACGGCCGGTCGAGCAGGTCGTCGTCGCCCTCCGCGAGCAGGTCGAACGCGATGAACATCGCCGGTGTCTCGGTGGCGAGGCGCGCCACGCGGGAGGCTGCGGGGTGGATGCGCTGGCTGAGCGCCTCCCAGTCGAGACGCTGCTCTCCTTCCGCGCCGGTCGCGACGACGATCTCGCCGTCGAGCAGGCACGGGCGGGGGAGCAGCTCCGGGATCGCCTCCACGAGTTCCGGGAAGTACCGGGTGAGCGGCTTGGCTCCGCGGGATCCGATCTCGACGGTCTCGCCGTCCCACGCGACGAGCCCGCGGAACCCGTCCCACTTGGGTTCGAAGAGCAGGCCGCCGGGCGTCTTCGCCGGATCGGGCACGGTCGCCGCGGCCTTCGCGAGCATCGGGGCGGGGATGTCGTAGCGCATGCCTCCATCCTGGCCAGCACGTGCGCGCGGCGGAAGGGGACGCGAGGAGTCACGACATGCCGCGCTGGCGCCGCGAGGCGCGGCGTGTCCTGACCCCTCACGGGAATGGGGCGTCAGGGGAAGAGGTCGCCGAGCTCGTGCGGCTCGCCGGCATCGGCGAGGGCCGTGCGGGCGGCGAGCCACCCCGACATGCCGTTGACGCCGGGCCCGGGCGGGGTCGCGGCCGAGGCGAGATAGACGCCGGGCATCGGCGTGCGCCACGGGGCCGCGGAGAGCGTCGGCCGCTGCAGCGCCTGCCGCATCGTGAACGCCCCGCCGAGCACGTCGCCCCGGATCTCGGCCGGGTTGACGGCCTCGCGTGCGGATGCCGGCACCGAGCGGTGCGCGAGGATGCGGTCTCGGAACCCCGGGGCGAAGCGCTCGACCTGACGCGTGATCAGCTCGGTCGCGTCGAGGTCCGAGTCGAGGGGAACGTGGATGTAGGTCCACAACACGGCCTTGCCCTCGGGTGCGCGGGTGGCGTCGAAGACGGAGGGCTGGACCGCGAGCACGTACGGGCGCTCGCTCACCCGCCCACGGGCGACGGCGTTCTCACTCGCCCGCACCTCCTCACGGGTGCCGCCGAGGTGCACGGTCGGCGACTGCGCCACGTCGGCGTTCGCCCACGGCACCGGTCCGTCGAGCTCGAAGTCAACCTTCGCCGCGGCCGGTCCGTACCGGTAGCGGGAGAGAGCGCGAGCGTACCCGGCGGGGATTCCGGGGTGGGTCAGGGCGAGACGCGGCGAGGTGTTCAGCAGGAGCAGGTCGCCGCGCGCGGGATCGCCCCAGTCGAGGATGCCGAGGTCGCGCACGTGCAGCCCCGTCTCGATGCGACCGCCGTGCGCCTCGAGGTCGGCGACCAGCGCGTCGGCGATCCGCTGGGCGCCTCCGCGCGGATACATCCAGCCCTGTGCGTGTCCGAGGGCGGCGAGCAGAAGCCCGGCCGCCGCGCCGGGGAGCGAGGGAACGGGCGCGTTGGCGTGCGCGAGGACGCCCGTGATCAGGGCCGCCGCCTCCGGGGTGCGGAAGGCGCGCGAGGCGAGCGGTGTGCCCTGGTCGAGCATCCGCAGGGCGTAACGCGCGGCGGTGAGCGGCTCGTGCGGCCAGCGCGGGATCTGATGGCCGGTGAAATCGACGACCCCGTCGATGTGCTCGCTCAGCGGCCGCAGTCGAGCGAGCCATGCATCACGGTCGGCCCCGAGGGCGGCGGACGTCTTCTCGATGTCGCGCCAGGCGATCGCCGCACGGCCGCCGTCGAGCGGATGGGCGTAGGAGATCTCGGGACGGATCCAGTCGATGCGGTCGGCGAGGCCGAAGGCGCGGAAGAACGGCGAGGCGAGTGCCGCCGGGTGCACGGCGGAGCAGACGTCGTGGCGGAAACCGGGAAGGATGCCGTCGGTCGTGCGCACGCCGCCACCGATCGTGTCGGACGCCTCGAGCACCCGCACCTCGTACCCCGCCCTGGCGAGCGACACGGCGCTCGCCAGACCGTTGGGCCCGCTGCCGATGATCGTCGCCCGCACCATGCCGCCAGTCTTGCACGGCCCGCGCCGGGGGCGGGGAGCGGAAGCGGTCGAGACGGCCCCGGGATCGTGCGATCCTGGAAGGGATGAACGAAGTACAGGGCCCGACCCCGACCGGCACCTCCCGTCCCTACCGCTCCCTCGCGGAGGCGCTGCGCGCGCACCGCATCGACCCGGTGAACCACGAGTTCATCGGCGCGATCGTCGACGCCGTGGGTGTGACCTCGTTCATCGACCGCGGCCGCTACATCGAGGCCCTGCGCCGCGGCGACCACGCCTCGCTCCACATCGGGCGCACCTACACGAACGGGTTCGCCGAGGACGAGACGATCGTCGTCGGCTCCACCCCGCTGCGCCTGCAGCCCAGCGAGGGGCGTGCGCCGTACTTCTACGTCACCCACCCCAGCGAGTACGCGCCCTCCGTCCCCGCGCGAGCGGCGAAGCGCTCCTCGACCCCGCGCACACCGTCGGTGCCGCGCGAGAAGGCGCCGAAGCCGGTGACCGAACGCGACTACGGTGTGTGCGACGTGTGCTTCATGGTCAAGACGCCGTCGGGCGGCTGCGGCTGCGACTGAGCGCTGCCCGGCGGCATCCGTCCTCCACCGTCAGGCGAACGCGCTCATCCCGGTGATGTCGCGCCCGAGAAGCAGCGCCTGCACGCTCTCCGTGCCCTCGTAGGTGTGGATCGCCTCGATGTCGGCGAGGTGCTGCATCACGCCGTTCTCGAGCAGGATGCCGTTGCCCCCGAGCAGGTCGCGGGCGGTCGAGGCGATGCGGCGTGCGGCGCGGGTGTTGTGGAACTTCGCGAGCGACGCCTGCGTCGGACGCAACGCGCCCGCCGTCTCGAGGTCGGCCATCCGGCGGCAGTAGAGCTGCATCGCGGTGAGGTCCTCGAGCATGTGGGTGAGGCGCTCCTGCACCATCTGGAACTTCGCGAGCGGCTTGCCGAACTGCACGC
Source organism: Microbacterium sp. 22179 (assembly GCF_052045715.1). Lineage (NCBI taxonomy): Bacteria > Bacillati > Actinomycetota > Actinomycetes > Micrococcales > Microbacteriaceae > Microbacterium > Microbacterium sp. 22179. Next base: position 23,111 of record NZ_JBQEPJ010000009.1, on the reverse strand, counting down.
GCTGGGTCGCGTACGCCAGGGCGGCCTCGTAGCAGGCGGTGGCGTGGCCGAGTGCCGACCAGGCGACGCCGGAGCGGGTCGCGTAGAGCACGACCGACGCATCCTTGAAGCTGTGCGTTCCGGGGAGCACGGCGTCGAGGGGAACGCGCACGTCGTCGAGGCGGATGTGCGCCTGGTGGATCGCACGCAGTGACGCCTTTCCGCGGATGACGGTGCCGGTGTATCCGGGGGTGTCCTGCTCGACGAGGAAGCAGCGCACGGCGCCGTGCTCGTCGGCGGACTCGTCGTCGACGCGCGCCCAGACGAAGGTGATCCCGCCGGATGCCCCGTTGCCGATCCACTTCTTCGTGCCGCTGATGACCCAGGCGTCACCGTCGCGGCGCGCGACCGCCTCGAGCGAGACCGAGTCCGACCCGTGGTCGGGCTCGGTGAGGGCGAAGGACCCCAGCACGCTCGCGTCGGCGAGAGCCGTCAGCCATTTCTCCTGCTGCGCGGGGGAGCCGAACAGTGCAAGGGTGCGCAGGGCGAGACCGCCCTGCACCGCGAGGATCGTGCCGAGGGAGCCGTCGCCGCGCGAGACCTCCATGTTGACCAGTCCGGCGGCGAGAGGGGAGAGGCGCGTGAGGGCGGGGTGCTCGACACCGTCGACGACCAGATCCATCTCGCCCAGGCGGCGAGCGGCGGTCAGCGGGTACTCGGCCCGGTCCCAGGCGTCGGCCATCTGCGGGGCGACCTCGTCGACGTACGCCTGCGCGCGTTCCCAGGCGGCACGATCGGCTTCCGGGATGTCGGCGAACACGGCGTAGTAGTCGCTACCCTGCCGTCCCGTGACGTCGTACGACGAGACGCGCTCGCCGGGCAGGGGGGAGGAATCGATGCTCATGGGGCTCCTTCGTGGCACCAGGTATCGTACTCCTCGAAACTGAGTTCCACGACTCCGGGAGCGCGAAAGCGGAGCCCTGCCCGAGGGCCCCGCCGCAGAGCGCTCAGTCGAGCTGCGAGCGCAGGCGCCGCGTGACCTCGGCGACCGGCATCGACCGCGGGAACACGGCGACGACGACATCGTCGGGAGCGCTCGCCGTGGCATCCGCCGGCACGCCGTAGCGACGGCGCACGTCCGCCAGCGCCGCCTGCAGGGTCGCGAGAGGCACCTTCTTCGTGCCGCGCAGCAACTGGCGCAGCACATGGTTGTGCACCGCGGTCACCAGGGCCGCGAAGCCGACCGCGTCGAGCGGGTCGACGCCGGGGAGGGCCCCGCGCAGGTACTCGTCGAACAGGCGCTCGTAACGGAACACCGTGATGATCTCGCGCTCGCGCAGCACCGGGACCTCGCGCACGATCCGATAGCGGCGGCGGGCGAGCTCGGGGTCGTGGGCGAAGTGCGAGAAGACCGACTCGGATGCCGCGCACACCGCGCCCCACGGATCGTCGTGCCCCTCGGCGAGGAACACCCGCAGGCGCTCCAGCAGTGCCTCGTGGTCGGCGAAGACGACGTCCTCCTTGCCGCCGAACTGGCGGAAGAAGGTGGATCGCGAGACGCCGGCCGCCTTCGCGATCTGCTCGACCGAGGTCTGATCGAAGCCCTGCGTGTCGAAGAGCTCGAGGGCAGCGGCCACGACGCCGGTGCGCAGTTCAGCGGATTCGTGCATGGCACGAGCCTAGACCTCGCGCTGTCGAGCATGCGGATGGCGTGACGCGGGCGGGCCCCGGCGGAGCATCCGGGCCCGCAGGAGCGTCCAGTCCGAGGTAGTAGGCTGGGGGACTGGTCGATGTCTCGACATCGAGAGAATTACCAGACAGCAGCCCAGTGAAGGAACCACAGTGGATCTGTACGAGTACCAGGCACGAGACGTTTTCGAGAAGTACGGAGTGCCGGTTCTCGCCGGCATCGTCGCCGACACCCCCGAGGAGGTGAAGGCAGCCGCGGAGAAGATCGGCGGCGTCGTCGTCGTCAAGGCGCAGGTCAAGACCGGTGGTCGTGGCAAGGCGGGCGGCGTCAAGGTCGCCAAGACCCCCGAAGAGGCCTACGAGGCGGCCGAGGCCATCCTCGGCCTCGACATCAAGGGCCACATCGTCAAGCGCGTCATGGTCGCCCAGGGCGCCCGCATCGCCGAGGAGTTCTACTTCTCCGTGCTGCTCGACCGCGCCAACCGCTCCTACCTGAGCCTCTGCTCGGTCGAGGGCGGCATGGAGATCGAAGAGCTCGCCGTCGAGCGCCCCGAGGCCCTCGCCCGCGTCGAGGTGAACCCGCTCACGGGTATCGACAAGGAGAAGGCCGTCGAGATCGCCCGCGCCGCGAACTTCCCCGAGGACCTCGTCGAGAAGGTCTCCGACGTCTTCGTGAAGCTCTTCGACGTCTACAAGGGCGAGGACGCGACGCTCGTCGAGGTCAACCCGCTCGTGCGCACCGAAGAGGGCGACATCATCGCACTCGACGGCAAGGTCACCCTCGACGACAACGCGTCGGAGATCCGTCACCCCGAGCACGAGGCTCTGGAAGACAAGGATGCCGCCGACCCGCTCGAGGCCAAGGCCAAGGCATCGGGTCTCAACTACGTGAAGCTCGACGGCGAGGTCGGCATCATCGGCAACGGCGCGGGACTGGTCATGTCGACGCTCGATGTCGTCGCCTACGCCGGTGAGAATCACAACGGCGTCAAGCCCGCCAACTTCCTCGACATCGGCGGCGGCGCCTCGGCCGAGGTCATGGCCGCCGGCCTCGACGTCATCCTCGGCGACCCGCAGGTCAAGAGCGTCTTCGTCAACGTGTTCGGCGGCATCACGGCGTGCGACGCCGTCGCCAACGGCATCAAGGGTGCGCTCGAGACGCTGGGTGCCACGGCATCCAAGCCGCTCGTCGTGCGCCTCGACGGCAACCGCGTCGACGAGGGTCGCGCGATCCTCGCCGAGTACGCGCACCCGCTTGTGACCCTGGCCGCCACCATGGACGAGGGCGCCGACAAGGCCGCCGAGCTCGCCAACGCTTGAGACTGAAGGACTAGAAGAATGTCGATCTACCTCAACAAGGACTCCAAGGTCATCGTCCAGGGCATCACCGGCGGAGAGGGCACCAAGCACACGGCGCTCATGCTCAAGGCCGGCACCCAGGTCGTCGGTGGCGTCAACGCCCGCAAGGCCGGCACCACGGTCTCGCACACCGACAAGGACGGCAACGCCGTCGAGCTGCCCGTCTTCGCCTCGGTCGCCGAGGCGATGAAGGAGACCGGCGCCGACGTGTCGATCGCCTTCGTGCCGGGCGCCTTCACGAAGAGCGCGATGGTCGAGGCCATCGACGCCGAGATCCCGCTGCTCGTCGTGATCACCGAGGGCGTGCCCGTCGGCGACTCGGCCGAGGCCTGGGCCTACGCCCAGAGCAAGGGCAACAAGACCCGCATCATCGGGCCGAACTGCCCCGGCATCATCACCCCCGGTGAGGCGCTCGTCGGCATCACGCCCGCGAACATCACCGGCAAGGGACCGATCGGCCTCGTGTCGAAGTCGGGCACCCTGACCTACCAGATGATGTTCGAGCTGCGCGACCTGGGCTTCTCGACCGCCATCGGCATCGGCGGAGACCCGGTCATCGGCACGACGCACATCGACGCGCTCGCCGCGTTCGAGGCCGACCCCGAGACGAAGGCCATCGTCATGATCGGCGAGATCGGCGGCGACGCCGAGGAGCGTGCGGCCGAGTACATCAAGGCGCACGTCACCAAGCCGGTCGTCGGCTACGTCGCGGGCTTCACGGCTCCCGAGGGCAAGACCATGGGTCACGCCGGTGCGATCGTCTCCGGTTCGGCCGGAACCGCTCAGGCCAAGAAGGAGGCCCTCGAGGCCGCCGGGGTCAAGGTCGGCAAGACGCCGTCCGAGACCGCCGACCTGATGCGCGCGATCGTCGAGGCGCTCTGACGCGTTAGACTGTAGGAGAAGGCCCCGGGCTCCACCCCGGGGCCTTCTTTCATGCCCGGGGCGCGCTGTCAGCGGTCGCGGGCAACGAAAAGAGGGGCAGATGCCGCAGCATCCGCCCCTCTTTCGACTCGCTGTCAGATGCCGATGCCGAACAGCGCCTCGATCGGCCCGCGGGCGAAGAAGATCACGAAGCCCACGCCGACCACCCAGAGCAGCGGGTGAATCGTCTTGGCGCGACCCGAGAAGGCGTTCACGACGATCCAGCTGATGAAGCCGGCGCCGATTCCGTTGGCGATCGAGTAGGTCATCGGCATGACCGTGGCGGTGAGGAAGACCGGCAGCAGCACGCGGAAGTCGCTGAGGTCGATGTTCTTGATCTGAGCGAGCATCATCGCACCGACGAGCACGAGTGCGGCGGCCGCGACGGCGCCGGGCACCAGCGAGGTCAGCGGGGTGAAGAACATCGCGACCAGGAACATCGCACCCGTGATGAGCGTGGCGAAACCGGTGCGTGCGCCCTCGCCGATGCCGGCACCCGATTCGACGAAGACCGTCGCCGACGACGACGAGGTGCCACCACCGGCGATCGCGCCGATGCCCTCGACGACGAGCGCCGACTTGATGCGCGGGAAGTCGCCCTTCTCGTCGGCGAGGTCGGCCTCCTTCGCGAGGCCCGTCATGGTGCCCATGGCGTCGAAGAAGTTCGAGAACAGCAGCGTGAACACGAACATCACGAGGGCGACGATGCTGACCTTCTGCAGGTCGAAGCCGAAGTCGACCTGGCCGACCAGGCTGAGGTCGGGCAGCCCCACGATCGAGCCGGTGAAGCCGAAGTCGAGGCCGAACGGCCAGATGAGGTTGACGATGCCGCCGAGCACCGTGCCGCCGACGAGGGCGATCAGGATCGCACCCTTGACGCGCAGCGCGGTCAGCACGCCGCCGATGAGCAGCGTGACGACGAAGAGCAGGGTCGGGATGGAGGCCACGGAGCCGCCGATGCCGAGGTCGACGGGCGGCGAGGCGTTTCCGGTCGCGGTCACGAAACCAGCGTTCACGAAGCCGATGAAGGCGATGAAGAGGCCGATGCCGACCGTGATCGCGAGCTTGAGCTGCACGGGAACGGCGTCGAAGATCATCTTGCGCAGGCCGGTCGCGGCGAGCAACACGATGATGACACCGTTGATCATGACGAGCGCCATGGCCTCGGGCCAGGTCACCGAGCCGACGACGGAGAAGGCGATGAAGGCGTTGATGCCGAGTCCGGCGGCGAACGCGAACGGCAGACGCGTGATCACGCCGAACAGGATCGTCATCACACCGGCGGTGAGCGCGGTGGCGGCGGCGACCGCGGAACCGGACAGCACGTTGCCGTCGACGTCGGGCGTCGCGAGGATGATCGGGTTGAGGATCACGATGTACGCCATCGTGACGAACGTCACCAGGCCACCTCGGATCTCGGTGCCGAAGGTGGAACCGCGCTTGGTGATCTCGAAGAAACGATCCAGGCCGTTCTTCGGCTCAGCGGCGGTGGGTGCGGGGGACGGGGCAGTTGTCATTCGGGTGAACCTCCGGATGAGACGATATCGTCTCTCCCGCGCCGCGCGCGCCCACCGGCATCCGCCCGGATTCTCGTCGTAGTCTCGAAAGGCTATGCAACGCCTTCTCGTCGCCCTCCTCGCCGCGTTCGACGCCGCCATCGCGGCCGCCGTCGGACTCGCCGTGCTGCTGGCGCCGCTGACCCTGCTGTGGACCCTCGCCTTCGGCGCCACGGCCGACTGGGGTGCGCTCTGGCCGCTGACCGGCACGCTGTGGGCGTTCGGGCACGGGGTGCCGCTCGACATCACGATCGCGGACGCGGCGCTGGTCGCGGTCGGTGTTCCGGCGGCGGCGTCGTCGTTCACCGTCTCGGTCGCCCCGCTCGCCCTCCTGGTCTTCACCCTGCTGTTCGCGGCGCGCTCGGGCGCGCGAGCCGCGAACGCCGGCTCGTGGGTGACCGGTGTGCTCTCGGGCACGGTGGTGTTCGCCGCGGTCGCCGCCGGCGTCGCCCTCACCTCGCGTCTCGACGCGGCGAAGACCTCCCTGCTCCTCGCGATCCTGCTGCCCGCCACCGTGTACCTCGCGGGCGCGGTGTGCGGAGCGGTGCGCGTGGTCTGGGAGGACGGCGACGGTGGGCCGATCGATGCGATCCACGACCGTCTGGACGCCTGGACCGAGTGGACCCCGGTGCCCGCGGCCATCGTGCGGGGAGCGGCGTTCGCCCTCGTCGCCGTGCTCGGCGTCTCGGCCGCAGCGCTCGCCCTCCTCACGCTGGTCCGCGGCGGTGAGGTCGTCGCCCTCTTCCAGGCCGCACGTGTCGACGTGCTCGGCGCGGTCGTGATCACCCTCGCCCAGTTCCTCTACCTGCCGACGCTCCTCGTCTGGACGGCGTCGTGGATCGCCGGACCCGGATTCGCCGTGGGCGTCGGCACCGCGGTGTCTCCGGCGGGCACGCAGCTCGGCGTCGTTCCCGGCATCCCGGTGCTGGGGCTGCTGCCCGAGAACAGCTCGATCTGGATGCTCATCGTCGTGCTGCTGCCGGTCGCCGCCGGTGCCGTGGCCGGATGGGCCGTGCGCTCTCGCCTGGTGTGGGAGGGGACGCCGCTGCGGATGCTGCCGCGCGCCGTGATCGCGGTCGGCATGGGCGCCGTGACCGCGGGTGTCGCCGCCCTCGCCGCGCTGCTCACCAGCGGGTCGATCGGTCCGGGGCGTCTGGCCGAGACCGGCCCGTCGGTCGGCGCCTTCGCGCTCGCCCTCGGGGGAGAGGTGCTGCTGGGCGCCGCGATCCTGCTGCTGTCGCCGCGCAACCGCGACGAGCTCGCCGAGGAGCGCACCGATCGCTGGGTCGCCGAGATGACGGCATCCGATCTCGGCGATCTGATCGGCGACGCGGCATCGCCGTCGCCGTCTGCCGGATCCGCCGATTCACCAGCGGATGCCGCCCCTCTGCCCTTCGCGGAGACGGCTCCGCTCGACGACGTCACCGGGGAGGGGCGCCCTCCCGCGCCCCGGTAGACTTGGCGCGTGCTCACGGTCGCCGTTCTCATCTCGGGCACCGGCTCGAATCTTCGTGCCCTCCTCGAGGCCGCCCGCCACCCGGACTTTCCCGCGCGGGTGGTCGTCGTGGGCGCCGACCGCGAGGCCGACGGCCTGGCCCACGCCGAGGAGTTCGGCATCCCCAGCTTCACCGTGCCGTGGCACGAGCACGAGAGCCGCGAGGCCTGGGGCGAGGAGCTCGGACGCCAGCTCGCCGTCTGGAACCCCGACCTCGTCGTGCTCAGCGGTCTCATGCGTCTGCTGCCTGCATCTCTCGTGGCGCAGTTCTCCCCGCGTCTCGTGAACACCCACCCGGCCTACCTGCCGGAGTTCCCGGGCGCGCACGGGGTGCGCGATGCGCTCGCCGCCGGCGTCGCCGAGACGGGCGCCAGCGTGATCGTCGTCGACGACGGCGTCGACACCGGACCGATCCTCGCGCAGGAGCGCGTGCCGATCCTCGACGGCGACACCGAGCACACCCTGCACGACCGCATCAAGCCCGTCGAGCGCCGCCTGCTGATCGATGTCGTACGGCGCATCGCGACCGGCGAGCTCGCGCTCGACGCCGCTTCCTGATCCTCTTCCTCCCCTCTCACGCCCGACGCACGAAGGAGCATCACCATGGCCGGCCCCCGCCACGACCCCTCGCTGTACCGCGATCGCGACACGGTGCCGATCCGCCGGGCGCTCGTCTCGGTGAGCGACAAGACCGATCTGCTCGTCCTCGCGAAGGCGCTCGCCGACTCCGGCGTGCAGATCGTGTCGACCGGTTCGACGGCCGCGACCATCCGCGAGGCCGGCTTCGAGGTGACCGACGTCGCCGCGGTGACCGGTGTCGCCGAGATGCTCGACGGTCGCGTCAAGACCCTGCACCCGAAGATTCACGGCGGCCTGCTCGCCGACCTGCGCCTCGAGGACCACGAGCGTCAGCTCGCCGACCTCGACATCGCACCGTTCGAGCTCGTCGTGGTGAATCTGTATCCGTTCGTCGAGACCGTCGCCTCGGGCGCCCAGGGCGACGACGTCGTGGAGCAGATCGACATCGGCGGCCCCGCCATGGTACGCGCCGCCGCCAAGAACCACGCGAACGTGGCCATCGTCGTCTCGCCGCAGTCGTACCCCGGGATCATCTCGGCGATCGCCGAGGGCGGCACCTCGCTGTCGCAGCGCCGCGAGCTCGCGGCCCGCGCGTTCGCGCACACCGCCGCCTACGACACGGCCGTCGCGTCGTGGTTCGCCGAGGGCACCCTCCAGGACGACGGCGACCTGCCGGCGCACCTGACGATCCAGGCCGAGCGCCTCGCGACGCTCCGCTACGGCGAGAACTCCCACCAGCGCGGTGCGATCTACACGCGCGCGGGCGGTCACGGCATCGCCCAGGCCACGCAGCTGCAGGGCAAGGAGATGTCGTACAACAACTACGTCGACGCGGATGCCGCCCTGCGCGCCGCCTACGACATGATCAAGCCGGCCGTCGCGATCATCAAGCACGCCAACCCGTGCGGCATCGCGACGACCGCTCCGAACGCCCTCGACCCGATCGCCAGCGCGCATCTGCGCGCGCACGAGTGCGACCCGGTGTCGGCGTACGGCGGAGTGATCGCCGCGAACGGCACCGTGACGCTCAAGATGGCCGAGAACCTCAAGGACATCTTCACCGAGGTCATCGTCGCCCCCGCGTTCGAGCCCGCCGCCCTCGAGGTGTTCAAGGCGAAGAAGAACCTGCGTCTGCTGCAGCTGCCGGAGGACTGGCAGCAGGAGCGCATGGACGTGCGCCTGGTCTCGGGCGGACTCCTGCTGCAAGACGCCGACCGGTTCCCCGACGACATCGTCTCGGTCGCCAAGAACTGGGAGCTCGTCTCCGGTGAGCGACCGAGCGACCTCGAGATGGAGAACCTGATCTTCGCGTGGAAGGCGTGCCGCGCCGTCAAGTCGAACGCGATCGTGCTCGCGAAGGACAACGCCACGGTCGGCGTCGGCATGGGCCAGGTCAACCGCGTCGACTCGTGCCGCCTCGCGGTCGAGCGCGCGGGCGAGCGCGCGGCTGGTTCGGTCGCGGCATCCGACGCGTTCTTCCCGTTCGCCGACGGCGCCCAGGTGCTCATCGACGCCGGTGTGACCGCGATCGTGCAGCCGGGTGGCTCGGTGCGCGACGAGGAGGTCGTGGATGCGGCCCGCAAGGCCGGCGTCACGATGTTCTTCACGGGAGAGCGCCACTTCTTCCACTGAGCATCCGCAGTTCCCTCGAGGCCCTCATCCGCACACCGCGGGTGGGGGCCTCGGTCCGTCCGGTCTCTCGGCGGTCGGCGGTCGGCGGTCGGCGATCGGCGTGAGGAGTCACGACACGCCGTCTCGCGCCGCGCGGATGCGGCGTGTCCTGACCTCTCACCGTGATGTCCGATTTCCGCCAGTCGATGTCGGAGGCCCGTGACAGCATGGAGTCATGAGCCTCCCCGTGACCGACTTCGACGAGCGGTACCGCGCGATCGACGCGCGCGACACCCGTTTCGACGGGCAGTTCGTGACGGCCGTGCGATCGACTGGCATCTACTGCCGTCCGAGCTGCCCGGCGCGCACGCCGAAGCCCGAGAACGTGACGTTCTACCCGACGAGCGCCGCGGCGCACGAGGCGGGCTACCGGGCATGCAAGCGCTGTCTCCCCGAGGCGGCGCCCGGGTCACCGGCCTGGAATCTGCGCGGCGACGCCGCGGCCCGTGCGATGCGACTCATCTCCGCGGGTGTGGTGGAACGCGAGGGGGTGTCCGGCCTCGCCGCGCGGCTCGGGTACTCGAGCCGGCATCTGAACCGGGTGCTGGTGAGCGAGCTCGGCGCCGGGCCGCTGGCCCTCGCCCGGGCGCACCGCGCGCACACGGCGCGCATGTTGCTCGTCGGCACCGACATGCCCGTCTCCGACGTGGCGTTCTCGGCGGGGTTCGCCAGCATCCGGCAGTGCAACGACACGATCCGCGAGGTCTTCGCCCTCACGCCCAGCGAGCTGCGCGCCCGACGACGGATGCCGATGGCCGCAGCTCCCGGCACGATCGACCTCGTGCTGCCCTTCCGCGGGCCACTCGATGCCTCGGGCGTCTTCGCCTGGATGGCGGCCCGCGCATTGCCCGGGGTCGAGGCGGCCACCGAGACCTCGTTCGCCCGGCACCTGCGCATGAGCGGAGGGCCGGCGTGGTTCGAGGTGCGCCAGGATGCCGCCGAGCGACTGCATCTGCGCGCCCGGGTCACGCAACTGGGCGATCTCGCGCCCCTGGTGGGCACGGTGCGACGCCTGTTCGATCTGGATGCCGACCCGCGGGCCGTCGACGACGCGCTCGGTGCGCACCCCGAGCTCGCTCCGCTGGTCGCCGCGACCCCGGGGATCCGAGTGCCGGGAGCGGCCGATCCCCACGAGATGCTCATCCGCGCGATGGTCGGTCAGCAGATCACGGTCGTCGCCGCCCGTACGGCGCTGACCGCGCTCGCCGACGCCCTCGGAGAGCGCACCGACGACGGTGTGCTCTTCCCGACCATGACCGCGATCGCCGAGCACGGCGCCGAGGTGCTGCGGGGCCCGGCCGCCCGCATCCGTGCCATCACCGGTGCCGCTGCCGCGCTGGCGGACGGCTCGCTCACCCTCACGGTCGGTGACGATGGGGCTGAGCAGCGGGCCGCGCTCCTCGCGATGCCGGGCATCGGGCCGTGGACGGCCGACTACGTGCGCATGCGGGTGCTCGGAGACCCCGACATCCTGCTCCCGGGCGACGTCGCGATGCGAGCCGGGGCCGCGGCCTCCGGTCTCCCGGGCGAACCGCGTGCCCTGACGGCGTGGGCGGAGCGTGCGGCTCCCTGGCGGAGCTATCTCACGGCGCACCTCTGGCGCGCCGCCCCCGTCCGCTCGGCGAAGCGCGCGACGACGACACCGATCACGAAGACACCGATCACGACGACACCGATCGCGACGACACCGATCTCGAAGGAGACCCCATGACCGCCCTCATCCAGACCATCGACACCCCCGACGGGGCGTTCACCATCCTCGCCGACGACGAGCAGCGCGTGCTGGCGTCCGGGTGGACGGCCGACCACGGGGCGATCCTCGGAAGGCTCGCGGCGGCCGTGCGCCCGGCTGAGGTGCGCGAGGGCGAGACCGCAGCAGCGTCGGCCGTGCAGGCGTACTATGCGGGCGACCTCGCGGCGATCGACTCCGTGCCCGTGCGTCAGACGGGCACCTCGCTGCAGCTCTCGGGCTGGGCCGCGCTGCGGGAGATCGCCCCGGGCGCTCCGCTCACGTACACCTCCTTCGCCGCCGCGCTCGACAACCCACGCGCCGTGCGGGCCGCGGCATCGATCTGCGCGCGCAACGCCCCGGCGCTGTTCGTGCCGTGCCACCGGGTGCTGCGTACCGACGGCACCCTCGGCGGCTTCGCCTGGGGACTCGACGTGAAGGAGCGCCTGCTCGCACGCGAAGAGATCGCGCGCTGAGAGACCGGAGCCGACGGGGCGCGCGAGAGGAAAGGAGGAATTCCTCTTGCGTACAGCTTGTTCACAGCAATAGGCTGGAGGGCTGTCGCACCGACCGGACGACACCGCCGAGCCCTGAGGAGGACACCATGACCACGATCCTGGTCACGCAGATCGCAGCTCTCGGCACGACTCCGGTGCGCACTTTCCACTAGAGCCGCACCGCGCTCCGCGCCCCGCCTCTTCCCCGCCGGACGCCGGACTCGACGAGTCCGCTGCACTCACCGAGACCGCTCGGCGTCCGCCTGCTCCGCAACCTTCCGCACGAACCGTCTGAGAGACATGTCTTCCTCGCAGAATCCCCCCGCTTCCTCCTCCCTGTCGACCGCCGCAGCGCTGTGGCGTCTCAAGCCCTTCGTCCGTCCCGTCATCTGGCGGCTCGCCGGCGGTGCCGCCAGCGCGCTCGCCGCAGCGATCATCGCGCTGATGATCCCGATCGTCCTCGAGCAGATCATCCAGGGCCCGGTGCAGACCGGCGAGCTCGGAGCGATCGTCTGGGGCGCGGTCGCCGTTCTCGGCCTCGCCCTCGGTGAAGCCCTGATGGTGTTCCTGCGCCGCCAGTTCGTGCTCAAGCCCTCGACCGAGGTCGAGTACCGCATGCGCACCGATCTCTACGCACGCCTGCAGACCCTGCCCGTGGCGTTCCACGACCGCTGGCAGTCGGGCCAGCTGCTGAGCCGCATGATGCAGGACATCGGCCTCATCCGCCGCTGGCTCGCCTTCGGTCTCGTGCTGCTCGTGGTGAACATCCTCACGATCATCATCGGAGCGGCACTCCTGTTCCGGTGGCACTGGCTGCTGGGCACGATCTTCATCGTCACCGCCATCCCGCTGTGGATCCGCGGCTACCTCTTCGAGAAGCGCTACGGCGCCCTCACCCGCCGGAGCCAGGACCAGGCGGGCGACCTCGCGACGAGCGTCGAGGAGAGCGTGCACGGCATCCGTGTGCTCAAGGCGTTCGGGCGCGGCAAGCATGCGCTGAGCCGTTTCAGCCGCCAGGCCGAGACGCTGCGCGAGACCGAGATGAGCAAGGCCGGGGCGATCGCCTCGATCTGGTTCTGGCTCGACCTCATGCCGCAGATCGCCTTCGGCCTCAGCCTCATGTCGGGGATCTGGCTCATCTCGCAGGGGGCTATCGACCTGCCCGAGCTGTTCGCGTTCTTCGCGATGGCGACGGTGCTGCGCTGGCCGATCGAGTCGATCGGCTTCCTGTTCTCGTTCATGCTCGACGCCCGCACGGCGACCGACCGCGTGTTCGAGATCTTCTCCGAGACGAACACGATCACCGACCCCGAGAACCCCGTGCACATCGAGAACCCCCGGGGCGAGCTCGCATTCCACAACGCGCACTTCCGCTACCAGGACGCGGGAGCGCAGGAGCGCGACCTGCTCGACGGCATCGACCTCGTGCTGCGGCCGGGCGAGACCATGGCGCTGGTCGGTCTCACCGGCAGCGGCAAGACCACCCTCACGACGCTGCCGACCCGCCTCTACGACGTGACCGGCGGTTCCGTGACGCTCGACGGCGTCGACGTGCGCGACCTGCCGCTGGCCGAACTGCGCCAGCACATCGCGATGGCGTTCGAAGACGCGACGCTCTTCTCGGCGACCGTGCGCGAGAACGTGCTGCTGGGTCGCGCCGAGCTCGACGTGCACAGCGATGAGGCCGAGCGCGTGCTGCGCGAAGCCCTCGATGTCGCCCAGGCATCGTTCGTCGACGCGCTGCCCGACGGCGTCGAGACGGTCATCGGTGAAGAGGGACTGAGCCTCTCGGGCGGTCAGCGACAGCGACTCGCGCTCGCGCGTGCGGTCGCCGCGAAGCCGAAGGTGCTCGTGCTCGACGACCCCCTCTCGGCGCTCGACGTCGACACCGAAGCGCTCGTCGAGGAGGCGCTGCGCCACGTGCTCGCCGACACGACCGCGATGATCGTCGCGCACCGGCCGTCGACCGTCGCCCTCGCCGACCGCGTGGCGCTGCTCGAGGCCGGCCGCATCACCGCCGTCGGCACGCACAGCGAGCTGCTGCGCAGCAGCCGCCACTACCGTCACGTCATCTCCAGCCTCGAGGCCGAGGAAGCGGCGCGCACCGGCGCGATCCCCGTGATCCGCGACGACGAGGCCGACGAGGCTCACGACATCGAGGCGGGCATCCGCGCCCAGAACGGCGAGCAGCCCGACGAAGATCTGATCACCGAGAAGGAGGTGCGGTCATGAGCGCCCTCATCGGAACGCAGGACGAAGACCGCTCCCGGTACACCAAGGAGGAGAGCAGGGCCATCCGGCAGCGCTCGCTGCGTCTGCTCGGCTCGCTCGTGCGGCCGCTCAAGGCGCGCATCGTGCTGGCAGCCGTCGTGCTCGTCATCTCGACCGCGCTGCAGGTCGCGGGCCCCATCCTGATCAGCATCGGGCTCGACCGTGCGCTGCCGGCCGTGATCGAGCACTCCGACTGGATGCCGACGTTCATGATCGGCGGCGTCTACCTGCTCGCAGGGGTCGTCGCCGCGGTGATGATCGCCTGGTACGTCATCATCGCCGCCAAGCTGACGCAGGCGGTGCTGCTCGATCTGCGCAAGCGGATCTTCCTGCACACGCAGCGTCTGAGCCTCGAGTTCCACGAGTCGTACACCTCCGGGCGCATCATCTCGCGTCAGACGAGCGACCTCGACTCGATCCGCGAGCTGCTCGACGGCGGCCTCAACGAGCTCGTCTCCGGCGTGCTCTTCGGCCTGTTCACCTTCATCGCGCTGTGCATCTGGGACTGGCAGTCCGGACTCATCCTCGCGATCGCGGGTGTTCCGCTGTTCTTCCTGATGCGCTGGTTCTACTCGCGGTCGCAGCTGGTCTACCGCGAGTCGCGCGTCATCAGCGCACAGGTGATCGTGCAGTTCGTCGAGACCATGACCGGCATCCGCGCGGTCAAGGCGTTCCGCAAGGAGCCCCGCAACGACGTCGCCTTCCAGAAGATCTCGGGGGAGTACCGCGACGTCAACCGCCGTTCGCTGATGCTGTTCGGCACTTTCGAGCCCGGCCTGATGGGCGTCGCGGCGCTCACGCTCGGCATCGTCGTGCTCTGGGGCGGCATGCGCGTCGCCGAGGGCGCGCTGACCGTCGGCGTGCTGCTGTCGGCGGTGCTGTACGTGCGCAACTTCTTCGCGCCCATGCAGGAGATCGCGATGTTCCTCAACTCCTACCAGTCGGCCACCGCCGCGCTCGAGAAGGTGTCGGGCGTGCTCGAGGAGGTGCCGACGGTGCCCGACCCCGAGAAGCCGGTCGACCTGTGGGAGTCGCGCGGGCACATCGAGTTCGACGAGGTGACCTTCGGGTACAACGGCGAGAAGACGATCCTCCCGAATTTCTCGCTCGACATCCCCGCGGGGCAGACGATCGCGCTGGTCGGCACGACCGGTGCGGGCAAGTCGACGCTGGCGAAGCTCATCTCGCGGTTCTACGACCCGTCGAAGGGCACGGTGACGCTCGACGGCGTCGACCTGCGCTCGCTGCACCCGAAGGACCTCCGCCGCGCGATCGTCATGGTCACGCAGGAGGCGTACCTGTTCAGCGGTACCGTCGCCGACAACATCGCGCTCGGCAAACCCGACGCCTCGCTCGACGAGATCCGCGCGGCCGCCCGGGCCGTGGGCGCGGACGGGTTCATCGAGGCGCTGCCCGACGGCTACGGCACCGACGTCAACAAGCGCGGTGGCCGCGTGTCGGCCGGTCAGCGTCAGCTGATCTCGTTCGCCCGTGCGTTCCTCGCCGACCCCGCGGTGCTGATCCTCGACGAGGCGACGGCGTCGCTCGACATCCCCTCGGAGCGGCTGATCCAGGATGCCCTGCAGACGCTGCTCGCCGACCGGACCGCGATCATCATCGCCCACCGGCTCTCGACCGTCGCGATCGCCGACCGGGTGCTCGTGATGGAGCACGGCGAGATCATCGAGGACGACACCCCCGATGCCCTGATCGGCGGCACGGGCAAGTTCGCCCAGTTGCACGCGGCATGGCAGGAGACGCTGGTCTGACGCGACGAGCCCTCGCGCACGGCACGACGCGGAACGGCGCACCCCGGGAGATCCCGAGGTGCGCCGTCTGCGTGTGGAGCGGCCGCGACTAGGCCTGGATGAACGCCAGGATGTCGGGGTTGATCACGTCGGCGTGCGTGGTGAGCATGCCGTGCGGGTAACCCTCGTAGATCTTGAGCTCGGAGTTCGGGAGGAGCTCGTGCTGCTTCAGCGCGGCATCCTTGTAAGGCACGACCTGGTCGTCGTCGCCCTGCAGCACCAGCACCGGAACCGTGATCGACTTCAGGTCCTCGGTCTGGTCGGTCTCGGAGAACGCCTTGATGCCCTCGTAGTGCGCGAGCGCGCTGCCGGTCATCCCCTGGCGCCACCAGTTGGCGACGACGGGCTCGGAGACGGCTGCGCCCTCGCGGTTGAAGCCGTAGAAGGGACCGGAGGCGACGGCCTGGAAGAAGTCGGCGCGGTTCGCTGCGAGCGCTTCGCGGAAACCGTCGAAGACCGAGATCGGCGTGCCCTCGGGGTTCGCCTCGGTCTGCACCATCAGCGGCGGAACGGCCGAGACGAGCACGGCCTTCGCGACGCGCCCCTGGGGCTGGCCGTACTTGGCGACGTAGCGGGCGACCTGGCCGCCTCCGGTCGAGTGGCCGATGTGCACGGCGTTCCGCAGGTCGAGGTGCTCGACGACCGCCGACGCGTCACTGGCGTAGTGGTCCATGTCGTGCCCGGTGCCGATCTGCGAGGAGCGTCCGTGACCGCGACGGTCGCTGGCGACGACGCGGAAGCCCTTCGACAGGAAGAACAGCATCTGCGCGTCCCAGTCGTCGGACGACAGAGGCCAGCCGTGGTGGAACATGATGGGCTGGGCGTCGCGGGGACCCCAGTCCTTGAAGAAGATCTCCGCGCCGTCTTCCGTGGTTACGAATCCCATGTGGGCCTCCATCGTCGGTGCCGCACCGAATCGTGGTCGGTGCGGCGGTGTGGGCTTGTGCGCCCATCGGGGAGTGATGAGCACGATCAACGTACCCCCGTGCGGCCCCCCGGGACAGGGGTTTCCGGAAGGATTCGACACCTGTTCAGTGAGGTTCCCTCCCTGGTCCTGCTCAGCGCCCCGGCCACCGGCTCGATAGCATCGGAGGATGGACCCGTTGATGCTCCTCGGCGAGTGGTGGTGGATCGCGGCGGTCGGCGCCGGCGGTGTCACCGCAGGCGCCGTCGGGCTGCGGCGTCGCAGCACGCGCAGTGGCCGACGCCTCGCCGTGGATGCCGCACGCCATGACCTGCGGGCGGCGAAGGTCGCGGTGGTTGAGAAGCGCGCAGCCGTGAAGATCGCGCGCGCCGATCACACCCGCATCGCCGCCGAACGTACCGCACGCCGGGCGACGGCGGAGCACGTGGCCAGCGCGAAACGGATGCTGCGCGACGCCGAGCGCGATGCGAAGGCGGCCGCGGCCGATGTGCGCGCGAAGCAGGTGCGCCTGAATGCGGCCCGCGCCGCGCTCCCCGCGGCATCCGCCCCCCGCCCGCTGGAGCGGTTGCGCGCCGACCACGATGCGATCGTCGCGCGCTGGATGACCTACGAGACCGATCCCGGTCTGCAGATCGCCTACCCGGCGATGTCGGACGTGAAGCAGCCGGCGACGGCGGCCTACTTCCGCGCGGCGAATCGTGCGGCGGAGGCGAGGCGCACGGCGGGGGAGCGCCCGACGCCCGCGGAGTTCGCCGACTACCGCGACGCCGTCGACGCGCTCGCCCGTGCCTTCGAGATCGCCGAGCACACCGCGCGCGGGCGGGGGGACACGACGGCGAGCGTCGGATGGCAGGACGCCGCGCAGGACGCGATCTCGCGCTCCGCCGAGGCGATCGATCGGGCGGCGGGAGCGGCGGCATCCGCCTTCGCCGCGTGGTCGGCGCGCAAGCGCCCGCGCGGCGACGACCGGGAGGGCCGGGACGACCGCGATCGGTGAGATCCCGCCAGGATCAGCGGGACCCCACCGCCTCGCTCAGGGAGCGATCGTGCGGCTGCGCACCAGCTCGCGGTACCAGTGACCGGAGTCCTTCACGGTGCGCTCGAGCGTGTCGAAGTCGACCCGCACGATGCCGAACCGCTTGGCGTAGCCGTAGCCCCATTCGAAGTTGTCGAGCAACGACCAGACGAAGTATCCGCGCAGGTCGACGCCGCGCTCGAGAGCCCGGTGCGCCGCGGTGAAGTGCCGACGCAGGTAGTCGGTGCGCTCCGGGTCGGGAACGGTGCCGTCGGCCGAGACCTCGTCGTCGAACGCGGCGCCGTTCTCGGTGACCATGAGCGCCTGCTCCGGGAACTGCTCCGAGAGCGACACGAGCAGCTCCTCGAGTCCCTCGGGTGCGATGTTCCAGCCCATCGCCGTGTACGGGCCCGGCTGCTCGACGAACTCGACGAGCTGATCGCTGCCCGGCCAGGCGGTGCCGCCCTCGGTGCCCTTGTGGCCGTCGTTCTGCTGCTTCGGCGAGACGCCGTCCCAGAGCCGCACGGTCGCGGTCGAGTAGTAGTTCACTCCCAGCACGTCGATCGGCTGGTGGATCGTGGCGAGGTCGCCCTCCTGCACGAACGACCAGTCGGTGACGGAGGATGTGTCGTCGAGTAGATCGGCGGGGTACTCGCCGCGCAGCATCGGACCGGTGAACGCGCGATTCGCGAGGGCGTCGATGCGACGCATCGCCTCGGCGGCACCGTCGCCCTGACCGCGCAGCACATGGAAGTTCAGCGTGACCGAGTAGTCCGGGTCGCCCGTCGAGGTCGCCCGCAGCGCCTGCACCGCGCGCCCGTGCGCGAGGTTGAGGTGGTGCACGGCCGACAGCGCGGATGCCGGTTCGTGGCGCCCCGGTGCATGCCCGCCCTGACCGTAGCCGAGGTAGGCCGAGCACCACGGCTCGTTGAGCGTCGTCCACGTGTGCACACGGTCGCCCAGGGCCGTGCCCATGATCTCGGCGTACCGCTCGAAGGCGTCGGTCGTGGAACGCGCGGTCCAGCCGCCGGCATCCTCGAGGTACTGCGGCAGATCCCAGTGGTACAGCGTGGCGACGGGACGGATGCCGCGGGCGAGCAGCCCGTCGACGAGACGCGAGTAGAAGTCGACGCCGGCCTGGTTCACCCCGCCGGACGCCGTGGGGACGATGCGCGGCCACGCGATCGAGAACCGGTAGGCCTGCAGGCCCAGGTCGGCCATCAGGTCGAGGTCCTCCTCGGTGCGGTGATAATGGTCGCAGGCCACGTCTCCCGTGTCGCCGTTCCACACCTTGCCGGGGGTCTTGCTGAACGTGTCCCAGATCGAGGGGGTGCGCCCGTCCTCGGCGGCGGCTCCCTCGATCTGGTACGACGCGGTCGCCGACCCGAACGTGAAGTCCGCGGGGAAGACGAGTCCCGAGCCCCGGTAGTCGTCGCGGGGGGTGAACAGCGTGGTCATGCGGTGATCTCCTCGAGGTCGGCCGTGTAGGTCTCGGTGCGACCGTCGGGATTCGTGACGGTGACGGCCGCGGTGCCGGTGCCGCCCGCGAAGACGCGCAGCTGCAATCCGTCATGGTAGTCGTAGTCGGGTCGATCGACCCGGGCACCCCAGGGGAGCACGGTTCCGGGGCGCACGTACAGGGGCAGCGAATCGAAGCCGTGCCGCTCGCGCCGCCACCCGCCGCCGGTCACGGTCTCGCCCGTGAGCAGCGAGGTCCACTCGCCGGCCGGCAGGTAGAACTCGACCTCGCCGTCCTCGGTGAACACGGGGGCCACGAGCAGGTCGGAGCCGAGCATGTACTGGCGGTCGAGGTACGCCGTCGCCGGGTCGTCGGGGAACTCGAGCACCATCGGCCGCATCAGCGGCACACCCGTGGCGGCCGCGTCGAGGCCCTGCGCGTACAGGTAGGGCATGAGGCGCATCTTGAGGTGCGTGAAGCGACGCGTGACCTCCACCGCCTCGTCGTCGAACGCCCACGGCACCCGGTACGAGCTCGAGCCGTGGAACCGCGAGTGGGAGCCGAGGAGGCCGAACGCTGTCCAGCGCTTGTACACGCCGGCATCCGGCATCCCCTCGAACCCGCCGATGTCGTGGCTCCAGAAGGCGAAGCCCGAGAGGGCGAGCGAGAGGCCGCCGCGCAGGGTCTCGGCCATCGACGTGTAGGTCGATGTCGAGTCGCCGCCCCAGTGCACGGGCATGCTCTGCCCGCCCGCGGTCGCCGAGCGGGCGAAGAGCACGGCATCGCCCTCGCCGCGCGCCTCGGTGAGCACGTCGTACACGGCGCGGTTGTAGAGGTCGGTGTAGAGGTTGTGCATGCGCTCGGGGTCGGCGCCGTCGGCCCAGACCACGTCGGTCGGGATGCGCTCGCCGAAGTCGGTCTTGAAGCAGTCGACGCCCTGCGCCACGAGAGCGCGCAGTTTCGACTGGTACCAGGCCGTCGCCTCGGGGTTCGTGAAGTCGACGAGCCCCATGCCCGCCTGCCAGAGGTCCCACTGCCACACCGAGCCGTCGGCGCGCTTCACCAGGAACCCCTGGTCGGCCGCCTCGCGGAACAGGGGGGAGCGCTGGGCGATGTAGGGGTTGATCCACACGCAGACGCGCAGGTCCTTGTCGTGCAGGCGGCCGAGCATGCCTTCGGGGTCCGGGAACACCCGCGGGTCCCACTCGAAGTCGCACCAGTTGAACTCGCGCATCCAGAAGCAGTCGAAATGGAAGACCGACACGGGCAGCTCGCGGGCCGCCATCTCGTCGAGGAAGGAGTTGACGGTCTGCTCGTCGTAGTCGGTCGTGAAGCTCGTCGACAGCCACAGTCCGTACGACCAGGCCGGCACCACGGGCGGGCGACCGGTGAGCGCGGTGTAGCGCCCGAGCACGTCCTTGGGGGTGGGCCCCGCGATCACGAAGTACTCCAGCTGCTCGCCCGACACCGAGAACTGCACGCGCTCGACCGCCTCCGAGCCGATCTCGTACGACACGTGTCCCGGGTCGTTGACGAGCACGCCGTAGCCCCTGCTCGAGAGGTGGAACGGCACGTTCTTGTACGCCTGCTCGCTCGAGGTGCCGCCGTCGGCGTTCCACACGTCGACCGTCTGCCCGTTCTTGACCAGCGGACCGAAGCGCTCGCCGAGTCCGTAGATCTGCTCGCCGACGCCGAGGTCGAGCTGCTCGTGCACGAAGACGGATGCCGCCGGCATCCCGCCGCCCTGACGCGCGTTGCTCACGATCCCCGGGTCGACCTGCGCGCCCTCGGCGAGCTGGACGTATCCCTGCGCCTTGTGCCCGCTGCCGGTGACCCGGCGTCCGTCGACCGCGAAAGACAGGTCCCACGGGGCACCGGGGGTGACCGTCGCCACGAGGGAGCCCGCGTCGAGGACGCCGCCGGCGTCCGACACCGACACGGATGCCGTGGCACCACCGGCACCGGGGAGGGCGAAGCCGCCGTGCCACCGCCGGCCGGTGTGGTGGGCGATCCGCACCCGGATCACGCCCTCGGCGGGGGAGGAGAGGGTGGTCGTGAGCACGGGCCGGTTGAGAGTGTCGCCGCGCTTGGAGATCACCATCGTCGGAGCGGTGATGACGAGACCTGGGCCGTCGGGGGTCTCGGTGGTCTCGGCGATGTCGTACGCCTCCTGCGCGTACAGCGCGGTGACGCCGGGGCGCAGCTGCCAGAACCCGTCGGTGAACTTCATTACTTGACTGCTCCTGCCGTGATGCCCCGGGTGAGGGTGCGCTGGAAGATGAGGAAGAAGATGAGCGTCGGGATGATGCCCAGCAGGGCCGAGGCGCTCGTGGTGGTGACGTCCATGAGGCGGTCGCCCTGCAGCACGCTGATCGCGACCGGGACGGTCTGGTTGGCGTTCGACGCGAGGAACGTCAGCGGGATGAGGAACTCGTTCCACGTCCAGATGAAGAAGAAGATGAGCAGCACCGACAGCGTCGGGCGGCTGATCGGGAAGACGACGCGCCACAGGATCTGCCAGCGGGTCGCGCCGTCGAGCGAGGCGGCCTCGAGGATCTCCTTGGGGAAGGTGCCGTACACCGACGACAGCAGGTACGTGCCGAACGCGGCCTGGATCACCGTGAACACGATGATGACCGACCAGACGTTGTCGTACAGGCCGACCGATTTGAACATGTAGTACAGCGGGTACAGCAGCGCCTCCTGCGGCAGCAGGTTCGCGAGCAGGAAGAGCAGCACGATCCAGGAGCGTCCGCGCACGCGTCCGATCCCGATCGCGAAGGCGTTGAGCATCGAGATCACGACCGCGAGCACCGAGACGATGCCGGCGATGAAGATCGAGTTCCAGACCTTCTCGGGGAAGTTCACGCGCTCCCAGAACTTGATGATCCCACCGAAGTCGAGGGTCTCGGGGAAGGCGAGGGGGCCGGAGGTCGCGTAGTCGAGCGGCGACTTGAAGGAGTTCACGAGCACGAGGTAGAACGGCGCGATCACGAGCAGCGCACCGACGATGACGAGCGCCAGCAGGAGCCAGTCGACGGGACGCTTCTTGGTCATGCCGCCGCGCGGACGGCTCGCGGCCTTCTTGCCGGTGACGATGGCGGTGGTGGCGTGCATCACAGACCCGCCCTTTCCTTGCGCTCGAGCGAGTTCTGGACGCGGATGAAGATGATCGACACGATGACCACGACGATCGTGAGCACGGTCGCGATCGTGGCGCCGTAGCCGACGTTCCGCTTGGTGAAGAACTCCTGGTAGGCGTAGTACGCCGGGACGAGGGTGGACCCCGCCGGTCCGCCGCGGGTGATGATGTACACCGGGCCGAACACCTTGAGCGCCGCGATGGTGCAGGTGAGGGTGACGACGAAGATCTCGGGGCGGATGATGCTCATCGTGATCGCCGAGAAGCGCTGGAACCAGTTCGCGCCGTCGAGTTCGGCCGCCTCGTAGAGTTCGGGGTCGACACGCTGGAGCGCGGCCATGAACACCACGACGGGGTAGCCGAGCTGCACCCAGACCATCACGACCATCAGCACGATGAGCGCGGAGGGCATCTGGCCGAGCCAGTCGTAGGCGGGGATGCCGAACCAGGCGAGGATCTGGTTGAGCGCGCCGTCGCCGCCGGGGCGCACGATCCAGCCGATCACGATGCCGGCGACGGCGATCGGAAGGATCTGGGGGAGGTAGTAGGTGGCCCGCAGGAAGCTACCGACCTTGCCGCCGAACTTGCGTCCGACGACGTCGAACAGGAGGGCGGCGACCATGAGGCCGATGATCGTGGGCACGACGACCATCGCGAGGATCATCCACACCGAATTGGTGAAGGAGGTCCAGAAGTCGCTGTCGGTGAGGATCTTCTGCCAGTTCTCGAGACCGATGAACTCCGGCGTGCGTACGCCCTTCCACTTCGTGAAGGTGAGGTACACGTTCCAGATCAGCGGGACGATGACGACCACGAGCAGCAGCACGAAGCCGGGGAGCAGGTACATCCAGTAGGCCCCGGTCCCACCGCTGCGCTGCGGGATCGACGGTTCTTCGGGCGGCAGCTTGGTGCGGCGGCCCTCGCGGGTGGCGAGTGACATGTTCATCTCCAGGAGGGTGCGGGGGCGGCGCCGGTTGGGCGACGCCCCCCCGGGGGGGCGCACGAAATTTGGCGGT
>NZ_JBQEPJ010000008.1:0-135183 GCF_052045715.1 Microbacterium sp. 22179 | reverse complement strand
TGGTGGTGCTGCCGGTGGTGGGGGCGCCCGGGGTGGTGCCGGTGCCGGTCGTGCCACTGACGTCGCTGTCTCCGGTGAGGGAGATGGCGTTGCCGGTGACGTCGATGGGTGCGGTGACGGGGGCGGTGACCTGGCTACCGCTCAGAACTCCGTCATCGCCGGACGTGCTCGTCCACGGTGCCGGAAGCGCCGTGAACTCACCCGGTGCTGCCGGTGCTGCCGGTGCCGAATCGCCACCCGCGACCTCGCTGTCTCCGAGAAGGGAGATCGCGTTGCCCGAGACGTCGACCGGAACCGAGATCGGCGCGATCACCTGGGTGCCGCCGGCGATAGCGTCGTCACCTGACGTGCTCGGCGCCACGGCATCCGTCGGTGCGGTCGCGGGTGCCGGTGCCGCGGCATCCTGACCTGCGGTTTCGCTGTCTCCGAGAAGGGAGATCGCGTTGCCCGAGACGGTGACCGGCACGTCGACGTGCACGAGCGCCTGGGTGCCCGAGAGCAGACCGTCGACGCCGGTCGTGGTGACCGACGGGGCCGGTGCGGCGGGTGCCGGGGCCGGAGCCTCGGCGGGCGCCGCCGCCTGTTCGCTCGACGAGTCGCCGAGCAGGCTGACGGAGTTGTCGGTGACGGTCACCGGAACGGTGACGTCCACGACGGCCTGCGTTCCGGATGCCGTGCCGGAGTCGCCGTTCGTCGTGGCCGCCGGCGCCGGTGCCGGGGCGGGGGCTGGTGCCGGGGCAGGCGCAGGTGCGGGTGCCGGGGCCGGAGCCTGCTGCGCGGAGGAGTCTCCGAGCAGGGAGATCGCGTTGTCGACGATCGTGACCGGGACCGAGACCGGAGCCTCGACCTGGGTGCCCGAGAGGACGCTGTCGTCTCCCGAGGTGTCTGCCGCGTTCGCGGCCGTTGCGCCGAGCAGGGTGATCCCGCCGGCGAGAAGCGTTCCCCACAGGGCCCGCTTGAGGTAAGTACGCATGATGACTTTCTCCTTGACTGGACTGGGGTGTCTGATGTGGGTGCGCGCGAAGATGTGCGCGCGCAGCACGGCATCTGTCGTCCTCGAGGGGACGACGTGACGACCCGTCAGTCGGGGGAGACGTCGGTGTCGGCGACCAGCGACGTCGGCAGGACGTCGTCGGCTGCGCCGGAGGTGCGCTCCTCGGCACGGAGCGCAGGAACTCCCGCGTCGGTCAGACCGGCGGGAGAGACAGCGGATGCTCCGCCGGAAGTGGCGGAGGAAGACGGTGCGAGCGGCCCGCCGACGGGGCCCGTGGCGGGGCCGGAGGCATGACCGGACGCGGACGCAGTCGTCGCCGGAGCAGGGGCCTCGACGGGCGCGGAGAACCCAGACTCGTCGAGCGGATGCCGGGGCGCGGGTGCGAACGTCGACACGGCGGTGGCGCCCGCAGCAGCCGCCGGCACCACGGTCGGAAGGGATGCGAACCCGGGATCCGGGACCACCACCGGCGGAAGCACGACGGGCGGGAGCGACTCGGTCGGGTCGAGCCCGACCAGCACCGGGGGCACCGTGTTCTCGACGACTTCGCCGACGATGCCCGTGGTGTCGTCCACGACACCGGTCACATCGTCGAGGAGCTTCGTGACGCCGAGGTCGCGGAGCAGTCCGCCGACCACCGGCAGTGCGGCGACGGCATCTTGCACGGGATCGACGATCTGAGACACCGGAGCATCCTGCAGCAGGTCGGCCACCGGGGGGACGACGGCCTGTGCGGTGTCGGTGACGGTCTCGACCACGGGGTTCGCGACATCTCCCACGACGGGCACCTCGGCGACCGCGTCGGTGACGTCTTCGACGACGGCGGGGACGGTCTCGGGAACCGGAGCGACCACCTCGTGCACGACGGGGGCGACGACCTGGTTCACGACGGGCGCGACGACCTGGGCGACGATCGGCTCGGTCACGGCGGTGACGGTGTCGCCGACCGTGGAGACGGTTCCGGTGACGAGGGACGACACTTCTCCGAGAAGGGAGGGGTCTTTCTGCTCGTCGGCCTGAGCGGATCCGCCGCCGGTGAGGACGGTGATCGTCGCCCACGCGAGCGCTCCCAGACCGCCCCACAGGGCGATCGCGGGTACGCCGCGACGGGTTGCTCGAGCGTTCACGTCGACTTCCCCCTCCGAAAGACGATCGTTCCGACGCGCTCTGCGTCGATACCGGGTGACGATACTCCCGGTATATCGCGATGTCCATACCATCTCGCGCCGATCCGATGACACCTTCCGCAGGATTCCGCGCGTGTCGCCGTGTGACGCGCCCGGCGAAATTCCGGCTTGACTTTCCCCAAGTTCTTCACATGTGTCTTCGAGATGAACAAACCTTAAATGTGCAGTTGAAGCCCGTTCTCATCCACAGGGTGGGGAAACAGGAAACCCCCGGTCCAGGCGAAAAAGAAAGTTTGAACTCGGGGTACTCCACCGGGTTATCCACATGCGTTGTGCACAGACTCTCCGGACTTGTTCGCACGCTCTCCACAGAGTTATCCACAGGCCGTGTTGCGTGTGGATAACGCCGCTCGTAGCGTGGGCGAGCGACCCAATGTCGGAAGTCCGTGATGTGCTGCGCAGATGGCCGTTCTCGGCCCGGACGACAGCACGACGCCCCAGGTCCCGGGCGTCGCGGCACCGCAGAACGTCGCAGCGAAGGGAGCAGTGTGTCGATCGCCGACATCTCAGAAGAGCGCATGGGCGGAAGCCCGCGCGGACCGGAGCGCACCCCGCCCCACGACCTGCTCGCCGAGCAGAGTGCACTGGGCGGCATGCTCCTGTCGAAGGATGCCGTCGCCGATGTGATCGAGACGCTCAAGGGCGCCGACTTCTACGTGCCGAAGCACGAGCTCATCTTCGAGGCGATCCTCTCGCTCTACTCGCACGGCGAGCCGACCGACGTCGTCGCCGTCACCGATGAGCTCATCAAGACGGGCGAGCTGGGCCGGGCCGGCGGTGCCGACTACCTCCACTCCCTCACCTCGATCGTCCCGACCGCGGCCAACGCCGGCTACTACGCCGGCATCGTCTCGGAGCGCGCGATCCTGCGCCGTCTCGTCGACGCCGGAACCCGCATCGTGCAGCTCGGCTACGCGGGTGAGGGCGATGCGACCGACATCGTCAACAACGCGCAGGCCGAGATCTACTCCGTCACCGGAACCGAGACCGCCGAGGACTACGTTCCCCTCACGAACGCCGTCGACGCCGCGATCGAGGAGATCGAGGCCGCGAACGGCCGCGACGGTTCGATGACCGGCATCCCGACCGGATTCCGTGAGCTCGATGAACTCACCAACGGCCTGCACGGTGGGCAGATGATCGTCGTCGCCGCCCGACCCGCCATGGGCAAGTCGACGCTCGCGCTCGACTTCGCGCGCGCGGCATCGATCGGTCACGACTTCCCGTCGATCTTCTTCTCGCTCGAGATGGGTAAGAGCGAGATCGCGATGCGTCTGCTCAGCGCCGAGGGCGCGATCCCGCTGCAGAACATGCGCAAGGGAACCCTCGACCCCCGCGACTGGACCACCGTCGCGGCGACCCGCGGGCGCATCAACGACGCCCCGCTCTACATCGACGACAGCCCCAACATGACGCTCGTCGAGATCCGCGCCAAGTGCCGCCGCCTCAAGCAGCGCGCCGGACTGCGCATGGTCATCATCGACTACCTGCAGCTCATGACCTCGGGCAAGCGCGTCGAGTCGCGTCAGCAGGAGGTCTCGGAGTTCTCGCGAAGCCTCAAGCTCATCGCCAAGGAGCTGCAGGTTCCCGTCATCGCCCTGTCGCAACTGAACCGTGGTCCGGAGCAGCGTCAAGACAAGAAGCCCGCGATCAGCGACCTGCGAGAGTCCGGCTCGATCGAGCAGGATGCCGACATGGTGATCCTGCTGCACCGCGACTCCGTCTACGACAAGGACGTGCGTCCGGGCGAGGCCGACCTCATCGTCGCCAAGCACCGTAACGGTCCGACCGCCACGATCACGGTGGCGTTCCAGGGCCACTACTCGCGCTTCATGGATATGGCCCCGGGTGGCGACTTCAACTGATTGCAGGGTCCAGGGAGAGATGGCGGTTTCTCGAGCAGGATGACGGCGAACGACAGCGAGCGCTTCGCCGACAAGTACTCCCATCACATCCCGAACCTGGCCAACTCCTCGACGCGCACCGCCCTTGCCATCGCCGGTGATGACGGTGAGGCGAAAGCGCGGGTCGCCATCGTGAACGATCTCGGGTTCGACACGGTTGACGCTGGCGCTCTCACCGAGTCCTGGACGTCGCTGCACGACAGTTCTGACGACCCACCATCAGGAACCGGGCCCGTAGCCCGACCCTGAATGCGTCGTGACGCTCACCGGCTCTGCGACGGCGCCTCAGGACACGATCTGCACGTACCGATGCGTGAGAGGGATCAACGAGCTGATCGAGGCGGTAAGAGGTCTATGCAGTCGCTTCGGAGCGGGGTGAGGATCGCTTCGGCGAGGTCTTCCAGTTGGTCTACCTGCTGGTTCTCGAGAAGCTCGAACACCCGGGTGCGGACTTCCGCGACGTAGCCGGGCTCCACTTCTTCCACAAGCTGTGCCCCTGTCGGTGTCAGTCTCGCGAGGGTCTTGCGTGCGTCTGTGGGTTCGGTGCTGCGGGTCAGGAAGCTTCGTTTCTCCAGTCGGCCGACGATCCGCGACAGGTGCGATGGTGTGACGCTGGCAGTGGCAGCCAAGCGGCTCATGTGGATTTCGCGGTCCTCGCTGAGCGACAGGCAGCGCAGAACCCCGTACTCGGCGTGGCTGAGATCCGCTGACCGCTCCAGGTAGGTATCCAGCTCTGCGGGCAGCCACATCATGACTCCCACCAGCAACGACCAGGTTCGGTCCTGCTGCGGCGAGAGGCGATCGGCTTCAGACATGGTCACATCGTACCATTGCTTGCTGCGGAAAGGAATCCGAGATAGCGTTACTTTCTGCGACAAGCATTCGTCGCGTCATGCTCACCAGAAGGTTGTTCTCCTATGCGCGCTGCCCGTTTCCACTCCTACGGATCCCCCGGGGTTCTCGTCGTCGAGGACGCGCCGGAACCGCATGCCGGTGAGGGGTCGGTTCGTATCAAGGTGCACGCCACGAGCGTGAATCCGATCGACGTTCTCGTGCGCGCCGGTCACCTCGCACAGTTCCTGCCCCTGACCTTGCCCGCCATCCCGGGCCGAGACGCCGTCGGCGTCGTCGACGAAGTCGGCCCGGGTGTGACGGACACGCAGGTAGGCGATCGGGTGTTCGGCCTGGGAGGGGTGAGCGACACCACGGCCGAGTTCGCGATCCTGACCGCATGGAGTGCTACGCCTGAGGGGTGGACGACGGCGCAGGCCGCTGCCGCAGGGCTCGCGTCCGCCACCGCAGCGGGAGTCATCGACGCTCTGGGCGATCTGAACGGCAAGACGTTCCTCGTCGAGGGCGCGTCAGGTGCCGTGGGCAGCGCTGCCGCAGCGTTTGCCCGCGCCGCCGGTGCCACCGTCATCGGCACGGGGCGGGAGAGCAACCATCCGTACCTGGAGTCTCTCGGTGTTCTCCCGACGACCTATGGCCCCGGGCTTGCCCAGCGTGTGGCCATCCTCGCTCCCGGCGGCGTAGATGCAGCCCTGCACTCGGCCCCGTCTGACTCGTTGCCAGAGCTGTTGAGCATCGTGGGGAACACCTCCCGGGTCGTCACCGTCATCGACCACGATGGAGCTGCACGACTCGGTGTCAAGAGTGTGAGCGCCCGCAACGACTCGACCCTCTTACGGTACGCAGCCGCGCTCGGACGGGACGGGCTCTACACGCCCCGCGTCGACCACGAGTTCTCCGTGACCGACATCGTCAAGGCGCACACCCTGGCCGAAAGCGGCAACGGCAAGGTCGTCGTCACGCAGCCCTGACCGGCGCAGAGGTTGGAACCTACAGCCGGGCGTGAGAGGGGTGTCGATGAATTTATCAACGCCCCTCTCACGCACTCACGGGAACATCTGTCGTAGCAGCTCCCAGTCGCCCGCCTCAAGGGCCCGAGTGGCGACCGCCCGGGCCTCCGGATGGACGCGCGGGCTGAGCCCCGCCCACACCCGCTGAGCCTCCGCGAGGTCTTTCGCGACGACCGCATTGCGCATGAAGTCGATCGCGTCGTAGTACGGGCCGGTCTGCTCGCCGGGCTGAGAGTCGAACGGGCTGTACGGATCGACCCATGGAAGTGTCGGGTCGGGGCGCAGGTAGAGGATGTTGCCTGCGTGGATCATGCCGGCGCGCACATGGTTGTGCGACTGGACCGTGATGTAGTCGATGCAGAATCGCTCGCCGATCGCGATCGCGCTGTCTCCCGCAGCGACCTCGTATGCGTAGACGTCGCCAGCCTCGTCAGTGAGCGCCTGGCCACTGGCCAGCTCCGACGGACCCCTGTCGACAAGGTCACCGATGAGCTTCGAGTAGTACGGGCCGGAGTCGTCGGTTCGCGTCGACATCGTGCTGATGTGGGCGGTGCTCGTGCACTTGCCCGGCCCGCCGGCGGGCACCGAGATGCCGTCGCCGAGGTCGACCAGACCGTCGTGGGATGCCGGGTCAGCGGTCGGATTCGGAGACTCGGTCGCGGCGGGAGAGCCGGACCCCGCACCGAACACTCCGGTGACCCACGTCGTGGCTCCGAGCATCGCCGGCAGCGCGAGAACGAGCAGCCCCGTAACGACGGCTGCAGACACGACCATCGTGATCTTCGTCGAACGCTTCATCGTGCTCAGCATCCCATCGGCGGCATCGCCGGCGCCAGCATCCGCCTCCGAACTACCGCTTCCCCACCCGCGCGTACCGATGCTCGGGCCGACCGGTGGTGCCGTAGCGCAGTCGCACCTCGACCTGGCCGCGAGTGGCGAGGGCCGCGAGATGGCGCTGCGCCGTCGCGCGCGAGATTCCCACGCGCTCGGCGACCTCGGCGGCGGATGCCTCGTCGTCGTCGCCGAGTCCGTCGAGGATGAGCTGCTCGGTGGCCGAGCGCGAGACGGTCGCGGGCTCGGCACCGCCGGCCATGATCGACATCGCACGGTCGATGCGCTCCTGGGTGAGCGCCGCGTCGCCGCCCAGCAGATTGCGCATGCGGGCGTAGCGGCGCAACCGGTCGACGAGCGCCGTGGCGTCGAAGGGCTTGGCGAGGTAGGCGAGGGCGCCGGCGTTGATCGCGCGCCGCACGGTCACGGCATCCGTCGCCGCCGACAGCACGAACGCGTCGCGCTCGGTGTCGGCGACGAAGCGGATGCCGTCGCCATCCGGCAGATACGCATCGACCAGCAGCAGGTCGGGCTGATGCGCGCGCAGCGCCTGGCGCGCGGCGTCGAGCGTGTGCACCGCCTCGAGCGGGGTGAAGCCGGGCACGCTCGCCACCGCGTCGCGGTGCAAGCCCGCCACGCGGAAGTCGTCGTCGATCACGAGCACGCGGATGTCGTCGGTCACTGTTCCTCCAGCTGCCGGTCGTCGTCGGGCGGTCGCACCGCCGAAGGGATGCGGGCGCCGAACACGGCGCCATGACCGCCGTCGCCGGAGCCGCCACCACCACCCGGCGAGATCAGCCACACGTCCCCACCGCGCCGCCGGGCGAGGTCGCGGGAGAGTGGCAGCCCGTAGCCGTGGCCGTGCACGGGTCCGGCATCCGATGCGTCGGAACCGGAGCGCACGGCGATCGTCTCGGTGGTCGGGGCGAAGGGGTCGCGGCCGGGCGGGGTGATGCCCGCGCCGGAGTCGGCGACCGTCAGCACCAACTCGCTGCCGTCGGTGAGGAGGGTGACCTCGACCCGTCGCGGCTCGACGCCGGCGACGGCGGCACGGATCGCGTTGTCGACCAGGTTGCCCAGCACGGCCGCGACGTCTTCGGCGGCGGTCACCTCTCCGAGCAGGAGCGTGTCGTCGGTGATGACCAGCGCGACACCGCGCTCGCGGGCCGTGACCGCGGTCGCTCCGAGGAACGACTGCAGGAACGGATCGGGCACCCGCTCGATCCCCTCGACATCGCCGCCCACCGAACCGCGGTGCGTGAGCTCGTCGAGGAAGGCGCGTGCCTCGCGCCCGCGGTCGGCGTCGAGCAGGCCGGAGACCACGTGCAGACGATTGGCGAACTCGTGACGCTGCACCCGCAGTGCCTCGGTCGTCGCGCGCACGGTCTCGAGGCGACCGGCGAGGGCCTCGATGTCGGTGCGATCCCGCACGACCACGACCACCCCGAGCGGCCGGTCCGCGCGCACGACCGGGCGGGCATCGAGATACAGCACCCGATCGCCGACCACCGTCTCGGCGCTCGCCCCGCGACCGTCGAGCAGACGACGCACGGTGTCGTCGAGGCCGAGCGACGAGACGCGGCGACCGACGGGAGAGTCGAGCTGCAGCATCCGTTCCGCCGCGCTGTTGCAGACGCGCACGACGCCCTCCGGGTCGACCGCGAAGACGCCGTCGCCGACCCCCTCGAGCACGGCGGCCTGATTCTGCACGAGCGCGACGAGGTCTTCGGGCTGCAGGCCCAGCGTCAGCCGCTCGAAGCGGCGCCGCAGCAGAAGCGTGGCCAGGGCGGCCAGGCCCAGGGCCGCGACCCCGGCGACCGCGATCGTCGCGATCAGGGCGGGCAGTTCGTCGAAGACGCTCGCGCGCTCGAATCCGACGCTCACCTCGCCGACCGGCGGCTCTCCCGCCGTCGCGTAGATCGGCACCTTCGCGCGCGCCGATTCGCCGAGCGTGCCGACCTCCCAGTCGACGACCTCGGTTCCGCGCAGCACTTCTTCGAACGGGGTCGAGACGACCTGGCCGAGCAGATCCTGGTTGGGGTGGGCGAGGCGGATGCCGTGATCGTCGGTGATCACGACGAACAGGGCAGCGGTGCGATCGGCGACGTCGACCGAGATCTCCTGCAGGGGTCCGTCGCGCAGCGCCGCGGCCGCGGGCGTGCCCGGATCGGTCGAGAACTCGGCGACGAGTTGACGGACATCGGGGTCCTCGGCGAGGGTGCGGGCGATGTTGAGCGCCGTCGCCTCGGACTCGGCGCGCAGCTGCTGCACGCCGAGCCATCCGAAGACGAGGGTGCAGACGGTGACGACCGCGGCGACGGTCGCGAGCTGCACGAGCAGCAGTCGGGTGGCGAAACGCACCGGGGCAACCTCCTCGTCGCGTCGTGAGCACAATGCGCAGAACACACGCTACGCGCACAACGTGCAGCAATGCGACATAGCGCGCGCGGCGTCTGCGATCGACCTAGTCTCTCGGGATGCGCCGCACGCGGTGCTCCGCTCTGATGCACGACACGACGAAGGAGTCGATGTGAACGTGGAACCTGGGATCCTGCTCTCCGCCGAGGAGGGCTACGCGACGGCGTTCCTGCCGCCCGAGGGCGTGCTCGTGGCCCTCGGGTTCACGATGGTGCTCGTCTTCATGGCGCTCATCATGACCCGCCGTCTGACCCCGATGGTCGCCCTCATCCTGGTGCCGACGGTGTTCGGGCTCTTCGCCGGCGCCGGTCTCGGCCTCGGCGAGATGATCATCGACGCGATCTCCGACATGGCCCCGACCGCCGCGCTGCTGATGTTCGCCATCATGTACTTCGGCATCATGATCGACGTCGGACTCTTCGACCCGCTCATCCGCTTCATCACCCGGTTGCTCGGCGACGACCCGGCCAAGATCGTGCTCGGCACGGCGATCCTGGCCGGCGCGGTCTCGCTCGACGGCGACGGCTCGACGACCTTCATCATCACCACCTCGGCGATGCTGCCCATCTACCTGAAGCTGGGCATGAACCCGGTCGTGCTCACCTGTGTCGCCGGTCTCATGAACGGCACCATGAACATCGTCCCCTGGGGTGGCCCGACCGTGCGCGCCGCGACCGCACTCGGCCTGCAGCCCACCGACGTCTTCGTGCCCATGCTTCCCTCGCTGGGGGCCGGTCTCATCGTCGCCCTGCTCTTCGCCTGGTTCCTCGGGCTGGGAGAGCGCAAGCGCCTCGGCAGCATCGACCCCGATCGCATCGGCGGCTCGGCGGGCACCGGCTCGAAGGTGTTCCGCGGCGGCAACGCCACACCCGGTGCCCGAGCCACACTGCGCACCGGCAACATCGTCACCCTCGCCGGCGGCCGCGGAGGCCTGCCCGCGGCGACCGCGCTGCTCGACCGCGAGGACACGGCGATGGCCGACACGATGCTCGACCCGAACCGCGCCACGCTGCGCCCGAAGCTCATCTGGGTCAACCTCGCCCTCACCGCGGCCGTCATGGTGCTGCTCGTCGCCGACATCTTCCCGCTCGCCTACGTCTTCATGGTCGGGGCGGCGGTCGCGCTGGTGATCAACTTCCCGAAGCTCAAGAGCCAGGCCGACGAGATCGTCGCCCATGCCCCGAGCATCGTGGGCGTCGTCTCGATGGTTCTGGCCGCCGGCGTGCTCGTCGGCGTGCTGAACGGCACGGGCATGGTCGACGCGATGGCCGGCTGGATCACGACCGCCATCCCCACCGCGCTCGGACCGTTCCTCGCGGTGATCACCGGCATCCTGTCGATCCCGCTGACGTTCTTCATGTCGAACGACGCCTTCTACTACGGCATCCTGCCGGTGCTGGCTCAGAGTGCTGAGCACTTCGGCATCGAACCCGTCGAGATGGCTCGGGCATCGATCACCGGGCAGCCCGTGCACCTGCAGAGCCCGCTGGTGCCAGCGATCCTGCTGCTCGTCTCGCTCGCGAGCGTCAACCTCGGCGACCACCACAAGAAGGTGCTGTGGCGGGCGTGCGCGGTGTCGCTGGTGATGCTCGCGGTCGGCGTGCTGGTGGGGGCGGTACCGCTCGCGGCGTGACGCCTCGCAGGCAGCGAAGCACTCGATCGGCCGGAGTCAAGCCCACTGACTCCGGCCGATCGAGCGCCGTAGTGTCGGAGGATCGATCGACGTTTCGCGATGAGGAGTACCCGATGACGCTGGAAGTCGTCTCGCCGACGGAGGCTCTGCTCGACGGCCGGTACCTGCTGAAGGACCGCGTCGGACAGGGCGGCATGGCGACGGTCTACCGCGCCGACGACACGCATCTCGGGCGGACGGTCGCGATCAAGATGATCCATCCGGGAGACGAGGCGAAGGTCTCGGTCGAACGCGCGCACACCGAGAAGGCCCTGCTCGCCTCGCTCAACCACCCGTCGCTCGTGACGCTCTTCGACGCCCAGCT
The DNA here is from genome assembly GCF_052045715.1 of Microbacterium sp. 22179. Classification (NCBI taxonomy): domain Bacteria; kingdom Bacillati; phylum Actinomycetota; class Actinomycetes; order Micrococcales; family Microbacteriaceae; genus Microbacterium; species Microbacterium sp. 22179. The sequence continues at coordinate 123,993 of NZ_JBQEPJ010000008.1, read as the reverse complement.
CGACCCGGGGCGGCCGCAGTACCTGGTGATGGAGTTCATCGACGGGCCGACGCTCGCCCAGCGCATGGCGCAGGGACCGATCCCCTCGCGCGAACTCGCCGCGCTCACCCGTGATCTGGCGCAGGGCCTCGCTGCCGCGCACGCGGCCGGCATCGTGCATCGCGACGTCAAGCCGTCGAACGTTCTGCTGCAGAGGCGTGGGACGCGCAGCGGGGGAGCATGGACGGCCAAGCTCGCCGACTTCGGGATCGCCTGCCTCGTCGACGGATCTCGCCTCACCACGCCCGGCATCGTGCTCGGCACCCTCACCTACATGGCTCCCGAGCAGTTGCGCGACCACGACCCGGGCACGCCCGCCGACATCTTCGCGCTGGGCCTCGTCGTGCTCGAAGCGCTGACCGGCGAACCCGGATACACGCCGATCGGCTCGGGCCGCGCCGCCGCGATCGCACGGTTGGCCGGATCGCCGCCGGTTCCGGGCGATGTCGACCCGGCGTGGCGCGATCTGCTGGAGCGGATGACCGCGATGGAGCCGGATCGGCGACCGACCGCCGCGGAGGTGGCCAGGGCGGCGGGCGCGCTCCTGAGCGGGGGCGAGCCGGCGGCGAGTCGTGCCGCCGCAGACCGGATTGCTCCGCCCGCGCTGGCCGAAGCGGCGACCGTCGAGGACGACCGCGGAGCTGCGGATGCCGAGACGGGGCGCACGGCCGTTCTCCCCGCCGAGCGCCCCGCACGCGTCGGCCGGGCCCGCACGCGCGTCATCGCCGGGGCAGCCGCGCTCGTGGTCGCCGGAGTCTCCGTCGCCGGCGCGATGGCCCTCGCCCCGGACTCGGGCGCCTCGGGAAGTGCGCTCTCGGAGGCCGTGGCCCGTGCGGTCGCGTCTGTCGAGGTCGCACCCGAGGAGGTCGCGACCGAGGCGCCGGTGAGCGACGAGGTCGTCAGCGAACCCGTCTCACCGGCAGAGCCCGTCGCCGAAACCGTCGACGACGGGGAGAAGGGTTCCTCCGGTCAGAGCGAGAAGGGCACCCCCGGCAGCGGGGCCAAGGACAACCCGTCGGACCAGAACGGCAACAAGCCCGACCACGCGGGTAAGCCGGGCAAGGGCTCCCAGGGCTGAGCTCTCACCGTCACGCGATCAGCTCCGCGTGAGCAGCGTGCGCGCCCACCCGCGCGCGACGACGAAGGGGTCGGCGAACGTCGCCATGCCGACCGTGACGATCGCCCCTTCGTAGAGGAGCATCATCGCCTGCGCCACGGCGCGGTGATCGCGGATGCCGGCTTCGGCGCAGAGTTCGTCGAACAGGTCGAACAGCCACACCTTCTGGCGAGAGACCTCGGGGAAGACAGGGTGGTCGTCGTTGCCCTCGCCGATCTCGGCGCGGGCGTTGATGGCGCTGCAGCCCTTGGGGCTGTTGTCGTCGGACCAGGTGATCGCGGCGTCGAAGATCGCGAGCACGCGGTCGATGCCCGGCTCGGGAACCCGGGTGAGGTGCGCGGCGACGTGCTCGCGCCAGCGCGCGTCGCGGTGCTGCAGGTAGGCGACGACGAGCGCCTCCTTCGAGCCGAACCGGTCGTAGAGGGTCTTCTTGGTGACGCCGGCGACCTCGGCGATCGTGTCGACCCCGACCGCATGGATGCCGCGCTCGTAGAAGAGCTGCGAGGCGGCGTCGAGCACACGACGTGCTCCGGGGGTGAGGGGTGCGAGCTCGGGAACGGACGAGGTCATGCAAAAACTATACCAACCTGTATAGTCGTACGCATGAGTAAACAGATCGGTGTACTTCGCGGGGTGCTCACGGCCGCAGCGGCAGCCGCTTTCATCGTCACGTGGAGTTCGGGCTTCATCATCCCGGCCTTCGCCACGGTCGACGTCGCACCGCTCACACTGCTCGTCTGGCGGTTCGTGCCCCTGGCGATCGTGCTCCTGCTCATCGTCCGCGTCTCGGGGGACGCGAAGGGCGTCACCCGACGTGACGTGCGCACGCAGGCGCTGATCGGGCTCTTCGCGCAGTTCGGATACTGCGCCGCCGTCTACGGGGCCGTCGCGACCGGCATCGCCACGGGCACGGTCGCGCTCATCGATGCGGTGCAGCCCCTCATCGTCGCCGTGCTCGTCGGACCGATCCTCGGACTGCGCGTGCGGGGATCGCAGTGGGCGGGCCTCGCCCTCGGCGCCGTCGGTGTGCTGCTCGTCGTGCGCTCGCAGTTCGGGTCGTCGGCCGCACCCCCGATCGCCTACCTCCTGCCGGCCACCGCGATGGTGTGCCTCATCGTCGGCACGTTCCTGCAGCGGCGATCCGCGGTGCGGACGGGCGTACTCGTGACGCTCGCCATCCACGTCACCGTGACCGCCGTACTTCTGCTCGCGGTGTCGGTGGCCACCGGGTCGTTCGTGCCCCCGGCATCCGCATCGTTCTGGCTCGCCGTCGTGCTCACCGCCCTGTTCCCGACGCTCGCCGCCTACGGCCTCTACTGGTGGTTGCTGCGACGAGTGGGGATCACCGCCCTGCAGGCGCTGCTGTTCCTCATCGCGCCGGCGACGGCGATCGCCGGGGGCATCCTGCTCGGCGAACCCCTCACGATCGTGACGTTCGTCGGCTTCGCGCTCTGCGGTCTCGGTGTCGCGGCCGTGCTCCGCGGCGAGGCGAAGACGCGGCGAGAGCAGTCGGCGCTCGCCGCCTGAGGAGCGGCGTCAACCCCGCTCGACCGGCACCAGCTCGACGTCGCGCAACTCGTCCCCGTCGACGACCGCGGTCATGAGCGTGCAGACGGGCTGGCGCCGACGGTCGGTCGGCGACCCGGGATTGAGCAGGCGGATGCCGCGGGGCGTGCGCGAGTCCCACGGAATGTGGCTGTGCCCGAACACCAGAACGTCGAGTGCGGCGTCCGGGTATGCGAGGTCCATGCGCCGCTCACGGCCCGTGGCCGCACCCGTTTCGTGCACCACGCCCACGGTGAGACCTTCGATCGCCTCGACGGCGAACTCCGGCATCCGCTCTCGCAGGTCGGCACCGTCGTTGTTGCCCCACACCCCGATCAACTGGGCGGCGCGGGCGTCGAGCGTCTCGAACGTCGCGAGGTCGACCCAGTCGCCGGCGTGGATGACGACCTCGGCGCGGTCGACCTCGCGCCACACGGCGTCGGGCAGGCGCTTCGCCCGCGCGGGCACGTGCGTGTCGGCGAGCAGCAGCAGTCGCGTGGCCACCGGCGGTCAGAGGTCGTTGGGCGAGAGGTCGCCCTCGCCGTCCTCGCCGATCTCGGCGATCACCGGGTCGCCCTCCTGCGTCTCGGGCTGAAGGCCGCTCGACGGCAGGTCCGTCGCGGGGATCTCGTCGTCGTCCGACGGCAGCTCGTCGGGGTCGGCTCCGGTGGCCACGACCTCGTCGATGTCGGCACCGGCGTCGAGAGCATCCGTGCGCTCCCACTCGGCCTGGGCCGGGTCGTCGGACGGGTCGGCGAACGAGGTCGCCTCGTCGTCGCGGAGCGGCTGGACGTTCTCGGGGGTCTCGTCGATACGGCTGTCGTTGGAGTCGGTGTTCATGGAGTCCTCCTGGGGGCGGTGGTCTGGGTGCTTCCAGCGTGCCGGGGCGAATGCCGTGGCGCGACGGGCTTGACGGGCGCGAGCCGTGCGGGGTACCGGCCCTTCGTCTCGCTGCGCTCGCTCAGGAACCGGTGTTCGAGCGCGGTTCCTGAGCGAGGAGCGCAGCGACGAGACGAAGGGCCGCGGCGATCAGGGAGTGGGCATGCCGCCGTTCACGTTGAGCGTCTCACCGGCGACATAGCTCGATTCGGCCGATGCGAGGAAGACGTAGGCCGGGGCGAGCTCGGCCGGCTGGCCCATGCGGCCCAGCGGGGTGTCTTCACCGAACTGGTCGATCTTCTCCTGCGGCTGTCCGTCGCTCGGCTGCAGTGGGGTCCAGATCGGTCCCGGGGCGACGGCGTTCACGCGGATGCCCTTCGGCGCGAGCTGCTGGGCGAGGCCCTTCGTGAAGGCGTTGATCGTCGCCTTGGTCGACGCGTAGTCGACCAGGATGTCGGACGGCGAGTACGCCTGGATCGACGTGGTGTTGATGATCGCGGAGCCCGCCGGGAGGTGGGGGAGCGCGGCCTTCGTGATCCAGAACATCGCATACACGTTCGTCTTGAACGTGTCGTCGAACTGCTCGTCGGTGATGTCGGTCAGCGACTCCTGGTAGATCTGCTTGCCACCGTTGTTCACCAGGATGTCGAGACCGCCGAGGGCTCCGACCGTCTCGGCCACGAGCGTGCGGCAGTACTCGGGATCGCGCAGGTCTCCGGGGAAGGTCGCCACCTTGACGCCCGCTTCGCGCACGATGCCGGCGATCCGGTCCGCGTCCTCCTGCTCCTCGGGGAGGTAGGAGAGCGCGACGTCGGCGCCTTCGCGGGCGAAGGCGATCGCGGTGGCGGCGCCGATGCCGGAGTCGCCACCGGTGATGAGGGCCTTGCGGCCGGTCAGGCGGCCGGAGCCGCGGTAGCTCTCCTCGCCGAGGTCGGCCTTCGGGGCGAGGTCCGCGTCGAGGCCCGGCTCGGGCATGTGCTGCTTCTGCGGCTCGATGTCGGCGTACAGCTCGGCGGGGTTGGTGAAGGTGTACTGGTCACGGGACATGGTGTTCCCCTTCCTTGTTTTCGTGTCGGTCTTTCAGGTGCGGTCGCGCAACAGCTCGTCGGGGACGACGTCGCGGATGGTCATGGCGGCGGTGAGGAACGCGAGGTGACTGAGTGCCTGCGGGGTGTTGCCCCAGGCCGAGCCGTCGTCGGCGTCGATCATCTCGGCGTAGATGCCCACGTCGTTGGCCTGGGCGATGAGTTCGTCCATGAGGGTGAGGGCCTCGTCGTGCCGGCCGACGCAGGCGAGCGCCTCGGCGCGCCAGAACGCGCACGCCACGAACGTCTTCTCCTCGGCATCCGCCCCGCTGTAGCGGTAGAGGAGCGGACCCGCGCCGAGCTCGTCGACCAGGGCGTCGATCGTCGACGACATGCGCTCGCCGCGGTCGAAACCCGACGGCGCGTGCAGCAGCACCGAGGCGTCGAGCTCCTCCGAGCCGGAGTAGAAGACGTACGCCGAGCGCTCGGCGGACCAGCCGTTCTCGTCGATCCACCCGCGGATGCGCTCGCGCTCGGCCCGCCAGCGATCGGCGCTCCCGGGGATCGCACCGGCGTCGGCCAGCGCGACGGCGTCATCGAGGGCCTTCCAGCAGCCCATCTTCGACGAGATGTAGTGCCGCTCCTCAGGGAGTTCCCACATGCCCGAGTCCGGGTTGCGCCACAGATCGCACGTACGGTCCGCGATTCCCGCGAGCATCCGCGCCGTGCCGATGTCGAGCACGTTGCCCGCATCGACGTAGGTGCGGCAGATCGCGAGCAGGTCGCCGTAGACGCCGAGCTGCAGCTGGTCGCCCGCGGGGTTTCCCGTCACGACCGGCCCGATGCCTCGCCAGCCCTCGACGTCGTACTCGAGGGGCTCGGGCACGAGCCCGCCGTCGAGCGTGTACATGACGTGGAGCTCGGGGCCGTGGTCGCGGATCGTGCGGAGCATCCACGACAGCGCGGCCTGGGTCTCCTCCCGCAGGCCGAAGCGCACCAGCGCGTGCGCCGTGTAGGCGAGGTCGCGCACCCAGGCGTGACGGTAGTCCCAGTTCTTGCCGCCGGCCGGGTTCTCGGGCAGCGATGTGGTGGCGGCAGCGGCGATGGCGCCCGACGGGCTGTAGATGAGCAGTTTCAGGGCGAGGGCGCTGCGCTGCACCTGCTCGCTCCAGGGACCCTCGTTCGAGAAGACGCGAGACCAGTGCCGCCAGTTCTCGATCGTGCGATCGATGCCGTCGTCGACGTTGTGCGGATCGGGGATGTGGAGGGGTTCGTCGTGCGTGGCCGCGAGGGCGATCAGGTGGCGTGAGCCCGACGTCGTCGAGAATGCGCCGTCGAGAAGCGGCCCGTCGGCTCCGTCGGGATCCGGATGCCGTGGCCCGTGATCGAAACCCACGATCGCGAACGCCGTGGCGCCGCTGCGCACCACCGGGCCGTGGTCGGTGCTCTCGATCCAGGGTGCCGCCGTGCGCAGCGACGTGCCGGGGCGCACGCACCAGCGCATCTCCACGGAACCCTCGATGCCGTCGATCCGCCGGGCGAGCTCGGCCCACGGCAGCCGTCCGGCGACACCCGACACCAGGGCGTCCGTGACGCGGACGCGTCCGGCATCCGTCACGAAGGTCGTCTCGAGCACGTTCGTCTCGGGAACATAGCGTCGCTCGGTGCGGAACTCGGCGACGGGTCGCAGCTCGAAGCATCCGCCCGTCTCCTCGTCGAGGAGGCGCGCGAACACCGGAAGGTCGGTGAGATCGGGCAGCGGGAGCCAGTCGATGCAGCCATCCGTGCCGATCAAGGCGACCGTGCGACCGTCGCCGATCGGAGCGTAGGTCTCCAGGGGGCGACCGATGGGGGTGGGCATGTCGCCATCGTGCGCGCGTCGGGCGAATGGGGCAAAAGCCTTGCGCGACGGCCGCTCACTCGCTATCGCGCGGGCGCCCGGTGGCCTCTTAGCAGTGATCGCGGGACGCCGTCAACGGTCGGAGAGCGATGCGGCCGAATCCGCCTGCGCTTCTAGGCTTGGAACACAACGAGTCGGCACTGCCGGTTCCGCGTCGGTCGAACCGGACGGCGCGCTCCTGTTCTCTCTCGGTCAGGGGTGACCCGGATGGGGGCGGAGCGCTGTGCGCACCACTCGTCGACTTCGCCGGTCCTCCGTCTTCGGGCGACGGGGGACCGGACAGCTTCCCGTGGGTACTCAGTGCCGAGTCGTCCCCGCGTCCAGGTCGAAGTCGACGACCCATTCATTGCCCTTGTCGTCTTCGCCGTCGCCGTCGCCTTCGCCTTCGGACGCAAGCCGCCTCGGGTAGGAAGGGTGGGTGCGCAGGCGCTCCGCGTGCTCGGAGAAGTCCGGGTCCGCGCCGTCCGAGGAATGGGGACCCACGAGGACGTCGTTGCCGAGGCCGACCACGAGTTCGGCCAGGTCGTTCTCGCCGTCGACGACGATCGGAATCTGCAGAGCCTGAGAGCCTCCCTCATTCGCGATCTCCGCCGCGAGGACGACGAGTGCGTCCGCGACATCATCGGTGGTGACGAGCTGTTGACCGGCGTACGAGACGAGTTTCATGATGACAGCCTCGCAGTCGCGATCGGATTCTCGCGCGGGGTTGCTTCTGCCCGCCCGGATGGGTAGCGAGGGACGAACCCGACATCGTCGTGCATCAGATGACGCGTTCGGCGTAGCGGGGCGTCGACTGCAGCGCGAGGGCGTTCGCGCCCTGCTCCGCCGCATCCGCGTCGCTCAACGCGGGCGTGCGGGGCCACCAGAATCGATCTCGCGCGAGGAAGGCGAGAGCGGGGACGATCACCGTTCGCACCAGCAGCGTGTCGATGAGCACGCCAACGCACACGATCACTCCGATCTGCGTCAGGGTGATGAGCGGAAGCACCCCGAGCACGGCGAAGACCGCAGCGAGGAGGATGCCGGCGCTCGTGATGACGGCGCCGGTCGCCGCCAAGGCGCGGATCATGCCCTTCAGGAGCAGGAGACGATCACACGATACCTCGAGGGGGTCGTCGCGCGCCTCGGACGCCATGTGGCGATCTCCTCTGCGGAGACCGCCGCGACCTCCTGATCGCGACCCTCCGAGCACGCTGCCGTGTTCAGCTGTGGGTGCGTGAGGCCGCTACGGAGGGCGATCCGGTGCGGCGGAGCGCGATCAAGGGCGTACGCGCACCGTGCGGGCCTCGAACGACACCAGGTCGCCGTCGTGCAGCTGGCGCCCGCGGCGGCGGTCGACCTCGCCGTTGACCTTCACGAAGCCGTCGATGATCGCCTCTTTCGCGTCGCCGCCGGAGTCGATGAGTCCCGCGAACTTCAGGAACTGGCCGAGGCGGATCACCTCACCGCCGATGGAGACGTCGTCGATAGCGCTCATCCCTGCATCGTATCCGCCCCGGCCCGGGCCTCAATCGTCGAGGTCGGTGCCGACGACGGCGAAGGCGCTGTCGAGGTCGATGTCGATCGAGCGGTTGTCGCTCGTGAGCACCGACACGTCGTAGGGGCTGACGCTGTCGTCGTCGACGTCGAGGTCGGTGATGAGCCCCTCGGCTTCGTCGAGCGCCGCGGCGACGAGCGAGCGGATGGTCGCCTCGTCGAGGGTCAGCGAGGGCCCGGTGTCGTCACCGTCGGCGGCATCCGTCGACACGATGCTCGTCGCGAGGTCGGCGGTGACGCGCACCTCGGACTCGTCACCGGATGCCGTCTCGAGCGTGACCTCCCACGTGCCGTCGCGCTTCGCGTCGATCGAGGTGACCTCGCCGTCGGCGGCGCCGCGGGCGGCATCCGCGATCTCGACGATCTCGTCGGCGGAGTTCGAACCGATGCCGGTCACGGGTCCGCCCTGCTGCGGTGCGCGGTCGTCGGAGCGGTCGTCGCCGCGGTCGTCCTGTCCGCGGCCGCCTCCGCGGTCGTCGTCGTGGCGCTGGCCGTCCGACATCGAGGGGCGGTCGTCGTCGTCACCGAAGTCGTCACCGATCGCCGCGCCGATGGCGACGCCGCCGCCGGCGAGCACCACGGCCGCGGCGATTCCTCCGCCGATGAGCAGGGCGCGCTTGCGTCCCGGCTTCGGGGCGGGAGCGGCAGAGGCGGCGGATGCTTCGGCCGAGGGTGCGGTCGGCGCGGGCGTCGCGGCATCCGTCGTCGGGGTCACGGGGACCGTCGGAGCGTCGGGCGTCGACTCGGGCGTCTGGTCGGGGTTCGGGGTCTTGTCGTTCATGGCTTCATGCTCCCGCGATACCGCTGAAGCCACCCTGAAGCGTCCTGAAGCGGTCTTCAGGAACGCGGCTCCGTGCGGTGGGGCCCTTCGACAGGCTCAGGGACCCCGTCGCGCTGGGTCGCTGAGCCTGTCGAAGCGTCCCGCCACGAGAAGCGGCTCCGTGCCGCTATCGCGCGAGCGGCAGCGTCACGACGAACCGAGCGCCGCCCCAGCGGGAGTCGTCGACGGCGACCGTTCCACTCGAGGCCGCGGCGATACCCCGCACGATCGCGAGCCCGAGTCCGCTGCCGCCGGCGTCGCGGCTGCGCGCCTCGTCGAGGCGCACGAAGCGTTCGAACACCCGCTCCCGCTCGTCGACCGGCACACCCGCGCCGTCGTCCTCGACGGTGACGAACACGTACCCGTCGGCGGGTGCGACCGCGATCGCCACGCGGCCCTGCGCGTGCCGGGCTGCGTTGTCGGCGAGGTTGCGCAGCAACTGCCCGAGCAGGCGCGGGTCACCCTCGACGCGGGCGGCGCGGATGCCGGAGCCGTCGACCTCCACCCCCGAGGAGCGCAGTCGCCGCACCTCGCCGAGCGCGATGTCGTCGAGGTCGACCGGCTCGTGCACCGAGCCGGCACCCTCGTCGAGGCGGGCGAGCAGCAGCAGCGACTCCACGATGCCCTGCAGCCGCAGCCCCTCGTCCGACACGACCTCGGCCAGTTCGCCGATGCTCGTGGTCGAGGGGTGGGCCTGGGCGAGCTCGGCGTGCTGGCGGATCACGGCGAGGGGCGATCGCAGTTCGTGCGAAGCATCCGACACGAATCTGCGCTGAGCCGTGGCCGACGCGTCGAGCCGATCGAGCATCCCGTTCATGGTCGACGCGAGTGCCGCGATCTCGTCGGCGGAGTCGGGCACCGCCACCCGGTGGTGCAGGCGTTCGGCGGTGATGCCGTCGACCTCCTCGCGGATGCGACTGACCGGCCGCAGCGCGCGTCCGGTCACGAGCCACGTCGTCACGGCGACGAGCAGCAGCAGCAGCGGAACGGCGACGGTGAGCAGAACCGCGACGGTCGACAGTGTCTCGGCATCGTTCTCGACCGAGACGGCGAGCACGAGTGTCCGGTCGTCGTCGAGGTCGTCCGAGAGCACGAGCATCGGTTCGTCGTCGATGGTCATCGTGATCGCGTCGTCGGTGACGGGCAGAGCGGTCGAGCCGAGGGCATCCCGCGCCTCTTCGCTGGCGGCGCGCACCGATCCGTCGTCGGCGATGATCTGCACGATCTCGTCGTCGAGCCCGCCGAGCCCGCCGAGACCGTCGGCGCCGTCGGGCCCGCGACCGCCCGGCTGGTCGAGCCGCTCGGCGAGCTCGTCGAGGCGCTGCTCGGCGGAGCGCTCGGTCGCCGAATGGATGCTGCCGCTCAGGATGCCGTAGAACGACACTGCGCCGATCGCCAGCGCCACCGCCACGACGACCGTCGCACCGAGAGTGGTGCGCCCGCGCACCGACCGCCAGCCGCGCCTAGCCACCGTCTGCCGCCAATCGATATCCGGCGCCGCGGATGGTCTCGATCGCCTCGCGGTCGAAGGGCTTGTCGACCTTGCGCCGCAGGTGGCCGACGTAGACCTCGACGATGTTCGGGTCGCCGTCGAAGTCGTCGTCCCACACTCCCTCGATGAGGGTGCGCTTCGAGATCACCTGCCCGCGGTGGCGCATGAGGTACTCGAGCACCGAGAACTCGCGGGCGGTGAGGGTGATCGGCGTCGCGCCGCGCCAGACGTCGTGGGCGGCGGGGTCGAGGCGCAGGTCTCCGGCTTCGAGCACGGCCGGGCGCGCGACCGCCCCGCGGCGCACGAGGGCGCGGATCCGGGCGACGAGGATCGCGAACGAGAACGGCTTCGTGACGTAGTCGTCGGCACCGGTCTCGAGGGCCTCGACCTGGTCCCACTCGCCGTCCTTGGCGGTGAGCATGAGCATGGGCGTCCAGTTCTCCTCGGCGCGCAGCGCCTCGCACACCTTCCACCCGCTCATGCCCGGCATCATCAGGTCGAGCACGATCGCGTCGTAGCGGGTCTCGCGGGCGCGCCAGAGCCCGTCGACCCCGTTGTGGGCGACGTCGACCGCGAACCCTTCGGCTTCGAGCCCGCGGCGCACGGCGTCGGCGAGACGCACCTCGTCGTCGACCACCAGAATGCGCATGCCTCCAGTGTGCTGCCTTTCTGCTGAAGCGCGGCTGAAGTCGGGGCGCGAGGGCTGATCGACGGGCACCGAACCGAGCGTCGAGATGCAAGCCCTTCGTCTCGCTGCGCTCGCTCAGGAACCGACACGGGGCGCTACGCAGGCTCAGGGGCCCGCTAGTACTGGGGCGCTGAGCTTGTCGAAGCGTCTCGCCGGAGGAACCCACCTCACCCGAGGAACGAGAAGAACTCCCGGCGCACCGCGCTGAGATCGGTGCCCTCGCGAGTCGGGTGCACGCGGTTCGTGAGCAGCACGCCCCACTCGCCCGAGGCGCTCGAGACCGCGAACGCGGTGCCCGTGAAGCCGGTGTGGCCGACGGCATCCGCCCGGCCCATCCAGGCCGCGTCGCGCACGCGCAGGCCGAGCGCCTGTCCGTACCCGGAATCGGCGGTCGCGGCGGGCGTCGTCATCAGACGGATGCCGTCGGCCGACAGCACGCGTCCGCCGGCGCCGACGCCGTCGTCGCGGATCATGCGCGCGAGCGCCGCCACGTCTTCGACCGTCCCGAAGAGCCCGGCGTGCCCCGCGGGGCGGCCGAGGGCGTGAGCCAACTCGTCGTGCACCTCGCCGCGCACGAGCCCGCGCTGCGGCTGCACCTCGGTCGCCACCGCGAGGTCCGCCGAAGGCTGCCAGGTCACTGACGATGCGCCGATCAACCCCGCGATCTCGGCGACGTGCGCGTCCAACGCCCGTCCCGAGACCCGCTCCACGATCTCGCCGACCGTGATGAATCCGACGTCCGAGTAGCGGTGCACCGAGCCCGGCGACGCGACGAGCGGCGACCGGAGCACCGCCGAGCGCAGCTCTTCCCCGGTGAGTCCCGTCCGCCACATCCGCCCCTCGGCCGGCAAGCCCGATGTATGCGTGAGCAGTTGCCGCAGCGTCACGCCATCGGCCTCCGAGCCGACGGGCACGAACGACCGCACGGGCTCGTCCAGCCCCAGCAGCCCGGCGTCGACGAGCCGCAGCACGGCGACGGTCGTGAACGTCTTGGTGAGCGAGGCGAGGTCGAACAGGTGCGCCGGGGTCAACGGCATCCGCTCGTCGTCGGCGGCGGAGCCGAGCACCACCGCACCGTCGTCGATCGACCGCAGCGATGCCCACGCCGAGCCCGGAGCGCCGTTCACCACGCGCGACTCACTTGCTCATGCCGGAGGTGAGGCCGTTGATGATCTGCTTGGTTGCCAGCAGGAACAGCACGACCAGCGGGATCGTGGCGATCGTGAGACCCGCGAACAGCTGCGGCCAGTCGGTGGAGTACTCGCCGAAGAAGCGGGTGAGCCCGACGGGCAGCGTGTACGAGTCGCGGTCGCGCAGCAGGATCAGCGGGTAGAAGAAGTCGTTCCACACGGGCACGAAGCGGAAGACGATCACGGTCGCGAGTGCCGGACGCACGAGCGGCAGCAGGATCTGCACGAAGGTGCGGAACGGACCCGCGCCGTCGATGCGCGCCGCCTCTTCGAGCTCGATCGGCAGGGCGCGGAAGAAGACCGTCAGCACGAAGGTCGTGAACGGGATGCCGAGGGCGCCGTACACGAGGATCAGGCTGAACACGTTGCTGGTCATCTTGAGCGAGTCGAGCAGGTAGAACAGCGGCAGGATCGCGAGGTGCACCGGCAGCATGAGGCCCGAGAGGAACACCGCCTCGATGCCCCGGAAGAACTTCGCCCGCGCCCGGGCGAACGCGTAGGCCGCGAGCACCGACACGACGGTGGTGACGATGACCGAGCCGACGGTGACGGTGATCGAGTTGACGAAGTAGGTGTCGAAGGATGCCGTGATCCACGCGCTCTGGAAGCTCGTGAACGTCGGCGGCACGGGCAGTCCGAGCGGCTCGGTCGCGATCTGCTGCTGGGTGCGCAAAGAGTTGTTGACCATGAGCAGCAGCGGGCCGATCGCGACGAGCGCGTATCCCCACAGGAACACGTTCGCGAACAGGCGTCCGATGAACGGGGTGTCGTTCGTGCGGCTCGACCGGCGTCGGGGCGCGGCGGGGCGACGGCCCGAGACGATGGCCTCGGTGGTCGGCTCCGGGCGGGTTTCGGTGGCGGTGCTCATCAGAACAGCTTTCGTTCGGCGCGACGCATCGTCGAGGTGATCACGACCGAGATCACCATGATGAAGATGAAGAGGACCGTCGCGAGCGCGGAGGAGACGCCGATCGAGTTCGGGTTGCCCGACTCGAAGGCGGTGCGGTAGAAGAGCAGCATCATCACGTCGGTCGACCCGGCGGGGGCGCCGTTGGATCCGGCGAGGGCGAACGGGATCGCCATCGCCTCCATGCTGCCGATGAAGGTGAGCACGGTGATGATGCCGATCGTGGGCGTGAGCATCGGCAGGGTGATGTAGCGGAAGCGCTTGGCGGCGGTCGCGCCGTCGAGCGACGCTGCCTCCTCGATCTCCTCGGGGATGCCGCCGAGCGCCGCGCCGTAGAGCAGGATCGGGAAACCGAGCCACTGCCAGGCGCTCACGAGCACGATCACCCAGATCGCGAGCTGCGGGTCGCCGAGCCACGGCAGGGCGAGGCTCTCGAGGCCCACGCCGCGCAGGATCGCGTTGACCGGACCGAACAGCGGAGACAGCATGAGCGACCACAGGTAGCCGATGACCATCGGGCTCACGAGGTAGGGGAGCGCGAAGATCGTCTGGAAGAAGCGCTTGGTGCGCTTGCGGCGGTGCAGCAGCGTCGCGATGCCGAGCCCGAGCGAGTTCTGGAAGACGAGCGCCCCGGCGAACAGCAGCAGGTTGTGCCCGAACGCGTTCCACAGCTCGGAGGCGTACGGCTCCTTCGTGAGGAGCGTGATGTAGTTGGCGACGCCGGCGAAGCCGCCCTGCTTGGTGCCCTGCCAGTCGAAGAACGAGTAGCTGAGCGCGGCGAGCATCGGGTAGAGGATCAGCACCGCGAAGAGCACGGCGGCGGGCAGCACGAACAGCGCCGCCGTGGGGGTGCTCAGCGCGATGCCCGCACGGGTGCGGCGCTTCGCGGCACCCGAGGTGGCGGGGTCGCGCCGGAGGGGGAGGGTCAGGGCCATGGTGTGTCTTTCGCTCCGCGAGGGGGCGCCGGATCGACGCCCCCTCGTGTTCGGATCAGGAACCCGGGGTGAACCAGGTGGAGACCCCGGACTGCAGGTCGGCGCCGAGCTGCTCGGGCGTCTTGTCGCCGAGGAACATCGCCTGGATGTCCGGGCCGAGCACTGCGGTGCCGGTCGGGTCGCCGTAGCGGAAGTCGACGAGCAGCAGGTACGGCGCCGGGTTGGCGGTGTACGCCTCGTTCATCTCCTGCATGAGCGGGTCGGAGTAGGTGACGCCCGGGAGCGCCGAGAACTGATCGACCTCGTCGGCGACGAGCTGGCCGAACTCCGTCGTGGTCATCCAGTTGAGCAGCTCGGTCGCGGCATCCTGGTTCTCGCTCGCGGCGTTGATGCCGAAGCTGCCGTCGGCGTAGCCCGGCGTGACCGCGTGGTCGAGGGCGCTGCCGGGGGCCGGCGGCACCTCGTACACGCCCCACTCGGTGTCGGGCGCCGAGTTCTGGAACGTCGGCAGGTCGAACGAGCCGCCGGGCCACTGCGCGGCCTGGCCCGAGGTGAACTGCAGCACGGCGTCGGCGACGGCGATCGCGTTGACGTTCTTGTCGAGGTACTTCTGCATGTCCTGCACGATCTGCAGCGACGACACGTAGGCGGGGTCGGTGAAGTCGGTCTCGCCGGCGAGCACCTTCTCCTCGAAGTCGGCGCCGCCGTAGTTGGCCGAACCCACGATGTCGTGGAACATCGGCAGCACCCAGTCCTCGCGGGCGCCGAGCGCCATCGGCGTCACGCCCTCGTCGAGCAGGGTGTCCTGCAGCTCGATGAACTCGTCCCAGTCGGTGGGCTCCTCGAGGCCCATCTCGTCGAACATCGTCTTGTTGTAGAACATCTGCATGGTCTGGTACGCGAAGGGCACGCCGTAGGTGGCCCCGTCGTCCTTGCCCTGAGCGGCGCGCAGCACGGTCGGGTCGAACTGGTCGAGACCGTCGACGATGTCGTCGATCGGCACGATCTGCTCCGACTGGATCGCGGGCTGGATGCCGCCGTAGGCGCGCAGCATCGCGATGTCGGGTCCGTCGCTGCCCTCGAGGCCGGTGGCGAGGATCTGGTTGTACTCGGTGGGCTGGTAGCCCTCGAACTCGATGGTCACGCCGGGGTGCGATTCCTCGTACTTGTCGAAGACGGCTTCCCACTTCGGCGACGAGGATGCCTGCCAGGACCAGATCTTGAGGGTGACCTCTTCGCCGTCCCCGTCACCGCTGGACGCGGCGGGAGCGCAGCCCGCGACGGCGAGCCCGGTGACGAGAAGGCCCGCGGTGAACGCGAGTCGGGTGGTGCGGTGTCGCATGGGAATCCTCTCGGTTGATGAGAGCCGTCGGACGGGACCGGGGCGCTCTGCTGTGAATGCCTGTGCCCCACTTTGGATAAAAAATTACGGAGCCGCAAGTAGTTTCTGGAAATGACTTCCATCCGTAACATGATTCTGCAAGTCTGTTCGCGTGACCACCAGTGCGATGACCGCCATCCATCAAAGGCTGTCCGTGCTCACGCCGACCGAGCGCAAGATCGCCTCGCACGTCCTCGCCGATCCGCAGAGCGCGGTCGACAACTCCATCACGCAGCTCGCCCTCGCCGTGGGCACCTCGGTCGCCAGCATCGCCCGCTTCACGCAGAGCCTCGGCTTCTCCGGCTACCCCGATCTGCGCCTCGCCCTCGCCACAGAACTCGACCGCACGGCCTCCGAACGCGAGCGCTTCCAGGTGTCCGAGAGCGATGTCAGTCGCCACGACGACGCCCTCACGACCGTGCGCAAGATCGCCTTCGCCGAGGCATCCGCCATCGAGCGCACCGCGCGCCAGATCGACATCGACGTGCTCGAGACGTGCGTCGGCGCCGTGCGCGGCGCTCGCCGCATCGACATCTACGGCGCCGCATCGAGCGGACTCGCCGCTCAAGACCTCGAGCAGAAACTGCACCGCGCCGGACTCGTGGCCCAGGCACGCACCGATCTGCATCTCGCGCTCACCGGCGCCGCCCTGCTCGACGAGCGCGACGTCGCCATCGCGATCTCGCACTCCGGGCGCACGCTCGAGATCGTGCAGTCGGCCGAGGTCGCCGCCCGTGCAGGCGCCACCACCATTGCGATCACCAACAACCCGCGCTCGCCGCTCGCGCGGGTCTGCGATCTCGTGCTGTTCACCGCCGTCTCCGAGTCGACCTTCCGCTCGGGCGCGATGGCCAGCCGCATCGCGCAGCTCGCAGTGCTCGACTTCCTGTTCACCCGCATCGCCCAGGCCGACTACGACACCATCGCCGACAACCTCCAGCGCACCTTCAACGCCGTCACCGACCACAGAATCGACTGATCACATGCCCTCCGTGCACCTCGGTATCGACCGACTGATCCGCCGCGACATCCGCCCCGATCTGCTCGCCCGCCTCACCGGCGGCAGGATCGGGATGCTGACGAACGACCTCGCACTCACCTCCGGGCTGCTGCGGGGGAGGGAGGCGCTCGCCGCGACGGGCTTCTCGTTCGCGCGGCTGTTCGGGCCCGAGCACGGGTTGAGCGGGCGGGCACGCGAGGGAGAACACGTCGGCGACCTGCGCGATCCCGTCACCGGCGTCGAGGTGCGCAGCCTCTATGGCGATGCGGTGCGGCCGTCGGCATCCGATCTCGACGACCTCGACGTCGTCCTCGTCGACCTGCCCGACGTCGGCGCCCGCTTCTACACGTACGTCTGGACGATGAGCCACCTGCTCGAGGCATGCGCCGATGCGGGCGTCGCGGTCGTCGTGCTCGATCGCCCGAACCCGCTCGGCGGGCGGCTCGATCGCGCGGAGGGGCCGATGCTCGACGAGGGCGCGCAGTCCCTCGTCGGCCGCTGGACGATGCCGATCCGCCACGGCCTCACGATCGGCGAACTCGCCCGGCACTGGGTGCGCACGCGCGGCATCGACGTCGAGCTCGAGGTCGTCGAGGTGGCGGGTCTCACCCGCGATGCGGCGATCGGCGGAGGGGAGCGCACCTGGATGCCGCCGTCGCCGAACCTGCCGAGCCCCACCACGACGCTGCTGTACCCCGGAACCTGTCTCGCCGAGGGCGTGAACGTGTCGGAGGGTCGCAGCACTGCCGTGCCGTTCCGCGTGATCGCGGCGCCGTTCATCGACGGGGAGCGCTACGCCTCCGCCGTCAACGCCGCGGGCCTGCCGGGACTGGCCGCCGTGCCCTACGGGTTCACCCCGCTCGTGCGCGACCACGCGGGCGAGGCGTGCGAGGGCATCATCCTGCACGTGACGGATGCCGAGGCGCTGCGCCCCGTGTCGGCCGGCGTGCGGTTGCTGTCGCTGATCGAGGAGCTGCACCCGGGCGCGCTCGTCGAACGCTCGCTCGTGCCGATGCCGGGGGAGTCGGATTGGAGCCCGCTCGAGAAGCTCTTCGGTATGCGCGGTGCCTTCGCGCAGATCGTCGCGGGCGAGTGGGACGACCCCGCTCACCTGGCGGTGCCGGACTGGGCGGATGCTGTCGCCGACGACCTCCTGTACGCCTGAGGGTCCGCGCCCCTTGTGGGGCGCTGAGCCCGTCGAAGCGCCCCCACCCCGCACAACTTCGGAGATCCGACGAGACACGCTGCGTCGCGGCATCCGTCCCCCGGCGTGTCGCCCGAGAACTCCGAAGTTGTGCGGGGTGCGACCGGATCAGCCCAGGGCGATGAGACGGTCGCGCAGCTCCGAGGGCAGGGCACGATCGGCATAGACACGTCGCTGGATGCCCGACGTGAGGGCGTAGTCGGCGGGCGCGTCTCCCTCCCAGACCTGTGCGAGACCCACCCGCTCGAGCGTGCGCCACGACGCGCGGTTGTGGGCGAGCACGCGGGCGGTGACGGGTAGATCGGGGCGGGCGGCGGTCGCCGCGGCCAGGCCCGCACGGCCGACCTCGGTCGCGAGCCCGTGTCCCCAGGCGCCCGGAGCGAGCCGGTATCCGAGGTTCCATGCGGCGGCCTGATGCGGTCGGATCGCAGCCCCGCCGATCCCGATGACCGTTTCGGTGTCGAGGTCTCCGAGGGGCGCGCGCAGCCGCAGCAACCACCAGCCGAGGCCGAACTCCGCCCACGACTTTCCGTGATCGGCCGCGCGAGCCCGGCTCTGGGAGATGTCGGTCTCGACGGCCTCCGGCAGATGCGCCCACGTCGCGGGATCGGACTGCAGCGCGAAGATCGCGTCGACGGTCCGAGCATTCGTCGATGCGATGGGAGTGAGGATCAGGCGGTCGGTCACGGTCTCTTCGAACACCTGCCCACGGTACCCGGGCTCGCGCCGCCGTCTACGCGTAGGCGCGGGTCAGCTGCCGCACGAGCCGCACGGCGAAGATCGCCGCTACAAGCATCAACAGCGAGCTGAGGAGGCTCACGATCATCGCGACGAGATACTCCTCCAGCGACTGCGCGCGGAAGGACATCTGGGCGGAGATGCTGCCGGTCACCGAACTCGCGATCCAGAGCCCCCACCACGCGATCTGCCAGCCGGGCCGAGCGCGCCCGGCTGCCCGCCAGAGGTCGGAGACGTTCTGGTAGGGGAACCACCAGTTGACGACGGGGATGAACCATGATCCCGCATGCCAGCCGGGGCTGCGGCGGGCGCGGCCCAGCACCTGCGTGGCGAGGCGGTACTGCCAGATCGCCCAGAGGATGCCGGTGCCGACGAGAACGATCAGCGAGAGGAGCGCCACGACGGCGGAGAGCGTGTCGTAGGTCGTGATCGTCGAGGTCGCGCCATCGTTGCCGCCGAGGTAGTCGCTGACGCTCGCGATGCCGAACGCCTCGACGGCGACGGTCGCGAGGGCCAGGGCGGCGCTGGCGAACAGGAGCACCTGGACCACGATGGCGAGGCGGAGGGTGCCGGGGCCGGCGGGAGGGATCGGCGACGCCTCGACCTGGGGCGGCATCCACTGCGCCCCGTCCCACCACCAGGAGTGGCCGGATCCGTCGGGTGCCGGGTACCACCCGGCATTCATGGAAGGATTGCTCATCTCGTTGCCCCACCTCTCGGGGCTCGCGTATCGAACCCTCCGGATAAGAGACGAGAAAGCCCCCGGTTTATGACGGTGGCGGGCGCTTTGGTCGCCGATCCCGTCGAAGCCCCGCCCCGCACAACTTCGGAGATCCGACGAGACACGCCGCGTTGCGGCATCCGTCCCCCGGCGTGTCGCCCGCGAACTCCGAAGTTGTGCCGTGCGAGAGGCGAGACCCGACAACTCCGAAGTCGTGCAGGAGAACAGCCGGATGCCGTCACTCAGGACGCCGCGAATGCCTTTCGCGCCGCCGCGATCGCGCCCATCGCCCGGGGCCACCCCACGTAGAACGCCAAGTGCGTGATCGCCTCGACCAGCTCCTCCTCGGTCACGCCGTTGTCGCGGGCGAAGCCCAGGTGGAACTCGAGCTGATCGACGGCCCCGAGCGTGACGAGCGCCGACACCGTGACGAGACTGCGATCGCGCGGCGAGAGTTCGGGCCTGGCCCAGACCTCGTCGAACAGCACCGCATCCGTGTAGTGGGCGAGGGCCGGGGCGATGTCGCCGACGGAACGCTGCCCGCCCGTCCAGCCGGTCATGCGACGACCGCCCCGTCGAACTCGGCATCCGACACGTGCTCTTTCCACGTCGTGGTCGCCGCCGGGTCGTCGCCCGCTTCGAGGATCGCGATGTGCTCCATGAAGCAGCCGGGCGCCGCGGCATGCCAGTGATCCTGGCCGGGCGGCGTGTAGAGCGTCTGCCCCGGATGCACCTCGATGATGTTGCCGTCGCGGTCGCCGAATCGGGCCACACCCGAGGTCACGCGCAGGTACTGGCCGCGCGCATGCGAGTGCCAGGCGGTGCGGGCGCCGGGCGCGAAGCGCACGAGGGCGACGGTCGCGCGCTGGCCCGCCTCATGCGGGGCGGCGATCACGTCGAGCCAGACGTCGCCGGCGAACTGCTCCGGCGGGTTCTTCGTGGTGGGAACGGATGCTTCGATGTTCACGGTGTCTCCTCTCGAAAGCCGACGGTCAATCCGTCGTCAGCAGCACCTTGGTCGCACGGCGCTCGTCCATCGCCTTGTACCCCTCGGATGCCTCGTCGAGGGGCAGCGTGAGGTCGAAGACGACGCCGGGGTCGATCTCGCGGTCCCAGATGAGCTGGATCAGCTCGGGCAGGTAGGCGCGCACGGGAGCAGGCCCGCCGTGCAGGTGCACGCTCGAGAAGAACAGCTCGAAGCCGTCGAGCGACACCTCGTGCGAGACGCCGACGTATCCGACGTGCCCGCCGGCCCGGGTCGCACGGATCGCCTGCTCCATCGACTCCTGCGTGCCGACGGCCTCGATGGTGCTGTGCGCACCCAGCCCGCCCGTCAGCTCCTTGATCGCGGCGACGCCGGCATCCCCGCGCTCCTCGACGATGTCGGTCGCACCGAAGCGGCGCGCGAGCGCCTGGCGGTCGGCGTGACGCGACATCGCGATGATGCGTTCGGCGCCGAGCTGCTTCGCGGCGAGGACGCCGAGCAGTCCGACGGCGCCGTCACCGACGACCGCGACGGTCTTGCCGGGGCCGGCTTCGGCGGCGATGGCCGCGTACCAGCCGGTGCCGAGCACATCGGATGCCGCGAGCAGCGACGGCACGAGGTCGGCGGAGGGCTCACCCGGCGTCTTCACGAGGGTGCCGTCGGCGAGCGGGATGCGCGCGTACTGCGCCTGGGTGCCGACGGAGCCCATCATCACCTGGTGCACGCAGCGCGACTGGTAGCCCGCCCGGCAGATCTCGCAGGTGTTGTCGGAGGCGACGAACGAGCCGACGACGTAGTCTCCGGGCGCGACGGAGGTCACGGAATCGCCGACGGTCTCGACGACACCGATGTACTCGTGGCCCATCCGCTGTCCGTGCGGGGCGAGGGGCTCGAGGCCGCGGTACGGCCAGAGGTCCGACCCGCAGATGCAGGTCGCGGTGACGCGGATGATCGCGTCGGTCGGCTCGACGATGACGGGCATCTCGAGGTCTTCGGTCCGGACATCGCCGGGGGCGTGCATGACGACTCCACGCATGTGGGTGGTCTCCTTCTCTGAGTGGATGCTTCCCACTGTGCGCCTCCCGTGAGGGGGAAGGGAGTCCCTGCGAAGGGGTGTACCGGCAGGGCACCCCTCACGCCTCCCGCAGAGGCGACCTGCGACCTACCCTGAAGTCATGGACAACCGATCCGAGGTGCGCGAGTTCCTGATGACCCGCCGCGCACGGCTCACCCCCGAGGCGGTGGGACTCACCGCCGGCACCAACCGTCGTGTCGCCGGGCTTCGGCGCAGTGAGGTCGCAGCGATCGCCGGGGTGAGCGTGGAGTACTACGCGAAACTCGAACGGGGCGCGCTCGCCGGGGCGTCGGCATCCGTTCTCGATGCGCTGTCGCGGGCGCTGCTGCTCGACGAGGCCGAGCGGGCGCATCTGCTCGACCTGGCGCGCGCCGCCGACGGCGTGCCCGCCAGCGGGCGTGCGCGCCGCCGGGCGACGAAGCAGAGTGCCCCGCGGCCGAGCCTGACGTGGGCGCTCGCCGCGATGACGGATGCCGTGGCCTTCGTGCGCGACGCGAACCAGAACCTGCTCGCGACCAACGAGCTGGGCCGCGCGTTCTACTCGCCCGTGATCGGCGATGGCGGGCGCACCCCGAATCTCGCGCGCTTCCAGTTCCTCGACCCCGCGTCGCGGGACTTCTACCCGGACTGGGATCTCTTCGCGAGCATGTGCGTCGGCATCATGCGCGCCGAGGCGGGTCGCGACCCGCACGACAAGGGCATGCAGGATCTGGTGGGCGAGCTGTCGACCCGTAGCGAGGTCTTCCGCGCGTTGTGGGCGGCGCACGATGTGCGGATCCACGGCACCGGCACGAAGCGGTTCCGGCACCCGGTCGTCGGTGAGCTGACGCTCGCCTACGAGGAACTCGCGATCACCGCCGAGCCCGGCAACGTGCTCATGATCTACACCGCCGAACCCGGATCGCCGTCGGCCGAGCGGCTGCGTCTGCTCGCCTCGTGGGCGGCGGAGCATCCTCCCGTCGAAGTCACCACCGAATCCGCGTAAGAAAATCGCACCGGTCTCGTCGTAGTAGATGGCGCCGTTCCCTCATCGCGCGCCACGTCTTCGGTCCGTCTCCCCGTCGGTCCGAGGCATCACGGAGGGGAGGAGGCTGGGGAGCGTCCTCCCCTCCCTCTCCGTTCAGGCCCGCGTGCGGTCAGGGCGCGACGGGGTAGTGGCTCGTGATCGCGATCCGGTTCCAGCTGTTGATCACGACGACGAGCCAGGTGACCGCGGCGATCTGCTTCTCGGTCAGCACGTCTTCGGGCGTGATGCCGCGATCGGGCAGACGCCCGTGGTCGCCGATCAGCGTCACCCGCTCGGCGATGACGAGGGCGGCCTGCTCCTCGGGGCTGAAGTACTGCGACTCCCACCAGCCGGCGAGCACGGCCAGGCGATCGGCGGTCTCGCCGTGCTTCACGGCATCCGCGGCGTGCATGCGCAGGCAGAACGCGCAGCCGTTGAGCTGCGAGGCCCGCACCTTCACCAGTTCGACGAGCAGCGGCGAGAGCCCGGCATCCGTTCCGGCCTCGGCGGCCGTGCCCGCGAACGCGAGCATCGCCTGGTAGGGAGCGGGGTAGGTCTTGCCGATGTTGACGTGCGACACGTTGTCTCCTTCGTCGGCGCGGGGTGCGCCGTCGAAGTGTTGACGCCGTAGCCGCGGGAAGTGTGACGGACGGTGCGCGTAACTCCGGAAGACTTTGTGCCGCCGGCCCCGATTCGGTCGAATCCGGCCCGAACCCTCCGATTCTCCGGAGTCACGCGCACCCCGCGTCCCCAACTCAGGAAGATCAGGGACCGGGCGGTCCGAATCGACTGTTCTCGGTGCGGTTTCGCCCGTTGTTCCTGAGTTGGGTACCGCTTCGGTACCGGTCTGAGCCGGTTGCGGTTCATAACTCCTCGAAAACGAGTCTGCGGAGTCCGAAAGCGGTGCGAACGTGGCGGTTCGCCGATGTTCTTCCGGAGTTATGGACGCGCGATCGCCGAGCCCAGCCCCGCGATCAGCGGATTCTCGTCGAGCGGATCGGTGATCACGGCGGTCACGGCGGCGAGATCGAGCACGGGGAAGCGAGAGACCGCGCCGATCTTCTCCTCGCTCGCGAGCACGATCGTCTCGGCGCAGCGCTCAGCGATGGCGCGCTTGGTGACGGCGTCGTCGAGGCTGCCGGTGGTGAGGCCGTGCTCGGGGTGGATGCCGGTGGCGCCGAGGTAGAACGTGTCGGCGGCCAGGTGACGGATCGCCTCCATCGCGAGGGCGCCCCCGGCGACCATCGAGTGCCGCGACAGCTCACCGCCGATCATGACGACCCGCGCATCGGAGTGCGCGGCGACCGCGAGGGCGATCGCGGGGCTCGGGGTGATGACGGTGAGATCGGCGCCGGTCGGCAGCAGACGGGCGAGGGCGAGGGTGGTCGTGCCGGCGTCGAGCACGATGGTCGAGCCCGGACGGATGCCGTCGGCCGCACGCCGCGCGACCCGCTCCTTGCTCGCCGTCGCGAGGTCCGACCGCTCGTCGACGGGGCGGTCGGCGGCGGGCACGGGGAGGGCGCCGCCGTAGACACGGATGACCTTGCCCTCGTCGGCGAGTTCGCGCAGGTCGCGGCGGATGGAGTCCTCGGAGAGCGCGAGTTCGGCGGCGACGTCCTTCGCGACGACCCGGCCGTCGCGGGCGAGGATCTCGAGCAGATGGGTCTTGCGCTGCGCACCGAGCATTTGCGTTCCTTCATGAAGTTGCACGTTCTTGCACGGTTAACGCTACAGTCTTCGGCATGAGAACTCCACTGCTGATCCTGATCGCCGGTCCCTACCGCTCCGGAACCGACGGCGACCCCGCGCGCATCGCCGCCAACCTCGAGCGGCTCGAAGAGGCATCCGCTCCGATCTTCCGCCTCGGGCACGTGCCGATGATCGGCGAATGGGTCGCGCTGCCGATCCTGCGCACGCTCGGTCCCGACCGGAGCGCCGAGGAGAGCCTCGACGGCGACGTCATGTACGAGACCGCGCACCGACTGCTGCAGCACTGCGATGCGGTGCTGCGTCTGCCCGGGGCATCCGCCGGCGCCGACAAGGACGTCGAGATCGCCCGCGAGCGCGGGCTGCCGGTGTACTTCTCGATCGACGAGATCCCGGCGGCCTGAGCAGGCGGCGACCACAGGGAACCTAGGCTGGAGGCATGACCAAGAACCTCTGGACCATCCTCGGCGTCATCGTGGCGATCGTGATCGCCTGGTGGATCGTGAGCGCGCTGTTCTCGATCCTCTGGTTCGTCGCCAAGCTCGCCATCGTGCTGGTCGTCGCGGTCGTGGTCTTCCTCGTGCTGCGCGGGCTGTTCAGCTCGCGGTCGACCGACTGATCGCGGCGTCAGGGAACGCGACACCCGTCAGCTCCTCCGACAGCCGCCAGATGCGCGCGGCATCCGCCTCGCTGCGCAGCCGTGAGTAGAGCGGCTGCTCGGCCGGTGCACCGCCGAGGTGTCCGGGTCCCTTCGGGCCGTAGAGGCGACGGGCCCGGGCATCCGATGACGTCGCCGCGTACAGCGCGGGCAGTGCCGCGGTCTCGGGTGTGCCCAGCAGGATGCCGCGCGCCGACGCCCAGCGGATCACGCGCACACCCACGGTGTCGCGTGATCGCCCGAGTTCGGGTCGCGCCGCGAGAAGGTTCGTCGGAGCGACACCCGGGTGCGACAGATTGCTCGTGATGCCCCAGCCGTGGGCCGCGCTGCGACGGTCGAGCTCGAGCCCGAACATCCCGAACGCGATCTTGGACTGGCTGTAGGCGCGCCCGCCGTTGTACGAACGCTCCCATGCGAGGTCGTCCCAGTTGATGGCGCCCTGGTTCGCGGCGACGCTCACCTGCGAGGTGACGCGTGCCCGCCCGGCCCGCAGCAGCGGAAGCAGGTGCGCGACGAGGGCGAAGTGGCCGAGATGGTTGGTGCCGAACTGCAGCTCGAAGCCGTCGGCGGTGGTCTGGCGATCGGGCGGAGTCATGACGCCGGCGTTGTTCACGAGCAGGTGGATCGGTCGTCCGTCCGACAGCAGGCTCTCGCTGAGTGCGGCGACGGAGGCCAGTGACGAGAGGTCGAGCGCGGCGATCTGCACGCGGGCGTCGGGTGCGGCGGCGCGGATGACGGATGCCGCGGCCTCGCCCTTCGCCGGATTGCGCACGGGCAGCACCAGCTCGGCGCCGGCGGCGGCGAGGCGGGTCGCGATGCGCAGGCCGATGCCGTCGCTGCCTCCCGTGACGACGGCGCGGCGGCCGGTGAGGTCGGGGATCTCGATGTCGATGCTTCTGCGGGTCATGGTGTGCTCCTTCGTGGTCTGCTTCCAGCGTGCGGTCGTCGGCCCCGCGCATCCAGGACACGTCATGCAGTGGATACGCCTCGGCCGCGGATGCGAGGATCGGTGCGGCGAAAGGACGGTGCCGGATGGCGATCGACAGAGAGGCGCTGGCGGGGTTCCTGCGACTGCGCCGCGACAGCCTGCAGCCGGAGGACGTCGGGCTGCACCGGGGTCAGCGCCGCCGCACCGAGGGGCTGCGCCGGGAGGAGGTCGCGGCGCTCAGCCATATGTCGGCCGACTACTACGCCCGTCTCGAGCGCGGCGACGGGCCGTTGCCCTCGGAGCAGATGATCGCCGCGATCGCGCAGGGCCTGCACCTCACGATCGACGAGCGCGACCACCTCTTCCGCCTCGCGGGGCACGAACCGCCGCCCCGCGGGGGAGCGGGCGACCACATCGGCCCGGGCATGCTGCGCATCTTCGATCGTCTGGGTGACACCCCGGCCGAGATCGTCAGCGAGCTCGGCGAGACGCTGCGGCAGACGCCGCTCGGGATCGCGCTGACGGGCGATACGGCATCGTTGCGTGGTCCCGAGCGCAGCATCGGGTACCGCTGGTTCAGCGACCCGCGCACGCGCGAGCTGTACGCCGAGGACGAGCACGACTACCTCTCCCGGCTCTGGGTGTCGGGGTTGCGCGAGGTGATCGCACGGCGGGGCCCCCGGTCGCGGGCGGCGGCGATCGCCGACGATCTGCACGCGCAGAGCGCCGAGTTCCGGGAGATCTGGGAGACGCACGAGGTCGGGCTCCGCCCGCGCGAGACGAAGCGCTTCGTGCACCCCGATCTCGGGGCGCTCGAACTCACCTGCCAGAGCCTGCTCGATCCGGAGCAGTCGCAGGCGCTGCTCGTCTACACGGCGATCCCCGGGAGCGAGAGCCACGAGAAGCTGCGGATGCTGTCGGCCCTGGCCCCTCGCCTCGCCGTGTGAGATAGTGCGTACGATCGTACGCACACGGTGATACCCTCGATCCATGACCGACTACTTCGCGGGCGACCCCCGCACGCAGCGGGAACGGATGCTCGCCGGCGACCTGTACATCGGCGACGACCCCGAGCTCGCCGCCCGCACGGCCCGCGCCGCGCGCCTGGCCGACCTCTACCACCGGCAGACGATCTCGGGCGACCCGGCCGCGCGCGGCTGGCTGCAGGACCTCATCGGCGACCTCGGCGACGACGTCGCGATCCGTCCGCCCCTGCACGTCGACTACGGCGATCACATCTCGATCGGCGCGCGCAGCTTCGTGAACTTCAACCTCACGGCACTCGACGTCGCCTCGATCACGATCGGTGCCGACTGTCAGATCGGCCCGAACGTGCAGCTGCTCACGCCCACGCATCCGATCGACCCGACGATGCGGCGCGACAAGCTCGAGGCCGCCGAACCCATCGTCATCGGCGACAACGTGTGGCTCGGCGGGGGAGTGATCGTGTGCCCCGGCGTGACCATCGGCGAGAACTCCGTGATCGGCGCGGGCGCCGTCGTCACCCGTGACATCCCGGCGAACGTC
The DNA here is from genome assembly GCF_052045715.1 of Microbacterium sp. 22179. Taxonomy (NCBI): domain Bacteria; kingdom Bacillati; phylum Actinomycetota; class Actinomycetes; order Micrococcales; family Microbacteriaceae; genus Microbacterium; species Microbacterium sp. 22179. The sequence goes on along the minus strand of NZ_JBQEPJ010000008.1, from coordinate 96,990 downwards.
GTCGCCGTCGGCAACCCGGCGCGCGTGATCCGCGAGATCAACACGGCCGATGGCGCCTGAGCCGGGCAGTCGCCGCGGGCGTCAGAACGATCCCGCGCGCCGCGACCGCATCATCGACGCCTGCCTCGACGTCGTCGCCGAGTCCGGCGTCGCGGGGGCGTCGCACCGTCGCATCGCCGAGGCCGCCGGTGTGCCCCTCGGGTCGATGACCTACTACTTCGACGGCATCGACGACCTGCTGCGGGAGGCGTTCACGCGTTTCGGCACCGAGATCAGCGAGCGGTTCGAGAAGCGGATGGCGGCGGCATCCGACCCCGCCGAGGCGCGCGCCGCGGTGGTCGAGCTGATCCTGCGCGACGTGTTCGGCGACGCGCGCGAGCTCGTTCTCTCGCACGAGATCTACACGCTCGCCGCCCGCGATCCCGCTTACCGGGCGATCACGACGGCATGGATGGCCCGGAGCCGCGTGGCCCTCGAACGGCACTTCGACCCGCAGACCGCCCGGATGCTCGACGCCCTGATCGAAGGCCTCTCGATCCACCGCGCCCTCGATGACGACGAGCGCGACCCGGCCGAGGTCGCCATTGCCGTCGAGCGCATCACCACTCGCTGAAGCCGCACGGAAGAGACATGACCACCACCACCGCACCCACGCGTGCCGATCGTCGCGCCCGCGGCGCCGTCGCCGCGCTCTTCCTCACCAACGGGGCGCTGTTCGCCAACATCCTGCCGCGCTACCCCGAGATCAAAGAGCAGCTCGGGCTCGACAACACCGTCTACGGTCTCGCCGTCGCCTCGTTCCCGGTCGGCGCGATCGTCGCGGGTCTCGCCGCCGCGGCCCTGATCCGGCGCTTCGGCTCGGCGAAGGTCGCGGTCGTCGGCACCGTGCTCACGAGCGTGGGCGTCCTCGCCGCCGGTCTCGCGCCCAGCGTGCTGCTGTTCGCGCTGGGCCTCTTCATCGGCGGCGCGATGGATGCCATCACCGACGTCGCTCAGAACGCGCACGGTCTGCGCGTGCAGCGCGGGTATGGCCGCTCGATCCTCAACTCCTTCCACGCGGTCTGGTCGATCGGTGCGGTGCTCGGCGGATCGATGGCCGCCGCGGCGATCGCCCTCGGCCTGCCAATCGGTGTGCACCTCGCGATCTCGGCGGTGCTGTTCTCGGCCGTGTCCCTGACGGCGCTGCGGTTCTGCCTCCCCGGACTCGATGCGGCGGGTGCGGCCGCCGACGAAGACGCGGTGGCCGACCCCGCTGACGTGCGCGCGGCGGTGCGCGCCGGCATCCGTCCTCGCGTGGTCCTAATGCTGATCGCCCTGGTGATCATCGCGATGGCCGGAACGATCGTCGAAGACGCGGGCAACTCGTGGGCGACCCTGTACCTGGGCTCGCTCGGCGCCCCCGCGGCGATCGCGGCGACCGGGTTCATCGCGCTCGTCGGCGCGCAGTTCATCGGGCGTCTGCTCGGCGACGGCCTCGTCGACCGCTTCGGCCAGCGACTCGTCGCGCGCGCCGGTGGCGTGATCGTGGTGGTGGGCATGGGTGTCGCGCTCGCGTTCCCCACGATCCCCGGCACGATCATCGGCTTCGCCGCCGCCGGGTTCGGTGTGGCGACCCTGGTTCCCGCCGCGATGAACGAGGCCGATGTGCTGCCGGGCCTGCGTCACGGCACCGGTCTCACGGTCGTCTCGTGGCTCATGCGCCTCGGGTTCCTGCTGTCTCCGCCCGTCGTGGGGCTGATCGCCGACGCGACGAGCCTGCGCGCGGGGCTGCTGCTGATCCCCGCGGTCGGCGTCGCCGTGGTGCTCTTCGCCGGGGTGTTGCGCGGGCGCGAGCGCGGCTGAGCCCGGGGGGCGGGGCCGCGGTGCGACGGGCGACCCCCGACCTCACACCCGCCCCTCCCGCGTCGTCATCACGAGCATGAGACGACTCCATTTCCTCGCCCTCGCGTTCTCCGCCCTGCTCGCGCTGTTCGTCGGCGGCTGGGCGTACTTCGCGGCACAGAGCTTCTACGACTCGTTCCCCGGAGTGCTCGGCTCGTGGGTCTCGGTCGACGGGCCGTTCAACGAGCACCTCATCCGCGATGTCGGCGCCATGTACCTGGCGCTCGGAGCGGCGAGCATCGGCGGGCTGATCTGGCGTCACCCGATCGCGTACCGCGTGCTCGGTTTCGCCTGGACGGTCTTCGGCACGCTGCATTTCGCGTACCACGCGTTCCACCTCGCGCACATGCCGCTCGCATCGGCGATCGGCGAGATGGTGGCGCTCGGGATCAGTCTGCTGCTGGGGGTCGTGCTGCTGATCCCCGGGCGCTCTTCTTCTGCACACTCTTCTGCACGGGGATCAGCCCGGTCTGCGCGGTGAGGATCGGCTCGACCGCCCGCCGCTGCGTGCGCATCCACACGATGAAACCGACCGCGGTGAACCCGCCGTAGAACACGTACATGAGTCCGGTGGCGTAATAGCCCGAGCTGAACAGCAGCGGCACGCCCACCACGTCGACGGCGATCCAGATCAGCCAGAACTCGGTCCAGCCCTTGGCCATGCCGTAGGTCGCGAGCAGCGACCCGACGAAGGTCCAGGCGTCGGCCCAGACGGGCTCCCACGAACCGAGCGCCCGGAAGAGCGGGGTCAGCGCGACCGTGCCGATCATCAGGGCGAGCACCAGTCCGATGCGCGCTCCGGTCGGCGCCCACCGCGGCTGGATCCGACCGCCCTCGGCCTGACGCCAGCGCACCCACCCGTAGATCGCGACGGCGATGAACATCACCTGGCGTCCGGCCTGCCCGAGCAGGTGCGGCAGCGAGTGGTCGGGGCTGAGCACCGAGCCGAGGAAGACGGTCAGCAGCAGCACGTTGCCGATGATGCCGACGGGCCAGGCCCAGATGCGCCGGCGCATCCCGCCGATCGCGCTCGCGAGACCGAAGGCGTTTCCGACGACCTCGCGCACGAGGAGCGTCTGCCCGCCGGGCAGCACCCAGTTCGAGTTGAACGCCTCGACGAGCCAGTTCAGGGGATCCATGCTCAGGATGCCGGTGCGGGGGTGGCCCGCTCGTCGAGCGTGAGCTGCAGGAAGGTGAGGTCGAGCCAGCGTCCGAATTTTGCGCCGACCTGCGGCATCCGCCCGACCTCGACGAAGCCGAGCTTCTCGTGCAGGGCGACCGAGGCGGCGTTGCCGCTCTCGACGGCGGCGACCATGACGTGCACGCCCTGGGCTCGGGCCCGTTCGATCAGCGCGGTCAGCAGGGCGCGTCCGATGCCGCGTCCGTGCTGCCCCTCGCGCACGTAGACCGAGTGCTCGACCGTGTGCCGATAGCCGCTGTGCGGGCGCCACCGACCGAACGACGCGTAGCCGAGCACGCCCGTGTCATCCGTGGCGACGATCACCGGGAATCCGTCGCACGAACGCTCGCCCAGCCACGCGGCCCGGTCGTCGACGTCGACGGAGTCCTCGTTCCAGATCGCGGTCGTGTGCGCCACGGCGTGGTTGTGTATCTCGGTGAGCGCCTCGAGGTCGGCGACTCCGGCATCCCTGATCTGCACGGGGTTCTCCTGGGTCTGCGCTGCGGGAAGCGCATCGCCGACGGTATCAGGATGCGGCGACGTCGGTGCGCCAGTGCTCCTGCACAGCGACCCGTTTCTGTCGCTTTCGCGTCGGTCGGTGCGGGCGGGTCTGCTCGCCATCGATCGACGTGCTGAGCTCGACAGGATGGGTGGATGCTTCCTCTCTCATGTCTGTCGCGCGAATGAGTCGCGATGTATAGTCCTTACATCATGAGCCTCAAGCGCACGCAGATCTCCTTGAGCGACGACGACCGTCGCGTGCTCGACGCCGTCGCGACCCGTACGGGCCTGTCGATGAGCAGTCTCATCCGTCAGGCGATCCACTCGACGTACGGCCACGTCGACGACGAAGACGCAACGCGGCGCGCCCTCGCGGCGACCTTCGGCGCTGTGACCTCTGACATCTCGGGGGAGCAGCTCGTCGACGGCATCCGCTCCGGGCGACGTCTCGCTTGACTTTCATGATCAGCCTCATCGATACGTCCGTACTGATCGATCACACGCGGGGGATCCTCGGGGCGCACCAGGCTCTCCTCTCTGCGGTCGAGAGAGGCGCTCTGCATTCGAGTGAGATCGTGCGTACCGAGCTCCTCGTCCTGATCCGCGATCATGAGCTGGCCCGTATCGAGCCGCTGATCGACCAGATCATCTGGCACCCGGTCGATCGGGCGGTCGCGGAGCGCGCCGGTGAGCTCGGCCGTCGGTGGCTTCCCGCATACTCGGGGATCGATGCCGCCGACTTCATCGTCGCGGCCACAGCAGATCTCCTCGGAGCCGAGCTTCTCACCCGCAACGTCAAGCACTTCCCGATGTTCGACGGACTCGCGCCGCCCTACTGAGATGCGGCGACGTCGGTGCGCCAGTGCGACAGCTTGTGCGGGTTCATCATGATCCACACGCGGGTCACCGCCCCGGCGGTGACGCCGAGGTTCACGACGCTGACGACCTCGCCGTACTCGCGGAACAGCAGCGCGATCCCGTCACCGGTCTCGATCTCCTCCAGTTGCATGTCGGGGCGCTTCGCCGCGATCCCGAGCAGGAACCGGGCCACGCGATCGGCGCCGGACACGACGTTGAGCGCCGCGCGCACGACCCCGCCACCGTCGCTGTGCAGCTCGACGTCGGGGGCGAGCACCCGCAGCAACTGCTCGATACCGCCCGAACGGCTCGCGTGCTGGAACGCCCGCACCACCCGGTCGTGCTCGGCGCGCGGCACCGCGGTGGTGCGATTCTCGCGCACATGCCGCCGGGCCGAGGTCGCGAGCTGACGCACCGCCGCCGCCGAGCGCCCGAGGATCTCGGCGATCTCGGGGAACGGCACGTCGAAGATGTCGTGCAGCACGAACGCGACCCGTTCGGCCGGCGTCATCGACTCGAGCACCACGAGCAGCGCGGTCGATACCGAGTCGTCGAGCGCGACCCGCTCCAACGGGTCGTCGAGGGCGACGGATGCCGGGGCGATCCGCTCCGCGCCCACGAACAGGTCGAGCGGCACAGGTTCGGGCAGCCACTGCCCGACGTACTGCTCGCGTCGTCGCCGCGCCGACGTCAGCAGGTCGAGCGAGATGCGGCTCGCGACCGTGGTGAGCCACCCGGGCGGGTTGAGGATGCCGGAGCGCTCGGCATCCGTCAGGCGATACCAGCGCACGTACGTCTCCTGCACGACGTCCTCGGCATCGGCCAGAGTTCCCGTCATGCGGTAGGCGAGGGAGGTGAGGCGACGGCGCTCGCCGAACACGTCGTCCTGGTCGTCGTCCACGGGTTCTCCTCGTCGCCGGTGCTCTCGAAGACCGGTGCTCTCGAAGACTACCGACCTCACACTCGCGCCCACTGCATCGTCGGACCTGTGACAGGGTGACGCGCAGGGCACCCCGAACGAGAGGAAGACCCATGAGGATCGCCGTCGCCGGAGGCACCGGAACCGTCGGACGCCACGTCACCCGCACCGCCCGCGAGGCCGGGCACGATGTCGTCGTGCTCTCGCGCGCGAGCGGGGTGAACGTGCTCACCGGTGAGGGGGTGATCGAGGCGCTCGCCGGAGCGGATGCCGTCATCGACGTCACCAGCATCATGACGCTGTCGGAGAAGAAGGCGCGGGACTTCTTCGAGACCGGCACGCGCACCCTGCTCGCGGGCGAGGCACAGGTCGGGGTGGAGCACCACGTGGCGCTCTCGATCGTGGGGATCGACGGCATCGACACCGCGTACTACGCGGCGAAACTCGCCCAGGAACGGGCGGTTGCGGCGGGCGCGATCCCGCACACGATCGTGCGGGCGGCGCAGTTCCACGAGTTCGCGGGGCAGGTGCTCGCGCAGATCGCCGGGCCCTTCGCGGTCGCGCCGCGCACGCTCATGCGCCCCGTCGCCGCCCGCGAGGTCGCCGCTCACGTGGTGCGGGTGGCCGAGGCGGGGCCGGTGGGGCGAGCGCAGGATCTCGTCGGTCCGCACGACGAGACGCTCGTCGACGTCGCCCGGCGGCAGCTCGCCTTCGACGGCATCCGTCGGCGGGTGCTCGACGTGAAGCTGCCCGGCGCCTACGGTCGCGGCCTGGCCTCCGGCGCGCTGCGCGGCGGACCCGACGCGCTCCAGGGCGCGATCACCTTCGACGAATGGCTGCTCAGCCCCGATCACACGCGCGGCTGAGCCCCCGGAGCGTTCAGATCGGGGGCGCTCAGGCGTGGACGTCGGCGGGGGATTCCTCGCCCTCGTGGAAGTTCGGCTTCTTGCCGAAGACCTTCGCGATCGCGAGCACGATCCCGACGATGATGAGTCCGGCGGCGAGGCCAGCGATCGCCGAGAAGAGGGTGTCGCCGATCCAGACGATGACGGCGCCCGCAGGTTCGAGGATGTGCTCGATCCCGTGCAGGATGTCGGCGCCGAAGTGCACGCCGACCTCGCCGAGGTTGACCAGCAGCAGATGCCCGCCGACCCAGAGCATGGCGACCGTGCCGAGGATGCTGATGAAGCGGAACACTCCGGGCATCGATCGCACGATCCGCATTCCGGTGTGGCGCACGCGCTTCTCGCGGCTCTTCGCCATCTTGAGGCCGATGTCGTCGATCTTCACCAGCAGCGCGACCGCGCCGTAGACGACGCCGGTCATGATGAGCGCGATCACGGCCAGGATCGCGAGGGTGGTCCAGATGTCGAGGCCCGCCTCGAGGTTCGACAGCGAGATGAGCATGATCTCGGTCGAGAGGATCAGGTCGGTGCGCACGGCGCCCCACACGAGCTTGTTCTCGTTGCGGGCGCCCTCGTCGGCGTGACCGTGCTGCACCCCGAACCACTCGAGCACCTTCTCGGCGCCCTCGAAGCAGAGGTACGCACCGCCGAGGATCAGCAGGTACGGCAGCACATCCGGTGCGAAGGCCGTGAGCAGCAGCGCGACCGGGATGATGATGACGAACTTGTTCGCCAGCGAGCCGACGGCGATCTTCGCGACGACCGGCAGCTCGCGCGCGGGCGTGATGCCCTGCACGTACTGCGGCGTGACGGCGGCGTCGTCGATCACGACGCCCGCGGCCTTGGCCGAAGCCTTCATCGCCGCGCTCAGGATGTCGTCGACGACGGCGAGCAGACCAACCGACATGTGCGTCTCCCAGGGTGTGTGTGCAGACGAGACACTCTATCGAGTCGGTGCGGCACGGGAGTGCGCCGCGGGCGTGCGCCGCCGCAGCGCGGGACGGCCGCGCGCCCTCAGCCGCCGAAGAGGTCGCCGAGCCCGTCGTAGCGCCACCCGTGCGGGGCGGCGTCGTCGGGGGTGAAGATCGCGATGAACTCGTTGTTCTGCGTGCGCTCCCAGAACGTCAGGCCGAGGCGCCCCTCGTACAGCGTCACGATCGCCAGGTCGGCGTCATACTCGGGCATCATCCGACAGAGGGAATCGAGCCGATCCAGCGCATTCGTGAGCACCGGCAGCACGTCGCTCTCGAGCGACGCGGACGATGTCGCGTACGCCTGGATCCCGAGTTCATCGTCGGTGCCTCGCAAAAGGTCGCATTCGAACTCGATGAGTCCGGTGTCGGTCGTCGCTCCCGCGACGGGCGGGTGGCGGCGGAGCTCGGCGGCGTAATCCACGGGATCAGCCTAGAGGCGGATCGTCATCGTTCAGCCGCCGTCGACGAACACCCCGATGCGGTCACCGTCGAGCACGAACTGGATCGCTCGACTGCCGGAGAAGCGCGCGCGGAGTGCTGGGGGCACATCGGCGTGGAGCGGGATCTCGATGCTCGCGGGGAACGCCCCTGCGCTGCAGCCGGTGTAGACGGGCCCGTCGATCGACCACGACGACCCGTCGAAGGAGTCGAGCGCGGGGACGTCGGTGGTCGAGACGGCGATGATGCAGGCGTCGTCGGGCCCGATGGGGCCGCCGAAGCCGCCCTCGCCGAGGAAGAGCGTGAGGCCGTAGAAGTCGTACACGGGAGTGCTCTCGATGGCGCCCATGAAGTCCTGCGGCACGAGGGTCGCCGAGGTCGGATGCAGGGTCGTCGTCTGCGGCACACCCGACGATGCCGACACCGGTGCAACCCCGGTGAGCGCGTAGGTCACGCCGGCAGCCACGGCGGCCGAAGCGATCACCGAGAGCGCCCAGAGCACGCGTCGCCGACGAGGAACGGATGCCGTCGCCCCGACGCGAGCGTCCGCCTCGGTCTCGTCGTCGGGCTGCCACCACTCGGGCTCGCCGTCGTCGGCGGTGGGGGCAGCGGAGCGGGCGGCGACCGCCGGTGCCGCGTCGGTGGGGAGCTGCTCGGCGGGCGCGGCATCCGCCTCTTCCGCGCCGACCGGCGGTCCTGCGGGAGCCGTCGCGGCGCTCAGCTCGGCACGTCGGACCGCTTCGAGTTCGCGCAGACGTCGCATCGCGGCGCGGTCGTTCGTGATGTCGGCCCGTGGGCCGTAGGCGCGGGCGCGGAGTTCCCGCAGTTCGGCATCGTTGGCGGCATCCATCCTCGGAATCGTCTCATGTCCGCATGCTCGCGTGACGAAGCAAAACTCACAGCCCGCTCTCAGCCCTGCGGGACCAAAACGGGTCGCTCGCTGGTTGTGATCAGAGACGTCGCAGCCAGCGGCGTCGGACAAAGGAGACACAGACCATGTCGAACGACTTCCGCAAGACGCCCGAGGCCGTCAGCGACCTCACGCACCTGCAGTACGAGGTCACGCAGGAGGACGCCACCGAGCCGCCCTTCCGTAACGCCTACTGGAACAACCACGACGCCGGCATCTACGTCGACGTGGTCTCGGGCCAGCCCCTGTTCAGCTCCACCGACAAGTTCGACAGCGGCACGGGATGGCCGAGTTTCACGAAGCCCATCGAGGCGGATGCCGTGACCACCCGCACCGACCGCTCGCTGTTCATGAAGCGCACCGAGGCGCGATCCAGCGGGGCCGACAGCCACCTCGGGCACGTCTTCGACGACGGCCCGCGCGACGCCGGAGGCCTGCGCTACTGCATGAATTCCGCGGCCCTGCGTTTCATCCCCGCCGACCAGCTCGTCGAAGAGGGGTACGGTCGCTACAGCGGCCTCTTCTCCGCCGACGGCACCGGCACCACCACCCACGACTCCGAGGAGTAGTCATGACCGATGACACCGGAACCATCACCCGCACCCCCGGCACCGAGACGGCGGTTCTCGCCGGCGGTTGTTTCTGGGGCATGGAAGACCTGATCCGCCGCCAGCCCGGCGTGCTCGACACCCGGGTCGGTTACACGGGCGGCCAGAACGACCACGCCACCTACCGCAACCACCCCGGTCACGCCGAGGCGGTCGAGATCGTGTTCGACCCGACCAAGACGACCTATCGCGACATCCTGGCGTTCTTCTTCCAGATCCACGACCCGTCGACGCTCAACCGTCAGGGCAATGACATCGGGTCGAGCTACCGCTCGGCGATCTTCCCGCTGAGCCCCGAGCAGCAGCAGGTCGCCCGCGACACCATCGCCGACGTCGACGCCTCGGGCCTCTGGCCGGGCAAGGCCGTCACCACGATCGAGGCCGAGGGCCCGTTCTGGGAGGCCGAGCCCGAGCACCAGGACTACCTGATCAAGTACCCGAACGGCTACACCTGCCACTTCCCGCGCGCGGGATGGGTGCTGCCGAAGCGCGCCGAGACCGCCGTCTGAGTCTCTGCCCGGCCCGTCGTCTCTCGGAGGCGGCGGGCCTTTCGCATGCGTGGGGCGCGGGGGCATGCGCGGTTAGGCGTGGGGGCGCGTGGGCGCGGGGCGCGCGGTCGAGCGTGGGGGCGCGCAGTTGGGCGGAGTTCTCCGAGTTGGGCGGACGAACTGCCCCGGAATCTCCGCCCAACGCCGAGATCTCCGCCCGATGCGGTGCCCGACGGCGTGAAAGGCTGGGCACTCGACCGCTGAGGAGACTCCCGTATGGACGCCAACCCGCTCATCCCCACCGCCTACGACGTGATCCTCTTCGCGCTGTGGGGTGCGGCGATGGTCTACGCGGTGGTCGCTCTCGTCTCCGCCGTGCGTGATCGCCGAGTCGTCGGCATCCGCTTCCTGCTGTGGTTCCTGGTCATCGCACTGGTGCCGGTCATCGGCCCGACCACCTGGTTCGTGCGGCGCGCGCGCGAGGGCGAGCAGGCGCCCGGCGCAGCCGCCGACTGACGCACGCGCTGCACAGGAGATCTCGCGCAATGCAGGGGCGGATGCCGAAACCGGTCCTGCGGAGCGTGTGATCTCCTCCGCTGCGCGCGGCCGGATCGGCGCTCAGCCGGAAGCGACCATCCACGCGCCGACGATGGATGCCGTGGCCGACAACCCCACGGCGCAGAAGACGATGAGCGCGATGAGCCGTGCGTGTTCGCGGAGCGCCAGCGACAACACGGTTCCGGCTGCGATCGCGCCCACTCCGACGATCAGGTGCGCGTCGGTGAGGGTGGACACGATCTGCGGGCTGGATCCGGGCTCACCCCACCCGCTGAACGCGATCAGCCACAGGGCGACGATCGAGGCCCCGAAGCCGAACGCCGTCAGCATCCACGTCAGGAAGACGCTCAGGAAGACGTCGCTCCGTGAGCCGCGCTCTGTCTTCGTGGTCACGCCGTCAGGGTACCCGGAGCATCACGTCCACAGGAGATCTCGCGCAATGCAGGAGCGGATGCCGCAAACGGTCCTGCAGAGCGTGTGATCTCCTCCGCTGCGCGCGGCCGGATGAGCCAGCGCGCCAGCCCTCCGCCTCAGCCCTGCAGGAACTCCACCGCGGCGCTCTTGAACGCCGACGAGCCCGGGGCGTTGAAGTGGTTGCGGTCGGGGATCTCGAAGAAGCGGGCGTCGGGGGCGGCCGATGCCAGGGCGCGCGAGCCCTCGATGATCGCGTCCTTCGACCCCGTCGCGAAGAGGATCGGGCGGGTGGGGGCATCCGCCGGGTCGGGGTCGATCGACCCGGACGCCCGCATGCCCTCGGCCAGCGCGACGAGCGCGCGCAGGTCGTTGCCGGGCACTCGTTCGGTGAGGGCGATGTAGTTCTGGGTCGTCGGGTCGGCGACCGGGGTGCCGTCGGCGATGTACGCGCGCACCTGTTCGAGGTCGAGACGGGCGAGGGGGATGCCGTCGGGCACCCCGCCGAGCACGGCACGGCCGATGCGGTGCGGCAGCTCCTTCACGACCTCCCAGCCCACCCGCGCGCCCAGCGAGTATCCGACGTACACGGCGTCGTCGACGAGGTACGCGTCCATCACGGCTTCGACGTCGGTGACGAGGGTGCGGATGCTGTAGTCCTCGGCCTGGTGCGGCTTCTCACTGAGTCCGTGCCCGCGCTGGTCGAGGGCTAGCACGCGATAGCCGGCCTTGGTGAGCTCGCGCACCCAGCCGGTGAGGACCCAGTTGTCACGGGCGTTCGAGGCGAACCCGTGCACGATCACGACGACCGGGGCGTCGAGCTCTCCCCAGGTGTACGTCGCGAGGCGAGTGCCGTCGGCGGCGTAGATCTGCTGGGGTTCGGGCATGCGGGTGAGGTCGGAGAGAGGGACAGCCACGGCATCCATTCTCCTCCTGCGGTGAGGCGTGCGCGCGCGTCGAGACCCACCGGGAACGCCGAAACCCACCGCCCCCGACGTGCGGGGCGATGGGTCTCGACAGGGGTGGTGGGTCTCGACGCGAATCCGTCAGCGACCCGATTCAGCTCAGACGCGGCTGCGCAGGGCCTCTCCGAGCGCGGCGTCGACGTTCGTCCAGTACTGGAAGAAGCGCTCGCGGATGCCGTCGACCGTGATCGACTTGCCCTGTCCGGTCAGGGTCTCGAGGAAGCGTGCGCGCTGCACGTCGTCGAAGACCTCGCGGTACAGCGTGCCCGCCTGACCGAAGTCGTCGTCGTCGCTGTGCAGGGTCGCCGCCGAGCGGATCAGCTCGCCGTCGGACTCCCAGCTCGCCTCGACACCCGCCTGCGGGTCGGCCTCGGGGCCGCCGGCCGCACCGTAGGAGTTCGGGGTGTAGACGCGGTGCTCGGCGGGGTTGAACCGATACTGCATGTTGCCCTCGTGCATGTAGTTGCGGGTCTCTGCGGCATGCGGCTGGTTGACCGGCAGCTGGTTGTAGTTCGTGCCGACCCGGTGACGCTGCGCGTCGGGGTACGCGAAGACGCGCGCCATGAGCATCTTGTCCGGGGAGATGCCGGTACCGGGCACCTGGTTGCCGGGCGAGAACGCCGCCTGCTCGATCTGCGCGAAGAAGTTCTCCGGGTTGCGGTTCAGCGTGAACGTGCCCACCTTGATGCGCGGGTAGTCCTTCTTCGACCAGGTCTTGGTGAGGTCGAACGGGTTGAAGCGGTACGCCTTGGCCTCGTCGTACGGCATGATCTGCACGTAGACGTCCCACTCCGGGAAGTCGCCCGCGGCGATCGAGTCGAACAGGTCGCGGCGGTAGAAGTCGGCATCCGATCCGGCCAGGCGCTCGGCCTCATCGGCGCCCATCGCCTCGACGCCCTGCTTCGACAGGAAGTGGTACTGCACCCAGAAGCGCTCGCCCGCGGCGTTGACCCACTGGTAGGTGTGCGATCCGTAGCCGTTCATGTGGCGCCAGCTGCGCGGCAGGCCGCGGTCACCCATGAGGTAGGTGACCTGGTGGGACGTCTCGGGCGAGAGCGTCCAGAAGTCCCACTGCATGTCGGCATCGCGCAGACCCGAATCGCCGAGGCGCTTCTGCGAGTGGATGAAGTCGGGGAACTTCATCGCGTCGCGGATGAAGAAGGTGGGGGTGTTGTTGCCGACGATGTCGAGGTTGCCGTCGGTCGTGTAGAAGCGCAGCGAGAAGCCGCGCACGTCGCGCCAGGTGTCGGGGGAGCCCTGCTCGCCGGCGACCGACGAGAAGCGCAGCAGCGTCTCGCTGGTGGCGCCCGGCTGGAAGACGGCCGCGCGGGTGTAGGCCGAGACGTCTTCGGTGACGACGAACTCGCCGAACGCGCCGCCGCCCTTGGCGTGCGGGTTGCGCTCCGGCACCCGCTCGCGGTTGAAGGAGGCGAGCTTCTCGACGAGGTAGCGGTCGTGCAGGACGGTGGGGCCGTCGGCTCCGACGGTGAGCGAGTGCGCGTCGCTCGCGACCGGAGTGCCGGTCTGGGTGGTGGTGGCGGGTTTCGTCATGGTGTTCTCCTTCTGCGCGCGGGTACGGCGAACAGCCCTTCTCCGCGGGTGGCGGGTCGGTGGCGGATGCGTCGGACTACTGCGCGGCGTTCTGGCAGCTGGGGCACAGGCCCCAGAAGGTCACTTCTGCTGTCTGGACGGTGAATCCCCCCGAAGACGACGGGGTGAGGCACGGCGCTTCGCCGACGACGCAGTCCACATCGCCGACTGCCCCGCAGGAGGTGCAGACGATGTGGTGATGGTTGTCGCCGATGCGCCGTTCGTAGAGCGCTGCGGAGCCTGCCGGTTCGATCCGGCGGACGAGGCCCGCCGTCGTCAGGTCCGCGAGGATGTTGTGCACCGATTGGATCGACGTGGTCGGCAGCACCTCCGAGATCGCCCGGTAAAGGCGTTCGGCATCCGTATGGGCCATGGAGTCCAGCGCCTCGAGAACGGCGACGCGGCCCGCGGTCGCCCTCAGTCCGGCGCTGCGAAGCGCCTGATCGAGTGTGGTCTCCATGTCTCCGACCCTACCCGTTCTTTTTAGTGATTCAAAAGTGCGGCGTGTCGGCCCGCGTGTCGCCCGATCGCGTGCGTCAGAGGTGCGGCGTGCGTCAGAGGTGGCGGATGCTGTGCCGCAACCGCGTGCGGATGTCGAACAGCTCGTTGCCCCCGATCACCCGCGTACCCGGCAAGCCCTGGCGCAGGAGAGTGGGCAGGATGCTGCGGCGCACGACGAAGACGGGCAGACCGCGGATGCTCCCGAGAGGCGTCGAGGGCATCGACAGGTCGTCGTCGGGCAGCACCACGATCGCGCCGCTGAAGGTCACGCGGGCCGCCCGGGCGACGGAGCGGATCTGCGCGAGCAGGTCGGTCACGGGGGCGCGGTGCCCGAGGCTGGGGCCCGTGATCTCGCCGCGGCGGAACCCCACGACGCCGCCGAAGTCGGCCGACATCACCCCGTACAGGCCCGACGGTCCGAGGATCACGTGGTCGAGGCGGTGCTCGGCATCCGGGTCGTCGCCGGCGCTCGCGGGCCCGGTCGCGATCCCGTGCCAGAGCGTGAAGCCCATGCCCAGCCCCGCCACCGCGTGGGCGGTGCCCTCTTCGGCGAGGGCGTCGGCGAGCAGGCGGCGCAGGGCGCGGGGTGCGGCGCGCACGAGGCTCGGGGCGTACGGATCGGGGATGCTCTCGCCCGCCCACTCCTCGAGCAGTGCCACGTAGCGGGCACGGCGCCAGGCGCCGGCCTCGCCGGAGGTCTTCGGTCGCGGGCGTGTGTCGGTGCGGACGGGCTCGGGCGCGCGCCATTCGTCTCCGCCGCTGCGCGTGCGGTCGTAGCTCGCGCGGCCCGCGGGGGTGCCGATGAGTTCCCACGCCCGCTGCACCCGGATGAACACCGCCGCATCGCCGCCCGTGTCGGGATGCGTCTCGCGCAGGCGGGCGCGATACGCGCGGCGCAGTTCGTCGTCGTCGGTGCCCGGCGTCACCCCGAGGACCTCGTACGCCGAGGCCGAGAGCGGGCTGTCGAACATCCCCTCAGAATATCCGCGCGGGTGGGGGACGCTTCGACAGGCTCAGCGACCCAGTTGTGCGCACCGGGTCCCTGAGCCTGTCGAAGGGGCTGCCCCGAGAAACGACCTCACTCCGGAACGTCGACCACCCGCTCGACACCGACCACGGGCACGACGTCCCCGCCGGATGCCGCGGCCACGGCATCCGTCAGGTGCGCGATCTCGAGCGCCGGCGCCCAGACCTCGAGCGTGGCCGCCGCGCCGTACGCGGGCTCGCCGAGCGTGGCACCGTGGTGGCCCGCCCAGTCGCGCAGCAGGTTGTCGAAGCGCCCGGCATCGGCGTGCGCGACCTCGATCCGCACCTGGGTGAGGGCCTCGCGCCGCACCAGCCGGGCGAGGTCGAGCGCCTCCGAGGTCGCGGTCGAATAGGCCCGCACGAGCCCGCCGGCACCGAGCTTCACACCACCGAAGTAGCGGGTGACGACGGCGACGACATCGGTCAGCTCGCGGCGGCGCAGTACCTCGAGCATCGGGATCCCCGCGGTGCCCGACGGTTCTCCGTCGTCCGACGAGCGGGCCTGATCGCCGAGCAGACCGGTCACCATCGCGGTGCAGTTGTGCGCGGCATCCCACGCCCGCTTGCGGATGCCGGCGATCACCGCCTCGGCCTCCTCGACCGACCCGACCGGCGCGATGTGCGTGAGGAACCGCGACTTCTTGATGACGAGCTCGTGGTCGACGGCACCCGCGATCGTCGCCGGATACCTGCTCATCCGCCCACCCTATCCACGGATTCGCGTGCACGTCACCGAATCGATTCGATAGACTCTTTCCCGCGACACGGAGCAGTGCCGCCATCCCCGCATCCGTACTCCAGCCCTGCGAGTCCTCCCTCATGGCAACCTCCCTCACGACGGGCCGTCCGTGGCGCGTCATCCTCGCCTTCTCGATCCCCCTGCTGCTCGGCAACGTCGTGCAGCAGCTCTACCAGTTCGCCGACGCGATCGTCGTCGGGCGGCACCTCGGCGTGACCTCGCTCGCCGCGGTCGGTGCGACCGGACCCCTGCTGTTCCTGCTCCTCGGTTTCGCGTGGGGACTGACGAGCGGATTCGCGATCCCGATCGCCCAGGCGTTCGGTGCGCGGGACAACGCGGCCGTCCGTCGCTCGGTCGCGACCGGCGTGCTGCTCAGCGGCGCGACGAGCGTGATCCTCACGGCGTGCGCGCCGCTGATCGCCGGCCCTCTGCTCGCCCTTCTGCAGACGCCGGCCGAGCTCATGCCCGAGGCGACGACGTTCACGCAGATCAGCTTCCTCGGCGCGAGCGCCACGATGTTCTTCAACTACCTGTCGGCGATCATCCGCGCGATCGGCGACTCGCGCACCCCGCTCGTCTTCCTCACGATCTCGTGCGCGCTCAACGTCGGACTCGTCGTGCTCATGGTCGGCCCGCTCGAGTGGGGCGTCGGCGGAGCGGCCCTCGCCACCGTCATCGCCCAGGCCATCTCGGTCGCCCTGTGCCTCGAGTTCGTGCGTCGTCGCCTGCCGATGCTGCACCTGCGTCGCAGCGACTGGCGCGTCACCCGCGCCGACATCGCCGAGCACCTGCGCCTCGGCCTGCCGATGGGCTTCCAGGCCTCGATCATCGCGATCGGCACGCTGACCGTGCAGGTCGCGTTGAACACGCTGGGATCGGATGCCGTCGCCGCCTACACCACCGCCTCGCGCGTCGACGGTCTCGCCGTCGCCCTGCTCTCGTCGCTGGGACTGGCGACCTCGATGTACGCGGCGCAGAACCACGGCGGACGCCGCCCCGACCGCATCCGCCGCGGGGTCAAGGAGGCGACGTGGATGGCGATCGCCGCGGGCCTCGTGCTCGGCGGACTGCTCGTCGCCTTCGGCGCGCCGATGGTGCGCCTGTTCGTCGGCGAGGGGTCGGACGAGGTCGTCGATCTCGCGCACCTCATGCTCATCATCAACGGTGCGGGCTACTGGGCGCTCGGCATCCTGTTCGTGCTGCGCGGCGCCCTGCAGGGGCTCGGCCACACGCTCGTGCCGACGGTCACCGGGGTGATCGAGCTGGTCATGCGCGTCGTCGCGGCGGTCGCACTCGGCGCGGTCATCGGGTTCGCGGGCGTCGCGTTGAGCAACCCGCTCGCCTGGGTCGGCGCGATCGTGCTGCTGGTGCCCGCGTACGTGAAGGCGCATCGCGCGCTCGCGAAGCTGCCGGTCGCGCCCGCCGAGGCGACCGAGACCTCGGCGATGGCGATCGTCGGCCCGACCGACGGATCGATGGTGGTCGACGCGGTCGTCACCCAGCCGATCCCCGTCGTGCGCAAGCGCGGCCTGCGTCGGCTGACCCTGCGCCCGTCGCGCCGCAAGGCGCGCCGCTGAGGCATCCGGACCCCACGCGAATCGAACGCGGAAACCGCGTCAGAAATGAGCACTTCGGTCGTCTAGTAGAAGAAGGGTTCCGATCGCTGTCCTCCGAAAGGATGACAAAGATCATGCGTGAGACGGATGGGGATCCGCGTACGCTTTTCTACTGTGGAGAGTGCGGAGATTCCGCAGACCGGGGGGTCATCATGACGACAGCTGCCATTGCCAGGGACCTGGCCGGATTTCTGGTTCCGATCGGATGGATCGGCGCGGCAATCGCCGTCGTCTGCGCGATCGTGGCGGGGGCCGCGATCGCTCGCGGTGCCGGTGGGCTCAGCGGCGGGGCGGTCGGGGTGTGGATTCCCGCGGCGCTCCTGAGCTCCACGGCATCGTTCGCCCACCAGTGGCTGCCCCTCATCATCTCGGGAGCGGCCCTGGGGGCGATGCTCGTGCTCGGCGGCATCGTGCGCGCGATCATCAGCGCCGCCGACAACGGGCGCATGACGCGCAGCGCGGCACGAGCGGCAGCGGTGGTCGAGGCGGCGCAGCCCGCCCCGGGCACGACCACGATCCGCGTCCCGGCGCGCGCGCCGAGCACCGCGACCGGCGCGATCGCCGTCGTGCGCTGAGTCCCGTTCGCCGAGTTCTCGCGCGCTGAGTACCGGCTGGGCCGAGAACGCTCTCAGCGGTAGTCGCGCTCCCAGTGCTGCCCGGCCGCATCTCCGGCCTCGACGCGGGCGGCCTCGCGGGCGCGCAGTTCGACGCGGCGGATCTTGCCCGAGATCGTCTTGGGCAGCTCGTCCACGAACTCGATGACCCGCACCCAGAGGTGCGACGACAGCCGCTCGTTCGCGTAGGCGAAGATCGAGCGCGCGGCTTCGCCGTTGGCCGCGGCATCCGCCGTCAGGCAGACGTACGCCTTCGGCACCGACAGGCGCGTCGGGTCGGGGCTAGGCACGACCGCCGCCTCGATCACGAGGTCGTGCTCGAGCAGCACCGATTCGAGTTCGAACGGGGAGATCTTGTAATCGGATGCCTTGAACACGTCGTCGGCGCGCCCGATGTAGGTGAGATACCCCTCGCCGTCGCGCACCGCGATGTCGCCGGTGTGGTGGTAGCCGCCGACGCGGGACTCCGCGGTCTTCTCGGGGTCGTCGTAGTACCCGGCCATGAGCCCCAGCGGCGGGTGCGACAGGTCGAGCGCGATCTCGCCCTCGCTCGCCCCGTCGACGACCTCGCCGGTCACCGGGTCGAGCAGCACCACCGGGTACCCGGGAAGCGGCCGCCCCATCGAGCCGACCTTCACCGGCTGCCCGGGAGAGTTGCCCACGCAGCAGGTCATCTCGGTCTGCCCGAAGCCGTCGCGGATGGTCCCGCCCCACGCGTCGCGCACGCGGTCGATGACCTCGGGGTTGAGCGGTTCTCCGGCGCCGACGAGCTCGCGCGGCGGGTGCGTGAGGCGGGCGAGGTCGGCCTGGATGAGCATCCGCCACACCGTCGGCGGCGCGCAGAACGTGCTCACGTGGTGGGTGTCCATGACCTGCATGAGGGTGTTCGCATCGAAGCGCGCGTAGTTGTAGACGAACACGGTCGCCTCGGCGAGGAACGGCGAGTAGAAGCTCGACCACGCGTGCTTCGCCCAGCCGGGCGACGAGATGTTGAGGTGCACGTCGTCGGGGCGCACGCCCAGCCACCACATGGTCGACAGGTGCCCGATCGGGTACGAGACGTGGGTGTGCTGCACGAGCTTCGGACGGTTGGTGGTACCCGAGGTGAAGTACAGCAGCGAGGTGTCGGTGGCGGGAGTCGGGCCGTCGGGCTCGAAGACGGCCGGGGCATCCGCCGAGTCGGCGAATCGCTCCCAGCCCGCCGGGATGCCGTCGCCGATGCCGATGCGCAGGATGCCGTCGTCGATGTCTGCGAGACGGTCGCCGAGGGTGCCGAGGGTGACGACCGCGCGGGCGCGGCCATGATCGATCCGGTAGGCGAGGTCGGATGCCGACAGCAGCGTCGAGGTCGGGATCGACACCGCGCCGATCTTGGTGATCGCGAGCATCACCTCCCACAGCTCGATCGTGTTGCCGAGCATCACGATCAGGTGATCGCCGCGACGGATGCCGAGACCGGTCAGCCATGCGGCGACCTGGTCGGACCGGCGGGAGAGTTCGCCGTAGGTCCACGACCGCAGCGAGAGGTCGGCCTCGACGATCTGCACCGCGGGGCGGTCGGGTGTCTCGCCAGCGACGACGTCGAACCACTCGAGCGCGAAGTTGAACTCGTCGACCTGCGGCCACGCGAACCCCGCGCGGGCGGCGTCGTAGTCGGTTGCGTTCGCGAACAGGAAGTCGCGCATCTCGCGGATGGTCTGCGTGGCGGCGGTGGCACTGCGGGTCATGCGTTCCATCCTCGCGCAGGTGCGTCGGTCCCGTCGCGCGAATGGCTGATTCCGGAACGAGCCGATGCCGCCGCTAGCGCGCGAGCAGCCCGGCGCCGTCGCGCAGCTCGAACACCAACTGCGTCTCGGTGCCGCGCACGACCGGATGCACGGTGATGTGCTCGAGCACGATGTCGCGCAGCGCCGTCGCGTCCTCGACGGCGACGTGCACGAGGAAGTCGTCGACCCCGGCGACGTGGAAGACCTGCAGCACCCGTGGCACGCTCGCGAGCGCGTCGAACAGCGCGGTGACGGTGGGGCCGGTGTGGTTGGCGAGGCGCACCTTGATGATCGCCTGCAACGGATAGCCGACCGATGCCTCGTCGAGGCGGATCCGCGTATCGCGGATGATCCCGCGCTCGCGCAGCGCCCGCACGCGGTGAGCGCAGGTGGACTCGGCGAGGTTCAGGCGGTGGGCGAGCGCCTTGTTCGTGATGTCGGCCTCGCGGGTGAGCACGGCGAGCAACGCGAGGTCGGTCTCGTCGAGTGGCGATCCTGGGGGTTTGGGCAACGTCGGGTCCTCCTCAGTATCCATTGTTGCTCAGAATAGCGAGATCGAAGTGATTGGCGGCGGATGCTGTCGATTTTCACCGTCCACGCCGCGATTCGCGCAACATGGAGGGATGACCGCCCCGCTGCATCCCGACACCGTCGCCGTCCACAGCGGCCGCTCCGACCTCGCGGATCTCGGAGTGCACGCGCTGCCGATCGACCTGTCGACCACGAACCCACTGCCCGACGTCGAGCGCGGCGGCGACTCCTACGAGGCGATGGCGACCGGTGGGCGCCCGCCCGCCGACGGCAGCCTCGTCTACGCGCGCCTGTGGAACCCGACCGTCGCCCGCTTCGAAGAGGCGCTCGCCGAGATGGAGCACGCCGAGGCATCCGTCGCCTTCGGGTCGGGCATGGCGGCGATGACCGCCGTGATCCTCGCTCACACCAACGCGGTCGGCAAGCGCCACGTCGTCGCGGTGCGCCCGCTCTACGGCGGCACCGACCATCTGCTCGGCTCGGGGCTGCTCGGCGCCGAGGTCACCTACTGCCATCCGCACGAGGTGGCGGGCAGCATCCGCCCCGACACCGGCCTCGTGGTGCTCGAGACACCCGCCAATCCCACGCTCGACATCGCCGACATCGCCGAGGTCGTCCGTCTCGCGGGCGAGGTGCCGGTGGTCGTCGACAACACGTTCGCGACACCGATCCTGCAGAACCCGATCGATCTCGGTGCGGCGATGTCGCTGCACAGCGCGACCAAGTACCTGGGAGGGCACGGCGATGTGATCGCCGGAGTCGTGGCCTGCGGCGAGGAGACCGCCGAAGCGCTGCGACGCGTACGCGCCGTGACGGGTGGCCTGCTCCACCCGCTCGGCGCGTATCTGCTGCACCGCGGACTCGCGACACTGCCCGTGCGCATGCAGCGCCAGCAGGAGAACGCCCGCCGCATCGTGTCGTGGCTGCTCGACCGGCCCGAGATCGCCGAGGTCTTCTATCCCGGGCTCGACGGCGACCCGCACGGCATCCTCGACCGTCAGATGCGCGGCACCGGGGCGATGATCGCGATGCGGATGCAGGGCGGGTATGCCGCGGCATCCGCCGTCGCCTCGGCCACCACGCTCTTCACCCACGCGGTCTCGCTCGGGGGCGTCGACTCGCTCATCCAGCACCCCGCCGCGCTCACGCACCGGCCGGTGCCGGCCGAGGCGCGCCCCGCCGCCGACGTGCTGCGCCTGTCGATCGGACTCGAGGATGCCGACGACCTGATCGCCGACCTCGCGACCGCGTTCGCCGCGCTCGCGCCCGCCGCTCAGAGCTTGGGCAGGATGACCGTTCCGGTCGAGAGCCGCTCGGTGGGCATCCGGTCGCGGTTGTAGGTGATGTCGCGGTAGCCGTGCGGGGTCGGATTGCCGTCCTCGTCGAGACTCACGAACACGATCTTCTCGATCGTGAGGATGCGCTTGCGCGTGATCATGTTGCGCGCGACGGCCCGCATCGTCAGCGAGGTGCGGCCGAAGTGCGTGGCCGTCAGGCCGATCTCGATCAGGTCGCCCTGCACGGCGGAGGCCTCGAAGTTGATCTCCGAGATCAGCTTCGTCACCGCGCGGTAGTTGCCGAGCTGCACGATCGCGTAGATCGCGGCCTCCTCGTCGATCCACTTCAGCAGGCTCCCGCCGAACAGCGACCCGTTGGCATTGAGGTCTTCCGGGCGCACCCACTTGCGGGTGCGGAAGTTGATGCCGTCCTCGGACCACGAGTTCGCTTCATGCTTGGCCATGCCTCCAGCCTAGGAACCGCGTGAGTCGGCGGTGTTACGCGCCGTGAAGGGGCCCTCTGCCCACGGCGGATCGGCCGAGGGCGGATTCCGGCGTGCGCGAGGGGCGACCGGCGGATGCTGGGGGCATGAGCGAAGAGAACCCCCTCCCGCAGTTCGGGCCCGAGGCCCGACGCGCCCTGTTCCACGAACGCGTCCTGGTGCTCGACGGCGCCCTCGACGACGACAACGGCACGCTGCTGATGACGCAGCTGCTCACCCTCTCGGCCGAGGACGCCGCGACCGACATCGCCCTCTGGATCCACTCGCCCGGCGGCTCCGTGCCGTCGATGCTCGCGATCCGCGACATCATGCGGATCATCCCCAACGACGTCTCGACCCTCGCGCTCGGGCTGGCGTGCAGCGCCGGGCAGTTCCTGCTCTCGGCGGGCGCCGCGGGCAAGCGTCGGGCGCTGCCGCACGCGCGCATCCTCATGCACCAGGGCTCGGCGGGGATCGGCGGATCGGCGGGCGAGATCGAGACGCAGGCCGACGACCTCCGCCACATGCGCGACACGGTGCTCGGACTCATCTCCGACGACACCGGGCAGACCCGCGAGCGCATCTTCGAGGACTCGCTGCACGACCGCTGGTACACGGCCGAGCAGGCGCGCGACTACGGCTTCATCGACGAGATCGTGTCGTCGCTCACCGACGTGATGCCGCGTCGACGTGCGCGGGTCGGACTGGGGGCGGGCGCATGAGCGGTTACACGATCCCGAACGTGATCGCGCAGCATCCGCGGGGCGAGCGCGTCATGGACGTGTACTCGCACCTGCTCGCCGAGCGCGTCATCTACCTCGGCACCGGCATCGACGCGGGCGTCGCGAACGCGCTGATCGCCCAGCTGCTGCACCTCGACGCCGACAGCCCCGAGAGCGCGATCCAGTTCTACATCAACAGCGAGGGCGGCGATCCGGGGGCGGCGCTCGCGATCTACGACACCATGCAGCACATCCGCCCGAGCATCGCGACGACGTGCGTGGGCCAGGCGATCGGACCCGCCGCCCTGCTCGTCGCCGCCGGAGCACCGGGGGAGCGGGCCGCACTCGCGCACGCCCGACTGGTGCTGCACCAGCCGGCGGGGCAGTCGCGCGGGGCGATCCCCGACCTGATCCTCGCGGCCGACGAGGTCGTGCGGGTGCGCTCCGACATGGAGGAGATCCTCGCCCGGCACAGCGGCCGCACGGCCCGGGAGCTGCGCGCCGACACCGACCGCGACCGCGTGTTCACGGCATCCGCCGCCCAGGCCTACGGACTGATCGACACGGTGCTGGGCGAGCGGGGGTAGGGGCGCAGGGCGGGCCCTTCGACAGGCTCAGGGCCCCAGGCTGGTGGGCCACCACCCTGGGTCGCTGAGCCCGTCGAAGCGCCCCAGCCCCCGCGAAAAGTCAGGCCGCGAGGGCGAAGGCCGATGCACGAGCGGATGCCGGCACCGACGCCGTGCGCAGCTCATCGGCCACCGCGCTGGTGAGCTCGATGAGGCTGGTGTCGAGTGCGCCGGCGATCGCGGCGATCATCTCGCTCGACGGCTCCTTGCGCCCGCGCTCGACCTCCGAGAGGTACTGGGGCGAGACTCCCGCGGTATCGGCGGTCTCGGTGAGCGTCTCACCGCGGTCGTGGCGGCGTCGGCGCAACTGCTCGCCGAGGAGATGGCGCCACAGCGGCTCGGGTTCGCTCGGGCGGGGCGTGCGCGGGAAGGGGACGATGTCGGCCATGCCTCACGGTACGACGCACGGTTCGGCGGCATCCATCGTTTCTGCTCAGAGCAGAACCCGAGCAGAACGCCTACAGCGCCGCCGTCACCCCGGGCAGCAGCTTCGTGAGGATGCCGGCGAGCTGACCGCGCTCCTCGTCGGTGAGAGGGTCGAGCACGAGTTCGCGGATCTGCTCGACGTGCACGGGCGCCGCCTCGCGCAACAGGTCGCGCCCGGCCGGGGTGAGGGCCGCGGAGAGCGTGCGCTTGTCGGCGCCGCACGACGTGCGTTCCACCCAGCCGCGTTCCTCGAGGGAGTCGATCGCGTGGCTCAGGCGCGACCGGCTGAGCCCCGCGATGCGGGCGAGCTCGGTCATGGTGGTCGCCCCGCCGTCGATCTGCCCGGCGAGCATGATGAGGATCGCGTACCGCGCGTGGTTGAGGCCGACCTCGTCCTTCAGCGCGCGATCGAGCACCTGCGGCAGCAGCTGCACGAAGCGGATGACCGGCAGCCACGTCTGCATCTCGGCGTCGTCGAGCCGGCGCGGGTGCCGCACGGCATCCGTCTGTCCGTCGATCGGCGCGTCCATGCTCACGCCGCCGAGAGGTCGATGGTGTGCGCGGTGTGGTCGCGCTTGGCCTCGAGGTAGCGGGTGTTCGCCTCCGAGAGGTGCACCCCGGTGGGAACGTGCTCGGTCACGCGGATGCCGAGGTCCTCGAGCTGGCGCGCCTTGTCGGGGTTGTTGCTGAGCAGGCGGATGCCGTCGACGCCGACCGCCGCGAGCATCTGAGCGGCGACGGTGTAGTCGCGCTCGTCCTCACCGCGACCGAGGGCGACGTTCGCCTCGTAGGTGTCGAGGCCGGAGTCCTGCAGCGCGTAGGCGTCGAGCTTGGCGTAGAGGCCGATGCCGCGACCCTCCTGGCGGAGGTACAGAAGGAAGCCGCCCTCGTCGGCGATGCGCTCGACGGCCTCGCGCAGCTGGGGGCCGCAGTCGCAGCGCTGCGAACCGAAGACGTCTCCGGTAAGGCACTCGCTGTGCGGGCGCACGAGGGGTGCGGGGCCGCCGTCGGCTGCCCGGTCGAGCGCCGCGCGCCAGTCGCCGAGGCCGAGGAGCAGGTGCTCGCGTCCGTCGACGAGGCCATCGAAGGTGACGACGTCGGCGGTGGTGGAGTACCCGTCGGCGAAGGCCATCGGTACGCGCACGCGGGTCCGCTCGGAGGCGAGAGGAACCACCGTTGAACTTTCAATCATGTGGGGTAGAACGCGGCGCGGCCGGGTCTATTCCCGAAATTCCTCCGGACGCGGCATCCGCCCGCCGCCGCACGAACTTCAGCTCGCTCGCGAGTATGCCGAGCACCACGAGTCCGCCGCCGACCAGGGCGAGGGCGGGCAGGCGCTCACCGGCGATGCGCCCGATCACGCCCGCCCAGACCGGTTCACCCGAGTAGATGATCGTCGCGCGCGTGGGGGAGACCGACTTCTGCGCCCAGTTCATCGTGAGCTGGATGAGGCAGCTCGCCGCGCCCAGCCCGACCGCGCACACGACCCACACCCACGAGAACGCAGGGAACCCCTCGCCGACCACCGGCATCGTCAGCAGTCCGAGCACGCCCGCCGTGAGCAGCTGCACGATCGTGATGCGTCCGAGGTCGATGCGCCCGGCGAACACGCTGATGAGGATGATCTCGGCCGCGATCGGCAGAGTGCTGATCATCGTGGCGATCTCGCCGGCGCCGAGGGTGAGGGAGAACGCGTCGGGTCCGGCGATCAGCACGAGCCCGACGAACGCGAGCGCCGCCCCGACGAACGCCATCGCGGGTGGGCGTTTGCGGAAGACGGCCCACTGCGCGAGCGGCACCAGCGGCACGTACATCGCGGTGATGAAGGCGGAGGTGCTGGAGTCGATCGTCTGCAGTCCGACGGTCTGCAAGCCGTAGCCGAGATAGATCATGACGCCGATCGCGACGCCGGCGCCGATGTCCCGCCAGCGGATGCCGCGCAGCACGCGGTGGAAGATGACGACGCTGATGAGTCCCGCCACGAGGAAGCGCAGCCCCACGAAGAACCACGGACCCGAGTGCTGCATCGCCCAGTGCACGAGCAGGAAGGTGCTGCCCCAGACCGCGGTGATCGCGATGAGGGCGGCCTCCTGCGGGCGGAAGCGCATCCAGCGCAGACGGGTGGGCATCGCGGGGCCCTTTCTCGACGGCTGCCTCATCGAGGATAGCGCCGTGCGGGATGCCGGAAGATCACGAAGAATGTCGGCTCCGAGCGGATGCATCGAACGCGTCGGTAGCCTCGCTGCATGAGCAACTTCGTGAGCCCCGACGAACTGAGCGACCTGCGCGAGCAGGGTGCCCCCGTGCGCGTGATCGACGTGCGCTGGCGGCTCGACCGCCCCGACGGCCACGCGGAGTATCTCGAGGGGCACATCCCGGGCGCCGTGTACGTGCCGCTCGACTCCGAGCTCGCGACCCACGGCGAGGCTTCGGAAGGGCGGCACCCGCTGCCGTCGACCGAGACCCTGCAGCGGGCGGTGCGCCGCTGGGGTGTGCACGACGGCGATCTGGTCGTCGCCTACGACGATGCGAAGGGCCTCGCCGCTGCGCGGGCGTGGTGGCTGCTGCGCCAGGCGGGCGTCGACGTGCACGTGCTCGAGGGCGGCATCCGCGGATGGATCGCCGCCGGTCACGATATCGACACGGCCGATGAGTCGCCCGAGGAAGGCACCGCGGTGCTCCGCGAGATCGGCGACGACGCCCTGTCGATCGACGAGGCGGCGGCGTTCCCGGCATCCGGAGTGCTGCTCGACGTGCGCGCTCCCGAGCGCTACCGCGGTGAGACCGAGCCCCTCGACCCGATCGCCGGGCACATCCCCGGCGCCGTCAACCTGCCCACGATGCTGCACCTCGACGCCGACGGACGCATCCTCGACGCCGCGACCGTGCGCGCGAACCTGGCCACCGTCGGCATCTCCGAGGGCACCCGCGTCGCGGCGTACTGCGGCTCGGGCGTCACCGCCGCGCACACGGCGCTCGTGCTCGACGAGGTCGGCATCGACGCGAAGGTCTTCCCCGGTTCGTGGAGCCAGTGGTCGAACACGCCGGGGCGTCCGGTCGCGACGGGCGATCAGCCCGGCTGACGCGGCGGCGGATCCGGCTCAGTCGCGCTCGCCGAAGCCCCAGCGCAGCAGCAGCGCGCCCGGCCCGAACGCGCGGCGCACCTGGTGGATCGATGTGCCCGACTCCAGGGCCATCGGTGTCGCGGTCTGACTCTGCGGAGTGTCGACCTGCTCCTCGAACCAGTCCGGCAGCGCTTCGGGATGGAACCTCGTCCACACCAGCAGTTCGCGGCACTGGCGGGCGACCGCGTGCCCGGTCTCGAGCTGCGGCGGGTACCCCGGCGGATACGACACCGACCACTCGACCATCGCCGTGTTCGGCGCCGTGAGCGGTGCGTCGAGCTCGAACAGCACGCCGTGCACCTCGCCGTTGGGGTGCGAGTAGCGATTAGCGATGCGACCCCCGAAGTCGGCGGCGAACTCCGGCGCGGGAGTGGGGATGCCGGGGGTGAGCTCGAGGAACGGGATCGCCGTGATGGTGCCGATCGTCGACTGCACGATGCTGCGCGTGCGGCTCTGCACGACGTGCCCCTCGATCCCGACGTCCGTCACCGAGTGCGTCGTCAGCTCGCGCGAGGTGTCGGGGTATTCCGCACCGAGCGCCGCGAAGGCCTCCTTCACGGCTTCTTCGATGGCGTGCTCGTCGATCGGGAAGAGGTTCGGTCCGAGCGGCCCCGTGCGCGACGACCGCAGCAGCCCGGTCAGTGCACCGCGGTCGAGGTGCAGCAGCTCCTCGATATCGGCGACCGCGGCCAGCGACTGCGCGCCCTCCGGATGCCGCGCCCCCGAGCGCCAGTAGCTCAACGTCGCCATCGACACCCGGTTGCCGCGGGCGCGCAGACGCTCCTGCACCCACGACAGGGTCACGCGGCGCGCGTTGATCGCATCTCGGAACGCGGCCGCGAAGCCGGGCCCGTTCGAGGGCTTCAGAAAATCTTCACTCTCCATCACAGACCCCCTCCGGTATGTGAAGAACTGCTGTTTAGAGTGAGCTTACGACCGCACGAGGCCACCCCTGGGGACCTGGGTGACGAAGTGGGGTCGACGTGATCGTCTCGACGCAGGCAGGGTGCCCGCCCTTGCGGAGGATGATCGGGCGCAGCGATGCCCCCGTGCTGCGTACTCGTGGGGCCCGATGATCGATCTGGGGAGATCCATCGGGCCCCGCGAACAGCCCCGTCCTTCCGCCCCGGCGCCCCCGCGTAGACTGGGAGCACAACCCCGGAGGACTCTGGATCTTCATGTCTGCCCCTTCCCGCACCTTCACCGTGCGCAACGTGCAACTGCTGCGCGCGCTGTTCGCCGCCGTCGCCGCCCTCATGATCACGTTCTCGTCCGATCACTCCGCGGCGGTGGGTCTCTCGGTCTTCAGCGGCTTCGCGATCGCGACGGCCCTCGTGATGCTGCTGTCGGTGTGGTTGGTGTTCCCTGCGGGATCGCGGTGGCCCGCCGTCGTGATCGGCCTGCTCAGCGTCGCGGCCGGCATGGCGACCGGCATCCCCGTGTGGCGCACGAACGACGTCTTCTTCATCGTCGTCGGCGCCTGGGCGCTCGCGACGGGTCTGACCGAACTGCTCGCCGGCATCCGCGCTCGCCGTATCGGCACGGACCCGACGGCTCGTGACTCCGTCATCATCGGGTCGTTCGGCATCCTGCTCGCCGTGCTGCTCTGGGTGATCCCCGCCGGCTTCACCCACGATTACACGATCAAGGAAGCGGGCACCTTCGAGCTGACCGGCATCATCCTCGGGGTCGGGATGCTCGGCGGCTACGCCGCGCTCGTCGCCGTCTTCCTCGGCATCGCCGGACTCACGCCCCAGAAGGCGGATGCCGTCGCCCCGGCATCCGTTCCCGCCGAGAGCGGAGACGCCCGATGAGCGAAGAGAAGCCCACCCGCCGCGACATCCTGCGGCCGCTGCACCTGCTGGGCATCGCCCTCGCGTGCGGTGTGTTCGCGATGATCGTGACGCTCGTCTCGACCGGTGCCTTCACGGCCCGCGTGAACACCGCGATCGCGAACGGCAGCTACGAGGGCCTCACCCCGGTGATGCTGGGACTGGTCGTCGGCGGCGGTGCGTTCATCGTGACGCTGCTCATGCTGGCGATGCTGATCCTGGCCGTCGATCCGGCCGACGTCACGAAGACGGTCGACCGTCCCGTGCTCTACGACCCCGAGTCCGACGACGACGGCACTGCCGCGGGCGACGCCCGCGCCGACCGCACGGAGTAGTCCTGCCGGCGGCGTGCCCGCCAGGCGCGTGTCATAGATCAGGAAAACCGTGGCCGCCGAGTGGGGTCACCCGCGGAATCCCGCGGATCCGTCGATCGCGGTCGACCGATCTTCCTGAGTTGGTGCACGCGCGTGCCCGAGCCGAACGCAGAAACGCACCCCGCCCGATGGGCATGGGGTGCGTTTCTGCGTGGCGGAGAGGCGTCAGCGCGCGAGGCGTTCGGCGATTCCCGTGTACGTGGCGGGGGTCAGCGCGAGCAGGCGCTGCTTCGCCGCGTCGCCGATCTCGAGGCCCTGCACGAACTCGGCGAGCTCGGCGCCGCCGACGCGGTGTCCGCGGGTGAGCTCCTTGAGCAGGGCGTACGGGTCGGTGATGCTCGAGCGACCGGCGACGACCTCGGCGCGGATGACCGTCTGGATCGCTTCGGCGAGCACCTCCCAGTTCACGTCGAGGTCGGCGAGCAGCACGTCGCGCGAGAGCGAGATCTCATTGAGCCCGCGGCGCAGGTTGTCGAGCGCGAGCAGCGAGTGCCCGAACGCGACGCCGATGTTGCGCTGCGTGGTGGAGTCGGTCAGGTCGCGCTGCAGGCGGCTCGTGACGAGCGTCTGCGAGAGCGACCCGAGCAGTGCGGCCGAGAGCTCGAGGTTCGCCTCGGCGTTCTCGAAGCGGATCGGGTTGATCTTGTGCGGCATGGTCGACGACCCGGTCGCACCGGCGACGGGGATCTGCGCGAAGTAGCCGAGCGAGATGTACGTCCAGATGTCGGTGGCGAGGTTGTGCAGGATGCCGCCGGCGTGACGCACGCGGTCGTAGAGCTCGACCTGCCAGTCGTGCGACTCGATCTGAGTGGTGAGCACGTTGAAGCCCAGACCCAGGCCCTCGACGTACTCGCGGGCGATGGTCGGCCAGTCGGCGTCGGGGTCGGCCGACAGGTGCGCCGACCACGTGCCGGTCGCGCCCGAGAACTTCGCCAGGTAATCGGATGCGGCGATCTGGCCGCGCACGCGCTCGAGACGCCACGCGAACACGGCGATCTCCTTGCCCATGGTCGACGGCGTCGCGGGCTGGCCGTGGGTGCGCGAGAGCATCGCGGCGTCAGCGTGCTCGACCGCGAGTTCGCGGAGCTTGGCGATGACGGAGTCGAGGGCGGGGAGCCAGACGCTCTCGACCGCGCGCTTGACGGTGAGCGCGTACGAGACCGAGTTGATGTCCTCGCTCGTGCAGGCGAAGTGCGTCAGCTCGGCGATGGCGTCGAGGCCGAGCGTCGAGAGGCGGTCGCGCACGAGGTACTCGATGGCCTTGACGTCGTGGCGGGTGACCGCCTCCTTCTCGGCGAGCCAGTCGATCTCGGCCTGGCCGAAGTCGCGGTAGAGGGCGCGGAGGCGGTCCTTGTCGGCATCCGACAGGGGGGAGGTCTCGAACAGCGAGCGGTCGGTGAGGGCGATGAGCCACTCGACCTCGACCTCGACGCGGGCCCGGTTGAGGCCGGCCTCCGAGAGGAAGTCGGCGAGTCCGGTGACGGCGCCACGGTAGCGACCGTCGAGGGGGCTCAGGGGCTGCGGCGGAAGCGAAGGCTGGAAAGTCAGGGGAATCCTCCTGATCGGGCCCGTCAGATGCGGGGCGTGCGGGGCTGGCGCAGGGCGGGTTCGAGCTGACGGAACAGCCCGCGAGTCGCCGTCTCGATCATACCGAGCACCGAATCGAACATCTCGGGGCCGGCGTAGTAGGGGTCGGGCACATCGTGGGTCGAGGCGTCGGGGTCGAAGCCGAGGAGGAGGGTGACCTTCCCCTCCTGATCCTCGTCGCGCGCCCACTCGCGCAGGATGCGCTCGTGCGTGCGGTCGAGGGCCACGATGAGGTCGTTCTCGAGGAAGGATGCCGCGGTGAACTGCTTCGCGCGGTGCTGCGATCCGTCGTACCCGCGGCGGGCGAGCGAGTCGATCGTGCGGTGGTCGGCGCGCTCGCCGAGGTGCCAGTCGCCCGTGCCCGCGCTGCGCGAGACGATGCGCGAGCCCAGCCCCTGATGCTCGGCGAGGTCGCGGAAGACGACCTCGGCCATGGGGGATCGGCAGATGTTCCCCGTGCACACGAAGATCACGCGAAAGGGATCCGGGGATGTCACAGAACCATTCTGCCGCTCCCGGGCCGTCGTGCACAGTTCGGGGTCGGACTCATCCTGCACAGCTCGCGATCGAGCGAGGCTCTGCACCGCTCGTGCGCCCACGGCGATCGCCGAGTCGTCGCGCGGCGCAGGCTGTGGGCATGTACTCTTCGATCGCCCTCCCGACCACCGATGAGTGGACCCCGTACGACCTGTCGATGTGGCAGCAGGCCGGGGCTCAGCTCCGCGTCGCCCTCGACTTCACGCAGACCGCAGCGGCGACGCTCGATCCGCTCGTCGACGAGACCGAATGGTCGTCCGACGGGCTGCGGTCGCTGCACGAGACGATGGCCGAGCAGCGCGGTCTCATCGCCCTCGAGGTGATGATCCTGGAGTCGACCGAGGCCGAGCAGCGAGCGGCGGGGCTCGGATGAGCGACGACCTCGACATCCGTTACGGCGGCGCGATCGCGGTCGACACTGAGGTGCTGCGCGACATCGGCACACGGTTGGCCGCGGCGGCGGGGTCGCTCGCGCAGGGTGCGGCCGCCGCCGGTAGCGCCTACGCGCTGCTCATGGGATCGGCCGTCTGCCGTTCGTGGAGCGGCTTCGATGCGCTCGGCCGCAGTCGCACGCGACTCGACGAGCTGCGGCTTACGGCCGAGACGACGGCGTCCTCGACGTTGCTCATGGCGGATGCGTACGAGGTGGTCGAGCTGCGCGCGCAGGCGGAGGCGCTCGCCGCGAGCGATGCCGCTGCGGCGGCTGCCTTGAACGCACGGGCCGACGAGATCCTGGATGCCGACCCCCGCGTTCAGGGCCTCGTCACTGCCCTCGTTCTGGACTGGGGCACGCACCGGTTCGACGGACTCGATGCACAGGTCGGGTTCGGTACGTCGTTCGGTGGACTCTTCGGCGGGATCGGTATGGCGGCGGCCCTGCTCGGCAGGGGGGTGATCCCGAAGGGGACGACGCTGCAGGGCAGGGCGGATGCCGTGCGCGTCACTCCGGTCGCGACGACGAGCCCGAAAGCCCCGCCGACCTCGCTGCCGGAGGCCCTCCAGCGGTTCCCGAATTCCGGGGGAGCGCAGGTGCGGGTGGAGAAGTACACGATGCCCGATGGGACGAACCGCTTCGTCGCGTATGTGAAGGGCACGCAGTCCGTTCTGCATGGCGGGAGCGACCCGTGGGACATGAAGTCGAACTTCCAGCTCTACGCGGGGGCGAAGTCGGCGTCGTACCAGGCGACCCTCGATGCGCTCAAGGCGTCCGGTGCGAAACCGGGTGACCGGGTCGATGTCGTCGGGCACTCGCAGGGAGGGGCGATCGCCTCGCATCTCGCGATGGACGACGTCTACGACGTCGGTGTGGAGATCACCGCGGGAAGCCCGGTCGAGCCGACGCTCGACGACGACCAGACGCTCGTGCAGTTGCGGCACACCGACGATGTCGTGTCTTCCCTGGCCGGCGGCGGATCACCCGGCGGGACCGGTTCTCCCGACAGCTTCACCGCGGAGCGCGTCGGCGATCCGGTCGAGGGTCTGCAAGATCTCACGCTCGAACCGCACATGCTCGATACCTACGTCGAGACCGCCGAGATGGTCGAGGAGTCGGGTGACCCGCGGGTGGACGGGCTCGACGGCCTGTGGAACGAACTCGGTCAGGCGACCTCGGTCACGTCGACCGACTATCGGGCCGAGCGCGTGCTGCCCGAGGACGTGGTGGCACCGGGCGGGTCACCCGCACCGGCACCGGTCATCGGAGACGAGTGGCGGCGACGGAAGGACGTGCTGTGACCTCAGTCGCGGCGGCGCTGCTTCTTGGCCTGCGGGCGCAGGATGAAGCCGAAGATGCCGTTGATGATCGAGATGATCAGCGCGGCGACGACGCCCCACCAGAAGTGGCCGACCGTGAGTCCCCAGCCGAAGCCGCTCGTGATCCAGGCGGTCAGCCACAGCAGGAAGCCGTTGATGACGAACCCGATGAGTCCGAGGGTGAGGATGTAGAGCGGGAACGCCACGATCTTCACGACGGTGCCGATGATCGTGTTCACGAGCGCGAAGATCGCGGCGACCGCGAGCAGCGTGAGCACGAGCTGCAGCGTCTCGCCCGGAGGGAACGCGACGATGCTCACCTGCAGCGCGGGGATCAGCGTCACGACCCACAGGGCGAATGCGTTGACGACGACTCGGATGATGAAGCGCATGGTCCGTCCAGTCTTCCACGTGGGGGTGGCGATTGTCAGTCGGGATTCAGGTCGCGCGGTTCCTTCGAAACGCGTCGGCGATCTCTGGGAGATCGGCTGCGCTCTGCGCTGTGCGCAGGATGAGTGCGAAGGCCGCGTCGGTGTCCATGTCGATCACGACCCCGTTCATCTCGAGAAGCGTGAGGGTGAGAACCCAGGAGAACCTCTTGTTGCCGTCGAACAGCGGATGATTCTGGCTCAGGGACGAAAGCAATGCGGCGGCCTTGAGCTCGAGTTCTGGATAGGCCTCGACGCCGAACATCGAGCTCGACGGACGCGCGAGGGCAGACGAGAGCAGGCCGATGTCGCGTACATGGAGTCCGAGCGCGTCGAGCACGCCGACGGCATGTGGCAGTTCGATGAACCGCGTCACGCGTCTTCAAGCTTCTTCAACAGGTCGGCGTAGCGGTCGGCAACGCCGAGGGCCGTGTTCACCGCCTCCTCGGTAGTGATTTCTTCTCGCAGGAACCGGTCTGCCGCCTCGAGCAGGAGTGCATGCTTCGAGGTGTGACGGCGCGCGGCCAGCGCGCCGAACTTGTCGTCCATGTCTTCCGGAAGCCTGAGTGTCATCGCCATACCAAAATGGTATCAGTGGCCGGGATGAGGGTGAAGGGGCGTGGGGCGCCGTCCGGCTCCTAGACTCGTCCTCGTGACCGACCCGATCCTTCCCCGCATCCGCCCCGCCATCGCCGCGCTTGCGCCGTACCGCCAGGGCAAGCAGGCGGGACCCGATGCGTTCAAGCTGTCGAGCAACGAGAACCCCTTCGATCCGCTGCCGTCGGTGGTCGAGGCGATGCAGCACATCACGCCGATCAACCGTTACCCCGACGCCACGGCGCTGCGGCTGCGCGAGCGCCTCGGCGCGCGGTACGGCGTCGAGCCCGACCAGGTGCACGTCGCCGCGGGCAGCGTGTCGATCCTGCATCAGCTGATCCTCGCCACGGCATCCGTCGACGACGAGGTCGTCTACGCCTGGCGGTCGTTCGAGGCGTACCCGAGCCTGCCGCTCATCTCCGGAGCGACCGGAGTCCCGGTCCCGCTCACCGTCGACGCGCGTCACGACCTCGATGCGATGGCGGATGCCGTCACCGATCGCACTCGCGCGATCATCGTCTGCACCCCCAACAACCCGACCGGTCCCATCATCACGAGCGGCGAGTTCGCGGCCTTCGTCGAGCGGGTCCCCGCCGACGTCCTGATCATTCTCGACGAGGCATACGCCGAGTTCGTCACCGCACCCGATGCGGTGGACGGTCTCGCCGAGCGCATCTTCGACCGGCACCCGAACGTCGTCGTCCTGCGCACCTTCTCGAAGGCCTACGGACTCGCCGGCCTCCGCATCGGCTATGCGATCGGCCACGAGAAGGTGCTCGACGCGGCCCGCGTCACCGGCGTACCCCTCTCCGTGACGGCTGCGGCGGAGAACGCGGCCATCGCGAGCCTCGACGCCGAAGCCGAGCTGCTCGAACGCGTCACCGAGATCGTCGCCCGCCGCACCCGCCTCGTCGCCGGGCTCCGCGCTCAGGGCTGGAAGGTGCCCGATTCCCAGGGCAACTTCGTCTGGCTGCCCGCCGGCGACCGCACCGACGAGGTCGCCGCGGCTTTCGTCGCCGGCGACATCGTCGTGCGCCCGTTCTCGGGCGACGGCATCCGCATATCCGTCGGAGAGCATGAATCGGTGGACAAGGTCCTACAGGTTTCCGAATCCGTTGTGCGGACTCTCCAGCCCTAGGCACCGTTCCTCGGATAGCGTGGAACGGTGAGCTCGTCAGAGAACGAAATCGTCCGCGTCCTCGAGGCAGACGGCCGATTCGCCCCTACCCCCGCTGCGGAGCGGTACCTGTCGCTGATCGAATCGATCAGCGATGCCGAACTCGAGCAGTTCTACCGCGACATGGTCGTCATCCGCGCCATCGACACCCAGGCCACCAACCTGCAGCGGCAGGGGCAGCTGGCGCTCTGGCCGCCGAGCCGCGGCCAGGAGGCGGCGCAGGTCGGCTCGGGTCGAGCGGCCCGTGCGCAGGACACCATCTTCCCGTCGTACCGAGAGCACGTCGTCACCCGCATCCGCGGCGTCGACCCGCTCGACATCATCAAGCTGATGCGCGGCGTCTCGCACGGCGGCTGGGATCCCACCGATCCCAAGAACGGCAACACCCGGCTCTACACCCTCGTTCTCGGGTCGCAGGCACTGCACGCCACGGGCTACGCGATGGGCCTGTCGTTCGACGGCCGCTCCGGCAGCGGTGACGTCGACCGCGACGAAGCGGTCATCGTCTACTACGGCGACGGCGCCTCCAGCCAGGGCGACGTGCACGAGGCGATGGTCTTCGCCGCCAGCTACCAGTCGCCGACGGTCTTCTTCCTGCAGAACAACCACTGGGCGATCTCGGTGCCGGTCTCGACGCAGTCGCGCGTTCCGCTTGTGCAGCGCAGCGCCGGCTACGGCATCCCCAGCGTCCGCGTCGACGGCAACGACGTGCTCGCGAGCTACGCCGTCTCGCGGACCGCGCTCGACGAGGCGCGCACCGGCCAGGGGCCGCGCGCGATCGAGGCGGTCACCTACCGCCTGGGCGCGCACACCACCAGCGACGACCCCACCAAGTACCGCGGCAACGACGAAGAGGAATCGTGGGCGCAGCGCGACCCGATCACCCGCATGCGCGCGTTCCTCGAGAACCGGGGAGCGGCGGCATCCTTCTTCGCCGATGTCGACGCCGAAGGCGCGGATGCCGCGGAAGACCTCCGCGCCCGCACGGTCGAGCTCGGCCCGCCGCCGGTGAGCCGGATGTTCGACCACGTCTACAGCGAGGCGCACCCGCTGATCGCCGAGCAGAAGGCGTGGCTCGCGAAGTACGAAGCGTCGTTCGAAGGAGGAGCGCAGTGACCCTCGAGACGATGCCGTTCAGCAAGGCTCTGAACGCCGGTCTGCGCAAGGCCATGGAAGACGACGCCAAGGTCCTGCTCATGGGCGAGGACATCGGCAAGCTCGGCGGCGTGTTCCGCGTGACCGAGCACCTGCAGCGCGACTTCGGTGACAAGCGCGTGCTCGACACCCCGCTCGCCGAGTCGGGCATCGTCGGCACCGCGATCGGACTCGCCATGGCCGGGTTCCGCCCGGTGGTCGAGATCCAGTTCGACGGCTTCGTGTTCCCGGCCTTCGACCAGATCACCACGCAGCTCGCCAAACTCACGAATCGTCACGAGGGCTCGTTGAGCCTGCCGATCGTGATCCGCATCCCCTACGGCGGGCACATCGGCGCGGTCGAGCACCACCAGGAGAGCCCCGAGGCGTACTTCGCGCACACCCCGGGCCTGCGGGTCGTGTCGCCCTCGACGCCGAACGACGCCTACTGGATGATCCAGGAGGCGATCGCCTCGAACGACCCCGTGATCTTCATGGAGCCCAAGAGCCGCTACTGGCCCAAGGGCGAGGTCGAGCTCGAGGCATCCGCCGCCCCGCTGCACTCCTCGCGGGTCGTGCGTGCGGGTTCCGACGTCACCCTCGTCGGGCACGGCGCGATGGTCACGACGCTGCTGCAGGCGGCTGCGCTGGCCGAGTCGGAGGGCACGAGCTGCGAGGTCGTCGATCTGCGCTCGATCTCGCCGATCGACTACGCGCCGATCCTCGACTCGGTGCGCAAGACCGGACGCATGGTCTACGCGCAGGAGGCCCAGGGCTTCGGCAGCATCGGCAGCGAGGTCGCCGCGACCGTCATGGAGCGCGCGTTCTACGCCCTCGAGGCGCCGGTGCTGCGGGTGTCGGGCTTCGACACCCCGTTCCCGCCCGCCAAGCTCGAGGGCGCGTACCTCCCGGATGCCGACCGCATCCTCGAGGCCGTCGACCGTTCACTCGCCTACTGAGACGTTCCGAAAGGACCGCAGATGAGCACGCAGAACTTCACCCTTCCCGATGTCGGCGAGGGCCTCACCGAGGCCGAGATCGTCACGTGGAAGGTCGCGCCCGGCGACACGGTCGCGATCAACGACGTCATCTGCGAGATCGAGACGGCCAAGTCGCTCGTCGAGCTGCCCTCGCCCCATGCCGGAACGGTCGGCGAGCTGCTCGTCGCCGAGGGAACCACTGTCGAGGTCGGCACCCCGATCATCACCTTCGTGCAGGCGGATGCCGCCGCTCCGGCCGCCCCGGCCCCGGCAGCTGCCGCGCCCGCCGCGGACGAGGGCGGCGGATCCGTTCTCGTCGGCTACGGCAGTGGGGGAGGAGCGACCTCGCGTCGTAAGCGCCCGGCCGAGCGCCCGGTGCGCTCGTCGGTGGGCGTCATCGCGAAGCCCCCGATCCGCAAGCTCGCCCGCGACCTCGGCGTCGACCTCACTACGGTCACCCCGAGCGGCGCCGACGGCGAGGTCACCCGTGACGACGTCATGAAGCTCGCCTCGCAGGCGAGCGTGTTCCGCAACATCGAGACTCCGGAGTGGGGTGCCGTGCGCGAGGAGACCGTGCCCGCACCGCAGAACGCCCCGGTGGGTCTTGCCCGCGGTGTCGCGCCGGTCGCGGCATCCGTGTCGGCGTCGGATGCCGAGCGCACCGAGTCGATTCCGGTGAAGGGCGTGCGCAAGGCGACCTCCTCGGCGATGGTGCAGAGCGCCTACTCGGCCCCGCACGTCACCGTGTGGAAAGAGGTCGACGCCTCGCGCACGATGGAGCTCGTCAAGCGCCTGAAGGCGGCGCCCGAGTACGCCGACATCAAGGTCTCGCCGCTGCTGATCATGGCCCGCGCCGTGATCTGGGCCGCGCGTCGCACGCCCATGATCAACGCCGCATGGGTCGAGACCGAGAACGGTGCCGAGATCGCGGTGCGCCACTACGTGAACCTCGGCATCGCCGCGGCCACACCCCGCGGCCTGCTCGTGCCGAACATCAAGGACGCGCAGGACCTCGGCATGAAGGACCTCGCCCGCGCCCTCAACCGCCTCACCCTCACGGCCCGCGAGGGCAAGACCTCGCCCGCCGACCAGCAGGGCGGCACCATCACGATCACCAACATCGGCGTGTTCGGGATGGATGCCGGCACCCCGATCATCAACCCCGGCGAGGCCGGCATCGTCGCCATGGGCACGATCAGCCAGAAGCCGTGGGTCATCGACGGCGAGGTGCGCCCCCGCTGGGTGACCACGGTGGCCGGTTCGTTCGATCACCGCGTGGTCGACGGCGACGCCATGAGCCGCTTCGTCGCCGACGTCGCATCGGTGCTCGAGGAGCCTGCGCTGCTCGTCGACTGACAGGTGGCCCCGGTGAAGACGGGGGACCCCGACGTCGTCACCGCCCCCGGCTCAGCTCGGTAGCTCCATGCGCACGGTCGTGCCGTCGAGGACGAAGGCGACGGCCACAGGGCGCTGAGTGACGTTCTCGGGGAGCGTGAAGACGTGCGTGGTCATCGCCATGTCGGCCGTGCACGGGTTGTTCGACGAGTACCGGAAATCGACCGTGACCGTGCCGGGGTCGTCAGCCGACACCGAGGCCGCGACGAGGGGGCAGCTCGAACTGCCGAACGTCACGATCCCGAAGGATTCCTCGCCGTCGATCCATCCGGCGACGGGCTCTGCGGCGATGAGATCGGGTTGCGGCCCGCTCCAGCCGTCGGGGAGGCCGGGGACGACCTCGTCAGCGGCGGACTGATTCATTCCGCAGCCGGTGAGGAGCAGGACGCCGCCGGCCAGAAGTCCCACCAGCACGCGCCTCATGGAACCATCCTGGCGGCGGCGGATCGCAGTGACAAGGCGGACGGGGCGTAGCCGAGCCGATCGTCCCTAGCCCTGCGGCAGCGTCGCGAGCGTGGTGGTCGTTCCGGCGGCGGGGTCCCAGCGCCGCACGCTCGTAGCGCGGCTGTGAACATCGCCACCGATGCAGCCGAGCGCGGTCTCGAGATCGGCGAGGCGCAGTCGGCGGGCGAGGGTGACGTGCGGGGTCCACTCGCCCGGGGCGGTGTGCGGGGCATCCTCTCCCGGGCCGAGCGCGGTGTGGACCGTCGCGTGAAAACGCTGCAGTTCTGCGGTGGGCAGGATGCTGCGGACGAGCACGCGGCGCTCGCCGGTGCCGAAGAGCACCGGGGCGCCGAGCGTGATCGGGAGCGCAAGGAGGTCCGTGAAGACGCCCGCGTCGAGCGGGGGCAGCTCCGTCCGAGCGGCCAGGGTGACGTGCGGTCGATTGCTCGCCGAGGTGTGTCCGGCGAGGCTCGACAGACCGAGCGCGGCGAGAGCCTCCCACTCGGCTCGCACGGCTTGTTCGGCGGCGGCGTCGAGGAGCAGCTCGATCGTCGACGGCGATCGGCGTGGCTGGGCCGCCGCCGCGTGAGGGGTCACGACACGCCGCCAATCGGCATCCGCCTGCGGCATGTCGTGACTCCTCACGGTCGGAAACGGATGCCGCGGCGCTACGCGAGCACCGACAGACGCTGCTCCGCGAGAAGCGGCACCGAGCTCTCGCGCGCCGCACGCCGGGCGGTCGCGACGGCGCCGACCGACACGACCTCGGCGCCGAGCTCGGAGGCGAGCACGAGGGGCGCGGGAAGGTGCAGCTCTTCGGGCAGCAGACGGCGGGCGACCTCGAGCACGGGTTCGATGCTCTCGGCCACGGCGCCGCACACGATCACGCGAGCCGGGTCGTACATGCTGCCGAGCACGCCGACGATGCGGGCGACGACGGCGCCGACGTGCTCGGTGACGAGCAGGGCATCGGGGTCGCCCGACGCGGCGAGCGTGAGCACGAGGCGCGGGTCGATGCGCTCTGCCGCCACGAGCCGCCCCAACGCCGATGACGGCGACACGGTGCCCGAGGCGACGGCATCCCGTGCCGCATCCTGCACCGAGTAGGGGAGGCCGACGGCCGAGCCGACGCCCATGATGTGGTCGAACACGACGCCCTCTCCGACGCCGCCGTGGGCGCCGTGCAGCACATGCCCGTCGACGACCACACCGCCGCCGTAGCGCTCGCTCGCGATCAGGGCGACGTAGTCGCGGCATCCGATCGCCCGGCCGACCGCGCCCTCGGCGATCGCCGCGAGCTGTGCGTCGTTCTTGACGTGCACGACCGGAGCCCAGTCGCGCAGCGCCTCGGCGAGCCCGGGGTTCGTGCGCTCCCAGAAGCCGTCGGGGTGCGGGGGAGAGATGCCGTTGCGATCGACGGGGGCGGCGACGCCGGCGCAGACGGCCAGCACCTGATCCCGAGACACTCCGGCTTCGTCGAGAGCGGCGCCCAGGCGTTCGATGATCAGCGCGCGACGATCGGCGGCGGGCTGCGTCTGCGACACCTCGACGCGATGGTGCACGAGATTCCGGTCGAGCAGGTCGGCGACGGTGACGGAGAGGTGCGTGTCGCCCGCGTCGATCCCGACGACGACGCCGAGGTCGGGGGAGAGGGCGAAGCGCCGGGCGGGTCGGCCGGAGCGATAGCTGCCGGCCACGCGGGCGTTCGGCAGCTCGCGCAGCACGTCGGCGCCGACGAGCGTGTCGATCGCATCGATGGCTGTGGAGCGGGTCAGCGAGGTCGCGGCCATGACGTCGGTGGCGGTGAACTCGCCCGCACTCCAGGCGAAGTCGAGCACGGCGCCGACGCTGGCACGCCCCGTGCCGAGCCCCGCGGTGATGTCTGCCACGCTCTTGCCTTCCTGTCGTCTGAATGAGAGAGTACCTTCCAGCGGAGTAAATTCGCTCATTAGATTTAGTTATCGGATCTAAAAACCGGAAGGACGACGGTGTCTGGAGAACGAACACGCGCGTTGCGGCTGATCGCCGGGGGCCTCGGCCTCACGCTGATCGGTGCCGCCCTCACGAGCTGCGCAGCCGGCTCGGGAGCGGAGACCATCCGCTTCACCTTCAGCAAGCGCGAAGCGATCGAGTTCATGACCGAACGCGTCGCCGAGTACAACGCCTCGCAGGACGACGTGAAGGTCGAGATCGACACCTCGGGCGTCGACGTCGTCTCGGCCAGCTTCGTGCGCGGCAACCCGCCCGACATCATGCTCGCCAACTACAACTACGAGATCGCCCGGTTCGTGCAGCGCTGCGCGCTCACCGATCTCTCCGACACCGACGCCGCGGCGAGCGTGCGCGACGACCTGCAGCCGCTCATGGACCAGTACGGCTCCTGCGAGGGTCGCACGAGCGCCCTGCCGTACTCGGTGATGGCGGCATCCGTCATCTACAACAAGGAGATCTTCGAGGCCCAGGGCCTCGAGGTCCCGACCACCTGGGACGAGCTCATCGCCGTCTGCGATCAGCTCAAGGCCGCGGGCATCGACCCGTTCTACGGCACCTTCAAGGACGACTGGACTGTCGGTCAGGGCTGGTACGACTACACCGCCGGCGGATCGGTCGACGTGATCGACTTCTTCGACGCGCTCGCCGAAGAGGGCACCGAGGTCGGGCCCGACGCCCCGGTCTCGTTCGAGAAGGACTTCGCCGAGCCCATGGATCGCATGATGCAGCTCGCCGAGAACTACACCAACGCGGATGCCGCGAGCAGGGCCTACGGCGACGGCAACCTCGCCTTCGCGAAGGGCGAGGCGGCCATGTACCTGCAGGGGCCGTGGGCGTTCAGCGAGATCGCGAAGACCGCACCCGACCTGCAGCTCGGAACGTTCCCGCTGCCGATGACCGACGACCCGGGCGACCTCGAGGTGCGCGTCAACATGGACCTCGCGGCGATGATCCCCGAGGGGTCACGCCACCAGGAGGCCGCCCGCGACTTCCTCGAGTTCCTGTATCAGCCCGAGAACATCGAGGAGTACAACGCCTCGCAGCTCGGCTTCACCCCGACGACGGATGCCCCGGCCCCCGACGACCCGCGCATCGAGGGGATGATCGAGTACTACGACGAGGGCAAGATCTACCAGGGCCCCTCGGTGCTCGTGCCCAAGACCCTGCCGATCTTCAACTACGCGCAGGCGATGGTGCTGGGCGCCTCGACGCAGAACACGCTGCGCACCATGGACGCCGACTGGGCGCGCATCGCGTTCCGCGCGCCGATCCCCTCGACCCAGGACAACGCCTCGGCAGAGGAGCCGGCATCATGACCATCACCCCGACGATTCCGACCGACACCACGGCGATCATCACGGGCGGCAAGCGCGGCATCCGTCCTCGCACCCGCCGGGTCGAGCCGATCTACTACCTGTTCCTGCTGCCGACGCTCGTGATCTTCACCCTCGCGATCACGGTGCCGGGGGTGATGGGCATCTTCTTCAGCTTCACCGACTCGATCGGCATCGGCGAGTGGAGCTTCAACGGCTTCACGAACTACATCGCCATGTTCAGCGACCCGGCGATCCTGCAGAGCTACCTCTTCACGTTCGGGTTCTCGATCGCCACGGTCATCGTGGTCAACGTGGTCGCGTTCCTGCTCGCGGTCGGGCTCACCTCCCGCATCCGCTTCAAGACGGGGCTGCGCACGATCTTCGTGATCCCGATGGTGATCTCGGGCATCATCATCGCGTACGTCTTCAACTTCCTGTTCTCGAACTCGATCCCCGCCGCGGGGGCGGCCACCGGCATCCCGTGGCTGCAGACGAGCCTGCTCGCCAACCCCGACCTGGCCTGGGTGGCGATCGTCATCGTCACCGCCTGGCAGGCCGTGCCCGGCACGCTGCTGATCTACATCGCCGGCCTGCTCTCGGTGCCCGGCGAGGTCTACGAGGCGGCGAGCATCGACGGCGCGAGCAAGACGCAGCAGCTCACCCGCATCACGCTCCCGCTCGTCATGGGCTACGTCGTGATCAACGTCATCCTCGGGTTCAAGGGCTTCCTGAACGCCTACGACATCATCGTCGGCCTCACCAACGGCGGCCCCGGAACCTCCACCCGCAGCGTCGCGATGACGATCATCGCGGGCTTCAACGGCGGCGACTACGCCTATCAGATGGCCAACGCGACCATCTTCTTCATCGTCGCCGTCCTCATCTCCCTCCTCCAGCTGTCGCTGACGCGCGGAAGGAACGCACTCTGATGTCGACGCAGACCATCACCACACAGGTCGCGGGCAAGAAGCCCCGCGTGCGCATGGAACGGGTCAACTGGTCGGGCACGATCATCCTGATCCTGTGCGCGGTCACCGTTCTCCTCCCGCTGTACGTCACCCTCTCGATGGCGTTCAAGACCACGGGCCAGGCGGTCGACGGCAACGCGTTCTCGCTGCCGGCGCCGTTCAGCATCGACGGGTTCGTCGAGGCGTGGAACCTCACGAAGTTCCCGGTCGGCGCGGGCATCTCCCTGCTCGTCACGGCCGGCACCGTGATCGCGACCATCGTGCTCGCGGCGTTCGCCTCGTACGCGATCGTGCGCAACTGGGACCGCCGCCTCTTCCGTTACTCGTTCTTCTAC
This sequence comes from Microbacterium sp. 22179, assembly GCF_052045715.1. Taxonomy (NCBI): domain Bacteria; kingdom Bacillati; phylum Actinomycetota; class Actinomycetes; order Micrococcales; family Microbacteriaceae; genus Microbacterium; species Microbacterium sp. 22179. The sequence continues at coordinate 53,505 of NZ_JBQEPJ010000008.1, read as the reverse complement.
CTGCTCGCGGCGATGTTCATCCCGTTCCCGGTCGTCGCCCTGCCGCAGATCCAGCTCACCGGACGCTTCGGGCTCGACAACCCGTTCGGCGTGATCATCCTCGCGACGATGTTCCAGCTGAGCTTCAGCGTGCTGCTGTTCACGGCGTTCCTGCGATCGATCCCGATCGAGCTCGAGGAGAGCGCCCGCATCGACGGCGCCACCACGTGGCAGACGTTCTGGAAGCTGATCTTCCCGCTGCTCGCGCCCATGAGTGCGACGGTCGGGATCTTTGCCTTCCTCTACGCCTGGAACGACTTCATGATGCCGTCGCTCATCATCTCCGACCCGGCGCTGCAGACGCTGCCGGTGCGGCAGAACCTGTTCCAGACCCAGTTCAGCAACAACTACAACGTGTCGTTCGCCTCGTACCTGATGGCGATGGCTCCGGCGATCCTGGCCTACCTGTTCACGCAGCGCTTCGTCATGGAGGGCGTCACGCAGGGCGCCGTCAAGGGCTAGGGATGCTTCGACAGGCTCAGCAACCCAACACTGGGTCCCTGAGCCTGTCGAAGGGCTGACACGAGAACCACCGCAAGAAACGAAGGAGCACTCCCCGATATGACCGATTCGCTTCTCACCGAGACCCGCGAAGACGACAAGACGGCAGCGTGGTGGCGGCAGGCCGCCGTCTACCAGATCTACCCCCGCAGCTTCGCCGACGCCAACGGCGACGGGCTCGGCGACATCCCCGGCATCCTGTCGCGCGTCGACTACCTGTCGGCGCTCGGCATCGATGCGGTCTGGCTGAGCCCGTTCTACCCGTCCGAGCTCGCCGACGGCGGCTACGACGTCGCCGACTACCGCGACGTCGACCCGCGACTGGGCACCCTCGCCGACTTCGACGCGATGGTCGAGGCGCTGCACGCTCGCGGCATCCACGTCATCGTCGACATCGTGCCGAACCACTCGTCGGATCAGCACGCGTGGTTCCAGGAGGCGCTCGCCGCGGGCCGCGGTTCGGCCGCGCGCGAGCGGTACATCTTCCGCGAGGGCACGGGGCCCGACGGCGCCGAGCCGCCCACCGACTGGGTCTCGGTGTTCGGCGGGTCGGCGTGGGAGCGGGTCGAGGACGGCCAGTGGTACTTCCACAACTTCGCCACCGAGCAGCCCGACTTCAACTGGGATCACCCGGAGGTGCGTGCGGACTTCTTGAAGACCCTGCGCTTCTGGTCGGACCGCGGGGTCGACGGCTTCCGCATCGACGTCGCGCACATGCTCACCAAGGACCTCAGCGAGCCGCTGCCCTCGCGAGCCGAGCTCGACGCGATGGACCGCTCCTCGGGCTCGCACCCGCTGATCGACCGCGACGACGTGCACGAGATCTACGCCGAGTGGCGGCAGGTCTTCAACTCGTACGACCCGCCGCGCACCGCAGTCGCCGAGGCGTGGGTCGATACGCCCGAGCGTCGCGCCCGCTACGCCTCGGCCGAGGGGCTCGGGCAGGCGTTCAACTTCGACCTGCTCGAGGCCGATTTCGACGCCGCGCAGTTCCGCGAGATCGTCGACGAGAACCTCGCGCAGGCCCGGCAGAGCGGGTCGTCGACGACGTGGGTGCTCTCGAATCACGACGTCACCCGCCACGCCACCCGCTACGGTCTCGCACCGCTGCAGGGTCGCGCGGTGAAGCAGGGCACGGAGTGGGTCGCGGCCGGCGGCCCGTCCGAGCTGCTCGATCGCGAGCGCGGTCTGCGTCGCGCGACGGCCGCGTCGCTGCTGCTCTTCGGCCTGCCCGGCAGCGCCTACCTGTACCAGGGCGAGGAACTCGGGTTGCACGAGGTCGCCAAGATCTCGCCCGAGCAGCGACAGGACCCGGCGTTCTTCCGCGGGGCGGAGTTCGACGGACTGGGTCGGGACGGATGCCGCGTGCCGCTGCCGTGGAGCGCCGACGGCGTCTCGTTCGGGTTCGGCGCGGCCGCCGCGCACCTGCCCCAGCCGGAGTGGTTCGCCGATCACGCGGTGGATGCCGAGGCGTCCGATCCCGCATCGACGCTGTCGCTGTACCGTGAGGCGCTGCGCCTGCGGCATCCGCTGCAGACGGGCGAGACGCTGGAGTGGGTCGAGACCGGTCGAGCCGACGTGCTGCGCTTCGCGCGTCCGAACGGATGGCAGATCGTCACGAACTTCGGCACCGAGCCGTTCGATCTGGGAGCGGACGCCGCAGACGTCGTGCTCACGAGCATCCCGCTCGAGGGCTCGTCGCTTCCCGGCGAGGCCACGGTCTGGATCGCCCCGGCGGCGCTGCTCGCCTGACGTTCTCCTGATCGCCGAGCCACCCCTTTCTGTGCGAGCCACCCCTTTCTGAACAGTGCGGACAGGGGTGGTTCGGCCGTAGAGGGGTGGCTCGGCGGGCAGCGATCGAGAGATCTGCGGATGCCGATTTGATAATGGTTCTCATTAGCGTTTAGAGTGAGAGCATGAAGAAGCCCGTGCTCGCCCTGACCCTCGCATCCGTCGCCGCCCTGACGCTGGCCGGATGCTCCACCGCCGCTGCGGGAGAGGGCGCGAGCGACGACGGCACCATCACGGTCGTCGCGAGCACCAACGTCTACGGCGACATCGCCTCGACGATCGGCGGCGACCGCATCGACGTCGAGTCGATCATCACCTCCGCTTCGCAGGACCCGCACTCCTACGAGGCCACCGCCCGCGACCGCCTCACGGTGCAGAAGGCCGACCTCGTGATCGAGAACGGCGGCGGATACGACGCGTTCATCGACACGCTCCTTCAGGACGCGAACGACCCCCACGTCGTCACGGCCGTCGAGTACTCGCACGACTACCCCGGCAACGAGGCTCACGACGACCATGCCGACGAGGACCATGCCGCCGACGACGCAGCGACCGAGGCGCCTGCCGAGGAGGAGCACGACCACGAGCACGCCGAGGGCGAAGAGGGCCACGAGGGTCACGACCACATCGAGGGCTTCAACGAGCACGTGTGGTTCGACCCGCACACGATGATCCACGTCGTCGAGGCGATCTCCGACGAGCTCTCCGAGCTCGACCCCGACGGCGCCGACGAGTTCGCCGCGAACGCGGCGGAGCTCACGGCCGAGCTCGAGGGCTTCGAAGCCGACCTCGCGTCCATCAAGGCGGATGCCTCGGGCGTCGACGTCTTCATCACCGAGCCGCTGCCCGGCTACCTCGCCGCGGCCGCCGGGTTCACCGATGTCACCCCCGAGGGCTTCGCGGAGTCGGTCGAGGAGGGCACCGATGTCGCCCCCGCCGTTCTGCTGCAGGCGCTCGACGTGATCGAGAGCGGCGAGGTCGCCGCTCTCCTCACCAACGCGCAGACCGGTGGTTCCGAGACGCAGCGCGTCGAGGATGCCGCGAAGGCCGCGGGCATCCCCGTGATCGCCTTCACGGAGCTGCTCGAGGACGGATCGTCGTACTCTGAGTGGATGAGTGACGCGATCCAGAGCCTCGCCGCCGCGACCCAGTCGTGAGTCGGCGCCCCGTCCTCGAGATCGCGGATGCTTCGCTCCACCGTGGAGACCGCGAACTCTGGTCGGGACTCGATCTGACGGTCCAGCCCGGCGAGTTCATCGCCGTGCTGGGCCCTTCGGGTTCGGGCAAGACCACCCTTCTGCGCAGCATCCTCGGTCTGCAGCCGCTGTCGTCGGGAACCATCCGCGTCGCGGGTGAGCCCGTGCACCGTGGGAACTCGCGCATCGGCTACATCCCGCAGCAGCGCTCGCTCGCCCCCGATACGAGCATGCGGGCCCGCGACCTCGTCGCCCTGGGCGTGCACGGCAGCCGCTTCGGGTTCCCGGTGCCGCACCGCGGCGACCGTGCGAAGGTCGACCGCCTGCTCGAGTCGGTCGGGGCCGCCCACTTCGCGGATCGCCGCGTCGGACTCCTCTCCGGCGGTGAGCAGCAGCGGCTGCGGGTCGGTCAGGCACTCGCCGACGAGCCGGCCCTGCTGCTGTGCGACGAGCCGCTCTCGAACCTCGACCTGGCCAACCAGGTCGCCGTGACCGACATCATCGACCGGCAGCGCCGCGAGCGAGAGGCGGCCGTGATGTTCGTCACCCACGACATCAACCCGATCCTCGGCAAGGTCGACCGCATCCTCTACATCGCCGGTGGGCGCTTCCTGCTCGGCACCCCCGACGAGGTGCTGCAGACGCGCGTGCTCACCGACCTCTACGGCACCCCGGTGTTCGTGCTCCGCGCCGGCGACCGGCTGGTGGTCGTGGGCGTTCCGGATGCCGAGCCCCACCACGATCACGGCGACCACGAGCACGCGCACGGAGGAGCAGCATGAGGCCTCTGGTCGACTGGAGCGACGTCTTCTCGTTCCAGGACTACGGCGAGCTCGTGGCCCTGCTCTCGAACTCGATCATCGCGGGGGCCGTGCTCGGCATCGTCGGTGGACTCATCGGCGTCTTCGTGATGCAGCGCGACCTCGCCTTCGCCGTGCACGGGGTGAGCGAGCTGTCGTTCGCGGGCGCCGCGGCCGCGCTGCTGTTCGGCGGCAGCGTGGTGTTCGGGTCGCTCGGTGGAGCCCTCGTCGCGGCGATACTGATCGGCGTCCTCGGCGCGAAGGCCCGGGACCGCAACTCGATCGTGGGCGTTCTCATGCCGTTCGGCCTCGGCCTCGGCATCCTGTTCCTGTCGCTCTACGACGGCCGCAGCGCCAACCGGTTCAGCCTGCTCACCGGTCAGATCGTCTCGGTGTCGAGCCCCGACCTCGGCTGGCTCATGGGGATCAGCCTGGTGGTGCTGCTCGGTCTGCTCATCATGTGGAACCCGCTGCGCTTCGACTCGCTCGACCCCGAGTCGGCGGCCGCCCGCGGTGTGCCCACCCGTGCCGTGAGCCTGCTGTTCATGGTGCTGCTCGGCCTCATCGTCGCCGTCAGCGTGCACATCATCGGTGCGCTGCTCGTGATGGCGCTGCTCGTCACCCCCGCCGCCGCCGCAATGCGCGTGACCGCCGGGCCCGTGGCCGTGCCACTGCTCGCCGCCCTGTTCGGCTTCGTCTCGGCGGTGGGCGGCATCCTGCTCGCCCTGGCCGGCACCCTGCCCGTCAGCCCGTACATCACCACTCTGTCGTTCACGATCTACGTCGTGTGCTGGGTGGTGCAGAAAACCCGGGCCCGCGTGAAGCGCGTGCGGGTGCAAGTCTGACGTGAGCCCCCAGTCGCGGTTCCGGGATGAGTTCGATTACTGGGCGGCAACATTCGACCTTTTAAACGGCCTAGGACGTTAGCTTGTACCCTCCCTGACGGGTGGAGCCTAGCGGTATAGCGCGGCGCCAGATGGATGCTTCATCTGGCGCGACGGAGGTGATCGTGCGTGCGGTCCCTCGGTCGTAGCGCAAGCCCAAGGTGGGAGAGGTATTGCGCGTCAGTGACGGTTGTCTGGTAGAGGTTCCTCCGCACAGCGTCTTCAGCAGCTGTATCTCCACCACGTACGAACCTACGACACAACAGAACTCGGCGGTCGCTTTGATCGCGCGTATCTCCCTGGGTCGTATGGCACGCTCGTCCTCCGGACCTATGGCGTCAGGCGGCAACGTGAACTTCCTATGCCATCCAGCTGACTAGCGCGTTTCCGATAACCGTCAACCGACGATTGGTCGGCGCCAGTATTGCACCAGCAGTGAGTCCGGCCGCAGCGGGTGTTTCGCCTGAGGTGCTGTCTGCGGGAAGTTCAGGCGCCAGTTCATGGCTGAGTCGCCAAACGTCTTCTGTTCCCCATCGCTCACGATCCAGGGCGATGTCGCAAGGTGTCGCCGATGCATCGCGTTGGAGGGTTCCTGACCCGCTCGAACTCAGATGATCGTCGTCTAGTTACGCCCTATCCTCGCGCTGCCAATCTTCGGGCGGCTCTTCGTCGGTCATGAATTCCGCGGGAGAGAAGTCGTCGCGAATATCGTTCCAGCGCGCTATCAAAAGCATTTGTACGGCGGAGTCCCATTCGCTTCTGTTTTTGTCCTTCGGCATCGTTGCTCCCGGCAGCGGGCCGAAGAACGACTTTGCGTACGCATGGTGCAATGGCTCGTCGAACCGGAACACGCCCGCCGAGGTCTTTCGGATGAGCGCGCCTCGCTGTTCTTCCTGCAACTCGCGAAGGTACTTCGTAGCGTTGCCCGAGGGGTATCCCTTGTGATCCCGCCGAATGACAGCCAAGATTTCCCCGACTGTACCGCCGCTTTCGGGCAACTCAGTGAGCGCGCGGAGAATAATCTCGGTGTTGTCGTAAACTCGTTTGCGGTGGACTTTGAGCGCGCTCCGGAACCGGGACTTGACCGTGCTCGATCGGGTCCGCACGTAGCTTTGGGACGCTTCCGTGAAGTCTTCCACAGTGAAGCTGACCCTTTCGCTGCTGGCATGCTCGACAGCACGCTCAGAACAACAGGCAAGGGCCAGGGCGTGCGTGATGCTGGCCGTGCCAACCGCGGTGTCGAGGAGTCGGGCTCTCACCTCCGAGAAGTCGAGGTTGAGAAGCCGCTCGCCGGTATCAAGTATCTTCCCCAGGTCGTCGTGGCTTAGAGGAGGAACTGGAACATCGATGAGGCGCTTGCCTACGTTGATCGCGTCCTGCACGAGTTCGTCCACCGACTCTGAGACGCCGAGAACGATCACGCGCGTCTTGGGATACTTCGATCCCTCGTCCGAGAACACTTTCAGGGCGTGAGCGATTCTCGATCGCTCCGATGGGTTGACCTTATGGAAGTCTTCGATCACCCATGAATACTCGCGAGCACCAAGCTCGGCTACGAGTCGTTGCGGAGTGAGCTGCGGGCGAGCGATCGGCTCGCGCTTGTTCCCCTGGATGGTGCTCAGCGAAATGTTGGATGCGACCTTCGCCCCAATCAGCTCACTGCCGACGGTTCCGCTGATGGCGAGCGTTTCATCAGTGTGTTCTGAGCTTTCGGTTACGAAGAATGCACCGGTGCCAGAGAACGCCCCCGCAAGGATCTGCTCGTACGTTGAGTCAGGTGTGCAGGCAGTCTTTACGGCTGTGTGCCCTTCGTCGACCAGAACCTTGTTAACAAGAGACGATTTCCCTGCGCCGGATTCTCCCCACACGACAATCTGCGTTCCCGGAACCCGAAGGCCCATATTCGTCAGGTCCTTCATCTCGGTCTTCCGCCCGACAAAACCGCGACTTGCGGGAACCGAGGGCGTGAACACGTCTGTCGCCAGCACGGGCATCTTTGACTCGGGCGCGGGCGGCAGCCCAGCAGCGTCCGTACTCTTCTTTCTCCTCGACCTCATGCTCCACACTCTATGGGTCCCTGGGCTTGCGTCCGTCGCAAACTATCGCTTTCAGTGCAGTCGTAACAGCTGTGCGTGGTTGGGAGGCCTCAGCTGGTCATCCGTACGTTCGGGTCCGGCCAAGCCTGTCAGCGTTGACTCAAGTGGTCAGGCCAGATCTCGCTGCCTCGGCCGTTAAGAATCCGCAGCGGAGATCTCAAGGTGAGCGCTCGCGATAGCGACCACAAACGTGCGCGCGTAGCTTGTTCCATTAGCGGAGCGAATACCCGTCCTACGATCAGTGCGGTCTTGGGCGGTGACTGCTAGGGCGCGGAAACAACGACGGATTCAGTTGCACGGCGTTCAAGAGTGGACGACCCACGACTCCCAGCCCTCGCCGATCCCCGACGCCTAGAATCGTCGGTATGGCTCAGCGGAACACCTGGCAGCGCGAACGCGTGCGCGAAGCACTCGCCGACGCGCGCGGTTTCGTGAGCGCGCAGAACCTGCACGCCTCGCTGCGCGACGACAACACGGGCATCGGCCTGGCCACCGTGTACCGCGCGCTCGCGGGTCTCGCCGCCTCCGGCGACGCCGACTCGCTGCAGAGCCCCGAGGGCGAGGCGCTCTATCGCGCCTGCACCACGCAGGGCCATCATCACCACCTGATCTGCCGCAACTGCGGACTCACGGTCGAGATCGAGGCCAAGGACGTCGAGCAGTGGGCGCACCGCACGGCCGCACTGCACGGATTCACGGATGCCGCGCACGTCGTCGACATCTTCGGACTGTGCGCCCCCTGCACCAACAAGCGCGACGCCGAGAGGGCCGCGACCGCGTGACTCTGCTCACCCCTCAGCGCCACGCGCACGCCCACGGCTCGACGCGGTCGCCGCGCTCGGCGTGGATCGGCGTGATCCTGGGCGCCGTCATCATCGCGGCCCTGTTCCTGGTCGACGCGTTCCTGCCTCAGCTGTTCCCGGCATCGCTGCCCACCCGCGCGCAGGACGGGCTGACCCTCGCGCTCAGCGTGCTGATCGAGGCCCTGCCGTTCGTGATCCTCGGCGTGCTGCTGTCGATCGTCGTGCAGGTGTGGCTGCCGGCCGACGTCATCCACCGCTGGTTGCCGAAGCGCGCGTGGGCCCGCCGTGCGGTGCTGTCGCTGTTGGGCATGCTGATCCCGGTCTGCGAGTGCGGTAACGTGCCCTTCGCCCGCGGACTCATGATGCGCGGCCTCGCGCCGGCCGAGGCGATGACCTTCCTCATCGCGGCGCCGATCGTCAACCCGATCGTGATCCTCACCACGCACGCCGCATTCGGGTGGGACGGCGGCATCCTCGTCGCCCGTCTCGTCGGCGGCTACCTGATCGCGAACCTCATCGGCTGGATCTACAGCCGCCACCCCTCGCCCGACGCGATGCTCACGCAGCGCTTCGTCGACACGTGCGACCGCGTCACCCACGAGCACGGCACCCCGGTCAAGCGCAGCCTGACGCAGTTCCTCATCGAGCTGCGCGCGGTGATGCCCGCACTCGTGATCGGCTCGGCACTCGCCGGGGCCGTGCAGGTGCTCATTCCGCGCGACATGCTGCTCGCGATCGGCGCGAACCCCGTGCTGTCGATCGTCGCCATGATGGCGCTCGCGATGACGGTCGCCATCTGCTCGAACGTCGACGCGTTCTTCGCGCTGTCGTTCGCCTCGACGTTCTCGTCGGGAGCGCTCGTCGCCTTCCTGCTGGTCGGACCGCTCGTCGACGTGAAGATGCTCGCACTCATGCGCACGACCTTCACGGCGCGCACGTTGCTCGGCATCGTCGGCGTCGTGGTCGCCTCGGCCTTCGCGATCGGGATCGGGGTGAACGTCCTTGTCTGAGAACACGACCTCTGAGCACACGCACGCTGAACACACGCACGCCCCCTCGCGCTCCCGCCTGCGTGCCCTCGGCACGCGGTGGCTGGGCATCGGGCTCGCGACCTTCGTGTCGATCGTCACGCTCGGCCTCGGCGTCACGGGCCGCCTCACCCTCTACATCAGCCCCGAGTCGGTGTGGTTCGCGTGCGCCGCGGCGGTCGTGACCCTGCTGGGTGCGATCTGGTCGTGCACCCTGCCGCTGGGCGACGAGGCCGATCACGGTCACGATCACGGCACCGCGCACGACGACGCGGATGCCGCGCCCACCCCGCGCCGCGCCCTCGCCGCCGCCGGAGCGGTGACCGGTGGCATCCTCGCGACGGGCGTCGTCGCGGCAGCCCTCGTGCTGCCGCCGGCGTCGCTCTCGGTCGAACTCGCGATGTCGCGCGTCGGCGAGCAGACGGCGCTCTTCGCCGGCTCGGACGACGTCACGCTCGGCATCGCCGACACCTCCACCTTCGGGGTGGGGGACTGGGCCAGCGTCTTCGCGACGGCGACGAACACGGCGGCCTACGACGGGGCATCCGTCTCGCTGGTCGGGTTCGTCACCCCCGACGCGGTGAAGGACGGCGAGGTCAACCTCACGCGCATGGTCATCACGCACTGCGTGATCGACGCGCAGCCGGCGACGCTGCCGGTCGACGTCGACGCGAGCGCGTACGACACCGGACAGTGGGTCGAGGTCACGGGAACGGTGAAGACGGATGCCGACGGCAAGCTGAGCATCGTCCCCACCGAGGTCGTCGCGATCGACGAGCCGGGAGACCCGTATGAGTACTGACGACGAGCGGCCCGAGGGCCCCGCCGTCCCGCGCACGCGCGCCGAGATGCGCGCCGCCCGCGAGGCCGCCGCGGCGGCGGAGGCGGCCGAGGAGGAGTCTCGGGGCGGGGCCCTTCGACAAGGTCAGGGACCCGGGGCTGCGGATGCCCCGGAGTCAGACACCCCGAAACCCCGTTCCGCTGACGCCGCGAAACCCCGTTCCGCTGACGCCCCGAAACCCCGTTCCGCTGACGCCCCGGAAACCTGGGTTGCTGAGCCTGTCGAAGCATCCCCGGCCGTCGAGGAGCCTCGGGGCGGGTCCCTTCGACAAGCTCAGGGACCCAGTTTCGCGGAGCCTGCGAAACCCGTGGCTCAGGAAACCGGGTCCGTCCAGGCCGCCCCGAAGCGCTCGCGCCGGTTCGGGATCGCGCTCGCCGCGGTACTCGGCATCCTGGTGCTGGTGGGCGCCGGTCTCGGCGTCGTGAGCCTCACGCAGGGTCCGCGCATCACCGAGGTGCAGGTCGACCCGGCGCACGCGATCGACGCCTCGGGCAGTCGGCTCATCCTCACGGCCAACCAGTCGCTCGCGGCGATCGACCCCGCGCAGGTGACGGTCGAACCGTCGGTGCCGTTCACGGTGGATGCCGCGGGTCGGGGCATCGGCATCCGCTTCACCGTGCCGCTCGACGACGAGACGGAGTACACCGTCACGGTCGCCGACGCGACCGGCGCATCGGGCGGGCCGAAGAACGACCTGACGACGACGTTCACCACGCCGCCCTCGAGCATCTTCCTGCTCAACCGCAGCGACAAGGAAGACAAGATCTTCCAGACCGACCTCACCGGCGAGAACGGCGTGCCGGTGTTCGCCGCCGACAAGATCAACGACTTCCGCGCGACCTCGTCGCAGCTGGTCGTGACGGTCGAGGAGGACGACGGCTCGCACATCCTCGTGATGGACCACGACGGCGGCAACCAGCGCGAGCTGCCCCTGCCCGGCGAGGGCTACGTCGGATCGATCCAGGTGTCGGAGCGCGGCGGACTCGTCGGCTACAGCTATTCCGACCGCGAGCTCAGCGACACCGAGGGCCGCGCGAGCGTGCTCGTGACCCAGTCGCTGAACGACAAGGACTCCGAGCCGCAGGTCATCGAGGTCGGCGACACCGAGGCCAGCATATTCGCGTGGCAGTTCGTACCCGACAGCGCCGCGGTGCTGTTCATCGACTTCGACGGCGCGCTGTCGCTCGTCGACCGCTCGAGCGATGCGGGCGTGCAGTCGCTCGGTCTGGCCGCGAACATCCAGGGCATCAGCCGCGGCACCTACACCGCGATCGTCGAGCGCCTCGACGGCACGGTCGTCGAGCTCAATCTGGCCGACGGATCGGAGCAGCCGCTCGCCGCATCGAACCCCGACTACGGCATCGCCTCGACCATCACCCCGTTCCCCGGCGGCACGCTGCGGCACGTCGTGCAGCGGAACGACCTCGGCATCCCGACCGGCCAGGCGGTCGTGAAGGTCGACGACGACGGCACGGCGAGCCCGCTGATCGAGGTTCCCTCGACGGACTCGATCCTGCAGGCCTGCGCCTCGCCCAGTGGCCAGTACGCCGCGGTGGTGGTCGCCCCGAACATGACCGACAACCCCTACGACGAGATGCTGCTCCCGCTGCCGAAGACGATGGAGACGCACCTCATCGACCTGCGCACGGGTGACGCCATGCCTGTGCTCACCGGCTTCGACGCCTCGTGGTGCCAGACGGCCCCGCGCTTCTGAGATGGTCGGCGCTCTGCACCGGGCGACCCGCGACGAGCTGAGCGGTCTGCCGGTCGACGTCGCCCCGCGACTGCTGGGCGCCGAGCTGCGCACGGTCGTCGCGGTGCCCGGTGAGCCGGCCGTCGAGGTGCGGATGCGCCTCACCGAGGTCGAGGCCTACCACGGGCAGGGCACGGGGGAGTTCGCCGATCCCGGCTCCCACGCCCGCATGGGGCGCACCGCCCGCAACGCCACGATGTGGGGCGAGCCGGGGCATCTCTACGTGTACCTGAGCCACGGCATCCACTCGTGCGTCAACGTCGTGTGCGGACCGGAGGGCGTCGCCGGTGGTGTGCTGCTGCGCGCCGGGGAGATCGTCGGGGGAGCGGATGCCGCCGCGCACCGCCGCGGTTTCGACGCGGCGCTGACGCCCCGGGTGCTGCGGGATCTCGCGCGCGGACCCGGGCGGTTCGGGCAGGCGGTGGGGCTGAGGCATCCGCTCCACGACGGCATCGACGCGGTCACGGGCGCGGAGTGGCACGGAGCGCACGCCGAGCTCTGGCTGAGTGACGAACCGGTCGAGGTGGCGTCGGGGCCGCGGGTGGGCGTGGCCGGGATCGCCGGGACGGGTGCCTTTCCCTGGCGCTTCTGGATCGCCGACGATCCGACGGTCTCGCCGTTCCGCTGGGGCCGCGGCGCCGAGGAGGCGTCGCGTGGTGGGGCCCTTCGACAGGCTCAGGGACCCAGTTCCTGACGGGCGCCGCACCACTGGGTCGCTGAGCCTGTCGAAGCGTCCCGCCCCGAGACGCCTCACCCGTCAGGCGGAGTCGCGCCAGACGACGGGGGTGTCGAGCATGATGCCGGTGCGGGCGGCGGGTTCGTCGTCGCGCAGCTGTGCGAGCACGGATGCCGCGGCCGCCGCACCGAGTCCTTCGGCGGGCTGGTCGACCGTCGAGAGCAGGGGAGTGGTGCGCATCGCCCAGGTGCTGTTGTCGAAGCCGACGATGCCGACGTCTTCGGGCACGCGGCGACCGGCCTCGCGCAGCGCCCAGATGGCGCCGGCGGCGACGGCATCCGATGCGGCGAACACGCCGTCGATGTCGGGCGCGCGCTCGAGCAGGCGGGTCATGGCCGCGGCGCCGTCGGCGTAGGAGTACAGCGGCACGGGCTCGACGAGCGCGGGGTCGAAGTCGGCGCCGAGGGCCTCGGTGAACCCGGCGAGGCGGTCGGCGCCCGAGTCGCGGTCCAACGCCGCGGCGATCATGCCGATGCGGCGGCGTCCGGTCGCGTGCAACCGAGACGTGATCGCGCGGGCGGCTCCGTGGTTGTCGACGCCGACCCAGGCCGCATCGACGTCGGGCGGGTGGCCGACGTAGGCGACGGGCAGGTCGAGGCGCATGACGGCCTTCGTGATGGGGTCCTGCGCACGGGCGGAGACGATCACGGCGCCGTCGACGAAGCCACCGTTCAGGTACCGGGCGACGCGTTCGGTGTCGCGGTCGGAGTCGACCACGAGGCACACCATCTGGTAGTCGGCCTCGGAGAGCGTCTCGTTGGTGCCGAGCATGATCGCCCCGATGTTGGGGTCTTCGAGGAACAGCGCGTGCGGCTCGTGCACGATGAACGCGATGGCCTGCGTGCGCTGACGCACGAGGTTGCGCGCGGCGGTGTTGGGCACGTAGCCGACCTCGCGGATTGCCTCTTCGATCGCGGTGCGGGAGGAGTCCGAGACGTAGCCGCCGTTGAGCACGCGGCTGACGGTTCCGCGCGAGACGCCGGCCACGCGCGCGACGTCGTGCACGGTGCTGCGGCGGCGCGTCGAGGAGCTCATGATGCTCAGCCTAGCGACTGGACTTGACGTCGAGCCGCCGGACATGTGACGATGTGTGCACGTTCACAGAAAATCATCCCGGTCTTTTCGTGAACCAAACTGTGCACGTGCACACATCTCTTCCGCAAAGGAGCGAAAACGAATGCCCGCCGCCGCGCCCACCCTCATCTCCTCTCTGTCCGAGGGGGAGGGTCTCGTCTTCGGATGCGACTACAACCCGGAGCAGTGGGACCGCAGCGTCTGGCCCGAAGACATCCGCCTCATGCGCGAAGCGGGCGTCGGACTCGTGGCAATCAACATCTTCGGATGGTCGACGATCAACCCGGGCGAGGGCCGCTGGGACTTCTCCGGCCTCGACGAGATCATCGCGCAGCTGCACGCCGCCGGCATCCGCGTCGATCTCGGCACCGGCACGGCTTCCCCGCCCCCGTGGCTCACGACCACGCACCCCGAGATCCTGCCCGAGGGCATCGACGGCACCGTCTTCCACCAGGGCGGCCGTCAGGCCTACTGCCCGAGCAGCCCCGTCTTCCGCGCCTACGCGGCCGAGGTCACGCGCCGCGTCGTCGAGCGGTACGGCTCGCACCCCGCCGTCACCCTCTGGCACGTCTCGAACGAGCTCGGATGCCACAACGCCCTCTGCTACTGCGAGACCAGCACCGGCGCCTTCCGCACCTGGCTGCGCGACCGCTACGCCGACGACATCGCCGCGCTGAACACCGCCTGGGGCACCAGCTTCTGGAGTCAGCGCTACGGCTCGTTCGACGAGGTGCAGGTTCCCGCGCAGGTGCTCTCGCTGCGCAACCCGGGCCAGGTGCTCGACTTCCAGCGCTTCAGCTCCGACGAGCAGCTCGCGCTGTACCGCGCCGAGGCCGAGATCATCCGCGCGCACAGCGACATCCCCGTGACGACGAACTTCATGGTCACCGCCCACATCCGTGCCCTCGACTACTGGTCGTGGACCGCCGACATGGACCTCGTCGCCAACGACCACTACCTCGACCGTCGCCTCGAGAACCCGCGCCAGGAACTCTCGTTCGCCGCCGACCTCACCCGCGGCCTCGCCGAAGGCGACCCCTGGCTGCTCATGGAGACCTCGACGAGCGCCGTCAACTGGCAGCCCGTCAACCTCGCCAAGGCCCCGGGCGAGCTCACCCGCAACGTCGCCTCGCACGTCGCCCGCGGCGCTGACGGCATCTGCTTCTTCCAGTGGCGCGCCTCGACCCAGGGCGCCGAGAAGTACCACTCGGCCCTGCTGCCGCACGCCGGAACCGACAGCGACCTGTGGCGCGGAACCGTCGAACTCGGCCGCATGCTCGAGAGCCTCGGTGAGGTCGCCGGCACACGCGTCGTCGCCGACGCCGCGGTGCTGTTCTCGTGGGAGAACTGGTGGGCCGTCGAGAACGAGGGGCGCCCGAGCGAAGAGGTGCGCTACCTCGACCAGGTGCACGCCGCGCACACCGCCCTGGCGGATGCCGGGATCGTCGCCGACGTCGTGCGCCCCGGCACCGACCTCGACGACTACCGCCTGATCGTCGTGCCGGCCCTGCACCTCGTGCGCGACGAGGAGGCGGCCGTGATCGCCCGCGCCGTCGAGCGCGGAGCGACCGTGCTCGTCACCTTCTACAGCGGCATCGTCGACGCCGAGGATCGCGTGCGCACGGGCGGCTACCCCGGCGCGTTCCGCGAGCTGCTCGGCATCCGCTCCGAGGAGTTCGCGCCGCTCGTGCCGGGGCAGAGCGTCGCGCTGAGCGACGGCTCGACGGCATCCGTCTGGAGCGAGCGGCTGCGCACGACGGATGCCGAGGCCATCGCCTCCTTCGTCGACGGCCCCTCCGCCGGTCACCCCGCGATCACCCGCCGGGCGCAGGGCGCTGGCGAGGCCTGGTACCTCGCGACCCAGCCGTCGCCCGAGGCCTACCGCGCGCTCGTCGCCCGGCTCGCCGATGCGGCGGGCATCGCCGCGGCACCCGGCGCCGGACCCGACGTCGACGTCGTGCGCCGCGTCGGAGCGGATGCCGCCTACCGCTTCGTCATCAACCACGGTGCAGACCCCGTCGAGGTCGCAGCGACCGGCACCGAGCTCCTCACCGGCTCCGCCGCCACCGGCATCGTCACCGTCCCCGCCGGGGCGGTCCGCATCATCAAGGAGGATGTATGACCACCACGCTCACAGCGCCGGCGAAGACCGGCGCGGTGCCGGGTCGGCGTCGATCCCGCATCCCTCACAAGGGCGCGATCGCCTTCCTGTTCCTGCCGTTCGGCGTGCTGTTCGCGCTGTTCTACGTCGCCCCCATCGCCTACGCGTTCTGGCAGTCGCTGCTCGTCGTGCGCCGCGAAGGCACCTTCGGCAAGGCCGAGCTCGTCTTCGGCGGCTTCGCCCAGTACGTGCAGGTCTTCCAGGACTCGGCCTTCTGGAACTCGATGGGGCGGATGCTGCTCTTCGGCGTCGTGCAGGTGCCGATCATGCTCGGCCTCGCGCTGCTCTTCGCGCTGCTGCTCGACTCGCCGCTGGTCAAGGGAAAGCGCTTCTTCCGGCTCGCGTTCTTCGTGCCCTACGCGGTTCCCGGCGTGATCGCCGCGATCATGTGGGGTTCGCTGTTCTCGCCGAACCTGTCGCCCTTCACCGCGATCACCAAGAACATCGACTTCCTCGGCGCCGATCTGGTGCTCTGGTCGATCGCCAACGTCGTCACCTGGGTCTACGTCGGCTACAACATGCTCATCATCTACTCGTCGCTGCTGTCGATCCCGACCGAGCTGTACGAAGCGGCCCGCCTCGACGGCGCCGGGCAGTGGCGCATCGCCTGGTCGATCAAGATCCCGCTCGTGCGACCGGCGATCGTGATGACCGCGATCTTCTCGATCATCGGCACGCTGCAGCTGCTCGCCGAGCCGCAGGTCTTCCGCTCGTTCAGCTCGGCGGTCACCAGCACGTTCACCCCGAACATGACCGTGTTCGCGACGGCATCCATCCCGAACACGAACCTCGCGGCGGCCTTCTCGGTCGTGCTCGCGGTGACCACCTTCGTGCTCTCGTTCGGATTCATGAAGTACATGCAGCGCAAGGAGCAGAACGCATGACCACCGCGACGATCATCGGGGCGCGCCGCTCGACCGGACGCGCCGCACGCGAATCGGGCATCTCGCGCGGTGCCGCGATGCTCATCATGGCCGTGTTCACCGTGTACTTCCTGCTGCCGCTGTGGTGGTTGCTGGTCGCGGCGAGCAAGGACAACAGCGACATCCTCACGACGGCCCCGCTGTGGTTCGCCGACGTGAAGTTCTTCGACAACATCGTCGAGCTGTTCGCCTACCGTGACGGCGTCTACCTGAAGTGGATGCTGAACTCGGTGCTGTACGCCGCGCTCGGCGGCGCGATCGCGACGCTGCTCGCCGCAATGGCCGGGTACGCGCTGGCGAAGTACCGGTTCCCGGGGCGCAACGCGCTCTTCGACATCGTGCTCGGCGGCGTGCTCGTGCCTGCGACCGCGCTCGCCCTGCCGCTGTTCCTCATCTTCAGCCAGGCGAACCTCACGAACACCTTCTGGTCGGTCTTCCTGCCCTCGATCGTGAGCCCCTTCGGCGTGTACCTCGCACGCATCTTCGCGGCGTCGTCGGTGCCGGACGAGCTCCTCGAGGCGAGCCGTCTCGACGGTGCGGGGGAGATCCGCACGTTCTTCACCGTCAGCATCCGCCTGATGACCCCGGCGCTGGTGACGATGTTCCTCTTCCAGTTCGTCGCGATCTGGAACAACTTCTTCCTGCCGATGATCATGCTGCGCAGCGAAGAGCTCTTCCCCGTCGTCTACGGCCTCTACAACTGGAACAACCAGTTGAACCAGCTCCCCGAGCTGCGCGGCCTCGTGCTGATCGGCGCCCTGCTGTCGGTCATCCCCCTCATCGTCACGTTCCTCCTGCTCCAGCGCTTCTGGCGCAACGGTCTGGGCGCCGGCGCCCTGAAGTGAGCAGGTTGCCGGGCGGATGGCCCGTCCGGCGATGCACCACCCGAGAAAGGTCAGAAATGCAGCATTCGAAGAAGAAGGCAGCCGGTGCGATCGCCATTGCGGCGCTCGTGCTCACGGGATGCTCCGCCGGAGGCGGAGACACCTCGACAGGGGGCGACGCCGCCGCCTGCACCCCGGCGGACGGCGACGTCACGCTCGAGTTCACGTCGTGGATCCCCGGGATCGAAGACGTGGTGAAGATCTGGAACGACGAGAACCCCGAGATCCAGGTGAAGGTGCAGACCGGCCCCAACGGCAACGGCGGCACGTACCAGAACTTCTTCAACCAGCTCCAGGCGGGCGACGCTCCCGACCTCGGCCAGATCGAGTACGACGCTCTGCCGAACTTCCTCGTGCAGGACGGCCTCGAAGACCTCAGCGCCTGCGAAGACGTCGTGGCCGCCGAGGGCGACTTCGTCGACTGGGCCTGGGGGCAGGTGACGCTCGGCACCGAGGGCGTCTACGGCATCCCGCAGGACATCGGCCCGATGGCGCTGTTCTACCGCGCCGACCTGTTCGAGCAGAACGACATCCCGATCCCCACCACGTGGGACGAGTACCGCGAGGCCGCGGTGCAGATCCGCGCGCTGGGCGGCTACATCACCAACTTCTCGCAGTCCGACATCAACCAGTTCGCCGGCTTCGTGTGGCAGGACGGTGGACAGTGGTTCTCGAGCGATGACGCCGGCTGGACCGTCTCGCTCGACGGCGAGCAGTCCGTCTCGGTCGCCGACTACTGGCAGGGCCTGCTCGACGACGACCTCGTCGCCACCGTCCCGGCCTGGACCGACGAGTGGAACAACGCCTACAACTCGGGCGAGGTCTGGACGTGGAACTCCGCCGTCTGGGGCGCGAACTCCATCTCGAGCGGCGCCCCCGACACGGCGGGCAACTGGGCCGTCGCGCCGCTCCCGCAGTGGAGCGCGGGTGACTCCGTCGCCGGCAACTGGGGCGGGTCGTCGACCGCGGTCCTCAAGGGCAGCGAGCACGTCTACGAGGCGACGAAGTTCGCGTTGTGGCTGAACACCTCCGAGGAGGCGCTCACCGCTCTCGCCGAGGCCGCGAACCTCTACCCGGCCACCACCGCCGGCCTGAAGCTGCCGGTCTACGCCGACGGCGTCGACTTCTACGGCGGACAGAAGATCTACGACGTGTTCGCCGAGGCGGCCACGCAGGTCTCGCCCGACTTCGTGTGGGGTCCGACCATGACGCAGACCTACGCCGACGTCTCCGACGGCTTCAAGGGCGCGGTCAGCGGCAGCGGCACCCTCGCCGATGCGCTGAAGGACGCGCAGACCTCCACGGTCGACGCCCTGAAGTCGGCGTCGATCCCGGTCACCGAGTAGGTTCCCCGGTCTCGAAGGCCCGCGGGTGCTCCGGCATCCGCGGGCCTTTCGGCGTTCTCGGCATCCCTCGGCGCTGTGATAGCATTGGCGATTGTCTGTGCACACTCCTGTGCGCAGTTCGCATGCTGTTCGTCCCGAGGGGCGGATGGCGTGCAGACAAGGGATCTTGGGTGGGGCCGTCCGGCCTCACGGTATAGAAGGAGTCATCATGGCAGCAGTGTGCCAGGTGACCGGAGCTGTTCCCGGTTTCGGTCACAACGTCTCGCACTCGCACCGCCGGACGAAGCGTCGCTTCGACCCGAACGTGCAGAAGAAGACCTATTTCGTTCCGTCGCTCGGTCGTAAGATCACGCTCAACGTGTCCGCCAAGGGCATCAAGGTGATCGACGTCCGCGGCATCGAGAACGTGGTCAAGGACCTCCAGGCGAAGGGTGTGAAGCTCTAATGGCCAAGAAGGCTCAGGACGTACGTCCGATCATCAAGCTGCGTTCGACGGCGGGTACGGGTTACACGTACGTGACCAAGAAGAACCGCCGCAACACCCCCGACCGCCTCGTGCTCAAGAAGTACGACCCGGTCGTCCGCAAGCACGTCGAATTCCGAGAGGAGCGTTGATCAATGGCTAAGAAGAGCAAGATCGCTCGCAACGAGCAGCGCAAGGTCATCGTCGAGCGTTACGCCGAGCGTCGCGCCGAGCTGAAGAAGACCCTGGTCGACCCGAACGCCACCGACGAGGCCCGCGAGGCCGCACGCGTCGGCCTGCAGAAGCTGCCGCGCAACGCGTCGCCGGCTCGCGTGCGTTCGCGTGACGTCATCGACGGCCGCCCCCGCGGTGTCCTCACGAAGTTCGGCATCTCGCGTGTCCGCTTCCGTGACATGGCGCACCGTGGCGAGCTGCCCGGCGTGACCAAGTCCAGCTGGTAAGTAGCATTTTCGGTCCCTGAGTTCGTCGAGGGGTCCGGAAGGGGCGAGGATCTTCGGATCCTCGCCCCTTCTGCGTGTGTGGGGTGGTGCTGGGCGACGCGATGGGCGGACTTCTCCGCGTAGGCGGATGCTTGGAGCCCAAACCTCCGCCCTACGGTGAGTTCTCCGCCCGACGTGTTGCTCTCCACATCTCGTGCGAGCGGCTGCATGTCCACAGAACCCGGCGTTGGTGCCCCTCGCGACGGTGCGCGACGGGCATCCTCAACGGATGCATGCGGTGAGAGAGGTCGTTGCGCGAGGGGGCATCGCCCGAATCTCGACGCTGCGTCTGGCTGGCGTCACGGAGCATTCGTTGAGGCAGGCGATCCGTAGTGCGTCGTTGATCTCGGCGTGCCGCGGCTGGGTGGCGCGCCCGGATTGCGATCCGATGCTCATCGCGGCGGCGAGGCGCGGTGTGGTGCTGAGTTGCATCACACTCGCGGCGCGTCGGGGGCTCTGGGTCTCGAGCGCAGACGGCGTGCACGTCGCCGCTCCTCCGGCATCAGGCCACGCGGGCGCAGTCCAGGGTGTCGTGCACTGGAGCAAGCCGCTCTTCCTCCGAGATCCGGAGGTGCTCGAGGATTCGATCGAGAATGCGCTGGTCCTCATCGCGCGCTGTCAGCCGTATGAAGATGCGCTCGCGACCTGGGAGTCCGCGCTGCGGATGCGGGTGGTCGACCCGGACGCGCTCGCCCGGGTGCGTCTGCCTCCGGCGGCGCGTCGGCTGCTCGCGGATGCGACGCCGTTCGCGGATGCCGGAACCGAGACGATCTTCCGCACTCGGCTCGCATGGTTGCGGCTTCCCATCACGCCTCAGGTGTGGCTGTTCTGTCATCGCGTGGACTTCGTGATCGGCGAGCGTCTCGTGATTCAGATCGATGGCGGTCACCACGTCGGGGTGCAACGATCGCGAGACATCGCCCACGACACCGAACTGATGCTGCGCGGCTACCACGTCATCCGGATCGGGTACGACCAGCTCATGAACCAGTGGGCATCGGTTCAGGCCCAGATCCTCGCCGCCGTGGCCCAGCGGCTCCACCTTGCGTCATGAGTCGGGCGGAGAACTCCCGGTTGGGCGGAGGATTAAGGGCCTATTCTCCGCCCAACCGGGAGTTCTCCGCCCAACGGGGTGCGGGGCCGCACCCCTCACGCCACGGATGCCTCGGCGTGCTGCACCGCCCAGGCGAGGGCGTGGTCGGCGATCTGCTCCCAGCCGTCCTGGCTGACGAGGCGGTGGGTGCGTCCGGGGTACTCGATGTAGTCGACGATCGCGGGGCTGCCCGAGGCGCGGTACTTCTTCTCGATCGCCCGCACGATGGCCGGGGGCACGACGTGGTCGATCTCGCCGGCGATGAGCAGCAGCGGAGCACGGTCGGCGCGGGCGTAGTCGACGTGCGTGACGCCGCCCTTCTCGTTGAGCACCGAGGTCACGCCCTCGAAGAACACCCGGTTGTACGAGTTGACGGCGTATTCCTCGCACAGGGCGTCGGATGCCGCGCGCGACAGGTCGTTGCCGAAGGTGAAGTGGAAGTGGCGCTTCGAGAGGGGCTTGGCGCCGTTGCGCCCGAAGGGGTTGGAGAGGATCGGCGTACCGGTCCAGAGGGTCGAGAGGGGGAGGGCGGTGACGCCGGCGGTCTGTCCGGGAGCGACGCCCACGTAGGCGGCGCCGAGGCCGCGGTCGGCGAGCATCTGCGTGAGCACGCCGCCGAAGGAGTGGCCCATGATGATCGGCTTCACGGGGAGTGCGCGGATGATGCGCTCGTAGTTGTCGGCGATCTGCTTCAGGCCGATGCCCTTGAGTGCCGAGGGGTCGCGGCGGATGTCGTCGACGGCGCGGTCGTCGATGCCGGGCCATCCGGGAACGATGACCTCGTGGCCCTGTGCGCGGAAGCGCTCGGCCCACGTGTTCCAGCTCTTCGGGGTCATCCAGAGTCCGTGGATGAGGACGATGGGGGTCTTGTCGGTGCTGTTCATGATCTTCTCCTGTGTTCGGTCCTGCGGGGTGGAAGTGCGTTACGCTGATAGTAGACCGAACGTTCTATCTACCGCAAGGTATTCCCGAGAATCGAGAAATCGACGAACGGATGCCACGATGAGGGGAGGACCCACCATGAGCACCGACACCACGAAGCGCCCGAGCCCCGCCCGCGCACGCCTGATCGAGGCCGCCACGCGCCTCTTCTACGAGGAGGGCATCCACGCGGTCGGCGTCGACCGCGTGATCGCCGAGGCCGAGGTCACGCGCGCCACGCTGTACAAGCAGTTCGGCGGCAAGGAGAACCTCGTGCTCGCCTACCTCGAGAACGAGGATCGGATGCTGCGCGACATGTTCGCCGAGGCGGGATCCGCCGTCACCGACCCCACGCGGCTCATCGACGCCGTCATCGACGGCATCGTCGCCGACATCCGCCTGCGGCACACCCGCGGCTGCCCGTTCATCAACGCCGCAGCCGAGTACCCCGACGGCGAAGGACCCGTACGCACGATGATCGACGAGCACCGCGAGTGGTTCCGAAGCACCCTCGAACAGGTCGCCGGAGCGGCCGGTCTCGAGCGGCCGGCCGAGGTCGCGGCCTCGCTCGTGCTGCTCCGCGACGCCGCTCTGGTCGGCGGATACCTCGACGGAGACGACCGCGTATCGCCCGCTTTCGAGCGCACGGCGCAGGCCGTGATCGCGGCGCACCGGCCCTGAAAAGCGTCGGGACACGCCCGAAAACCTGTGACTGGAGTGACAAAAGTCGTGCAACACGCCCAATAAATGACCAAAACCCGCGAAATGACGCGGAAATGGGGGTGGTCATTGATACATTCAAGGCGGTCACTCGACCAGGGGCATCCGCCCCGATCCACACAACGATGCGACGAGATCCTCGTCGCTGGAGGATGACATGGCTGACAAGTCCATCACCAAGACCGAGCTCGTCGCGAGCATCGCCAGCGCCACCGGCCAGAGCCAGGCCACCGTCTCGGGTGTCCTCGACGCGCTGTTCTCCACGGTCTCCGACGCCGTTGCCAAGGGCAGCAAGGTCTCGATCCCGGGCTGGATCTCGTTCGAGCAGGTCGACACCGCCGCTCGCACCGGCCGCAACCCGCAGACCGGCGCCGAGATCAAGATCCCGGCCGGCAAGCGCGTCAAGGTGACCGCTGGTTCCAAGCTGAAGGCAGCCGTCAAGTAAGACGCTTCCTGTCGAAGGCCGCCGCCCCTCGGGGTGGCGGCCTTCTGCGTTCCCGGCAGAGCGCCTGCGGCATCCAGCGCCACGTCAGCCGGTACGGATGCCGCGGCTTAGGCTGGAGGGGTGAACACCCGCGCCGCGACGACCCGATCGAGCGCGTCGGCCTACCGCCTCGCCGGCATCGGAATCCTCGCCGTCGCCGCGATCGTCGGCGTCGTCGCCGCATTGATCGTCGGCGGGGGAGCGGCACCCCTGCTGCTGCAGGATCCCGGCCCCTTCGTCATGTGGGCGACCCCGATCGTCAAGCTCACGATGAACGTCGCGGCCGCCGCGATGCTCGGCTCGCTCGTGCTCGCCCTGTTCGCGCTCAAGAGCGGCGAGAAGCCGTTCGACACGGCCCTCAACATCGCCTCGATCGGTGCGGCGGTCTTCACGATCTCGGCGGGGTTCACCGCGTTTCTCACGTTCATGGCCGCGTTCAACCCGCAGCTCAGCATCGAGCGCGAGTTCGGCGCACAGCTCGGCCGCTACCTGCTCGAGACGGCCCTGGGGCAGTCGTGGTTGATCACGACCATCTTCGGTTCCGTGATCACGGTGCTCGCCTTCGCCTGGCGCACCTGGACGCCGACGCTCATCACGGCGCTCCTGGCCGCGGCATCCTTCCTCCCCCTCGCCACGCAGGGGCACTCGGGCGACCTCGCCGGCCACACGGTCGCGGTCAACTCGATCCTGCTGCACACGATCGGCGCCGCGGTGTGGCTCGGCGGTCTGCTGCTGATCGTGCTGCTGCGCGGACGCGACGGCGTCGACGGTGCGCAGCTCGTGCGACGCTACTCGTCGCTCGCGATCGCCGCGTTCTTCGTCGTCGCGATCTCGGGCGTCGCCCGCTCGGTCGTCGCCCTCGGTGACTGGAGCCAGCTCGCGACGCCGTACGGCGCGATCCTGCTCGCCAAGGTCGTGCTCCTGGGCGGTATGGGCCTGCTCGGCGCCTGGTACCGCGCGCGTCTGATCCCGAAGCTCGACGGCCCCCGGGCATCCGCCTGGTTCTGGATGCTGGTGCTCTGCGAGGTCGCCCTCATGGGGCTCGCCTCGGGTGCTGCCGCGGCCCTCGCCCGCACGCCCCCGCCGACCGGTGAGGAGGCCGCGTTCGCGCAGACCCCCGCCGAGGTGCTGACACGCTCGAACGTGCCGCCGGAGTTCACCCTCGACCGTTGGTTCACCTCGTGGGACCTCGACATCCTGTGGCTCGTCGCCGCCGGGTTCGGGCTCTTCCTCTACATCGCCGGCGTCATCCGTCTGCAGCGCCGCGGCGACCGCTGGCCGATCCACCGCACCGTCTTCTGGGTGCTCGGGATGCTGCTGCTGGTCTGGGTCACCTGCGGCCCGATCAACGCGTACCAGGAGTACCTGTTCAGCGTGCACATGCTCGGGCACATGATGCTGTCGATGGCGATCCCGCTGCTGCTGGTGTCGGGTGCCCCGGTGACCCTCGCGCTGCGCGCGATCCACAAGCGCGACGACGGCACGCGCGGCGGCCGCGAATGGATCCTCTGGGCGGTGCACTCGCCGTTCTCGAAGGTGGTCACGCATCCGTTCGTCGCGGCGGGCATCTTCATCCTGTCGCTGTGGGCGTTCTACTTCACCGACCTCGTGCGCTGGTCGATGTTCGAGCACCTCGGGCACGAGTGGATGGTCATCCACTTCCTCATCTCGGGCTACCTCTTCGTGCTGACGCTCATCGGCGAGGACCCCATCCCGTACCGCCTGCCGTATCCGGGCCGGCTCATCACCCTGATCGCCATCATGGCCATGCACGCGTTCTTCGGCGTCGCGATCATGATGCAGGAGGGCCTCATGGTCGCCGACTGGTTCGGCTCGATGGGCCGCACCTGGGGGCCCGACCCGATGGACGATCAGTACATCGGCGGCGGCGTGGCCTGGTCGATCGGCGAGATCCCCACGCTCATCCTCGCCATCACCGTCGCGATCCAGTGGAGCCGCAGCGACACCAAGCTGCAGAAGCGCCGCGACCGTCACGCCGACCGCACCGGAGACGCGGAGCTCGAGGAGTACAACGCCAAGCTCGCCCGCATCGCCGAGCGCGACCGTCAGAACGCCGAGGCCGGGCGCAGCTGAGCTCGGCACATACACTGGCCGGATGAAAGCCAGACTGTCGCCGCTCCTGCGAGGTGATTCACTCAATGGTGACGCCCTCGCCGTGTCCGACATCGAGAGAATCGAACGTGCGATCGGTATCGCGCTGCCGGCTGACTTCGTCCAGTTTCTTCTTGTCGGTGACGGCTACGGTGGGCCCGTCGGAAACACCGGGAACGACGTCTATCTATGGACAGGCGACGAGATCATCGCTGGAGGTTATGACGGGCCGCGGGATGCGGGCGTAGTGCTCATCGGCTCGAACGGCGGGTCCACGGGGTTCGGGATCATCAACGCTGATCGGACTCGTTTCGTGTCCATCCCGTTGGCTTCCGACGATCTCGATGAGATTCGTGAGCTCGGCGGCACTTTCGAGGAGTTTCTCCGCGCAATCGCCGACGGCGAGGGCTGGTGAAAGCACGCAGGGACCGAGCAAGGCGACCCGCGGGCCCGCCCCCACCCGCCGACTAGCCGGCCGGGGCGTCCTCGGGCGAACCGACACGGATCGACGCCGTGCCGTCGGCGAGGATCACGATCGTCCCGTTGACCTGGAACGGCACGTCCTCCGACACCGTCTGGATCGACCCGTCGAACAGGGAACGGATCTCGACCTCGACGTGGGCCACGGCATCCGTCGGCGGAATCCGCCACTGCGAACCGTCGGGCTCGACGGTCACCGTCGGCTGCGTGACGATCGACCACGCGGGCAGGGTGGCGATGCGGTTCTTGACCTCCATGCCGAAGGGGCAGGCGGTCGGCTGCAGCACCTCCTGCGAGGTGCAGCTCGTCAGATACTCCTCGACCCGCTCCTGCACGACCGAGAGGAACTCCGCGGTGGGCGTCGTCTGCACGTCGAGCGGGGTGGTGGCGAGGGGCGTGTCGGCGAGCACGCCGATGCCCGACGACTCCGAGATGGCGGTGTCGACCGTCACCGCGTACAGGCCCGGGGTGAAGACGAGCAGCGGCAACGGGTCGAGGGGAGCGGCGTCCATCCCTGCGGCCGAGACCTGCCGTCGGTCGACCGCGAAGCCGTTGACCGAGAACTGGTCGGCACCGCGGAGCGTGAGATCGACGACGGCGAGCGGGCTGTCGTCGAACCGCCAGCGCGGGGCCACGCCCTCCCAGCCGTCCTGGGTGACGGTGAACGTCGTCTTTCCGGGGTGACCGGAGGCCGAGTAGCCGACGGTCACCGCGAAGCCGTCGTCGACGGCCTTCTCGGACTCGATGCGCACGTCGGTGAGCGGAGCGAGCGCCGCGTGGCGCAGCAGGGCCTCGGATGCCGTGGGTGAGAGTCCCGCGTCATCCAGGGTCTCGCGGTCGACGGCGACGCCCGGAACGCGCAGTGCGTCGGCGGCGCGGCCGGAGGACAGCAGGTCGAGGTAGCGGGTGACGAACGCGGACGGACTGTAGTAGTCCTTGTAGAGCACGGCTCCGCCGGCGCCGAGGGCCGCGATCAGGACGATGCCGACGAGGGCGAGGATCGTGAGATCGACCCCCACGCGCGCGCGCTTGCGCGCCGAAGACTCCACCCCGTCCATGGGGTCAGTCTAGGGAAGCGTCCTGGGACGAAGCCGAGCGCCGACACCTCGCGTCGCGCGGCGAGCCGTAGCATGGTGGGGCGCCCGCATCCGTCCGTCTTCCTCTGCGAGAACCGTGTCCCTTCCTGCCCTGTCCGAAGAACAGCACGAGCTCTTCCGACTCATCGAGGACACGAACGAGCACGTCTTCATCACCGGGCGCGCGGGCACCGGCAAGTCGACGCTGCTGCAGTACTTCGCCTGGAACACCAAGAAGCAGATCGCGATCTGCGCGCCGACCGGCGTCGCGGCGCTGAACGTCGAAGGACAGACGATCCACTCGCTGTTCCGGCTGCCGATCGGCCTCATCGCCGACGGCGACATCGATCAGAACGACGCGACCCGGCGCATCCTCAACGCGATCGAGACGCTCGTCATCGACGAGATCTCGATGGTCAACGCCGACCTCATGGATGCCATCGATCGTTCGCTGCGTCAGGCGCGCGGGCGTCGGGGCGAGCCGTTCGGCGGGGTGCAGGTCGTGATGTTCGGCGACCCGTACCAGCTGGCGCCCGTGCCGCCCCGCGGCGACGAGGCCCGCTACGTCAAGGACCACTACCGCTCGTTCTGGTTCTTCGATGCGCACGTGTGGGCCGGCACCGGCGGCGGCGAAGGCTCCTCCGACCAGGACGGTCTGTTCGCCGTCGACACCCGCGCCGAGCTGCACGTGCGAGAACTCGTGCAGATCCACCGGCAGTCCGACGACGGCTTCAAGGCGATGCTGAACGCCGTGCGCTACGGGCGGGTCACCGCCGAGATCGCGGGCGTGCTCAACACGCAGGGCGCGCGCACCCCTCCCGACCCCGAGCCCGGGGAAGTGCCGATGATCACCCTCGCCACCCGCAACGACATCGTGAACGGCATCAACAGCCGCCACCTCGCCGCGCTCCCGGGCAAGGAGCAGACCGCACGGGCGGAGGTCAGCGGTGACTTCGGCCGCGGCGAGGCGTCGCTGCCGGCGGAGTCGGAGCTCAAGCTCAAGGTCGGCGCGCAGGTCATGTTCCTGCGCAACGACACCGCCATGTCGGGGGAGCCGCCGCGGTGGGTCAACGGCACGATCGGCACGGTGCTGCGCATTCTCGGCGGTGCGGTGCGCGTCGACATCGACGGCGAGGAGGTCGACGTCGAGCCGGCGGTCTGGGAGCGTTTCCGGTACGCCTACGACCAGAACACCAAGAAGCTCAGCCGTGACGTGGTGGCCGAGTTCACGCAGTTCCCGCTGCGGCTGGCGTGGGCGGTCACGATCCACAAGTCGCAGGGCAAGACCTACGATCGCGCCGTGATCGACCTCGGATCCGGGGCGTTCGCCCCCGGACAGACGTACGTCGCCCTGAGCCGCCTCACCTCGCTCGACGGCCTGTACCTGTCCCGCGCGCTGCGTCCGAGCGACATCCGCGTCGACGAGGACGTGCGGCGGTTCATGCGCGAGGCCTGGATCGCGCGTTCGACGCCCGAGATCCCGAAGGCCTGACCCTTCGTCTCGCTGCGCTCGCTCAGGGGCCGGTTCCGAATGAGACCCGGTTCCTGAGCGAGGAGCGCAGCGACGAGACGAAGGGCGCCCCAAGGACCTACGCCGCGGCGCGGGCCCGGTCGAGGTCTTCGAAGAGCTCGGTGTTGAAGCGGTAGGCGAGCAGCACCTCGTCGATGACGCGCTCGCGCTCGGCCTCGTCCCACGGGGCGGCGTCGAGCTGCTCGCGGTAGACGTCCTTGAAGGCCGCCGGGTCGGCGATGTCGTCGAAGAGGTAGAACCCGATGCCGTTGGTCTCGAAGCCGAAGCGGCGGGCCATCACGCGGCCGATGAAGATGCCGCCCGAGAGGTCGCCGAGATACCGGGTGTAGTGGTGGGCGACGAATCCGCCCGCCCAGGTCGCGCCGACCTGGTTGATGCGCTCGACGTAGCGCTGCGTGGTGGGCAGCGGCACGATCTGCGAACGCCAGTCGGCGCCGAGCAGGAACTCGAGATCGGCCTCGAGCGCGGGCAGGCGCGTGAGCTTGTCGCTGATGAAGACGGTGGCCACGGGGTCCTGGCGCATGCGGTCGCCGGCACCTTCGAGCGCCTCGTAGATGAAGTAGTGCTGGGCGACGAGCGAGATGTAGTCCTCGCGGGAGCCCTCGCCCTTCAGGAGGTCGGACATGAAGCCGGCGGTCTCGCTGCGGGAGTGCGATCCGGACGAGCGCTCGCGCAGGGCGGCGGAGAAGGAGAGGATCTCGGGCATGCCTTCAGTGTAAGGGCAGCCTTACCTTTGGCGAAACCCTGTGACGCCCCCGGATCAGGCGTGCGGACGGGGCTCGATGCCCAGCCGTTCGCAGGCCGCGTCGTAGAGCGCGACGATCTCCCGACGAACCTCGGG
Source organism: Microbacterium sp. 22179 (assembly GCF_052045715.1). Classification (NCBI taxonomy): domain Bacteria; kingdom Bacillati; phylum Actinomycetota; class Actinomycetes; order Micrococcales; family Microbacteriaceae; genus Microbacterium; species Microbacterium sp. 22179. The sequence continues at coordinate 24,428 of NZ_JBQEPJ010000008.1, read as the reverse complement.
ACGCTCGGTGATCGATCCGCCCGGCCACGCCACGACGAGCTCCGTGGTCTCGCCGGCACGGGTGACCTGCCAGGTGCCGCCGTCGCCGTCGAACCCGGTCATGACGGCATCCGTCACCTCGGCATCCGATGCCGTCGAGAACGCACGGGCGATGAGCAGGTTGTCGTCGGTGTGGTCGTCGTTCATGTGGTGCAGGACGGCGGCGGTCACGGCGTCATCGAAGATGTGGGGCACCAGATCACCATAGAACGTCGGCGGATGCCGGGGCTCGATGTCGTCTTTCAGGCTCGGCGCTCTAGAATCGGGAGACACATCTTCGGGGGTTTCCTACATGCAGCTTCTCTCGTCGCGCCGCTGGCGCGCCGCCGCGGCCAGTGCGGTCGTGCTCGGACTCGTCCTCACCGGATGCACCTCCGAAGACAGCTTCACCTACGAGCCTCCGGCGCAGGTCGACGGCGCTCTGCCCGACGACATGACCGCGCAGATGCAGGAGGCCGTCGACAACGCGATCCGCGCGTCGGGCTCGTCGGCCGCGATCGTCGGGGTCTGGGCCCCGTGGAGCGGCCAGTGGGTGACGGGCGTCGGCTCCCAGGAGCCCGGTGGTGAGACTCCGGTCGATGTCGACATGTCGTTCCGCATCGCCGATGTCACGCGCCTCATGACGTGCGACGTGCTCTACGCGCTCGCCGACGAGGGCACCGTCGACCTCGACGGCGCCGTTCCCGACTACGTGTCGGGCGTGCCCGACCTCGAGGACGTCACCCTCCTCGACCTCTGCAACGGCACCTCGGGCCTCGGCTCATCCGAGGAGAAGATCAAGGCGGAGTGGCTGAACACTCCAGACCGCGTGTGGGCTCCGCTCGAGCTGGCCGGCTTCGGCCTCGCCGCTCCGCGCACTCCCGTGGCGACGACGTACCGCGACTCCGACGCCGGGTACCTGTTGCTCGGTCTCGCGCTCGAGCGCGCCTCCGGGATGTCGGCGTCGCAGCTGATCGCCGAGTACGTGACCGAGCCGCTCGGTCTCGCGAACACGTCGCTCCCGCCCTCGACCTCCGCGACGCCGTCCACCGGCGACGTGCTCCAAGGCCACTACCTGAACCCGGTCGAGGGCGGTTTCGCGTGCAGCGCCCCCGTCGACATCACGAAGATGTCGTCGAGCTCGGGGTTCACCGATTCGGGTGCCGTCTCGACGATCGCCGACCTCGGCCGCTATGCGCAGGCCGAAGCCCGTCAGGTGCTGCGCACGAAGGAAGAGCCCGACCGCTTCGCCGCGCCGCTGCCCGCGTTCGACGGTGCCGAGTCCTGGTACCAGGCCACGGGTGGCGCGTTCCTGGTCGGTTCGATGGTCGGTCAGCACGGGTGGACTCCCGGTTACGCGACCGCCGCGTACTCCGACCCGGCGAGCGGATTCACCGTCGCCGTGGTGCTGAACAACTCGACCGCGGGTGCGGGTATCGCGCAGTCCCTGGCCTGGGAGCTCGCGGCCATCGGCTCGAAGGCTCCGGCCGCCGACGGCCAGACCGCTCCCGAGTTCGGTCTGCCGTTCACCGCCGAGCAGTATCGCGAAGCGGTCAACGCCGCCGCACTGCCGTGCGTCGAGCCGCCCGTCGAGTGATCTGAGCCCGAGAGCCGGGGCTACTCGCCGTCGGCTTCCGGCATCCCCGGGCCGGCGCCCGGTCGAACCTCGGCGTCGTCGCGGATGTCGATGCGCGTCGTGCCGTCGTGCTCGCTCACGTCGATGCGCGGAGCGGCATCGGCTTCGGTCGACTCGGGCGCCGACGTGAGCTGGTCGTGACGGTTCGCTTCGAAGTCCTCGCCGTCGTTCGCGCCGTCGTTCGCGGTGTCATTCTGCGTGCTCATGGGTGTTCTCCTCGGTGGGGTGGTGGGTGGTCGTATCGGCGCGTCGTCGCGCGAGGCGGGTGAGCAGGAAGAGCACGGCTCCGACGGCCAGCAGGATGGCGCCGAACAGCCAGACCTCGGGGCTCTGCTGCGTGAAGAGCAGGATGCACGACAGGATGCCGAGCACGGGGACGAACGTCCACACCCGGAAGTGCGGATGGTCGACCTTGTCGCGACGCAGCACCAGCACCGAGACGTTGGCGCTGAGGAACACGATCAGCAGGAGGAGCACGACCGTCGCGGCGAGCGTCTCGAGGTCGCCGACGAGGGTGAGGCCCATCGCGACCAGCGTGGTGACGAGGATCGCGACCCATGGCGTCTTGCGCTTCGGCAGCACACGCGAGAGCACGTCCGGCAGCAGCTTCTGCTCGGACATGCCGTAGGTCAGGCGGCTGACCATGATCATCGTGAGCAGTGCGCCGTTGGCGACGGCGATGAGAGCGATGAGGCTGAACAGCCAGGAGGGAATGCTGGCCCCGGCGGCCTCGACGACCGCGAGTAGGGGGCCGGAGGACTCCTGCAGCTCGGAGGCCGGCAGGGCGATCGAGCTCGCGAGACCGACCAGCACGTAGACGACGCCGGCGGTGAGGAGCGAGGCGAACAGTGCGCGCGGGTACGTGCGGCTGGGGTTCTTGACCTCTTCGATCATGTTCGCGGAGGTCTCGAAGCCGACGAAGGAGTAGTACGCGATCACGGCGCCGGCGAGCACGGCGAGTGCAGCGGGGGTGCCCTCCGGTGTCTCGACGACGCGGGAGGCATCGCCCCCGCCACCGAAGAAGAACACCGAGACGACGGCGATCACGATGACCAGACCGCTGAGCTCGATGGCGGTCATGACCAGGTTCGCTCCGAGGGATTCTCGGATGCCGCGGGCGTTGAGAAGCGCGACGACGGCGAGGAAGGCGATCGCCACGGGTGTGGTCGGCAGGTCGATGAAGGTGCCGAGGTAGTCGCCGGCGAACGCGATCGAGAGGCCGGCGGCGCTCACGACACCGGCGGCGAGCATGCTGAAGCCGACGAGGAACGAGATGACCGGACTGCGGAAAGCCCGCTCGGCGAAGACCGCGGCGCCACCGGCGCGCGGATACTTCGTGACGAGTTCGGCGTACGACCCTGCGGTGAGCAGCGCGAGCAGGAGTGCGACGAGCAGCGGTGCCCACAGCATCCCGCCGACCTTCTCGGACAGCACGCCCATGAGCGCGTAGATGCCGGCACCGAGGACATCGCCCAGGATGAAGGCGAACAGGAGTGGACCGGTGATCGCCCGCCGCAGTCGCGTCGGGGCTTCGGCCGCAGGGGCCTTTTCGGTTGTCATCCTCGGAACACTAGGGGCGCGGCAGCCGTCCGACGACGGGCTTGACAGGGTGAGATTCGTTCAGCGATTTCTCAGGAATGCCGCGCGTCGCGCGACACGCCCCGACGGGATGCCGATAGTTTTCAGCCGGCGATCCGGGGGGATCGCGCACCACCAGACTCGAGAAACGGAATCTCCATGACCGGTACGGCACGCAAGGCGGTCGCCGAAGGGCTCGCCACCTTCCTCTTCGTTCTCAGCATCATCGGCGCGGTCAACAGCGGCAGCGCGCTGACCCCGCTCGCGATCGGCTTCGCGCTCGCCGTGCTGATCTTCGCGACCGGGCACATCTCCGGCGCCCACCTCAACCCGGCCGTCACGGTCGGTGTCTTCGTGCGCGGCGGCCTCAGCGTCGCCGACCTGATCACCTACATCGTGGCTCAGGCCATCGGTGGCGTGCTCGCCGCGCTCGTCAGCGCCGTCTGGTGGGCGCCCGAGAAGGAGGCCATGGTCGTGCAGGTCGGTCCGGCGTTCCTCGTCGAAGCGATCTTCACGTTCTTCCTCGTGTACGTCGTGCTCAACGTGGCCACGGCCAAGGGCACCGCGGGCAACTCGTTTTACGGCCTCGCGATCGGTGGCGTGGTGTTCGTCGGTGCGACGACGGTCGGCTCGATCTCGGGCGGCGGCTTCAACCCGGCGGTCGCGCTCGGCCTCTCGGTCAGCGGTCACTTCGCCTGGAGCTCGCTGTGGCTCTACATCGTCGCCCCGATCGTCGGCGGCGCCCTCGCGGCCCTCGCGTTCCGTCTGCTCAACAGCGACGACGTGAAGAAGATCGCCGCGGCCGAGTAACTCGGGGCGGGCCCTTCGTCTCGCTGCGCTCGCTCAGGGACCGGAAGAAACCCGGTTCCTGAGCGAGGAGCGAAGCGACGAGACGAAGGGCCCTACCCCCTCCCACGGCATCCGCCTCACGGGGGATGCGGCGGGCGGATGCCGCGGCATACCGTGAGGTCATGCTGATCGTCGAGGAACTCCACCTGCTGCTGCTCCGGCCGGATGGTCGGGTCGAGTCGAGCGTGAGCACCAACCGCCTGTTCGGTGAGGTCGCGGCCGTGATCGTCGACCTCGTGCTGCATCATCGCGTGACCGTGGGGGAGGGCAAGAACCCCGCGATCACGATCGTCTCCGCCGAGCCGACCGGGCATCCGGTGCTCGACGCCGCGCTCTCCCGCCTCGCGCCGGTCAACGGCAAGAAGCTGCAGTCGCTCGTGATGCGATCGAAGCTCGATCCTCTCGACGAGGTCGCCGAATCCCTGGTCACGCAGGGGGTTCTGGCGCGGGGTGAGCGGGGTTTCTTCGGCTGGGGCGCCGAGCGCACTCCCGAGTCCGACCCCGGTCCCGAGACGCTGCTGCGTTCGCGTCTCGCCGCCGTGATCGCGGGAACGCTCGCGCCGACCCAGGCCGATCTCGCGCTGCTCGCGATCCTGCAGGGGATGAGTGCGGCGCATCCGCTGCTGCGCGACGAGGTGGGCCCGATCTCGTCGGGTCAGCTCAAGAAGCGCATCGAGCAGCTCACCGAGGGCAGCCCGACGGGCGATGCCGTCTCGCGCGCGGTCACCATGGTCATCTCGGCCGCGATGATGGCCGCGATGACCCCGGTCTTCGTCGCGACGATCACCTGACCCCGCCCGCGGGTCAATCCAGAACGGATGCCGCCTGCCGGGCCATGCCGACCGCGACGTACTCCGCCGCTTCGGGCACCTCGACCGGCAGCCCGAAGACCAGCGGCGCGATCTCCCGCACGGCACGGGACTGTGCGCCTCCGCCGACGAGCAGCACCCGATCGAGAGGGATGCCGAGCTCGCGGAGCGCGTCGAGACCGAAGCGCAGCCCGCCCAGCATCCCCTCGACCGCGGCCCGCGCCAGGTTCTCGCGCGTCGTCGAGGCGAGCGTCATGACGTTCAGGCTCGCGGTCGCCTCGGGCAGGTTGGGGGAGCGCTCGCCCTCGAAGTACGGCACGAGTTCGAGACCGCCCGCTCCGGGCGACGCCTCCAGCGCGAGGGTGCTCAATCCGTCGTGGTCCACGTCGAGCAGGCGCGCGATCACGTCGAGCACGCGTGCGGCGTTGAGGGTGCAGACGAGGGGCAGGTAGCCGTCGGCGGCATCCGCGAAGCCCGCCACGATCCCGCTCGGATCGGCGACGCCCCGGTCGGTCACCGCGAAGATCGTTCCCGAGGTGCCGATCGACACCACCACGTCGCCCGTCCGGGCACCGACGCCCAGGGCGACGGCAGCATTGTCGCCGGCACCGGGCGCGACGCGCCGGCCCGCGGCATCCGTCACCGATTCGCGGGCGCCGAGCACCCGCGGCAGCACGGCGTCGTGGCCGAGCGCGGCGACGAGAAGTTCGCGGTCGTACTCCCCGGTGCGGGGATTCCAGTAACCGGTGCCCGAGGCATCCGATCGGTCGGTCACCAGCTCCTCGAGGTCGGGCCGCTCCGGTCCGAAGCCGCGCAGTCGCCAGGTGAGCCAGTCGTGCGGCAGCGCGACGGCGGCGACGCGGGCGGCGTTGTCGGGTTCGTGATCGCGCAGCCAGCGCAGTTTCGTGATCGTGAACGACGCCACCGGTACAAGGCCGGTGCGATCGGCGAGGACGGATGCCCCGAACTCGCCGATCAGATCGTCGGCCGCCTGCGCGGAACGGGTGTCGTTCCACAGCAGCGCATCGCGGATGACGCGGCCCTCGGCGTCGAGCGCGACCATGCCGTGCTGCTGACCGCCGATGGCCCACGCCTCGATGTCGTCGAGGCCCCCGGCATCCGCGATCGCCTGCTGGAGCGCGACCCACCACGCCTCGGGATCGACCGACGTGCCGTCGGGGTGAGGGGCGCGGCCGGAGCGCACGATGGCACCCGTCACGGAGTCGACGACGACCACCTTGCAGGACTGGGTCGAGGAGTCGACCCCGAGGACGAGTGCCATCGCCGGACTCAGCGGGCGCCGAGCAGGTGCTCGGTGGCGAGCTGCTGCAGACGCACGAAGCCGAATCCCTTGCCGCCGAGGTACGCGTTCGCGTCGAAGTCCTCGTAGGCCGCGCGGTCGGCGAGCAGGTCGTCGTAGCTCTCGCCCTCGTTCAGGGTGGGCGTCGAGAGTTCGGCGACCTTCGCGGCGGCGAGCGCCTCCTGCACCTCGGGGTCGGCGCGGAAGGCCGCGGCGCGCTCCTTGAGCAGCAGGTAGGTGCGCATGTTGGCGGCGGCGCTGTCCCAGACGCCGGTCTCGTCCTCGGTGCGCGACGGCTTGTAGTCGAAGTGGCGGGGGCCGTCGTAGGCCGGAACCCCGCCGGGGCCGCCGTTCTCGAGCAGATCGACGAGCGAGAACGCGTTGTGCAGGTCGCCGTGGCCGAACACGAGGTCCTGGTCGTACTTGATGCCGCGCTGACCGTTGAGGTCGATGTGGAAGAGCTTGCCGTGGTACAGCGCCTGGGCGATGCCCGCGGTGAAGTTGAGGCCGGCCATCTGCTCGTGCCCGACCTCGGGGTTGACGCCCACGAGCTCGGGGCGCTCGAGGGAGTCGATGAACGCGATCGCGTGGCCGAGCGTCGGCAGCAGGATGTCGCCGCGGGGCTCGTTGGGCTTGGGCTCGATCGCGAAGCGGATGTCGTAGCCCTTGTCGGTGACGTAGTCGCCGAGCAGGTTGACGGCCTCGCGATAGCGTTCGAGAGCTGCGCGCACGTCCTTCGCCGAGTCGTACTCGGCGCCCTCGCGGCCACCCCACATCACGAAGGTCTTGGCTCCGAGCTCGGCGGCGAGATCGAGGTTGCGCAGCACCTTGCGCAGCGCGAAGCGGCGCACCTGGCGGTCGTTCGACGTGAAGCCGCCGTCCTTGAAGACGGGAGCGCTGAAGAGATTGGTGGTCACCATCGGCACCACGACGCCCGTGTCGGCGAGTGCGCCCTTCAGGCGGTCGATCTGGGTCTGGCGCTCGGCATCCGTCGATCCGAAGGCGAACAGGTCGTCGTCGTGGAAGGTGAGGCCGTAGGCGCCGAGCTCCGACAGCTTCTCGACGGCGTGCACGACGTCGAGCGCCGGGCGGGTGGGGCCGCCGAACGGGTCGGTGCCGTTGTAGCCGATGGTCCAGAGTCCGAACGAGAACTTGTCGGCGCGGGTGGGGGTGGGCATGATCGCTCCTCTGCGAGTGCTGCGGTGGTCTGCGGGGCCGGGCGGATGCCGCGGCGCAATAAGTTGTGATTCGCAACATAACCGATGACAGGCCGCATCCGCACCCCTAAAGTGGGAACGTGCCCCGTGACCTGACCACCCCGCGCTCCCGCGAAGCGAACCTCGCGCGGATCCTGTCGATCGTCCATCACGACGGCGCCCAGTCGCGATCGGCCCTCACCGAGGCCACCGGGCTCAACCGCTCCACGATCGCCGCCCTCGTCTTCGAACTCGCCGCCGCGGGACTCGTCGACGAGCGCCCGCCGGAATCCTCGTCGCGCGCCGGACGCCCCTCGCCGGTGGTCGCGCCCTCGGCATCCGTCGTCGCGATCAGCGTGCACCCCGAGGTCGACGCGGTCGAGATCGCCGCCGTCGCCCTCGACCGCCGCATCGTCGTGCGCGAGCGCATCGTCAACACGGCCACCCCGACCGCCGCCGAGGTCGCCGCGCTCGTCGCCGCCCGATTGGCGCACTGGCAGACGGATGCTCTGCTGCACAGCACCGTGATCGGCATCGGCGTCGCCGTGCCCGGGCTCGTGCGCACCGCCGACGGCGTCGTGCGCAACGCCCCGCACCTCGCCTGGACCGATGAACCTCTCGCCGCGCGGGTCGAGGAGCTCACCGGCATCCGCACCGCCGTCGACAACGATGCGACCCTCGGGGCGCTCGCCGAGCACCTCTTCGGCGCCGGCCGCGACATCGACGAACTCGTCTACCTCAACGGCGGCGCCTCGGGCATCGGCGGCGGGCTCGTGATCCACGGACGGGCCGCGACCGGGGCGAACGGCTACGCGGGGGAGTTCGGTCACAACCGCCCTCGCATCGACGACGACGCCGACCGCCGCACGTCCGACGGCGTGCTCGAAGAAGAGGTGAACCGGCGGCATCTGCTGGCGCTCCTCGGCCTCGACGACGCCGACGACGCCGCGCTCGCCGCAGCGCTCGATACGGCAGCCCTCCCCGCTGCCGAGGCCGAGGTCGCTCGGCAGGCCCGGGTGCTCGGCAGCGCTCTCGCCAACGCGGTGAACGTGCTCAACCCCGCAGTCGTCGTGCTGGGCGGATTCCTCGCGCTGCTCGACGACGCCGAGCACGACACCCTCGCGGCCGAGGTCTCGCGACTCGCGATGAGCGAGAGCGCCGAGGTCGTCGAGCTGCGCACCGCGGCCCTCGGCTCGGACCGGCTGCTCGTCGGCGCGGCCGAACTCGCGTTCCGCCCGCTGTGGACCGACCCCCTCGCCGTCGTCGCGGGGTAAGGCGCCACCTCCGGTACGGGGTCCTTGCCCGAAACCGGGTTCCTGAGCCTGTCGAAGGGCCCCGCCCCGGTTCATCACTCCGGAGAATCGCTGACGATTCGGCCGATTCGCTCGGTTCCGCCGAGATTCGGGCCGATTCTCCGGAGTTGTGCTCGCCGGGGCCCGGCCCTAACTCAGGACAAACTGCGGATTCGGGCCCCGAACCGGGGCTTTCGGATGCGTTTCGGCCCGATCGTCCTGAGTTAGGGACGGGATGCCGCGCCGCCTAGACTCCTCGACGTGGTGGACAACAGTGGGCGGGCGGTCGGAGTGCGCGATGTCGCCGCGCTCGCCGGAGTGTCTCGGCAGACCGTCTCGCGGGTGCTGAACGAGCATCCGGATGTCGCCGACGCCACGCGCGAGCGGGTCGAGAAGGCGATGGGCGAGCTCGGCTATCGCATGAACAACGCCGCCCGCGCCCTGGGCACGCGCCGGTCGCGCACGCTCGGGATCCTCGCCTCCGACGCCCTGCAGTTCGGTCCCTCGCGCAGCATCGCGGCGATCGAGGCATCCGCCCGCGCCGCCGGGTACTGGGTGAGCGCGGCCTTCGCGGATGCCGATGACGCGGCGTCGGTGTCGGCCGCGGTCGATCACCTCGTCGCCCAGGGAGTCGAGGGGATCCTCGTCGTCGCCCCGCACGCCCGCACGTTGCGGATGCTCGACACCGTCTCGGTCGGGGTTCCGATCGTGACCCTGCACTCGGCCGGCCACGACGCGCGCGGGGTCGGCGTCGACCAGGTCGCCGGTGCGCGGTTGGCGGTGGGGGCGCTGGCGGATGCCGGGCACACGCGCATCGCGCACCTCGCCGGACCTGCCGACTGGCTCGAGGCGGAGTCCCGTGCCGAGGGCTTCGCGGCCGAGCTCGCGGCCCGGGGGCTGGAGCCCGTGCTCACCGTGGTCGGTGACTGGACCGCGCGCGCCGGATTCGAGGCGGCGCAGGCGCTGCGCGACGCCGGAGCCACGGCGGTGTTCGCCGCGAACGACCAGATGGCGCTCGGGCTGATCGGCGCGCTGCACGCGGCAGGGGTCGCGGTGCCGGGGGAGATCAGCGTCGTCGGCTTCGACGATCTGCCGGAGGCGGCGTACGCCTGGCCGCGGTTGACGACGGTGCGGCAGGACTTCGACGAGCTCGCACGGCGGGCGGTCGCGGCGGTGATCGCCGCGGATGCCGCGGCATCCGCGGAGTCGATCGTGCCCGAACTCGTGATGCGCGACTCGATCGCGGCCCCGTCGGTCTGAGGCGTTTCTCGGGGCGGCCTTTCGACAGGCTCAGGGGCCCAGTTCCGACCACTGGGTTGCTGAGCATGTCGAAGCATCCCACCCCGAGGCGACCCCCGCTTGACCCCGCCACCGACCCCGCCGTAGGCTCTCCGTGACCCGAACTGTGACCGGTCACAGTCAAGCCCACGACGAGGTGCCATGAGCGACGACGCCCCCCGATACGCCCCCGACATCCAGGCGGCGATCGACCGCACCCGCGCCGATGTCGCCCGCCTGCACGGCGAACTCGTGCGCAACGGCCTGGTCGTCTGGACCGGCGGCAACGTCTCGGGCCGTGTGCCCGGAGCCGACCTGTTCGTGATCAAGCCCTCGGGCGTGAGCTACGACGATCTCGCACCCTCGAACATGATCCTCTGCGATCTCGACGGCACCGCGATCCCCGGCGCCCCCGGCAGCGAGCGGAGCCCCTCGAGCGACACCGCGGCGCACGCCTACGTCTACCGCCACATGCCCGAGGTCGGCGGGGTCGTGCACACGCACTCCACGTTCGCGGTCGCCTGGGCGGCGCGCGGCGAGGAGATCCCCTGCGTCATCACGGCGATGGCCGACGAGTTCGGCGGCCCGATCCCGGTCGGCCCGTTCGCGATCATCGGCGACGACTCGATCGGTCGCGGCATCGTCGAGACGCTCAGCGGTCACCGCAGCCGTGCGGTGCTGATGCAGAACCACGGGCCGTTCACGATCGGCGTCGACGCGAACGATGCCGTGAAGGCCGCGGTCATGGTCGAAGACGTCGCCCGCACCGTGCACTACGCCCGCGAGGCCGGCCCGGTGATCCCCCTCCCGCAGGCGGCGATCGACCGTCTGTTCGACCGGTACCAGAACGTGTACGGCCAGAGTGCGGACGCCCGCCGATGACCGTTCGTCGGAGCTCGGGGACCGCCGCCGAGGTCATCGCGCGCAACCGCACCGCCCTCGGCATCGAGCTCGGATCGACCCGCATCAAGGCCTGCCTGATCGACGCCGACACCGCCGAGGTGCTGGCGACCGGGTCGCACACGTGGGAGAACAGCTTCGTCGACGGCCGCTGGACCTATCCGCTCGAGGAGGTGTGGTCGGGGCTGCAGGCGGCGTACGCCGCACTGGTCGACGACGCGCAGGAGCGCCACGGCATCCGCCCCTCCTCGTTCGGGGCGATCGGTATATCGGCGATGATGCACGGCTACCTCGCTTTCGACGCCGACGGCACTCTGCTCGTGCCCTTCCGCACCTGGCGCAACACGAGCACGGGCGAGGCCTCGGTCGAGCTCACCCAGGTTCTGGGCGTGAACATCCCCCAGCGATGGTCGGTCGCGCACCTGCACCAGGCAGCGCTCGACGGCGAATCCCACGTCGCCGACGTCGCGTCGATCACCACCCTCGCGGGCTACGTGCACGAGCGCTTGACCGGTCGTACCGTGCTCGGAGTGGGGGATGCCTCGGGCATGTTCCCGATCGATTCCGCCACGATCGACTACGACGAGCGCCTGCTCCAGGCCTACCGCGATCACACCGGTCGCGACCTGCGCCCGCTGCTCCCGGCCGTGCTCCCGGCGGGGGCGGATGCCGGCGCCCTCACCCCCGAGGGGGCCGCGCTCCTCGACCCGACCGGCGCGCTCCAGCCCGGTATTCCGCTCTGCCCGCCGGAGGGCGACGCGGGCACCGGCATGGTGGCGACGAACTCGGTCGCCCCGCTCACCGGCAACGTCAGCGCGGGCACGAGCATCTTCGCGATGGTGGTGCTCGAGAAGCCGCTGCCCACCGTGCACGAAGAGCTCGACCTCGTCACGACGCCCGCCGGCGCGACGGTCGCGATGGTGCACTGCAACAACGGCGCGAGCGAGCTCGGGGCCTGGGCGGCGCTGTTCCACCGGTTCACGGTCGCGAACGGGCAGTTCGTCGACGAGGATCAGGTCTTCGCCACCCTGTTCGCCGAGGCGCTGCAGGGCGATCCGGATGCCGGTGGCCTGCTCGCCTACAACCATCTCGCCGGCGAGCCGGTGGTCGGACTCGACCAGGGCCGCCCGCTCTTCGTGCGCACCCCGGATGCCTCGTTCACCCTCGCGAACGTGATGCGCGCGCAGATCTACGGCGTCTTCGGCACACTCGCCCTGGGGATGCGGATCCTCGCCGACGACGGCGTGCGGATCGAGCGGATGTTCGCCCACGGCGGCCTGTTCCGCACGGCGGGTGTGGCCCAGCGTTTCCTCGCCGCGGCCCTCGACACCCCGGTCGACGTCGGCGATCTCGCCGCCGAGGGCGGAGCGTGGGGCATCGCGGTGCTCGCCGCGTACCTCGATCAGGCCGACCGACCGCTCGCCGCCTATCTCGACGAGACTGTCTTCGCCGGGGCATCCGTCGTCACCGCCGAACCCGACCCGACCGACGTCGCCGGGTTCGCCGCCTACCTCGACCGCTACCGCGCGGGCCTCGCCATCGAGGCCGCCGCCATCACCGCCCTGCCCACGCAGGGAACCAGCCAGGACCCCAGCCCGGACCTCAAGAAGGACGCCTCATGACCCGCACCCCGCTGACCACGTCGCTCGACGGCTACGAGGTCTGGTTCCTCACCGGCAGCCAGCACCTCTACGGCCCGGAGACCCTCGCCCAGGTCGCCGCCCAGTCGCAGGAGATCGCCGGCATCCTCGACGCGGCCGACGACGTGCCGGTGCGCATCGTCTGGAAGCCCGTGCTCACCGACTCCGACGCGATCCGCCGTATCGCCATCGACGCGAACGCCGACGACCGCGTGATCGGCGTCGTCGCCTGGATGCACACGTTCAGCCCGGCGAAGATGTGGATCACCGGCCTCGACAGCCTGCGCAAGCCGCTCGCGCACCTGCACACCCAGCACAACGTGGCGCTGCCGTGGAGCGAGATCGACTTCGACTTCATGAACCTCAACCAGGCCGCGCACGGCGACCGCGAGTTCGGATACATCCAGACGCGCCTCGGCATCCCGCGCAAGACGATCGTCGGTCACGCGAGCGACCCGCGCGTGCGCGCCGAGCTCGCGACCTGGCAGCGTGCGGCGGCGGGCCTCGCGGCGGCGCGGTCGCTGAAGCTGGCCCGGTTCGGCGACAACATGCGTTTCGTCGCGGTCACCGAGGGCGACAAGACCGAGGCCGAGCTGCGCTTCGGCGTGCAGGTCAACACCTGGGGCGTGAACGACCTGGCGGATGCCGTCGCCGCCGCCTCGGATGCCGAGATCGACGCTCTCGTCGCCGAGTACGAAGAGCTCTACGCCGTGGCTCCCGAACTGCGTCGCGGGGGCGAGCGCCACCAGTCCCTGCGCGACGGCGCGGCGATCGAGATCGGTCTGCGCTCGTTCCTCGAGGAGGGTGGTTTCGGGGCGTTCACGACCTCGTTCGAAGACCTCGGCGCGCTGACGCAGCTGCCGGGTCTCGCGGTGCAGCGCCTGATGGCCGAGGGGTACGGCTTCGGCGCCGAGGGCGATTGGAAGACCGCGCTGCTCGTGCGCGTCGCCAACGTGATGGGTGCGGGTCTGCCCGGTGGCGCGAGCCTGATGGAGGACTACACCTACGACATGACCCCGGGCGACGAGGTGATCCTCGGGGCGCACATGCTCGAGGTCTCGCCGTCGCTGTCGTCGCAGCAGCCGACGCTCGAGGTGCATCCGCTGGGGATCGGCGGCAAGGACGACCCGGTGCGCCTCGTGTTCACGGCCGACCCGGGCCCGGCGGTCGTGGTGGCGCTGTCGGACATGCGCGACCGGTTCCGCCTCACGGCCAACGTCGTCGAGAACGTCGAGCCGACCGCGGCGCTGCCGAAGCTCCCTGTCGGCCGTGCCGTCTGGAAGCCGCAGCCCGACTTCCCGACCAGCGCCGCCGCCTGGCTCACCGCCGGAGCCGCGCACCACACCGTGATGTCGACGGCCGTGGGCATCGAGGCGTTCCGGGACTTCGCCGAGATGGCGGAGGTCGAACTGCTCGTGATCGACGACACGACCCGCCTGCCCGAGTTCCAGCAGCAGGTGCGCTGGAACCAGGCCTACCACCGCCTCGCCCAAGGCCTGTGACCCTTCGTCTCGTCGCTGCGCTCCTCGCTCAGGGACCGGTGAGACACCCGGTTCCTGAGCGAGCGAAGCGAGACGAAGGACACAAGTAACGTGGATCCAATGACCACCACCCCCCGTTCCGGCCGCCAGTTCACGATCTTCTCCGACGGCTACGAGGCGACGATCGCGAGCGTCGGCGCCTCCCTGCGCGCGTTGACGTTCCAGGGTCGCGATCTGGTCGTTCCCTTCGAGGCGGATGCCGTGCGCCCCGCCTACCGCGGGGCGACCCTCGCCCCGTGGCCGAATCGCGTCGTCGACGGCATCTATTCGTTCGGCGGTGTCGACCACCGGCTCGCGCTGACCGAACCCGCGCGCGGGCACGCCCTGCACGGGCTGCTCGCCTGGGTCGACTGGAGCGTGGTGTCGACGGCATCCGATCGGCTGACGCTCGAGGCGACGATCCCCGCGCAGGACGGCTATCCGTTCCGCGTGACGGTGCAGACCGAGTACGCGGTCGGCATCGACGGACTGACCCAGACGGTGACCGCGACGAACGTCGACGACGTGCCCGCGCCGTGGGGCACGGGACCGCACCCGTACCTGTGGGCGGGTGACGGCGGGGTGGATGCCTGGACGCTGAGCCTGCCGGCATCCGAGGTGCTGCTCGTGACCGAGGATCGCCTGAGCCCGGTGCGCGTCGAAGCCGTCGAGCTGGTGCCCGAGTTCGATTTCCGTGAGGAGCGACTGATCGGTGAGACGTTCATCGACCACGCGTTTACGTCTCTCGAGCGGCATCCGTCGGGCGTCGCCGCGGTGACGGTGCTCGCGGCCGACGGCCACGGCGTCGCGATCACGTTCGACGAGCGCTGCCCGTGGGTGCAGGTGCACACGGCCGACACCCCGTTGCCCGAGACGAACCGGGTCGGCCTCGCCGTGGAGCCGATGACCTGCCCGCCGGATGCCTTCAACTCGGGCGTCGACCTGGTGGTGCTCGAGCCCGGCGAGTCGCACGAGGCGGCCTGGCGCATCTCCGCCGTCTGACGCGCCATCCGACCCGACAGATTCGCGGGTCGATCTCGTCTTGAGAGTGCGGGCCCACCCGAAAAGGGCCCGCAACAATCGCCCTCACTTATCCACAGTTCGCCCCCGAGCCGACGCTTCGTGATGCCACGCGTCGGCTCGGCGGTGTATCGTTTCCGCTCGGCGGCAGCACGCGTTGCATGTGCTGCGCCCCGCCCCCTGCGAATCGATGAGGAAAGTGATGACGGACGCGTTTCCCCCCGACGCTTCCGGCGCCGATGCGGCGCCCGAAGACGACGCCGTCGATTCGCCTGCCCTCGATTCCGATGCGACGGCAGAGCTCGTGCGCCGGGCGGCATCCGGCGATCGCGATGCGGCGGGCGAGTACTTCGCGCTGATGATGCCCTCGCTGACCCTCACCTCCAAGCGGGTCGCGGGCATCACGCACGACGCCGACGATCTGCTCGGCGATGCGCTGCTGATGGTGCTCGCCAAGTGGTCGCAGGGCACGGGCCCGACCGAGAACGTGCCGGCGTACATCGCGCAGACCATGCGCAATCGCATCCGTGACGACTTCCGCTCGCCGCGGTCGAAGGTCGCCCCGCTCGACAACGTCGAGGAGCCGGCGTCGAACGCCGATCCGCGCATCCGCGAGCTCGAGATCGAATCGGAGTTGGCGATCGTGCGCAAGGCGCTCGCCGAGTTGCCGTCCGACCAGCAGCGCGTGCTCGTCGCGACCGTGCTCGAAGGGCGCAAGCCGCGGGATCTCGAAGAGCACATGGCGCGTCCGGCATCCGCGATCTATTCGCTGTCGCGCCGGGCGAAGGGCAATCTGCGGCGCACGACGCTGCGTCTGCTGCTCGAGGAGAACGCTCGACCGGAGTGCGTGGCGGCGGCGCAGCTGCTGCCCGATGCGGTGGGCGACACCCCCGAGGGCACGAAGGGCGGCCGGTCGGCCGACCACTACCGCACGTGCCCGTATTGTCGCCGGTCGTGGAAGCGATTCGCCGGGCTCGCGACGCTCGCCGCACTGCCGCTCGCGGGAGCGGTGGCACTGGCCGGCCCGTCGGGCTCGGCCGAGGCCGACGAGCTGCCGGTGGATGGGGCGGATGCCTCGGTGCCGGAGACGCCGGCGGATGCTCCCGCCGATGTGCCTTCTGATGGCGGTTCCGGGTCGTCGATCTGGCAGGAGTGGGCGCGCACGACGGCGATGCTCGCGGCCGCCGCGACCGCGCTCGTGCTCATGACGGTGGTCGTGGTGACCTTCGTCACGAAGACGTGGTTCTTCGACGAGACCCCGCTGGGGTCGCTGGCGTTGACCTCGGAGGCGGTCGACGCCGAGCACAGCGAGTTCGACATGGCGCTCACCGTGCAGGACGAGTCGTTCACGCTGGGCACGCTGCGCATGGATCTCTCGGTCGACGTCGCGTCGATCACCGCCCCGAGCGGGTGGACCTGCCTCGTCGAGGGCGGCGACGTATCGTGCACCACCGACCGCGAGTCGCCGAGCGGCGGACGCTTCGAGGTGACGCATGCCCCTGCCGCCGAGGTCACGTTCGACATCGGGTTCGACGGTCGCACCGCGGGCGGTTCGATGCTCAACGGCACGTCGCGCGGCACCGTCGGCGACTGACTTTCGGATTCCGCCGACAGATTCCGGGGTCGACCCCGTCACATGAGTGCGGGGAGTCTTCTTCCCGCTCGACCCTCCCCAGTGTCGAGCCCGTTCGTTCGGGTGGCTGGGTGGAGAAGCCTCCCCAAGTCGGCTCGCCTCCACCCAGCTTTTCTGCAGTAGTCGGCACGGGGATCGCGGGAGCGGGTCAATGGATGGGGGAGCGGGATTCGAATGGCAGCACTTTCTTCGCCGCAGGCAGCGGCACACGACCGCACGCCCGAACGGGGCGTGCTCACGCGCGAACGCGGGCACGACCTGCATCGCGTGCGCGGGTTGTCACAGGCCAGAGGACGGATGCTGTCCACCCTCGCCGACGACACCGCACTGCGGAACCACGCGGTGCCGGAGTGATCCGCGGGCGATTCGAGCGGGTGGGGTCGCCGACCCCGCCCGCCGAACTCGACACGCAGCAGGTGCGCGTCACCGTCGTCATCGAAGACGCGCACGGGTTCGTGCACCACTACGACGACATCGTGACCACATCGCAGGCCGCGACCGATGCTTTGAAGACTCTCGCGCACGTGCGCGCTAAGAGCGTCCTCACTTAACGACAGATTTATTCACACAAAGTTTCCAGTTTCGCGTAATAATGAGCGCTACCCGAAGTCTCACCAGGTGGAGAACGTCCGAAGTTCTCTGCTCACGGGGAGCATCTGTTTGCGCATCACCTTGGCTAGGGGAAGGGCCATCATGACTCGCACGACCGCGCGCACGCGCGCTTTGACCAGGACCATGGGGGTGGCGGCGGCGCTGAGCGCGCTGTGCGCCGGCTTCATCGTCGCCGCTCCGGCATCCGCGGCGGCGACGCTCGCGCTGACGATCAGCCAGACGACGGGAACCGCGCCGTTCTCGGCCGATGACGCCGCCGGCAACGACTCGAGTGCCGACAACGACATCATCCGCACGAACGACACGATCTCGTACAACCTCGGCATCCGCTTCGAGGGCGACGACCAGACCACCCCGACCGTGCGCTTCACGGTTCCGCGTGGCCAGGAGCTCGTGAGCCTGCCACCGTTCTGCCTGCCGGGTTCGGGGGCGACGCCGCAGACGCTGCCCGCGCTGACCCCGCCGATCACCGGAACGTCGTGGCAGTCGTACCCCACCCAGGAGGTCGTCTGTGTGCTCGACGACCAGACCGGTGGCACTTCGCTCAACTATCCGTTCGTCACGCGGGTCAAGCCCGAGGTGACCAACGGCACCACGATGGATCCCGTCGTCTTCGACGTCACCAGCGACCAGATCCCGGATGCCGTGTCGACCGAGCCCGTGTCGCAGACGGTGTCCGCGGCTCCGCGGTTCGATCTGTCGAAGCGCGCCACTGCAACGGACCCGAACCAGGGACCGCTCTTCCTCAATACCGTTCCTTGTGTGAACGATGCGTTGAAGGCGTGCCGCGAGCTCTCCTACCCGGTGTCGATCTCCGTTCCCACGGGCGGCAAGGGCGTCGCTCCTTTGAGCTCGCCGATCATCTTCGAAGACAACCTCGATCCGGCCTCCTTCTACGGGGCCGCGATGTGGGGTCAGATGGTTGCGGCTGCCGGGTCGGAAGCAGCCGCGACCGCAGCCTACGCACCGGTCTTCCGCAACTGCAGTCTGGTCACCTCCGGAAGTGGGTACCGGGCGACACTCCCTTACTCTCGACTCTCGCTGGGGTCTTACGCAAATACAACGAACTCTGCCCGCGACACGGGTGCTGTCAGCTGTGTCGGTGGAGCGCCCGGCGAGAACGGTGTCATCACACTGACCGGAACCGACACCAGCGGTACGACGGTGCCGACAACGACGGGCAGCGGGGTCGCCCTGCCCGCGAACTTCGGTGTGATCGCCGCGTTCGAGCTTCGAGTGCACGTGCCGCAGGCGGCGATCCTCGAATTCGGTGCCGACGGAAACGGATTCGTCATCGGCACGCACAACGAATACACGAACATTCGAATGACCGGCATCGATGGCACCCCAGGGGTCGATGATCCCGCGAACAACACACGAGATGCTGCGATCCGACTTCAAGCCGCAGGGACATACGACAAGTCGTTCACCGGGATCTATGGTCAGGCGGGAAATACACCGGCGAGCGCTTTCTCGGGCAATCAGACCTTCGAGGGCCCTCCCGGTTCGGGCGTTCGTAAGGACGGGAACAGCGTGGTCATGGCGGGACAAGCCGTTCAGAGCGTGATCAACGTCAGCGAGTCGGCTCCGGCAGGGACCGGAACGGGCCTTTCGCGCACCGTCATCTCCTGTGACGTGTGGGAGGCTGACCGTCTCGCGCTCGCGGCCCACCCATCATGGAACGGGTGGAACCCGACGTTTTATCCCGGAAACAATGAACCGGTGTATCTGGCGCACTACACCCAGGCCAACGTCATTACGCCGGCTAGCGTTCTGGGAACGGCTGCGTCCGGGGCGCGTAACGTCACGATCGAATACAGCACGGGGCCTGCGGGCCCGGGCGCTGACGCGAACTGCGCGACGGGAACGTGGGTGACCGACCCGAGCGACTTGGTGACGCCGACTGTTGACGGCCAAGGCCGAACTGTCTGGCAGGGAGTCAACCGCGTTCGAATCACGTTCAACACGGAGTGGCCCATCGGCACGACTTTCGGTGATGTAAACCTGCAGTTCGCGATCGGCCAGGTCGTGCTCGACTCGGACGACCCCGCGCCGATCGGTAACTGGGCATCGCGCATGATCTCGCAGGGCGTGAAGACCGCGGCGCAGGCGGCGTCGGATTCTGCGCGTCAGACCACGCTCCCGACCTACAATCCGGAGACTCACGGAGGGAACTTCGGTGACCGGATCTTCCAGGGCGAAGCCGTAGTGCGTGTGGAGAAGTGGGTTCAGAATCCCACTACGGGCGAGTTCGTCAACAACGTCGTACCGCAGTTCACCGCGGGCAACACCATCACCTACCGCCTCGATCCGTCGCTGACCTCGACAGGCCTGGGCGAGGGGTCGCCAGCGCTCGTGATCGTCGAGGATTGTCTTCCGCTGTACCAGGTATACGAGTCCTCTACTCAGGGTGGAACCAGTGTGACCCCCGCGGCTGTTCAGATGGGTGCGCCGGACGATGCGGAGATCGGATGCGCCGCAAACCGCCAGTACGTGCGCTTCGACCTCGGTGAGCTCGCGCCCGGCGTCGCGATCACTCCGATCGTCGTGGCCGCCGAGATCATCGAGACGGCTCGTAACGGGGTCTACTCAAACCAGGTGCTGGTCTCGTCGCCAGCGGACAACAGCCCGTCCTCGCTGCGCGACGACGACGTGCAGATCCAGCTGGTCGTACCGACGGGCATCAAGGTCGCGAAGACGGTCAACAAGCCCGTCATCGAGGTCAACCCCGAGGGTGTCGAGACGCCGCGCACCGTGCAGTGGAGCGTGTTCTTCGCGAACGTCGACTCCCCGCAGAACGTCAGCAACGTCGACGTGATCGATGTGCTGCCCGCCAACGGAGTGAACAACAGCGACTTCCAGGGTCAGCTGGTGCTCGACTCCGCGACCGCGGTCGCCGGTGACAACATCCGCATCCTCTACACGGCCACGGCATCCGCCTCGTTGAACGTCGCCCCCGGGCACGCGTCCAACGCCGCAGGCGGCGCCACCGTCTGGTGCGACGCGATCTCCGGCAACGTGGTGTCCGGCTCGGGCACCGCGGCCGACTGCCCGACGGCCAACGACGAGGTGACGGGCCTGCGCTTCCAGCGCGCGGGCGCCTTCACCCCGGCGACGCCGTTCCAGGTCGACATCGCCATGACCCCGGTCGGCAACGCCGGCGGCGACGTCTACAACAACGTCACCGCGGGTCGCGCCGACGGCGTCACCCAGGGCGTCGGTCCCGCCATCCGCACCGTGCGGATCATCTCGTCGTCGGTCGGCGACCTGGTGTTCGAAGACGTGAACGCCGACGGGCTGCAGTCCGAGGGCGAGCCGGGCATCGCGGGCTTCCCCGTGCGCCTGGTCGGAACCGACGTCGACGGCAACCCCGTCTCGCTCGAGACCGTCACCGACGCCGACGGGTTCTACTCGTTCGGCAACCTCGCCTCGGGTGAGTACCAGGTGATCTTCGACCCGAACGGGCTGAACTCCAACACGACGTTCACGACGCAGCACGCGGGCGACGTGAACCTCGATTCGGATGCCGACACCGCCACCGGTGCCACGCAGGTGTTCACCCTCGGGCAGGACACCGACGATCTCTCGCTCGACGCGGGTGTGATCATCGACCGGAACTTCGACATGGTGCTCGACAAGCGCTACGTCGGAGCCACCGAGCTCAGCGACGACAACACCTCGGTCGTGACCTACGAGCTCGACGTGGTCAACAACGGCACCGCCGATGGCGTGTACGACCTGGTCGACGCGCTCGACTTCGGTGGCGACGTCGAGATCGGCGATGTCGAGGTCGAGAACATCACCCCGGGTGAGGTCGACACCAACCCCGACTACGACGGCGTGGAAGACACGACCATCGCGTCGGACGTGACGCTGCCGGGTGAGACGACGCACACCTACCGGGTGGTCATCGAGACCACGGTCGCCACGAGCATCACGGTCGTCGAGGCGGAGTGCACGACCACGACCACCGAGACCGGTGGCGGGTTCGTGAACGAAGCCGAGCTCACGGTCGACGGCACCACCGTCACCGACAAGGCGTGCGGTGACATCCCGGTGCCGCCGGCTCCGGGAGAGGGCGGAGGCGTCACGCCTCCCACCGCGGGCCTCGCGATCACCGGTGGCACGATGGTCGGCATCGGAGTCTCGATCGCCGCTCTTGCCGCCCTGGCCCTCGGCCTCGTGCTGACGCTCCGCCGTCGCCGCCTGGACGAGACCGCCTGATCCACCTCCCGAACGCCCGGGCTCGGCTCACGCCGGCCCGGGCGTTCTCATGCCCGCGCTAGCCGCACCACAAGAAATCCACCGCCCCACCGACAGATTCCACCCCCGAACCCGTCTTACAAGTGGCGCCTTCGGACTCCTGCTTCCGGGGTGCTGCTCCGACGTCCTCCCATCCCGTCGGAGCAAATCGGGGGGATCCGCATCTTTCTGGATGCGCACCACTCGACGACGGCCGGCCCTCCTGCTGCGGGGCCGGCCGTCGCTTTTGCGTCCCGAGCGGGGGTAGCGAAACGGGTTATGGGAATATCGCGGATCGACCGACATATTCGGTATCCCATCTCGTCTTGGTTAGTGACGCCGGGAGAGCCGGGCCCCCACGGTGCCGGCGTCAGGCGGCCGTCCCTCCTCCTAGGGGCGGCCGCCACCTCCTACCGAACCGGTCGTTCAAAACCTTCAGTGAAATGTTTTGGCGCCCGCCGACCGATTCCCGAAGCGACCACGTCTTGCTTAGTGGGCCCGGAGTTCTGACTTGGGGCGCGCGGCACCGATGCACCACGTGTGGAGGGGTGTTCACCACACGTGTGGACGCTCTGTCGGATGCCGCTCGTCGATGACGGAGAGTCCGTAGCCCGGAGAAAAACGAACGAAGCGCGTAATGAACGCGCGAGCACGGCGTCTTATTGTCGGGGGGCTTACGCCGACCGCTGTGCTTCGAAACGGGAAAAGGGAACTGGGATGAATGGGAATTCTGCAGTGCTCCGAAAGCGCTCGCGCGCGACCGGCGCACTTCTTGTACTGATGGGCATGGTCCTCGCCATGTTCTCGGGGGTGCTCGCGGCACAGCCGGCGAACGCCGCCGAGGTAAACGGCGTGACTGCCGTCGACATCGTCAACGCGCCGCCGTACGTGAAGGATGCGCAGTACCAGGTCGCCGCGACCTGGGCTGTGCCGGACTCGGCGCAGCCGGGCGACACCTTCACCCTCAACTTCCCCGATGCGCTCGTCGGGTTCGGTGCCTCGATCAACCTGCCGGACGCTGATGGCAACATCGTGGGCACCTGCGAGGTGACCGCGAACCAGTTCGTCTGCACGCTCACCGACTTCGTGGCCGATCACAACAACGTGCACGGCACGCTGAACTTCAACGCGAAGTTCGTCGAGACGTTCACCGAGGAGCAGATCGAGTTCACGACCGGCAACAACGTGACGATCGTCACCGATGTCGAGGGAGGCGTCGGCACGGCTGGGCCCGACACCGCTCCCGGTTCGCCGACCAAGTTCGGGTACCCGAACGATGACGGTACCTCGATGACATGGAACATCGACGTCCCGAGCGAAGACCTCGGCGCCGGTCCCAACCCGATCATCACCGATGACTACGACTCCCCGCTCGTGTTCGACCCGTCACGCCTGACGGTCCGCTCGATCGCCAAGGTCGACTGGGAGCAGCGCAGCGACACGTCGAAGTGGACCTACCTCGGTCAGGGCACCGGAGCCGGTTCCTACACGCTGACAGACCGCCCTGCTGACACCGCTTTCGACGTCCAGCTGAACGGTGCCAATACCGACGGCACCCGCATCTACCAGGTGCAGGTCGTGATGGACTGGCCGGAGGGCGCGCAGAACGGCGACGTCTTCAACAACAGCGCCGTCGTGAACGGCACGACCTACAACGCGACCCCGCTCCCGTACGCGGGCGCCGGCGGTGGCGGCGAGGGTGACAACCTCGGCGACATCGCGCTCACCAAGACCGTCACCGGTTCGGGTGCCCCGCAGGTCGCGGGCACCTCGTACACGGTGAACTACTCCTACGGCACGACGAACGGCACGCTCACTGTCACCGACGGTCAGACCGCGGACCTGAACGACGTGCCCGAGGGCGCGGTCATCACGCTCTCCGAGGTCCAGGCCACGGGCGAGGGCGTCGTCTACAGCACACCGGTCTTCTCCGGAACGGGCGTCACCGACAACGGCGACGGCACGGCCACGGTCACCATGATCGACGGCCTGATCGAGATCGGTCTCGAGAACCCGGTCGAGCAGCTGCTCGGCGGCTTCGACGTGACCAAGGTCGTCACGGGCAGCGGCGCGGGCGTCGTCGCCGACGCGGAGTACACCGTGAACTACTCCTACATCGCCGCGGGCGAGACCGTCACCGGTTCGCTCGTGATCGCCGACGGTGAGACCGACGGTCTCGCCGAGCTGCCGGTCGGCACCGTCGTTACGCTCTCGGAGGTCGCACCGACCGCCGCGAACGTCACTTACGGCACCCCCGTCTACACGGGCACCGGTGTCACCGACAACGGTGACGGCTCCGCGTCGGTCACCATCGGTGAGGGCACGATCTCGGTCGGGCTCGAGAACCCGGTGAACTTCAACCTGTACTCGTTCGCCGTGACCAAGACCGTGACCGGCGACGGTGCGGCCAAGGTCGTCGACATGTCGTACTCCGTGAGCTACAGCGCGATGGTTCCGGGCGAGACCGAGCCCCGCGAAGACACCTTCGAGGTGCGCAACGGCACGGTCTACTCGATCCTCGAGGTTCCCGAGGGAACGGTCGTCACGCTGAGCGAGGTCAAGGCGACGGCTCCGGGCGTCACCTTCGCCACCCCGAAGTTCTCGGGCACCGGTGTCACCGACAACGGTGACGGCACCGCCACCTTCACGCAGGGTGCCGGACTCGTCGAGATCGGTCTCGAGAACGCGGTCACCGTCGTGCCGCCGACCACGCCGCCGACGAAGCCGACCACCCCCAAGGGCGGATCGAACACGTCGCTCGCCATCACGGGTGCGGACTCCACGCCGCTGATCGTCATCGCCGGACTCCTGCTGGCGTCCGGAGCGATCGCCCTGGTGGCACGCCGCCGCCGCGGCCCTCGAGATCGAGCTCGACCGCGCGCAGCAGAGCCCGGTGTTCCGCCAG
>NZ_JBQEPJ010000007.1:0-146223 GCF_052045715.1 Microbacterium sp. 22179 | reverse complement strand
CCTCCCTCCCCCCCCCCCCCCCCCCCCCCGATGCGGTGTCTCAGCGAACCGCGACCCCTCATGACGCGATGTCGAGCTCGTTCCCGGGGATCGAGGCGAGCAGACGACGCGTGTACGGGTCGCGCGGGTTCGTGAAGATCTCCTCCGACGATGCGGCCTCGACCAGGCTGCCGTCCTTCATCACGCACACGTAGTCGCTGATGAGACGCACCACGGCGAGGTCGTGAGAGATGAAGAGATAGCTGAGCCCGTACTCGCTCTGGAGGTCGCCGAGCAGGGTGAGGATCTGGTCCTGCACCAGCACGTCGAGGGCGGAGACCGGCTCGTCGCACACGATGAGGTCGGGCGAGAGCGCGAGGGCACGGGCGATCGCAACGCGCTGGCGCTGACCGCCCGACAGCTCCGACGGATACCGTCCGAGCATCGACTGCGGCAGGGCCACGTCGTCGAGCAGCTGGCGCACGCGCGCGCGTCGTTCGGCACCGCTCCCCCGGCGGTAGAACTCGAGGGGCTCGGCGATCAGACGCTCGATCGTGAACATCGGGTTCAGGCTGGAGTACGGATCCTGGAAGATCGGCTGCACGCGCTGGCGGAAGTCGCGCGTCTCGGCACGAGTGAGCGACGCGACGTCCTTGCCCTCGAAGCGGATCAGACCGCTGGTCGGCTCGATCAGCTTCAACAGCATCCGCGCCGTCGTCGTCTTGCCCGACCCCGACTCCCCCACGATCGCGACCGTCTCGCCGCGCGGGATCGCGAGCGACACGTCGTCGACCGCGACGAAGTCCTCGCCGCGTCCGCGCACCGGGTACACCTTGGTGAGGCCCTCGATCTCGACGATGTGGTCGGCCTTCGCGGCGGAACCGGAATCCACGGACGCGTCGGCCGCGGCATCCGCTCGTTCCTCGACCTGGAAGGCCTCCGGACGCAGGCGCGCGGCCGCCACCGAGGGGGCGGCCTTCACGAGGGACTGCGTGTACGGATGCTGCGGATCCTCGAGGATCTGGCGGGCGGGGCCCTGCTCGACCACCTTGCCGCGGTGCATCACCACGACGCGCTCCGCGCGCTCGGCGGCGAGACCGAGGTCGTGCGTGATGAGCAGCACGGCGGTGCCGAGCTCGCGCGTCATCGCGCCGATCTGATCGAGGATCGTGCGCTGCACCGTGACGTCGAGCGCGCTCGTCGGTTCATCGGCAATCAGCAGACGCGGCTTGCAGGCGAGGCCGATCGCGATCAGCGCGCGCTGCCGCATGCCGCCAGAGAACTCGTGCGGATACTGCTTCGCCCGCTTCTCGGGATCGGGCAGGCCCGCGGCGGTGAGAGCCTCCACGACCTTCTGCTGCACGTTCTGCCGAGTGGCGAGACCGTGCGCGAGCAGCGTCTCGGCGACCTGGGTGCCGACCTTCGCGACCGGGTTGAGGTTCGACATCGGATCCTGCGGGACGAGACCGATGTCGCGCCCGCGGATCGTGCGGAGCTCGTTCTCGCCGGCGTGCGCGATATCGCGCCCGTCGAGACGGATGCTGCCACTGGCGACCCTGCCGCCTCCCGCGAGGAGGCCGATGATGGCCATCGCGGTCGTCGACTTGCCCGAACCGGACTCGCCGACGATCGCGACCGTCTCACCGGGCGAGATCTCGAGGTCGACCCCCTCGACGGCGTGCACGACGCCGTCCATGGTGGTGAAGTCGACCGCGAGCCCCTCGACGGAGAGGAGCGGGGTGTCGTTCATCGTGTTCTCCTGGGCGTTCATCGGGCACGCGTCCTCGGGTCCATGGCCTCGCGCAGCGCCTCACCGAACAGGGTGAAGCCCAGCGCGGTGACCGCGATGCAGATACCGGGCAGGAAGGCCAGCCACGGCGCGATCGAGAGTTCCGCCTGCGCGTAGGTGAGCATGCGACCCCACTCGGCCGTCTCGGGGCGACCGCCGCCGAGACCGAGGAACGAGAGCGCTGCGGCGTCGATCACCGCGGTCGCGAGCGTGAGCGTGCCCTGAACGATCACGGGACCGATCGCGTTCGGCAGCACGTGCGACATCGTGATGCGCCCCCGACCGAGACCGAGGGTCTGCGCCGAGAGCACGTAGTCGCTCGATCGCTGCTGCAGCATCGAGGCGCGCAGCAGGCGGGCGAAGATCGGCACCTGGGAGGCACCGATCGCGATCATCACCGCGAACGGCGTCTGGCCGAGGATCGCCGCGATCGAGACCGCGAGGAGCAGGTTCGGCACCGAGAGGATGATGTCGACGAAGCGCATGATCACGGTGTCGACCCAGCCGCCGAAGGTACCGGCGAGGAGACCGAGCAGCATGCCGCCGACGAGTCCCATCGCGGTGGAGATGACGCCGACGAGCAGCGACGCCCGCGCACCCCAGATCAGCTTCGAGAGCACGTCGCCGCCGAACCGATCCAGGCCGAGCGGGAACTGCGGCAGCTCCCCCGGTCCCGGGATGTAGGTCGGGGTGATGAACTTCGCCCCGGGGAGCGCGGTCTCGGGATACGGGGCGAGCAGCGGGGCGAGGCCCGCCACGAGGAGGAACAGCAGCACGATGATCGCGCCGATCCACGCCGTGGGGTTGCGGCGCAGACGTCGGAACACGTCGCGCCAGAACCCGCCGGGTCCTTCCTTGATGCCGGCCTGGGCGATCGCGACGGTGTCGATCACGCCGCCGCCCTGGGCGGGTGGGAGTGCGACGCTCATGACATCGCCCCCTTCCGGATGCCGGTGATGGTCGTCATTGGACCCTCACTCTCGGGTCGATGAAGCTGTACGAGACGTCCACCGCGAGGTTGATCAGCGCGTACGCGATCGCGATGAAGATGATGAAGCCCTGCAGCACCGGGAAGTCCCGGGTGAAGATCGCCCGGGCCAGGAACGACCCGATCCCCGGGAAGGCGAACACCGTCTCGGTGAGCACCGCCCCCGAGATGAGCAGACCGGTCTGCAGACCGATCGTCGTGATGACGGGCAGCATGGCGTTGCGCAGGATGAAGCGGTTGCGGAGCGTCGACGATCCGACGCCCTTCGCCCGCCCGGTGCGCACGTAGTCGGCGTTCTGCACCTCGAGCACGCTCGCCCGCGTGATGCGCACGATGATCGCGAGCGGGATCGTGCCCAGCGCCAGAGCCGGGAGGATCAGGTGCAGGATCGCGTCCCACGCGGCATCGAACTCGCCCGTGATGAGACCGTCCCACACGTGGAAGCCCGTGGGATGCGTGGCGTCGATCCTCGGATTCTGCCTGCCGTCGGAGGGCAGCCAGCCCAGTTGCACGGCGAAGATGTACTTCAGGATGAACGCGAGGAAGAACACCGGGATGGTGATGCCGATCAGGCTCAGCACGACCGAGGCGTGGTCGCTGAACTTGCCGTGGCGGCGCGCCGCCCAGTAGCCGAGCGGGATGCCGACGCCGACCGCGAAGATGAGCGCGACGACGCTGAGCTCGATAGTGGCCGGGAAGCGGCGGAAGAACTCCTCGACGACCGGCCGGTTGGTCTGGATCGAGGTGCCGAAGTCGCCCTGGAGCAGCCTCGTCACCCAGACGAAGTACTGCTCGATGAGCGGTTTGTTGAATCCGTAGAGTTCGTTGACCCTCTCGATGGCTTCGGGGGTCGCCTTCTCACCGAGAAGGGCGACGGCCGGGCCGCCGGGGAGGGCTCTGACCCAGGCGAACAGCAGGATGCTGAGGCCGATCAGAGTGGGGATGAGGAACAGCAGTCGCCCGCCGATGGTGCGCAGCACAGAGATCTCCGTAGATCGGGCGCACACCCTTCGTCTCGCTCCGCTCGCTCAGGGACCGGGAGGCCGGTCCCTGAGCGAGGAGCGGAGCGATGAGACGAAGGGTGCGCGTCGGTCGGGCCTACTTGGTGAGGACGATGTCCGTGAAGACCTCGTCGTTCACCGGGCTGGCCGGGTAGCTCTCGACGCGCGGATCGAACGCCAGTGTGGGCGCCGGGTGCGCGAGCGGAACACCGGGGATGAACTGCGCGACCATCTCATTGATCTCTTCGTACAGAGCCGTCTGGTCCTCGAGGTTCGGCACGCCGCGCGCCTCTTCGAGCTTCTGGAAAAGCTCCGGGTTGTCGAAGCCCCACTCGGAACTCTGCTGGCCGAAGAAGACGCCGACGAAGTTGTCGGTGTCGTTGTAGTCACCGGTCCACCCGAGGAGGTGGATGCCGTGATCCGACGTACCGGTGGTGCGGTCGAGGTACTCGACCCATTCCTCCGAGACCGGCGTGGTCTCGACGCCGACCTCTGCGAGCTGCGACGAGAGCACCGTGAAGATCTGCTCGGGGTCCGGCATGTACGGACGCGAGATGTTCACCGGGTAGTTGAAGGTGAGCTTCAACGGGTTGGCCTCGTCGTAGCCGGCCTCGGCGAGCAGCTCCTTGGCCTTCTCGGGGTCGTAGTCGTAGGTCGTGACATCGGGGTTGTAGCCGTTGACGACCTCGGGCACGAACTCGATGGCCTTCTCGGTGCCCTCGGGGAGCACCTGGCTGATCAGCGCGTCCTTGTCGACTGCGTACGACAGCGCCTCACGGACCTTCGGGTCCTGAAGCTCGGGGATCGCCTGGTTGAACGCCAGGTAGAGGATCGTGAACGGCGGGCGCGACACCATGGTGAAGCCGTCGTCCTCGAGCGCCTGGGTGTCGGCCGGGCCGACGAGGTCGTAGCCGTCGATCGAGCCGGACTCCAGAGCTTGGCGGGCGGCCGTCGGGTCGCCGATCGTGCGGAAGATGATCTCGTCGATCTGCCCGGCGTCACCCCAGTAGCCGTCGTAGGCCTTGAGCGTGAGCTGCTCGCCCGGCGCCCATTCCTCGAACTGGTACGGGCCCGTACCGACCGGGTGGCCCATGGCGTACTCCGAGAGCTGCGGAGCCTCGGCGGATCCGCCCACCTCGTCGGCGCCGAACTCCTGCATCGCCGAGGGGCTCTGCATCGCGAACGACGGCAGCGACAGCGAGGCCACGAAACCGGCGAAGGGCTTGTTCAGCTCGATCGTGACGGAGTAGTCGCCGTCGGGCGTGCACGACTTGTACACGGCATCCGCTGCGGTGTCGGCGTAGCCCTTGAAGAGCTTGTTGTAGTAGTAGCCGAAGGCCTCGGACGCGGCGAGGCCGGTCCAGTTATACCAGCGGTCGAAGTTGACGCAGACGGCCTCGGCGTTGAACGGCGTGCCGTCCTGGAAGGTCACGTCCTCCTTGAGGGTGAAGGTGTGGCTCATGCCGTCCTCCGACGACTCCCAGCTCTCGGCCAGGAGCGGCGCGGGGTCGGCCGTTCCCGGCTCGGTGCCGACGAGACCCTCGAAGATCTGCCGGGAGACGCGGAAGCTCTCGCCGTCCTGCGCGAACGCGGGGTCGAGGCTGGCCGGGTCGGACGATGCGGCGAACACGAAGGTGCCGTCGACGTCGCCGGACCCTTCCGAATCGTTGTCGCCGCGCTCGCTCGCAACACAACCCGCGAGGGCGAGGGCGGCGATCGTCGCCCCCGTGATGGCGACGAGACCGCGTCGTCGAAGTGGTGACTGGTGCATGGATGAACCTTCCCTGTGGGGCGTTTCGCTGCGCATGCGGGCATCGTCGCCCGCATGGTGATTCCCTCGACGCTACTCAGTGGATGTTGGTATGCCAAGACTCTCGCGTTACGAGAGTGTTGCGATCCGGTATCGCGATCTCCGGACCCGGGTCTCAGCGCCGGTGGTGCACCGCGGCGTCGTGCGTGAGCCGAAGCGGGATCGCCACGGGCTCGCCGCGGTGCTGCACGACGCGCACGAAGAGCACGTCGACGAGGGCCAGCTGCGCGATCCGGCTCGACATCGCCGCCATCCGGAACGGCGACTCGTAGGCGTGCGTGAGGAGCACGAGCTCGGCGGTCCGCGCGAGCGAGGAGTCGGCGACACCGGTCACCGCGACGGTGAGCGCACCGGCATCCCTCGCCACCTCCAGCGCACGCAGCGTCTCGACCGTCTCGCCGCTGTGCGAGAAGGCGACCGCCACGTCATCGGACGTGCGCAACGCGGCCGCGGTGAGCGCCAGGTGCGGATCGGCCGAGTGCGAGACGGCGCTGCCGATGCGCGAGAGCTTCAGCTGCAGATCCTGCGCGGCGAGCGATGAGGCCGCCTGGCCGAAGAGGTCGATGTGGCGGGCATCGACGAGGGCCCGCGCCGCCCGATCCAGGGTCGCCGCATCGAGCCCGTGAGCGGTCCTCTCGATCGCGTCGATCTGCTGGGCCGCGAGCTTCGCGGCGATCGTGGCGGGGCCGTCGTCGGCCGAGATCGTCGTCGAATCCAACCCGAAGCGCGCCTGCTGCGCCTGGGCCAGCGTCACCGAGCGCGCGACCGCCACGCGCAGCTCGCGGTAACCGCTGAAGCCCAGCGACTGCGCGAAGCGCGCGACGGTCGACAGCGATGTGCCGCACAGCTCGGCGAGGTCGGTGATCGCGAGTTCGACGACGAGCATCGGGTCGTCGAGGATCCGCTCGGCCACGCGCGTCTCGGCCGCGCTCAACTTCGGGGCCGAGCGGCGGACCAGCGCGAGAACGTCGTCGTCCATCGTGCGCACCCGTCTCAGCCGGCGGCGCCGACCAACCGCTCCCGTGCCATCTGCGCGCCCAGCCTGCTGGCGGCTCCCACCTCGATCGTCGGCAGCGGGAGCGCCGTGCGTGCGGCGAGGCCCACGTTGACGACGACCGCATCGGGGTCGCGCACGGCCGCGCGCTCCACGAGTGCACGCTGCGCGGCATCCGCATCGGGACGGTCGATGAGCAGCACGGTCGTGCCCTCCGTCGACACCGCGTCGTCGAGCACCCGATCCTGCTCCTCGACCGAGGTGTGCGCGACGTCGAGGCGTACGCGGCGCCCGTCGTCGGCGAGCGTCGCCGAGACGTACGCCGAGGCGCTGTCGACGGCCAGCGTCGAACGGCGGCGTGCATCGACGACCGACAGAGCGGATGCCGCGGCCGGGGCGTCTCCGACGACGCTGATCGCACGACGCACGACATCGGTCGCGTCGAACTCCTCGATGCCGTCCGACAGTTCGGCGGCGGCCGCACGGAGCTTGCGCGCGAGCGCCGTCACGCGGCCGGCGGCCTCCTCGACGCGCTCACGGGAGAGCGACCCGTCGCGCAGCGCTGCGACGATGCCGTCGCGCGCGGCGCGGAAGTCGCGCTCGTCCTGGTCGGGGAGGGCATCGTCGCCGGGGTTCGTCGGGTTTCCGATGCAGAGCAGGTCGGCGCCGGCCGCGAGGGCCTGCGCCGCTCCCCCGCCGATCCCGACGGTCTCCCGGATGGCCGCCATGTCGAGCGCGTCGGTGATGATGACGCCCTCGAAACCCCACTCGCGCAGCATGCCGAGCACGCGCGGGTTGAGGGTGGCGGGCCGGTCGCCCCACGCCGGGACGACGATGTGGGCGGTCATGATGCTGTCGACCCCGGCCTCGACCGCGGCACGGAACGGCGCGAGGTGCACGCGTTCGTACTCGTCGATGTCGAGGGCGATCTCGGGCAGCGCGTGGTGCGAGTCGAGATGCGTGTCGCCGTGACCCGGGAAGTGCTTGATGCACGCGGCGACGGCGCCATCCTGGATGCCGTCCACCGCCGCGATCACATGACGCGTGACGAGCGACTCCTCGGAACCGAACGCCCGCACGCCGATCACGGGGTTGCGCGGATCGGTGTTCACGTCGGCGACGGGACCCAGCACGACGTTCGCACCGACCGCACGCACCCGACGGGCGAGCTCGGCACCGGTGCGCTCGGTCGCGACGAGATCGTCGAGTGCGCCGAGCTGAGCGGCTCCGGGGAGCGTGGACCCGGTGGCCGACTCGAGGCGGGTGACGCTGCCGCCCTCCTCGTCGACGCCGATCAGGGCATCCGGGTTGGCGGCGAGGATCTCGGCGCTCAGCGCCGACAGCCCCTCGCCCACGTTCTGGCCGAAGTACACGACGCCGGCGAGGCTGTCGCGCAGCTCGGAGGTCAGCCAGGCGGGCGCCTCCGTGCCGAAGAAGCCCGGCCAGAGCACGCCGTTCGCGAGGCGCTCGAGGTCGTCGGTCATCCCTTCACGGCTCCCGCCACCATGCCCGAGGCCAGACGACGCTGCACGATCACGAAGAAGATCATGACCGGGAGGGTGATGATCGTCGACGCGGCCATGATGCTGCCCCAGTCGTTGGCGAACAGGCCGAAGAACGACTTGAGACCGATCGAGACCGTGTACTGGTCGGTCTGCGCGCCGAGGATCGTCATCGCGAAGATGAACTCGTTCCACGCGGTGATGAAGCTGAAGATGCTCGTCGCGACGAGGCCCGGCATGACCAGCGGCAGCAGGATCGATCGGAACATGCGCCACCAGCTCGCCCCGTCGATGTAGGCGGCCTCTTCGAGCTCGACCGGGACGGCCGCGACGAATCCGCGCAGCATCCAGATGCCGAAAGCGAGCGAGAGCGCCACGTAGACGACCATCAGGCCGAGGATGCTGTTGAGGAGTCCGAGGCTCTTCACCTGGAGGAACAGCGGGATGACGAGCGCCTCGAGCGGCACCATCTGCACGACGAGGATCATCATGAGGATCGTGGTGCGGAACTTGAACTTGAAGCGGGCGACCGCGACGGCGGCGAGAAGGCACACGAGCGCGCTCACGACGACGGTGACGATCGCCACGATCGCCGAGTTGCGCAGGAAGGTGCCGAACCCGCCCTCGGTGAGGACGAACGCGAAGTTGTCGAAGGTGAACTCCTGCGGCAGCAGCGACTGCCCACCGCTCGAGGCCTTCTTGTCGAAGGCGCTGGAGACCATCCAGTAGACGGGGAACAGCGTGAAGATCAGGACGGCCGCGACGGCGATCCCGATACCGATGCGGGAGCGGAGGGATGCGCGCGGGTTCACAGCTCGTCCTCCTTCATGAGGGATCGGATGTACACGATCGTGATGCCGATCAGCACGAGGGTGAGCAGCACGGCGAGGGCCGCACCGAAGCCGTAGCGGTTCTGACCAAACGACTCGACGTACGACCAGACGCCGAGGTTGAGCACCTGGCGGTTGCCGCCGCCACCGCCGGGCATCAGGTACACCTGGGCGAAGACCTTGAAGTCCCAGATGGTCGACAGGATGATGACGACCGAGAAGACGGGCTTGAGGGTCGGGAAGATGATCTTCCAGAAGCGTCGCCACGCACCGGCGCCGTCGAGGGCCGCGGCCTCGAGCATCTCCTTCGAGACGCCGAGGAGTCCGGCGAGCACGGTGATCGCGACGAACGGGAAGCCGTGGTGCACGACGTTCAGCAGCACGATCGCGTAGAACGACCACTGGTTCGTGAACCAGTTGATCGACTGGTCCATGAGGCCGAGGTCTCGCAGGACGGAGTTGAAGATGCCGCGGTCGGCGTCGAAGATGAAGGTCCAGACGTAGGTGCCGGTCACGGCGGGCATCGCCCACGCGACCATGATGCAGCTCGAGACGATGACGCGCCACGTGGTGCCGAGGCGAGCGAGCAGCAGGGCGACGAGCGTGCCGACCGCCACGGTGACGAAGACCGCCACCGCGGCGAACCCGACGGTGTTGGGCAGGACCACCGTCCACAGGGTCGGGTTGGTGAGCGCCTCGACGTAGTTGTCGAAGCCGATCCAGTTGCTCTCCCCGGTGTTGATCTCACGCAGGCCGTAGTCCTGCAGCGAGTAGATGAACACCTGGATGAGCGGCCAGAGCATGAGCACCGCGAGGATGATCAGCCCGGGCGCGAGGAGGAGCCAGGGGCGGGCCGTGACGATCGAGAGACCGCGACGCTTCCGGCCGCCGGCCACGGAGGCGGAGGTGGACTCCGCCTTCGTGGCCGGCAGTGGCGCTTGCACCATCGACATGGAAGGGGTGCTTCCTTACTGGTTGAGCAGGTCCGTCATCTCAGCGGCGGCGTCCTTCGTCGCGGTCGCGACGTCCTTCTGCCCGCTGAGGATGGCCTGGATCATGGAGTTGGTCGTCTTCTTCGCCTGGACGGCGCCGAAGTTCGGGGTGACCGGGACGGATGCTCCGCCGTCGACCATCTGCTCGGCGAACGGTGCCACGAGCGGGTCGGTCGAGGCGAGGGCCTCCTCCATCGCGGACTGGACGCCCGGGAAGTAGCCGGTCTCGTTCGACCACTGCTCGGCGAACTCACCGGTGGTCATGAGCTTGACGAACTCCCACGCGAGGTCGGCGTTCTTGGTCGTGTTGAAGACCGAGAGGTGCGATCCGCCGAGCACGGACGGGGCGATGCCGCCGTCTTCGCCGGGGATGACCGCCGCGCCGATCTTGCCCTCGAGGTCGGGGTTCGCCTCGATGAGCGACTTCGGCGTCCACGAGCCCGAGAGCATCATGGCGACGTTGCCCTGCGTGAACGCGTCACGGAGGTCGGTCTCCTTCCAGGTGGTGGCACCTGCGGAGGAGAAGCCGTGCTCGGTCGCGAGACCGGTGTAGAACTCGATGCCGGCCTGCGACTCGGTGCTGTCGAGCTCGCTGGTCCAGGTGTCGCCGTCCTTCGTGGCGATCTCTCCGCCCGCACCCCAGACCCAGGGGTAGACCTGGAACTCGGCGTCACCCGGAACCGGGAACGGGAGCATGTCGGGCTTGGCGGCCTTGATCGCGTCGCCTGCGGCGATGATGTCGTCCCACGTCTTCGGAGCCTCGAGACCGAGCTCCTCGAACACGTCGGCGCGGTAGACGAGCGAACGCACGCCGGCGTACCACGGCATGCCGTAGAGCTCGTCGTCGTAGGTTCCCGCGACCTCGAGGCCCTCGACCAGGTCGTCGCGCAGGCCGTCCTCGGCGTCGACGTACTCGTCGAGCGGGAGGAGGGCGCCGGCGTCGGCGAACTCGGCGGTCCAGGTGGTGCCGGTCTCGGCGATGTCGGGGGTGGTGCCGCCGGCGATCGAGGTGACGAAGCGATCGTGCGCGTCAGCCCACTGGATCTCCTCGATGTTGACCGTCGCTCCGGTCTCCTCTTCGAAGGCCGCGGAGACCTTGTCGTAGAAGGCGGTGGAATCGGGGTTCGTGCCCTTCATGATCCAGACGGTGAGCTCCTGGCCCTCTCCGTCTGCTGCTCCGCCGTTGTCGCCGCCGCCGGCGCAGCCGGCCAGCGCGAGCGAAGCCACGGCGCCGAGCGCCACGACCGGAAGAATGCGCTTGTGCATCAGTGGATCTCCTCTTTGAAACGTCCTGGGGATGGACGAGTGGGTGCTCGCCCTGTCGAATAAGTATCTACGACTAACTAATTGCCTGCAAGTTTTTCACACGATCGTCACATGCTTGTGACAATCGTTTCCGTGGGGCCTTCACAGGCATCCTCCCGGGGCCCTGGCTATGCTCTCGAGATGCCTCGCGCCCGCCACAAGGACCGATCCACCGTCGCCCGCCACGCTCCCCTCCCCACCCCGGGACCGCTGAAGGGCTTCCTCAAGATCGCCGGGATCACCCTCGGCGTCGTGCTGGTCTCGGCCATCGCCGTCGGCGCCTTCGTCGTCGTCGACTACATCAATCGCTTCAATGCCGACGCGGTGGCGCTCGAGGACGCGCCGGAGGTCGAGCCCCCGTCGATCAGCGCCTTCCCGGGCGAGTTCAGCGTGCTGCTCATCGGCACCGACGAGTGCGGCGAGGTGTCAGGCGGGCTCCTCGGCGAGCGCTGTTCGGAAGCCGACGGCGGCATCCTCAACGACGTCAACCTCCTCGTGCACGTGTCGGCCGAACCCCGCAACGTCACCGTCGTCTCCCTGCCGCGCGACCTCATGATCGAGACGCCCGAGTGCACGCGCGAGGACGGATCGATCGCCTCGGCCACCAGCAAGACGCAGATCAACTCGATCTACCAGAACGCCGGGCTCTCCTGCGTCGCCAAGACCATCACCGACCTCAGCGGCATCGAGATCCCGTTCGCCGCGAAGATCGATTTCGACGGCGTCATGGCCATCACCGACGCGATCGGCGGCGTGGAGGTCTGCATCGGCGGAGACGGCATCCGCGACGAGAAGGCGGGCATCGACTATTGGGCGCCCGGACCCCGGACCGTCTCGGGTTACGAAGCGCTGCAGTTCATCCGCACGCGCTACGGGGTCGGCGACGGCAGCGACATGGCGCGCGTCTCGAACCAGCAGCAGTACATGTCGCGACTGGTGAAGAAGATCCTCAGCGACGAGGTGCTCAGCGACCCGAGCAAGGTGCTCGGGCTCGCGAACACCGCCGTCGACAACATCAAACCGAGCACCGAGCTCGGCAACCCGGTGCGCATCGCGCAGCTCGCCCTGTCGATCAAGGACGTGCCGTTCAGCGACTTCGTCTTCGCGCAGTACCCGGTCTTCGAGGACCCGGACGACAGCGACCGCGTCGTCCCGAACTACGAGGCCGCCGAGACCCTGTGGTCCGCGCTCGCCGCCGGTCAGCCGGTGCAGCTCACGGGCGACGCGACCAACAACGGCGGCGTCGAGGTCGTCGACCCGGGCACGGCGACCGACCCCGGGACCGCCCCGTCCACCGACGCACCGACGACCGAGACCCCGGCGCCCCGCGCCACGCTCGACCCGAGCATCTCGGGTCAGACCGCCGAACAGGAGACCTGCACCAACGGCCGCCAGCGCTGATCGGCGCGGCACGAGCGCGTAGGCTCGCAGGCATGGGACGGATGCGCGCACGCGACACCGAGCATCCGCAGGCGAAGCTCGATCACGGCGGCGTCGCCACCATCGCCCCCTCGGAGTTCACGAGCGGATTCGAACTCATCGTCGACGGCACCCCGCAGTCGCACGTCGATCTCGACGACCCGACGCACCTTCACTTCGAGTACATCGTGCGCATGGGCGCCGTGATCGATCAGCTGCCGGCGGGACCGCTCACCGCCGTGCACCTCGGCGCCGGCGCCCTGACCGTGCCGCGCTACATCGATGCGACCCGTCCGGGATCGCGGCAGCAGGTGGTCGAGTGGGAGGCGCCCCTCGCGGCGCTCGTGCGCGAGCATCTCCCGCTCCCGAAGGAGGCGTCGATCCGTATCCGCATCGGGGACGCGCGCGAGGGCGTGCAGAAGCTCCCCGCCGCCCTCACCGGCGCGTGCGATCTCGTCGTCTCCGACGTCTACTCCGGCGCGCAGACCCCGGCGCACCTCACCAGCGTCGAGTTCTACCGCGAGGTCTCGCAGCTGCTCTCCCCGGGAGGGGTACTGCTCATCAACGTCGCCGACGGCCCTGGCCTCGCCTTCGCCCGCCGTCAGGTCGCGACCGTCGCCGCGGTGCTCCCCGAGGTCGCGGTGCTCGCCGACACGCAGGTGCTCAAGGGACGCCGCTTCGGCAACCTCGTGGTCGCGGCATCCGCCTCTCCCCTGCCCACCGAGTGGCTCCCCCGCCTGCTCGCCGCGGGCCCGCATCCGGCGAAGATCGCGCAGGGCGCCGAGGTGAAGACGTTCGTGCAGGGCGCGCACATCGTCACCGATGCGGATGCCGTGGCCTCTCCGCGACCCGACGCCTCGCTCTTCCTGCGCTGATCCGCATCCGGGATGCGGGCACGCGGGCGTGCCGACCCGACGACCGGGTGAACGGCATGCAGACTGGACGGGGACGCTGCGGAAGGAGAGCAATGAGTTTCATCCGGGGATACGACCGGGAGAACCTCCGCGAGCTGGTCGATATCGACGAGTGCGCGGTACGGCTCGAAGAGATCGAGGATCAGCGCAGCCTTCCCGCTCTGCTGGAGCGCGTGTGGTTGCTGAAGGTGCTGGGACGCCTCGACGAGGCGCTCGCCCTCGCGGAGACGACCGTGCGACAGGCGCGCATGGCGGGCACGCGCAAGGATGTGCTGCGCGCCCGTGTGCTGCGTGCGACCGTGCAGCAGTTCCGTGGGGCGCACGCCGCCGCCGAGCAGGAGCTCGCCGCGTGCGCGGAGGAGGCCGAAGGGCAGGGGTGGATCACGATCGCCGCGTTCGCCCACCAGCACCGCGGCAAGAACGCCTTCGACGCCGGAGATTTCGACACCGCGCGCGACAGCTTCAAGCAGTCGCTGTTCCTGCGCCGTGAGGCCGGCGCGGCAGATCGCGAGCTCGAGGTCACGCTGCTGGCGATCGACGCGGCCGAGCGCCGTCGCCCGTCGCAGCTCGTCGCCGGCTGACCGTGCCGACCGGCCGTTCACCCCGGTGTCGGCGGTATGGCTTAGCCTGAGCGCATGGCGGATCTTGACCGTGTGCGCATCTGGGGTGAGGCGCTCATGACGATGTACCTCGACGACTCCTGGTCGTTCGGCTTCGACCATGCCAAGCGTCGCGCCGGGCAGTGCGACTACACGAAGAAGCGCATCACCGTGTCGCGCTACCTCGCGGCACGGTTCGACGACGACGAGATCCATCAGGTGCTGTTGCACGAGGTCGCCCATGCCCTCGCCGGGCACGCCGCCGCGCACGGTCCGGCCTGGAAGCGCGTGGCACGCGAGCTCGGCTATGTCGGCGGCACCACGCACCATGGCGAGACCGCCGTCGAGCTCGCGCCCTGGATCGGCCGCTGCCCCGCCGGGCACGAGACCTTCCGGCATCGCCGTCCGACCCGGGCCACCTCGTGCGCCCAGTGCTCGCGCACCTTCGATCAGCGCTACCTCTTCACCTGGACGCGGCGCGAGATCACCGCCGACGTGAAGCTCGCCGCGCAGTCGCCGCGCTAGGGCACCGGGCTCTAGAGCGTGCGCGGGCCGTCGCTCGTGTTCTCCGAGGAGGCCGTTTCTTCCGGGTCATCGTGCGAGACGCCCGCGCCCTGCTGACCGTCCGTCGCTGCCCGCGAGGCGCGCCCGCGTCGCAGAAGGTCCGTGACCGCGCGCCACCCCACCAGCAGCACGCCGAGGGTCAGCGTCGCGACGATGATGAACGCGAGCTGAGCGGTGTCGCCCGTCGCCACGCGCAGCAGCATGCCGCCGGCGACGGTCACGACCCAGACGGCCACGCCCCACAGCACCGACCACGGGCGGCGCGGGCGACCGGGCAGCAATGCGGCGAGCGCGTGACCGACGAGCAGCGCGACCAGGAACGGCCAGGCCGTGAGCAGGAATCCGGCGGGGCTCTCGTCGTGAGAGGCGCGGCCGATCACGGCGAAGATCAGAACCAGCACGGCGTCGACGATGACTGCGGGGAGGAACCTCATGCCCCGACCCTACGCTCGTGCCACACGCACACGGTGCTGCTCCCGGGCGTGCCGCCGGCTGTCTCAGGCGAAGGCCGTGAACGCCCGGTCGCGGAGCACGGGCACCGCCGAGACGGCGTCGAGACGGGATGCCGCGGCGACCGCGTCGACATCGGCGGTGTCGCGCGCCGAACCGCTCGCCGAGACCAGGTGCCCGAGCGCACGGCGCAGAGCACGGAAGCCCTCGGCCGCGACCGCCGCATCGGGCGCCGTGTGATCGATGCCGAGGTCGGTGAGTGCCGCGATGATGGCTCCGGCGGCGAGGTGGTCCTCGACCGCGAAGCGCACGTCGTTCGACCCGTCGCGCTCCCCCGCGGCGATGAGGGCGACCGACGTGCGCGCCTGACGCTCCTCCTGGATGGCCTTCACGGTGCGTGCGACGGCGGTGGCGTTGCGGATGCCTCCGACCAGCACCGTCGCTCCTCCGGCGGCGGCGGTCACCGCGAGCGCCGGGGCGACGGAGTCCGTCGACCACACCGCCGCCTCGGCCAGATCGATCGCGGCACCGTCGGCGACGGCATCCGTCAGTCTCGACGAGAAGTGCAGCACGTCGACGATCACGACCACGTCGGCCTCGGCGAGCCGTGCGAGGCCGGCGAGCCCCCAGTCGAGGCGGACCTGGTAGGTGGACTGATCGAACGGCGACGGCATCCGTCCAGCCTATTCCGCACCGTGAGGGGTCAAGACACGCCGCCCGCGGGACCGCGGCAGCGGCGTATCTTGACCCCTCAGCGGGTCCTGCCCGCCGTCAGTCGGCTGCCAGCGCCTCGACCGGCGCGACCCGCGTCGCGAGCCGGGTCGGCGTCGCGGCGGCCACGAGCGTCAGCACCGCCGTCGCGACGACGATGATGACCACCGGCAGCCACGGCACCTGCGGAGCAACGAGCCCGGCGGGCGTGAAGTCCGGCAGCACCGGCACCGAGCCGAGCAACGACTGCGCGGCGATCCACCCGTAGGCGACTCCGAGCACCAGGCCCGTGAGCGTCGCGGCCACCGTGATGTGCGTCGCCTCGAGCAGCAC
Organism: Microbacterium sp. 22179; assembly: GCF_052045715.1. NCBI lineage: Bacteria > Bacillati > Actinomycetota > Actinomycetes > Micrococcales > Microbacteriaceae > Microbacterium > Microbacterium sp. 22179. The sequence continues at coordinate 130,043 of NZ_JBQEPJ010000007.1, read as the reverse complement.
CATCCGGCGCACCTGCGCGTTCGACAGCCCGATCGACCGCAGCAGCCCGAGCTCACGGCGCCGCTGCACGACACCGATCGTGAGCAGGTTCACGAGGCCGACGGCGGCGATCACGGCCGAGACGGCGACGAGCACCATCATGATCGAGGCGAAGGCGTCGAACGGCGCGAAGAACTCCGGCGGCACCTCCTCGGAGGTCTGGTTCATCATCAACCGCTTCGCCGACTCCAGCGCGACCGCGAACATCGTCACAAGGGTGACGCCCATCACCACGCCGATCGCCATGCGCGACGATCGCTCGGGATACCGCAGCGCGTTCTCGGCGGCGAGGCGCGCGGTGGCGCTGGACCCGAACATCCGCCCGACCAGGCGCAGCACCGGCGGCATGAACAGAACCGAGCCGAGCGCGAGACCGGTGAACGAGAGCAGGCCCCCCACGAACGCGACGACGACCCCGAGCGGCGTCACGAGTCCGACCAGCACCCCGCCCGCGAGCAGGGCGGCCCCGGCGATGAGCAGCACCCAGGCGCCGACATGACGCCCGGCCCTGCCCGACACCTCGTCGTGGGCGCGCTCGACCGATCCGCCGATCGCCTGCAGGGGCGTCACCGTGAGCACGCGTCGCGACCCGACCCATGCCGCGACCCAGGTCGTGAGCGCGACGCCCACGGCGGGCAGCACGAGGAACGGCTGCGCGAGGGTGAAGTCCGCCGGCACGTTGGCGATCAGCATCCGCCCGATCTGCACCCCGAGGGCAGCGAGCGCAACACCGACGATCACGCCGGTGAGCGCGCCGATCACGCCGACCACGAGTCCCTGTCGCCCGACCTCCGCACGCTGCGAGCGCGCAGTCGCACCGACCAGGCGCATGAGCGCGATCTGACGGGTGCGCCCGGCGATGATCGTCGAGAACGTGTTGGCGGTGACGATCGCGGCGACGTACATCGCTACCCCGGTGAGCAGCACCGAGAGGATGGCGACGACGATCGCGAGCGTCTCGCTGTCGCCGATGAACGGGTCGGCCTGCAGCACCGCACCGATGAACGCCGTCACCTCGACGAGGATCACCCCGAACGCCGCCGACAGCGCCGCGACCAGGATGCTGGCGCCCATGCCTCGGTCGCGCAACCACGCGAGGCGCGGAGCCGTGGCGACCGTCTCGGGCACGACGGTGCCGACCACCGAGGGCGTGCCGACCGCGGTCATGCCGACACCTCGGCGGCGAGCATGTAGGCCGAGATCTCCTCGGCGGTCTGGCGCGGGTGGTCGGCGACGATGCGACCGTCACCGAGGTAGAGCACGCGGTCTGCGTGGCTGGCCGCGATGGCGTCGTGGGTGACCATCGCGATCGACTGACCGTGCTCCCGGCTGGCGGCCTGCAGCAGCTGGAGCACCTCGCGTCCGGTCTTCGAGTCGAGGTTTCCGGTGGGTTCGTCGGCGAAGACGAGGTCCGGCGCGGTGGCCAGGGCACGGGCGATGGCCACGCGCTGCTGCTGTCCGCCCGAGAGCTGGTGGGGACGGTGACGCAGGCGCGAGCCCAGGCCCAGGGTCTCGACGAGACCGTCGATGCGCGCACGCTCTAGCGCGCTCGGCCGGCGCCCGTCGAGCTCGAACGGCAGCAGGATGTTGCCGAGGGCATCGAGCGTGGGAACCAGGTTGAACGCCTGGAAGATGAACCCCACGCGCCGGCGGCGCAGGATGGTGAGGTCGAGGTCGCCGAGACCCGTGATCTCGGTGTCGCCGATGAACGCACGCCCCTCGGTCGGGGTGTCGAGGCCGGCCATGATGTGCATGAGCGTCGACTTGCCCGAGCCCGACGGGCCCATGATCGCGGTGAACTGACCGCGGCGGATGCCGACGCTGACGTCATCGAGCGCCCGCACGACTCCCTCGCCGGAGCCGTAGGTCTTCTTCAGGTGCTGGACGCGGGCGGCGAGGCCCAGGTCGGTGGTCGTGATCTCCATGTCTCCGACGCTACGGAGCAGGTGCCGTCGCGGTCGTCGCCCGGCGGATGCATCCGCCTCCGCCTGGAGGATGATCCCGACGATGCCGCAGGGAGGATGCCGGGGGCCGTGCTCGGGCGGGGCGGATCTCAGGCGAGGCCGTGCTCGAACGCGAACACGACGAGCTGCACGCGGTCGCGCAGGCTGAGCTTGGAGAGGATGCGGCTGATGTGCGTCTTGACGGTCGCCTCGCTGAGGAACTCGCGCGTCGCGATCTCACCGTTCGACAGACCGCGTGCGGCGAGCGCGAAGATCTCCCGCTCACGGTCGGTGAGGTCGGCGAACTGGGGAGGAACCGGGGTCGGCGCATCCGCGAAGTGCGCGAACAGCTCACGGGTGGCGGATGCTGCGATCACACTCGACCCCGCGTGCACGGTGCGCACGGCGGCGAGCAGGAACTCGGGGTCGGCGTCCTTCAACAGGAATCCGCTCGCCCCCTGACGAATGGCCCGGGCCGCGGCCTCGTCGAGGTCGAAGGTCGTCAGCATCACGATGCGCGGCGCGTCGGGGCGCTGGAGGATCTCGGCGGTCGCGGTGAGGCCGTCCATGACCGGCATCCGGATGTCCATGAGCACGACGTCGGGTCGGGTCTGCTGCACGACGTCGAGCGCCTCGCGCCCGTCGCCGGCCTCGCCCACGACCTCGAGGTCGGGCTGGGAGGCGATCAGCATCCGCACACCGGCGCGGAAGAGGGACTGGTCGTCGACGAGGACGACTCTGATCATGACGTGACTCCGATCGGCAGCATGCCGTAGACGTGGAACTGCGCTCCCCGGCGCTCGGCATGCAGACTACCGCCGACCAGCTGAGCGCGCTCGCGCATGCCGATCAGGCCGTGCCCGCTCTGCCCCAGCTGCACGGGAGCAGGCCCCGGCGCGACGGTGTTCGCCACCCGGATCTCGACCCGGTCGGGCAGCCACGCCAGGTGCACGTCGACCGCTCCGTCGCCGTGGCGGATCGCGTTCGTGAGGGCCTCCTGCAGGATGCGGTAGACCGCGAGCTGGATGGCCGCGGGCGGCTCACCCGGGGGCACGGGGTCGACCGTGATCCGCGGTTCGATGCCGGCGTGCCGCACCTGCGCGAAGAGCGTCTCGAGGTCGGCGAGCGTGGGCTGCGGTCCGTCGCCCTGGCGGTGACGCAGCTGGGTGAGCAGCATCCGCACGTCCGACAGCGCACCGCGGGCGGTCTGCGCGATCGTGCCCAGCGCCTCGGTCGCCATCTCGGGCTTCGCTGCGGCGGCGTAGCGGGCTCCATCGGCCTGCGCGATCACGACGGCGAGCGAGTGCGCGACCACGTCGTGCATGTCGCGGGCGATGCGCACGCGCTCCTGCTCCTCGGCGGCCACGGTCTCGGCCTGCGCGCGCGCCACCTGCGTGGCACGACCGGCGAGGATGACCCGCCAGAGCAGTCCCGCCCCCCACGCCATCACCATCGCCAGCACGAACAGCGAGCCGAGCAGCACGGAGGTGAGCGCCGCACGCATCACACTCGCAGCGTCGGTGATCAGTTCGCCCGACCACGCCAGCCCGAAGTACGCGCCGCCGACGATTCCGCCGCCGAGCGCCGAGGCGCCGCCGAGCCACAGCAGTCGTCGGCTTCCCCAGGCCGCCGTCGCGAACAGCACGACCAGCACGCCGAAGTCGAAGGGTACGGGTGGCAGCCCCGCAGCCATCTGGAGGAGCGCACCGAACCACGCGACGCACAGGGCCAGAGCCGGGGCCAGGCGGGCGATCGCGGCGGCGCCCCAGACGATCGCTCCGACGACGAGGTAGGCCGTGACCGACCACCCGCCGTCGACGATCCAGACGCTGAGGCCGCCCGAGCCCGGCACGAGGGGGATGCCGACCGTGAGACCGAAACCGATGACCGCGCCGACGATGTCGAGGGCGAGCCAGGTGCGGGAGACGGGACGGAACACGCTCTCACGCTACGCGAGCGGAGGGCGCCCCGCGTCCGTCTGGGGATGTATCCCGAGTGCGAACGGCCGTCAGGCCCGGGCGATGATCTCGCCGTGCGGAACGAGGTACCAGCCGTCTCCGGCATCCGCCCATCGCTTCCAGGCGTCGCTGATCGCCTGCAGCTCGGAGGGGCCCGCGAGGCCGCTGTCGACGAGCTGGCGCGCGAGCGCCGATTCGAGGATGCGGTCGGCCCACATGCCGCCCCACCACGCGCGCTCCTCGGGGGTCGCGTAGCACCAGGTGGATGCCGTCGCCGTGACGTCGTCGAAGCCGGCGGCGCGCGCCCACGAGAGCAGGCGTCGCCCGGCGTCGGGCTCTCCGCCGTTCGCCCGGGCGGCCGCGCGGTACAGTCGCAGCCACTCGTCGAGCTCGGGCAGCAGCGGGAACCAGATGAATCCGGCGTAGTCGGCGTCGCGCGCCGCGACGATGCCGCCGGGCACCGTGACCCGTCGCATCTCTCGCAGGGCCTGCACCGGATCGCCGACGTGCTGCAGCACCTGGTGCGTGTGCACGACGTCGAAGCTGTCGTCGGCGAACGAGAGCGCGTGCACGTCTTCGATCGAGAAGTCGACGTTCGTGAGGCCGTGGTCCGCGACGAGGTTCCGGGAGAGCGCGAGGGCGTTCGCGTCGATCTCCGTCGCCGTCACGTGCGCGACGACGGTCGCGAACTCGGCCGTGATGCTGCCCGGACCCGCGCCGACGTCGAGGAGGCGGGCGGCCGGATCGAGGTGCGGGCGGAGATACTCCGCGGAGTTCGCGATCGTGCGGGAACTGTGCGAACGGAGAACGGTCTCGTGATGTCCGTGCGTGTACGTGGCCATGCCCCAGTCTGGCACGGGCCGCGATGGCGCCCGTCAGCGCAGCTCGGCGGCGATGCGGCGGATCGCCTCGCGGTCGGGCTTTCCGGAGGCGAGCGTCGCGATCTCGTCGACGAGAATCAGGCGCGCCGGACGCGCGTGCTTGCCGAGCGCCTCGGCGACGGCGTCGCGCGCGTGCACGAGCTGGTCGGATTCGCTGCGGCGCAGCACCTCGCCGCGGGCGGCGACGATGACGGATGCCTCGCCCCACCGCTCGTCGTCGATGCCGACCACGACGGCCTGATGGAGACCCGGAACCTGCCGCACGATCCGCTCGACGCGATCGAGGGAGATGTTGATGCCGCCCGACACGATGACGTTGTCGGCGCGACCGTGCACCCGCACGATCCCGTTCTCGACCAGACCGAGGTCGCCCGTGCGATACCAGCGGATGCCGTGCTCGTCGCGCACGAACACCCGCGAGGTCAGCTCGTCGTCGCCGAGGTAGCCGTCGGCGAGCATGGGCCCCGCGATGCGCAGCTCTCCGTCGACGGTGCGCACCGAGACGGTGTCGAGGGGAACCCCGTCGTAGACGCATCCGCCGCTGGTCTCGGTGGAGCCGTAGGTGCGCACGAGGCGCACGCCCAGATCGGATGCCCTCTCCCGCAGCGGCTCGGGCAGGGACTGCCCGCCGACGAGGATCGAGCGGTATGCCTGCAGCGCGGCGCGCACGGCGACGTCGTCGGCCGCGTCGAGCAGCGTCGCCACCTGCGCCGGTACGAGCGAGGTGTACAGCGCCTCGTCACCGTGACGCAGCATCGACAGCGTGGCGTGCGCGAACGCCTCGGGCGAGAACCTGCCCGACAGTGCCACCGGTTCGGTGCCCGCGAGGATCGAACGCACGAGCACCTGGAGACCCGCGACGTACCCCGTCGGGAGGGCGAGCAGCCAGCGGCCCGATCCGATGCGGTCGGCGGTCGCCTCGACGCTCGTGCGCAGCGCCTCGGCGCTCAGCGCCACGCGCTTGGGGATGCCGCTCGACCCGGAGGTCGCGATCACGACGGCCGTGCCCACCGGAACCCGATCGGGCACGTCGGCGAGCATCCCGAAGCCGAGCGCCGGACCCCCGTCGAGCGCCCGCCGCAGCGCGACACTCAGCGGCTGCGGATCATCGGCTTCGATCGGGATCAGCACGGTCATGACGGTGCCTCAGTAGTGCCAGGGGAATGACGACCAGTCGGGGTCGCGCTTCTCGAGGAACGAATCTCGCCCCTCGACGGCCTCGTCGGTGCCGTAGGCGAGACGCGTCGCCTCACCCGCGAAGACCTGCTGCCCGACGAGTCCGTCGTCGACGGCGTTGAACGCGAACTTGAGCATGCGGATGGCGGTCGGCGACTTGGTCAGCACGGTGCGGGCCATCGCGAGCGCCTCGCGCTCGAGCTCGGCGTGCGGCACCACGCGATTGACCGCGCCCATCTCATAGGCGCGCTGCGCGGAGTACTCCTCGGCGAGGAAGAACACCTCGCGAGCGATCTTCTGCCCGGTCTGGCGGGCCATGTACGCGGAACCGTATCCGGCGTCGAAGCTGCCGACGTCGGCATCCGTCTGCTTGAAGCGTCCGTGCTCGGCGCTGGCGATCGTGAGGTCGCAGACCACGTGGAGCGAGTGCCCGCCTCCCGCCGCCCATCCGGGCACGACCGCGATGACGACCTTCGGCATGAAGCGGATCAGACGCTGCACCTCGAGGATGTGCAGGCGGCCCAACGAGGCGGGGGACGGAGAAGCCGGGGTCCCTGAGCCTCCCCCCTCGATCCCTGAGCCTGTCGAAGGGTCGGAGTACTTGTACCCGTCGCGCCCCCGGATGCGCTGGTCGCCGCCCGAGCAGAACGCCCATCCGCCGTCCTTCGCGCTGGGGCCGTTGCCCGTGAGCAGCACCGCGCCGATGCGCGGGTCCTGACGGGCGATGTCGAGCGCACGGTAGAGCTCGTCGACCGTGTGGGGGCGGAAGGCGTTGCGCACCTCCGGCCGGTGGAAGGCGATGCGCGCGATGCCTCCGTCGTTCGAGACGTGGGCCGTGATGTCGGTGTAGTCCTCGGCGCCGGGCGCGAGCTGCCACTCGGCGGGGTCGAACAGGTCGGAGACGAATGCGCTGGTCACCTCTCCACCCTATTCCCGCGCGCGGCTGCGCCCCCGTCGCACTTTCCGTCGGAAAGATCCGGCCGGACCGACGGAAAGTGCGACGGGAACGGCGGCGGGAGATGAGAATGAGACCCATGACGCCCGAACTCAGCGAGATCCTCTCCACCGCACGCGTGGTCGCCCTGCCGATGCACACGCGATTCCGCGGCGTCGACACCCGGGAGGCTCTCCTCTTCGAAGGCCCCGAGGGATGGGCCGAGTTCTCGCCCTTCATCGAGTACGCGGATGCCGAGGCCGCCACCTGGCTCGCCGCGGCGATCGACTTCGCCTGGCGCCCGCAGCCCGCACCCCTGCGCGACGGCATCCGCGTCAACGCCACGATCCCCGCGGTCGAGGCCGCGCGCGTGCCCGACGTGCTCGCGCGGTTCTCCGGATGCCGGACCGCCAAGGTCAAGGTCGCCGAACCCGGGCAGACGCTCGCCGACGACATCGCCCGCGTGCGCGCCGTGCGCGAGGCGATGGGACCGGAGGGCCGCATCCGCGTCGATGCGAACGGCCTCTGGAACGTCGACGAGGCCGAGCACGCCGTGCACGCGCTGAACGAGTTCGACCTCGAGTACGTCGAGCAGCCGTGCGCGACGGTCGAGGAACTCGCCGAGCTGCGCACCCGCGTGAAGTACCTGGGCATCCCGGTCGCCGCCGACGAGAGCATCCGCAAGTCGTCCGACCCGTTGGCCGTGGCGCGCGCCGGGGCCGCCGACCTCATCGTCGTGAAGGCGCAGCCGCTCGGCGGAGTGACCCACGCCCTCCAGCTCATCGCCGCGACCGGGCTTCCGGCGGTCGTGTCGAGCGCCCTCGACACCGCCGTCGGACTCTCGCACGGCGCCGCCCTCGCCGCCGCCCTCCCCCACCTCGACTACGACTGCGGCCTCGGCACGGCATCGCTCTTCCTCGACGACGTCGCCGACCGTCGCCCCCGCGACGGGGTGATCCCCGCCGACCGCGTCATCCCCGACGGTGCGGCGCTCGACCGCCTCGCCGCCGACGACGACCGCCGCGACTGGTGGCTCGCGCGCCTCGAGCGCAGCTACCGCGTGCTCGACGAGGGCTGAGACCCGTCAGACCAGGAGCAGATCGACCAGTCGGCCGAGTTCCTCGCTGCCCGCGCGGCGCAGCTGGGCGTCGTCGTGCCCGGCCATCGCGCCTCGCACGGTCATGCCCTCCCAGACGATCATGAGGATGCGGCCGGCGACCTCGGCCGGCACGCGCAACCGCAGCTCCCCGGCGTCGACGATGTCGGTGACGATCTGCGCGATGCTGCCGACCATCTCGCGTTCCTGCGCCAGATACGCCGCTCCGAACTGGGCGTCGCGGAGCGCGCGGATGCGGATCTCGCTCATGAGCATCACGCCCATGCGGTCGTCGCTGCCGGAGTCCATCACCTTCTGCAGCAGGTCTGTCGGATCGCAGCCGGGCACCAGGCCGCCCTCGGCGGTGATCTCGGTCACGCGCTCGCGCACCGCGTTCACACGGGTCTCGGCGACACGTCCGGCGAGCATCAGGAAGAGCTCGTCCTTCGATTCGAAGTTCGAGTAGAACGCCCCGCGCGTGAAGCCGGCGCGCTCGCAGACCGCCTCCACCGAGGCGCCGTCGAGGCCGACCTCCGCGAAGAGCTGCTCGGCCGCCTCGAGCAGGCGGGCGCGCGTGTTCTCACGACTCCGGGTTGCCGGTATCGACATCGAAACCTCCTGATGTTCGCGATCGTGACGATTCTCACACCCCGCACACAGATTTCCGAATGCGGGCGACCTTACGATACATCTATGTATTGGATACACCTGTGTATCCGCCTCATCCCCCATCCTCCGGAGGAACCCGCGTGTCCACTCTCCTGTCCTCACTCGGTCGCTGGTCGTTCCGGCACCCCTGGCGCGTGCTCGGCTCATGGCTGCTCGTGCTCGGCCTCGCGGGCACCGGGGCACTCGTGCTCGGCTCCGGCACGGACAACACGTTCTCGATCCCCGGCACCGAATCGCAGGCCGGCCTCGAGCAGCTCTCGCGCTCGTTCCCGCAGGTGAGCGGCACGAACGCGCAGTTCGTCGTCGTCGCCGCCGACGGCGATCAGGTCACCGACGACGACTACCGCGCGCACATCGAGGACGCCGTCGACGAACTCGGCGGCATCGACGACGTGCTCGCCGTCACATCGCCCTACGACGAGATGGTCGACGGCATGATCAACGACGACGACACCGCCGCGATCGTGCGCCTGCAGTTCGACGGTCAGTCGACCGACGTCTCGGAGGCGACCAAGGACGAGCTGAGCGCCGCGGTCGACGATCTCCGCGCGGCGTTGCCGGACGGCTCGCAGACCGCACTCGGCGGCGACCTCTTCGCGACCGAGATCCCGGGCATCACGCCGACCGAAGCGGTCGGCCTCATCATCGCGCTCCTCGTACTCATCGTCACGTTCCGCTCGTTCGTGGTCGCCGGCCTCCCCCTGCTCACCGCCATCCTCGGCGTCGGGATCTCGATGGCGGGTATCTTCGCCGCCACCGCCTTCGCCACCGTCTCGTCGACCACCCCGCTCCTCGCCCTCATGCTGGGCCTGGCCGTCGGCATCGACTACGCGCTGTTCATCATGGCCCGGCATCAGGATCAGGTGCGCGCCGGCGTCGACCCCGAGGAATCGGCATCCCGGGCCGTCGGAACCGCCGGCTCGGCCGTCGTCTTCGCCGGGATCACCGTGCTCATCGCCCTGATCGGGCTCGGCTTCGCCGGCATCCCGTTCCTGACGACGATGGGCATCGCCGCCTCCGTCGCCGTCGCGATCGCCGTGGCCATCGCGGTCACCCTCACTCCCGCCGTACTCGGCTTCATGAAGGGCCGCATCGTCGGCCGCCCCCGACGGGAGCGCGCCACGACGAAGAAGGACGGATCCGCGCGCGCCCCCCGCCGGGCGTTCAGCGAGCGCTGGGTCGGCGGCGTGACGAGGCATCCGGTGCTCGTGTCGATCGCCGTCGTGCTCGGCCTCGGCGTCATCGCGGTGCCCGCCCTCAGCCTCGACCTCGCCCTCCCCAACGCCGGCGTGCTGCCGAAGGACTCCGAGGCCCGGCAGAGCTACGACATCGTGGGCGAGGAGTTCGGTCCCGGCTTCAACGGCCCCCTCATCCTCACCGGCACGATCGTCACCTCCACCGATCCGGTCGGGCTGATGGACGACCTCGGCGACGCGGTCGCGAAGATCGACGGGGTGAAAGACGTCGCGCTCTCGACCCCGAACGAGACGGCCGACACCGGCATCGTGCAGATCATCCCCGAGACCGCACCCGACGACCCCGCCACCGCCGACCTCGTGCGCGAACTTCGCTCGCACCACGACGAGTGGCTCGACGAGTTCGGCATCGACCTCAAGGTCACCGGGTTCACGGCGGTCGGGATCGACATCTCCGACCAGCTCGGAGGCGCTCTGCTGCCCTTCGGGATCTTCGTGATCGGGCTGTCGCTCGTGCTCCTCACCATCGTGTTCCGCTCGCTGTGGGTGCCCGTGACGGCGGCCCTCGGCTACCTGCTCTCGATCGTCGCCGCCTTCGGCGTGGTCGGCGCGGTGTTCGAGTGGGGCTGGTTCGCCGATCTGCTGCACGTCGCGAAAGTCGGCCCGATCATCAGCTTCATGCCGATCGTGCTCATGGGCGTGCTCTTCGGCCTCGCAATGGACTACCAGGTCTTCCTCGTCTCGCGCATGCGCGAGGACTTCGTGCACGATCGCGCCTCGCGCTCCGCCTCGCGCGCCGAACGCCGGGCCGCCGCTCAGCGCGCCGTCCGCAGCGGCTTCACGGGATCGGCGAAGGTCGTCACCGCCGCCGGACTCATCATGTTCGCGGTGTTCGTCGCGTTCGTGCCGGAGGGCGACTCGTCTCTCAAGCCGATCGCGCTGGGCCTCGCCGCCGGCATCGCGATCGACGCATTCCTCGTGCGCATGACGCTCATCCCCGCCCTCATGGCGATCCTCGGCGAACACGCCTGGCAGATCCCCGCCTGGCTCGAGCGCATCCTCCCCCGCGTCGACATCGAGGGTGAAGCCGTCGAGCGCGAACGCCATCTGGCCGAGTGGCCGGGCGACGGCTCGGTCGTCGCGGCCGACGAGCTCACGGTCAGCACCGACGCACCGGTCGTGGAAGCCCTGTCGTTCCGGGTCGCTCCGGGCGAAGCGCTGATCGCGACCGGTGGCGACGCCCGTGAGCGGCGAACCCTCGCTCTGGCCGTCGCCGGTCGCGTGACCGCCGACGAGGGGCGACTCCGCGTCGTCGGGCACCTGCTCCCCGGCCGGTCCGCCTGGGTGCGGGCGCACGTCGGCTGCGTGATCGTCGACGATGCGGATGCCGCACTCGACGACCTCGCCGAGGCCCTGCGCGGGCGCTCGGAGGTCGTGGTCGTCGACGGCATCGACCGACTGTCCGGAGGCCGCCGCGACCAGGTGACGGCGATGCTGCGGGATGCCGCGGCCACACGTTCCCTGGCTGTCTTCGCCACGGCGTCCGATGCGGAGACCGCCCGCACGATCCTCGCGGAGGCCGGCTGGCCCGACGCGAACCTTCTCGACACCCGCGCCCCGCGACGGGCGACCGCAACCACCGAGGTGACCGCATGACCCTCCCCATCGAGCGCGCACGCTCCCGCAAGCCCATCACGTGGCTGACGATCCTCGGCATCCTGCTGCTGCCGGCGGCGATCGGCGGCATCCTCGTCACCGCTCTCCAGAATCCGACCGAGCGCCTGGACTCGATGACCGCCGCGATCGTGAACCTCGACGAGCCGGTCGAGATCGACGGACAGGTCACGCCCCTCGGGCGTCAGCTCGCGTCCGGACTCGTGGAGGGGTCGGACGACCTCGACTCGAACCTCACCTGGGTGATCTCCAACGAGGACGACGCCGCCGAAGGTCTCGCGAACGGCGACTACCAGGCGGTCATCACCATCCCCGAGGACTTCTCGTCGGCGGCCACCTCGGCCGGGCGCACGATCTCCGAGGGCGAGGGCACGCCCGAGAAGGCGACGATCGAGGTCACCACGCCCGACGACGGCCTCGTCGCCGACGACCTCATCACGGGGCAGATCGCGAACGTCGCGGCGTCCACGCTCGGCACCACGCTGTCGGAGGCCACGACCGAGAACATCCTGGTCGGCTTCACGACGATCGGCGATCAGATCGGCGAGGCCGCCTCCGGTGCACTCGACCTCGCGAACGGCGCACGGGATGCCGCGACCGGCGCGGCCGCGATCCCCGACGGCGCCACCCAGCTCGCGACCGGCGCGGGCGACCTCGGTACCGGCGCCACGTCGCTGGCGACCGGTCTCGACACGATCGCCACGAACACGCGGCAGCTCGCCGGCGCCGCGGGCGAGCTCGGGGCGGGGCTGACCGGTGGGGCGGCCGCGCTGAACGATCCGAACGGAGACTTCGCCAAGCTCGTCGGAGCCGCGCAGGGCGGGGCCCCCTTCCTCGACACGGCTGCCTCGGAGTCGGCCAAGACGGCCACAGAACTCGGCAAGCTCGCCGCCACCTGCGCGACGTCGGTCACCGACCCGGACTTCTGCACGAAGCTCGGCGAGGTGGCGACGTCCGCCGCAACCTCCGCGACCGCCGCCGGTACGGCATCGGCCTACCTCTCCCCGGTGGCCACGGGCCTCCCGGCCGCGGCATCCACCCTGGCGACCAACATGAACGAGGCAGGCACCGGCGCCAGCCAGATCTCGGCCGGGCTCAACCAGCTCGCGACCGAGGGAGTCGACCAGTCGGCAGCGGGAGCCCGCGCGCTGGCGACCGGCGCGGGCCAGCTCTCGAGCGGCGCGACCGAACTCGCGACCGGCGCCACCGAACTCGCGACGGGCCTCGACACCCTCGCGACCGGCGCGGGCGACCTCGCCGGCGGTCTGCGCACGGCATCCGATTCGCTCCCCTCGTTCAGCGACTCCGAGTCGACGTCGATCGCCTCGGTGATCGCCGACCCGGTCGAGTCGACCTCGTCGATGGACACGATCTTCGGCCCCACCGCCATCCCGCTGCTCGCCGCGGTGGTGCTGTGGTTCGGTGGCCTGGCTTCGTTCATCGTGATGCGCGCGCACACCGCCCGCACCCTGACGTCGCGCCGCTCATCGCCGACGCTCACACTGCGCGCCTTCTGGCCCGCCGCGCTGATCGGCGCCGGGCAGGGACTGCTGGTGTCGATCATCGTGCAGTTCGTCGCCTCGTACGATGCGGCCGCCTGGTGGACCTTCGCGGGCACCGCTGTGCTCGCGGGTGTCGTCTTCGCCGCGGTGAACCAGGCGCTCGTCGCGATCTTCGGCGGAGTCGGACGCTGGGTCAGCGCCCTGATCGGCGTGCTGGCCGTCGCGACCGGGTTGATCTCGACCGTGCCGGACTGGCTCGCGGGCCTCGGCGCTGCGCTTCCGACCTCACCCGCATTCGCGGGACTGATCGCCGGGAGCGGTTCCGCCGTCGCCGGCCTCGTCGTGTGGGGTGTGCTCGCCCTCATCGCGACCACCCTCGCGGTGGCCCTGCGGCGCACGACCTCGGCCACGGCGGTGCTCGCGACCTGAGCCGCGGCATCCGCCCTGTTCGTTCGTTCCCCCACTCCGACCCGCACGACTTCGGAGCCGCACACCATCTGCCCCGCACAACTTCGGAGTTCCGACACCGACACGCCGCGCGTCACTCGATGACCGCGGCGTGTCGCGATGGATCTCCGAAGTCGTGTCGAGACGGGGACGACGGACCGACCAGAACGGATGCCGAACCCACACGCACGACGCCCCGCCTCCGGAAGGAGACGGGGCGTCGTCGATCGGGGGGCGGATGCCTCAGCTGATGCCGGAGTAGGCGTGCAGACCCTTGAAGAACACGTTCACGATCGTGAAGTTGAACAGCACGGCCGTGAAGCCGACGATCGCGAGCCAGGCCGAGGGGTTTCCCCGCCAGCCGCGGGTCGCGCGGGCGTGGATGTAGCCGGCGTAGAGCACCCAGATCACGAAGGTCCAAGTCTCCTTCACATCGAAGCCCCAGAAGCGGCTCCACGCGTAGTAGGCCCAGATCGATCCGGCGATGAGGGTGAAGGTCCAGAGGATGAACCCGATGATCGTGAAGCGGTACGCCATGCTCTCGAGGCGCTCGGCCGAGGGGAACGTGCGCAGGAACCCGGGGCCGGTCTTGGCCGCACCCTCCGAGACGAGGCGCTCGCGCCGCGACTGCATGAGCTGGATGACCGAGAGCGCGAAGGCGAGGGCGAAGAATGCCGTGCCCAGCGAGGCGACGAAGACGTGGATCACGAGCCACACGCTCTTGAGCGGGTCCATGAGCGGCGTGACCTCGACGTAGAAGTTCGTCGACGACAGGCCCAGCAGCACCACCACGAGGCCGGTGATGAACGTGCCGAGGAAGCGCAGGTCGACCTTGACCAGCACGATCAGGTAGACGGCGATGATGAGCAGCGTGCCGATCATCGCGAACTCGTAGAGGTTCGCCCACGGCACGCGACCGGCCGCGAAACCACGGGTGAGGGTCGCACCGAGGTGGAAGATGCACGCGAGAACGGTGAGCGAGGTGCCGATGCGCGCCATGACGAAGCGCTGGGGCTTCGGCTCGATGGGCTTTCCGGTGGCGGTGAGCGTCGCTCCCCCGCGCGCGCCGGCGCCGACCAGCTCGGCCTCGCGCACGGTCTGCGCGTCGGCGGAGATCTGCGAGCGGCGCGCGAGGTCGAACGCGAACGCGATGAAAGCCGCGGCGTAGATCGCGATCGCGGTCCAGAGCAGGACCGGCGAGATCACTTCGAGGTCGAACATGGTGTCAGTCTACTTTCGGGGAGTCGGATGCCGTCGGGTCGGCATCCGCGAGATCTTCGGTGAGGTCGTCGCCGGCGGGTTCGCGGGCGACCGTGCCCCCGGCCGCATCGAGCAGGCGGCCGTGGCCGGCGACGATGTCGTCGAGCGCCACCGCGATCGTCGGGTCCTCGCCGCGGGCGAGGCCCGCGTACTCGAGCGAGACGGAGTCACCCTCGACCGTGGCCTTGACCCACATGCGGCGGCGGGGCACGAACAGCGCGAGCATGAGTCCGCCGAGCGCGAGCACCGCGAAGCCGAGCACCCAGACGCCGGACTCGTCGCGGTGGATCTGCAGCGAGGCGAAGCGCTTGACCGACTGCGTGGCGTCGGTCGCGCCCTCGGGCGACTCGTCCTCGAAGGTGACCGTTCCCATGCCGTTCGGCAGGTCGGCGGTCTCGCCCGGAGCGAGCTCGATCGAGTCCTTGTCGACCGCGCGACCGGTGAGCTGGGTGAGGTCGGTGGTGTCGAGCACGTAGACCGATCGCGGGGTTCCGTCGTTGATGCCGAGGTCGCCCGAGTACACGTCGAGCGTGAGGGTCGGGTTGGTGAGCGCGGGGTAGGCCGAGAAGAACGCGCCCGTGTCGAGCACGGCGGTCGTCGGGTAGAAGAAGCCCAGCAGGCCGAGCTGCTCGGGGAGTCCGTCGGTGACCTTGATCACGCCGAGCGAGGTCATGTTGGTGTCCTGCGGCAGGAACGGCACGCTGTTCGTGAACACCACGTCGCCGTCGGCGTTGCGCACCGTGATCGTGGGGGCGTAGCCGTTGCCGAGCAGGAAGATGTCGTCGTCGGCGACGGGCAGCGGCTCGTTGACCTTGATGGAGCCGGTGCGCTCCTCCCCGTTCTCCTTGACCGTGACGTTCGCCGAGAAGTCGCCGGCCTGGCCGGAACCCGCCTCGCCGAACGGGGTGTACGAGACGTCGAAGGTGTCGAGGCGCATCGAGTAGGGCGCGAGGGCGTCGTCGGCGACGAACCGTCCGCGGTTCATCGAGTCGTAGTCGACGAGCGTGTTCGCGAACGTCTCGCCCTCGACCAGCACCCGCTGACCGGTATACGCGAAGCCGCCGCCGATGGCGACCGTGACCAGCACGCCGACGAGCGCGAGGTGGAAGAGCAGGTTCCCGGTCTCGCGCCAGTACCCGCGCTCGGCCGACACCGAGAAGGTGCGCCCGCGGTCGTAGCGCTCGACCCGATAGCCGAGCGCCTTGAGCTGCTTGGTCGCGACGGCGATCGACGCGGATGCCTCGGCCTCGGCATCCGTCTTCTCGCCGTTCCCCGCGGTCGCGGAGAGGTCGCGGGTGACGGCCCGGAAGTCGTCGAGCCGCTGCAGCCGCGCGGGCGTGCGGGGCGGGCGGGCCTGGAGCGCCTTCCAGTGGTGCCGGATGCGCGGGATCACGCAGCCGACGAGCGAGGTGAACAGCAGCAGGTAGATCGCCGAGAACCACGGCGACAGATAGACGTCGAAGAGCTTGAGGCCGTCGAGGATCGGGAAGAGATCGGGGTTGTCGCGCTGCCACTGCGTGACACCGTTCGGGTCGGCCATGCGCTGCGGGAAGATCGATCCGGGGATCGCGGCGACCGCGAGCACGAGCAGCAGGATCAGCGCGGTGCGCATCGAGGTCAGCTGGCGCCAGCCCCAGCGCAGCCACCCGACGAAACCGAGGCGCGGCTGCGTGATCGAGTCGTCGCCGTCGACGTGGTCGGACGGCCGCAGCGGATCGCTGGACCTGGGCGTCTTGCTGCTCACGGCACTCTCGTTCTTCCGGGTTTTCTTCTCGGTCGTCTCGCGATCAGAGCGGGAGGATGACACTGCTCATCACCGCCGTCAGTCGGGACATGATGTCGGTCCACAGCCCCGTCACCATCAGCACGCCGAGGGCGATCAGCAGCACGCCGCCGATGATGTTGACGACCCGGATGTGGCGGCGCAGGAATCCGATGGCCGTGGTCGCCCAGCCGAAGCCGAGGGCGACGAGCAGGAACGGGATGCCGAGGCCGAGGGAGTAGGCGAGGCCGAGGGCGCCCGCGCGCACCGGGTCGCCGGCGTTGAAGGAGAGGGCGAAGATCGCCGTCAGGGTGGGGCCAAGGCAGGGCGCCCAGCCGATCCCGAGGGCGATGCCGAGCAGCGGCGCCCCGATCACGCCGTACTTGCCGTCGACGTGGAAGCGCAGCTCGCGCTGCGCGAAGCCGAACAGCCCGAGGAAGACGAGCCCCATGAGGATGATCACGACGCCGAGGATGCGCGTGATGAGCTCGCCCCACTGGATCAGGAAGACACTCGCGACACCACCGAGAGAGGTGATCGCGACGAAGACGGCACTGAAGCCGGCGATGAAGAGGAGCACGCCGATGACGAGGCGACCGCGACCGGGGGCCGAGGCATCCGTCGACGCGGTCGCGCCGTTCACCGGGCGGGGAGCCACGGATCCGCCGAGGAAGCCGAGGTACCCCGGCACGAGCGGCAGCACGCAGGGCGACAGGAACGAGATCAGCCCGGCGAGCAGAGCGACCGGGATCGCCAGCCAGAGCGCTCCCGAACCGATGATGTCCTGGGGATTCACGCGCTCTCCGCGAGCGCGTCCTTGACGAGCGTGGACAGGATCGAGGTCCCGTCGATGGGTCCGATGATGCGGGCGGCGACGCGGCCCTGCTTGTCGAGCACGAGCGTGGTCGGAGTGGCCTGGATGGGCGTCTCGGCCGCGAAGGCGAGCTTGGCCTGCGCGGTGTCGACGTCGATCAGGCTCGGGTAGGTGATCTCGAACTCGGTCGAGAAGGCCTTGGCCGTATCGGCCTGATCGCGAGTGTTGATGCCGACGAACGACACACCCTGGTCTTCGTACTCCTGCCACACCGACTCGAGATCGCCGGCCTCGACGCGGCACGGAGCGCAGCCGGCGTACCAGAAGTTCACGACCGTGACCTGGCCCGCGATGTCGGCGCTGTCGAAGGCCTCGCCGTCTTCGGTGACGCCCGAGAAATCGATCGGCTCGCCGCGCTCGGCGACGGGGATCTCCTGGATCGCGCCATCGGCGGCGACGTAGCCGGTGTTCTCGCCGCTCAGGAACGACTCGCTCACGGCATCCGGAGCACAGGCGGTCAGGCCGACGGCAAGCACCGCGGCGAGCGCGGCTCCGACCGCACGCCGGGAACGGCGAGTGCGGGAGGGGCGGCCGCTGCGGATCGGGTGAATCCTCGAGGCGAGTGGCACGGTTACGAGTTTACGCCGAGGTTCCTATGGTTAGGCCGGACGCGGGCGCCGCCACCGGAGCCCCTCAGAACCGCGACAGCACGTCGTCGACGCCGGCCCGGAAACGCGGACAGGTGGCGATGTCGTGCGAGCGGCAGCGCAGCGCGTGCTCGGTCATCTCGCGCGAGCGACGCATCTCCTCCATGCGGCGGTCGATGTCGTCGATGTGCGACTGCAGCACCTGATGGCGCCCCCAACTGCTGTCGTCGAGCAGCACCGCGATCTGATCGAGCGTCATGCCCGCGGCCTTGCTGCGCTGGATCACGGCGATACGCACGACGTCGTCCTCGCCGTACCGACGGCGGCCGGCGTCGTCGCGAGCGGGGGTCAACAGGCCGACCGACTCCCAGTGGCGCAGCACGTTGGTGGGCAGATCGACGCGGGCGGCGACATCGCCGACGGACCACGGATGCTCGGCATGTGACTTCATCCCAACATGAAGTCACAAACGGAGCGTGGACGCAAGGTCCGCCGCTCGACCGCCGAAGCGACGCCGTCAGTCCCGGCACTCCCTCGTGATGAGGTCGGCGACCTTCTCGAGGAAGTCGCTCACCACCGCCGACTGCTCGGCGCTCAGGTCCGTCGCGATCCGGTGGACGGCGACCGCCGTGGCGTCGAGCCCCTCGGAGGGATCGATCCGCCGCAGGGGAACGAGAAGCTTCGAGCGACTGTCCGCGGGGTTCCGCTGCGTGGTGATGACCCGCGCGGTCTCGAGCTTCTCGAGCGCCTTCGAGATCGCGGCGGTCGTCACCTGCAACTCGGACGCGAGGTCACCGGGAGTGATCGCCTCGTTGCGATGGTCGGCCTCGGCGATGAGCCGGGTGATCTCGCGAAGCAGCGGACTCGGTCCACACGACGCCTGACGTCGACGCGCCAGCTGGTCCTCTGCCACGCGCACGCGCTCCACGGCGCGGGCGACGTCGAGCGCGTACGACTGATCGATCGCGTTCCAGATGGTGGCGGGAGCCTCCGCGGTGCTCACCTCAGTCCTCCTGATTGATCAGGGACAACCACTTCCCGAAGCGCTCCCCCTCGGCGCCCGCGCCATCCTCGTTCGCAGCGATCTCTTCCCGTTCGATCATGTCCCGCTCCCTCCGTGTGGTGCGACCATCCGGACAATGCTCGCAAATCTAGATTACTAGCCGAACTAGTGATGTCAACCTCGCGCCCCGTCGCTTGACTTCATCCCGACATGAAGTCACAGACTGATCGCGAACACAAGATCCACCGGTCGGAAGGACCCCTCATGTACGACGTGATCGTGATCGGCGCAGGCCCCGCGGGCCTGCAGGCGGCGCTGACGCTGGGACGGATGCATCGCTCGGCGCTGCTGCTCGACTCGGGCGAGTACCGCAACGGCACGGTGCTGCACATGCACAACGTCGCTGCGAACGACGGCACCCCGCCCGCCGACTTCCGGGCGACCGCTCGCGCCCAGCTCGCGGAGTACGCGGACGTCGAGGTGCGCGATGCCCGCGTCGAGCGGATCGACGGAGAACAGGGGGCGTTCACGCTCGAACTCGCCGACGGGGGCACGGTCGCGGCTCGGCGCGTCGTGCTCGCGACCGGCATGGCCGACGAACTGCCCGCGATCCCCGGGCTGCAGGAGCTGTGGGGCGTCGGGGCGTTCAGTTGCCCGTTCTGCGACGGGCACGAGCATGCGGGCAAGCCGATCGCCGTGATCGGCGAGGCCGCCCGCGCCGCCCACCTGATCGGACTGCTCGGCCGGATCGTGTCGTCGATCACGGTCTTCCCCGCCGAGGGTTCCTTCACGGAGGAGGATCGCGCGACCCTCGAGGCGCTCGGCGCCGTCATCGCCTCCTCGGCTCCCCTGTCGATCACGCGGGAGGGAGAGACGGTGATGTTGACCACCGCGGAGGGCGAAGCATCCGTCGCCGGCATCTTCGTCGCCTCGGTGGTCTCGCGCCAGCGCGCCCCGTTCGCCGAGCAGCTCGGACTCGCGATGCTCCCGTCCGGCGCGATCGAGATCGACGACTTCGGCCGCACCTCCGTCGCCGGGGTGTCGGCGGCGGGCGACATCGCGCACCGCGCCTCGCTGCCCGGCGCGATGGCCGCGGTCGCGCTGGCGGTCGCGGCAGGTCAGCTCGCCGCCGTCGGCCACATCCAGTCGCTGATGGCCGAGGGCGCGTAGCTCGCGCGGCCTCGGACGGGACGCCTCAGACGGCGCCGACGTCG
The DNA here is from genome assembly GCF_052045715.1 of Microbacterium sp. 22179. Taxonomy (NCBI): domain Bacteria; kingdom Bacillati; phylum Actinomycetota; class Actinomycetes; order Micrococcales; family Microbacteriaceae; genus Microbacterium; species Microbacterium sp. 22179. The sequence continues at coordinate 109,828 of NZ_JBQEPJ010000007.1, read as the reverse complement.
ACGGCGCCGCCCGTCGCCGCGGGTTCGGCGTAGTCGACCTCACGCCACACATCGCCGACCCGCTCGAACGAAGTCACGCTCGACAGGGCGCAGCGCCGGGTGCGCGGATCGTGCCGCAGCGGGAGTCCGGCGACCGACAGGTGCGTGATCCAGATCGGTGCCTGGTGCGACACGATCACCGCGTCGCCCGCCTCGGTGGTGTGCCAGAGCTCGTCCATCGCGGCGCGCATGCGCTCGGCGACGGAGACGTACGGCTCGCCCCAGCTGGGCACCGAGGGCTGCCGCAGATGCCACCAGTTGAGCGGGTTCATGAGCGAGCGGCGCATCTGCGTGCCCTCGAAGACGTTGGTCGGCTCGATGACGCGTTCGTCGAGCACCGGCTCGAGGTGGAAGCGCTCGGCGAACGGGGCGGCCGACTCCTGCGTGCGCTCCAGCGGCGAGCACCGCAGGGCCTCGACATCGCGACCGAGACCGGCGACGTGCTCGGCCGCGTCGAGCGCCATGCGCCGTCCGTCATCGCTGAGGTGGAAGTCGGGCAGACGGCCGTAGAGCACGCGGCCGGGATTGTGGACCTCGCCGTGACGGACGAGGTGCAGACGGGATGCCGGCACGTCAGGCCTTGCGGTAGCGGGAGTCCCCGAACCCGAGGATGAAGTACCCGATGAACGGGATCAGGAACAGCAGGAAGAACGAGAACGCACCACCCTTGCCGAAGCGATCGCCCACCTTGACCGCGACGACGATCGCGAGGATGACGTTGGCGATCGGCACCAGGTACAGCAGCACCCACCAGCCCGACATCCCGGCGATGCGCAGCAGGAAGATCGCGTTGACGATGGGGATCAGCGCGAGGATGCCCGGATACCCGGCCTTCGTGAACACCTTCCACCAGGCGATCGCCAGCAGCACGTAGAAGATGATGCCGATGACGCTCGTGGTTCCCGAGAAGAACGCGGAGACGAAATCGGGGACGACCGGTACATCGGCGGCGGGGACGAGGGCGAGTTCCATGGGAGCACCTTCCTTTTCCCTGCCACCCTACTGATCCCCTCCGCCCGCCGGAGACACGCCGCGCGCCCCCGTAGAATGGGCGGGTTCGCCCGTTCACAGAACAGAAGGAATACTCCGTGCTTCGCACCCACTCGGCAGGCTCACTGCGAGCCGAGCACATCGGTCAGACCGTCACCCTCGCGGGGTGGGTCGATCGCCGTCGTGATCACGGAGGAGTCGCGTTCATCGATCTTCGGGATGCGTCGGGCATCGCCCAGGTCGTCATCCGCGACGAGGAGATCGCCCACCCGCTGCGCAACGAGTTCGTGCTCAAGGTCACGGGCGAGGTGTCGCGCCGCCCCGAGGGCAACGCCAACCCGAACCTGCCCACCGGCGAGATCGAGCTCATCGCGACCACCGTCGAGGTGCTCAACGAGTCCGCTCCCCTCCCCTTCCAGGTCTCGACGGCGCTGGCCGACAGCGAGACCGTCGGCGAGGAGGCGCGCCTCAAGTACCGCTATCTCGACCTGCGCCGTCCGGCCCCGGCATCCGCCCTGCGCCTGCGCTCCGACGTCTACAAGGCGATCCGTGACGTGCTGCACGCCGACGACTTCACCGAGGTCGAGACCCCGACGCTCACGCGCTCCACGCCGGAAGGCGCCCGCGACTTCCTCGTGCCTGCGCGCCTGAGCCCGGGCAGCTGGTACGCCCTGCCCCAGTCGCCGCAGCTCTTCAAGCAGCTGCTGATGGTCGGCGGCGTCGAGAAGTACTTCCAGATCGCGCGCTGCTACCGCGACGAGGACTTCCGCGCCGACCGCCAGCCCGAGTTCACGCAGCTCGACATCGAGATGAGCTTCGTCGACCAGGAAGACGTCATCCGCCTGATGGAGTCGCTCGTCGTCGCCATGTGGAAGACGATCGGCGTCGAGGTGCAGACCCCGCTGCCGCGCTTGACCTACGCCGACGCGATGGCGAAGTACGGCTCCGACAAGCCCGACCTGCGCTTCGGCCTCGAGCTGGTCGAGGCGACCGAGTACTTCTCCGACACCACGTTCCGCGTCTTCCAGGCCGAGTACGTCGGCGCCGTGCGCATGCCCGGTGGCGCGGGCCAGCCCCGCAAGCAGCTCGACGCCTGGCAGGACTGGGCGAAGCAGCGCGGCGCCCGCGGCCTCGCCTACGTGCTCTTCAACGAGGACGGAACGCTCGGCGGACCCGTCGCCAAGAACCTGTCCGAGGCCGAGCAGGCGGGTCTCGCCGAGCTCGTCGGCGCCGAGGCCGGGGACTGCGTGTTCTTCGCCGCGGGCGCCACGAAGGAGAGCCGCGCCCTCCTCGGTGCCGCGCGCGTCGAGATCGGTCGCCGTCTGGGCTACCTGAACCCCGACGAGTTCGCCTTCACCTGGGTGGTCGACGCTCCGATGTTCGAGCCGGCGGCGGATGCCGTGGCCTCGGGTGACGTGGCCGTCGGCGCCGGAGCCTGGACCGCGGTGCACCACGCGTTCACCGGCCCGAAGCCGGAGTTCGAGGCGACGTTCGACACCGACCCCGGATCGGCCCTCGCCTACGCGTACGACATCGTGTGCAACGGCTCCGAGCTCGGTGGCGGCTCGATCCGCATCCACCGCGAAGACATCCAGAAGCGGGTCTTCGAGGTCATGGGCATCAGCGACGAGCAGGCCGATGAGCAGTTCGGCTTCCTGCTCGACGCGTTCAAGTTCGGCGCGCCGCCCCACGGCGGCATCGCGCTGGGCATGGACCGCGTGCTGCAGCACCTCACGAAGACCGAGTCCATCCGCGAGGTCATCGCGTTCCCGAAGTCGGGCAACGGCTACGACCCGCTCACGGCCGCGCCCGCTCCGATCTCGGCCGAGCAGCGCGCCGAGGCCGGCGTCGACTTCGAGCCGGAGGGCGACGAGGCCTGACCCTCTGCCCCCCCCTGTGGGGGATGCTTCGACAGGCTCAGTAACCCGGTTCCGGGTGCTGGGCCTGTCGCGTCCCCGGGTTCGACTTGAGCTGGGTCCCTGAGCCTGTCGAAGGGCCCTGCCCGAGAGACGGGGTCACTGAGCCTGTCGAAGGGCCCCGCCCCGCGAGACTGGGCCCCTGAGCCTGTCGAGGGGCCCCGCCCCTAGGAGGCCAGTCCGAGGGCCGGGGCGAGGTTCTCGTTCCACACGTCGACGCCGAGCTTGGCGATCAGGGCGATCACCACGACGAGGAAGACCACCCGGATGAACTTCGTGCCGCGCGAGATAGCCATGCGCGACCCCAGGTAGCTGCCCGCGACGTTGGCGACCGCGAGAATCCCTCCGAGCACCCACAGCACCGAGCCGTGCGGGATGAAGAGCAGCAGCGCACCGAGGTTGGTGGCGAGGTTGACGATCTTGGCCTTGGCGCTGGCCTGCAGGAAGTCGTAGCCGAGCAGCGCGACGAGCGCGATCACGAGGAACGTTCCGGTTCCCGGCCCGATCATGCCGTCGTAGAAGCCGATCACGAGACCGGCCGCGCCGGCCATGATGTGGTGCTTGTGCCCGTGGAAGCGCAGCATGGTCGCCGCGCCCATCTGCGGCCGGAAGGCGGTGAAGAGTGCGACGGCGAGCAGGGCCACGACGATGATCGGCTTGAACGCCGCGGCGGGCAGCAGCGTGGCCACCGCGGCGCCGCCGAACGATCCGGCGAGCGCGATGAGGGCCATCGGGATCGCGGTGCGGATGTCGGGTTTCGCCCGCCGGTAGTAGGTGACACTGCTGGTCGCGGTGCCGAACACCGAGGCGAGCTTGTTGGTCGCGAGCGCCTGGATCGGCGCGATCCCGGGGATGAGCAGCAGCGCCGGCAGTTGCAGCAAACCACCGCCCCCGACGACGGCATCGATCCAGCCGGCCGCGAAGGCGGCGATGACGACGAGCAGCAGCATCCCCCAGGTGAGCTGCTCGAGTCCGAGCACGGTGCCGATATCCACCCGGCCATGATTCCAGAGACTCGGGCGCGCGGCGATGTCGCCTCGGCAGACGACCGACCCGCGTACGCCCAGGCGCTTCTCGAGATCCTCGCCGAGCCGTCGAACGACCTGCTCGTCGTCGAGCTCGACAGCGCGATCGTCGGAACGCTGCAGCTCACCTCGATCCCGGGCATGGCGCGTCGGGGCGCCCGGCGGCTGCTCGTCGAGGCCGTGCGGGTGCGGAGCGACCTGCGGTCGTCGGGCATCGGATCGGCCGTGATGCGCTGGGTCGGCGAGCAGGCCGCACCCGCTGTCGGAGCGGCGATCGTGCAGCTCACCTCGGATGCCGCGCGCACCGACGCCCACCGCTTCTACGAGAAGTTGGGGTATATCGGGTCACATCTCGGTTTCAAATACACGGTCGAGACCGCCTGAGCTCCGCGCCAGGACGCGGCGCACCCCACCCCGCCACCACCCGGTCACCCTCCGTTCACCCACGCCGCTCCGGCCGGTAACTCACGGCCCATAGTTTCCTCTCGCAACCCGAACCGGCGCACCGCCGGTCACCCGAGAGGACACTCATGGCACGCTTCACCCGCCGCGCGCGCATCGGCGCCGGTATCGCACTGGTCACCACCGCCGCTCTGGCACTCACCGCCTGCTCCGGCGCCGCCGACGCGACCGACGCCGGCGAAGGATCGACCGACGCCGCGACCGCGACGTCCGTCGCCGACTTCGGCACCTTCGCCGACCTCGAGGCCGCCGCCAAGGCGGAGGGCCAGCTCAACGTCATCGCGCTGCCGCGCGACTGGGCGAACTACGGCGAGATCCTCGACCTCTTCGCCGAGAAGTACCCCGAGATCACCATCAACGAGGCTTCCCCCGACGTGTCCAGCGCCGAGGAGATCCAGGCCGCCGAGACCAACAAGGGCCTCGACACCGCTCCCGACGTGTTCGACATCGGCCTCACGGTCGCGCTCCAGAACACCGACTACTTCGCCCCTTACAAGGTGCAGACGTGGGACGACATCCCCGCCGAGCTCAAGGAACCGACCGGTCTCTTCGTCGGCGACTACGGCGGATACATGTCGGTCGGCTACGACTCGTCGAAGTTCGACGCTCCCGCCGAGCTCGCCGATCTGCTCTCGGCCGACTACAAGGGTGCCGTCGCGATCAACGGCGACCCGACCCAGGCCGGTGCCGCGTTCGCCGCGGTCGGTCTCGCGACCGTCCAGTCCGAGGGCACGCTCGACGACTTCCAGCCCGGCATCGACTTCTTCTCGGAGCTGCAGAAGGCCGGCAACCTGCTCAAGGTCGACGTGACCACGGCGACCGTCGCGAGCGGCGAGACCCCCGTCGTCTTCGACTGGGACTACCTGAACGCCTCGCACAAGGCCGACAACCCCAACTGGGAGGTCGTGGTCTTCGACGGCACCGGCTACGCGGGGTACTACAACCAGGCGGTCAACGTCGACGCCCCGCACCCGGCTGCGGCGCGCCTGTGGCAGGAGTTCCTCTACAGCGACGAGGTGCAGAACCTGTGGCTCGGCGGCGGCGCTCGCCCCGCGCGCATGGAGGCCATGACAGAGGCCGGCACGATCGACGCCGACCTCGCTGCGGCTCTGCCCGAGGTTCCCGAGGAGACGGTCGTCCCCACCGAGGAGCAGTCCACCAATGCCGGCACGCTGCTCGGTGAGAAGTGGGCAGCGGCGGTCCAGTGACGACTCTCGTCGACACGGGGGCGGATGCTCCGGCATCCGCTCCCGCTACCACCGCCGGGCCCGCGCACACCGCGCGGGCCCGGCGGTCCGCGCCTTCCTGGGCCTGGTTGGGCCTCGTGCCCTTCGCGGCCTACATCCTGCTGTTCCTGGCCGTGCCGACGCTTCTCGCGATCGGCTCCGGTTTCTTCACCAAGGACGGCTCGTTCACCTGGACCAACGTGTCGGCACTCGGCGATCCCGTCGTGCTGAACACGTTCGCCAACTCCGCCTGGATCTCGCTCCTGACCGCTGTCGTCGGCGCCGTCGTCGGTGCGCTCGTCTGCTACGCCCTGCTCGGGATGAATCCGCAGGGCGCGATCCGCTCGTCGGTGGATGCCGCGGCCGGAGTCCTCGCCCAGTTCGGCGGCGTGATGCTGGCGTTCGCCTTCATCGCGATGATGGGCATCCAGGGTGTGCTGACGGTGTTCCTCAAGGACACGTTCGGCATCAACATCTACGAGAACGGCACGTGGCTCTACGAACTGCCCGGTCTGATCCTGCCGTACATCTACTTCCAGATCCCCCTCATGGTCATCACCTTCATGCCGGCCCTCGCCGCGCTCAAGCCGCAGTGGGCCGAGGCGAACCTCACCCTCGGCGGCACGCGCACGAGCTTCTGGCTGCGCATCGGGCTCCCGGTGCTCGCCCCGTCGTTCCTCGCGAGCCTGCTGCTGCTCTTCGCGAACTCGTTCTCGTCGTACGCCACGGCCGCCGCTCTCGCGAGCCAGGGCTCGCAGATCGTGCCGCTGCAGATCCGTACCGCGCTCACGAGCGAGACCGTGCTCGGTCGTGAGAACCTCGCGGGCGCGCTCGCGCTGGGCATGATCGTGGTGGTCGGCGTCGTGATGGCCCTGTACTCGTTGATCCAGCGCCGGGCTGCGAGGTGGCAGTCGTGAACCGTCTCGCCCCCTCGCTCACGACCCGCTGGGTCATCGGCATCCTCGTCGGCCTCTTCTTCGCCATCCCGCTCGTGTCGACGTTCCTCTACACACTCCGCGACACCGAGAGCGGGCTCTCGTTCGACCACTGGCTCGCGCTGTTCGACCCCGCTGCATCCGCCGCGATCAAGCCGATCTGGACCGGGCTCGGCAACTCGCTCATCCTCGCCGTCGTCACCGTCGCGATCGTGCTGTTCCTGCTCGCGCCGACGATGATCCTGGTGAACCTGCGCTTCGGCAAGCTCAAGCCGATCTTCGAGTTCGCGGTGCTGCTGCCGATCTCGATCCCGGCGATCGTGCTGGTCGTCGGTCTCGCCCCGATCTACCTGCAGATCGGCCGCTCGGTGGGCACCGGCACGTGGACGCTCGCGTTCGCGTACGGCATCACGGTGCTGCCCTTCGCCTACCGCTCGATCCAGGCGTCGATCGACGCCGCCGACCTGCGCACGCTCTCCGAGGCCGCACGGTCGCTCGGGGCGAGCTGGCCGACGGTCGTGCTCAAGGTGCTGGCGCCCAACCTGCGCCAGGGCCTGCTGGCCGCGTCGCTCATCTCCATCGCGGTGGTGCTCGGCGAGTTCACCATCGCCTCGCTGCTGAACAGGCAGGTGTTCCAGACGGCCATGGTCGTCGTGCAGAAGCAGGACCCGTACGCGCCGGCGATCTTCACGCTGCTGGCACTCGCGCTCGTGTTCCTCCTTCTCCTCCTCATCGGTCGCGTCGCACGCGGCAACGGAAAGGCCCACTCATGACCATCGATCACGCACTCCCCCGCACCCAGGACAACCTGCTGCTCGCCGAGGCGGGCGAGGGCACCCGGGTGCAGCTGCAGAGCATCGTGAAGAGCTACGCGGGCAACCGCGTGCTGCACGGCGTCGACCTCGACATCGCCCCGGGTGAGTTCGTCTCGCTGCTGGGTCCGTCGGGCTGCGGCAAGACCACGCTCCTGCGCGTGCTCGCGGGCCTCGAGGGCTCCGACGAGGGCGCGGTGCTCCTCGGCGGTCAGGACGTCTCGCGCGTCCCGACCAACAAGCGCGACATCGGCATGGTCTTCCAGTCGTACTCGCTGTTCCCGCACCTGCGCGTCGCCGAGAACACGGCCTTCGGGCTGCGCCGCCGCGGGGTGTCGGCATCCGAATCCGCGAAGCGCGCGAAGGATGCTCTCGCCCTGGTCGGTCTCGCCGACTTCGCCGACCGCTACCCGCACCAGCTGTCGGGCGGCCAGCAGCAGCGTGTGGCGCTGGCGCGTGCCCTGGTCACCGAGCCCAAGGTGCTGCTCCTCGACGAGCCGCTGTCGGCGCTCGACGCCAAGGTGCGCGTGCAGCTGCGCGACGAGATCCGCCGCATCCAGCTGCGCCTGGGCATCACGACCGTGTTCGTCACGCACGACCAGGAGGAGGCGCTCGCCGTCTCCGACCGGATCGCCGTGATGAACTCGGGCCGCATCGAGCAGATCGGGTCGCCGGAGCAGCTCTACACGACGCCGTCGACCGCCGGTGTCGCCGCTTTCGTGGGCCTCTCGAGCATCGTCGCCGGCGTCGCCGAGGGCGACCACGTCGTCGTCTGGGGGCAGCGGCTGCCGCTGCAGACGCCCGCCGACGGCCCGGTCGACGTGTACCTGCGCCCCGAGAACGTGTTCTTCGCTTCGGAGGCGGATGCCGCGACCGACGCGATCGTCGAGGAGAGCACCTTCCTCGGCAGCATGCGTCGCACGCTCGTTCGCACCGAAGCGGGAGAGATCGTCCGGGTGCAGCACGCCCCCGGCATCCACCCCGCCTTCGGCGATCGCGTCCGCATCGCGGTCGCACCCGAGCCCGTGGCCGTGCACCCGCGCGCCTGAATCCCCCACACACGATGAGGCCCCCGGAGCATTCGCTCCGGGGGCCTCATCGTGTGCGAACGTCTCACAGCACGCGCGAGAGGAAGTCCTTCGTGCGCTGGTGCTGCGGGTTGCCAATGACCTCGCGCGGGTCGCCCTCTTCGACGATGTGACCGCCGTCCATGAAGATCAGGCGCGAGCCGACCTCACGGGCGAAGCCCATCTCGTGGGTGACCACGAGCATCGTCATACCCTCGTCGGCGAGCGTGCGCATGACCTGCAGCACCTCGCCGACCAGTTCGGGGTCGAGCGCCGACGTCGGCTCGTCGAACAGCATCATGTCGGGGTTCATGCACAGCGCACGCGCGATCGCGACGCGCTGCTGCTGCCCACCCGACAGATGCCCCGGATAGGCATCCGCCTTCTGCGACAGCCCGACTCGGTCGAGCATCGAGATTGCGATCTTCTGTGCTTCGGCCTTGCTCCGCTTCTTCACCCGCTGCTGGGCGACGGTGAGGTTGCCGAGCACATCGAGGTGCGGGAACAGGTTGAAGCTCTGGAACACCATGCCGATGCGGGTGCGCACACGGTCGATGTCGGTCTCGGGGTCGGTGATGTCGATCCCCTCGATCAGCACCTTGCCGCCGGTCGGCTCCTCGAGCAGGTTGACCGAGCGCAACAGGGTCGACTTCCCCGAGCCCGAGGGGCCGATCACGCAGACGACCTCGCCCTTGGTGACGGTGAGGTCGATGCCCTTGAGCACCTCGTTGTCGCCGAAGGTCTTGACGAGACCCTGGATGTCGATCGCCGGAGCGTGGACATCGATCAGTTCTGTGATCATCGTTCTCTCGCCATCCGTCGCTCCAGCCACGCGGTGTATCGCGTGAGCGGAATGGTCACCACCAGATACAGCAGGGCGCCGACGATCAGCGGCGTCGCGTTCGCGTTCGACGTGTTCGCGTCGCGGACGAAGGTGGTGAGCTCCTTCGACCAGATGAAGCTACCGGCGATGAACACGAGTGACGTGTCCTTCAGCAGGAGCACCAGCTCATTCGTCATCGGCGGGATGATGATGCGGAAACCCTGCGGGAGGATGATCCAGAACATCGTCTTCAGCGGCGACATGCCCAACGAGCGCGCCGCCTCCGTCTGCCCCTTCGGCACAGCCTGGACCCCGGCGCGGATGACCTCGGCGATGTACGCCGAGGCCACCAGCATGAGTCCGAGGAGTCCGGCGCCGACCGGCCCGCCCGGCACCTTCCACCCGAAGACGATCGGGACGATGAATGCCACCGAGAAGATCGTCAGAAGGGCGGGAAGGCCGCGGAAGAGCTCGATCCACGCGGTAGCCACCCACCGGAACAACCCGATGCTCGACAGCTTCATCATCGCGAAGAGGATGCCGAGCAGCAGACCACCCGTGAAGGCGATGATCGTGAACAGGATCGTGTTCCGCAGACCGATCGTGATGATGTCGGGGAAGAGCCTCGCGGCGACCTCCACGTTCAGGAACTGGGGGATCGCCCGTTCCCAATTGATCGACAGGGCGATCCCCGCGATGACCGCGAAGAACACCACATACATCACCAGGCGATACAGCTTGGTCCTGGTCGTCCGTTTCAACGCCATTGTGAAGGACCTCCGAAACTCCTACGCACGACGATCAGTTCGCGCTGAAGTAGGAGTCGTAGATCTTCTGGTACTCACCGCTGTCGCGCAGCTCCTGCAGGGCGGTGTTCACCGCGTCGACGAGCGCGTCCTTCTCGCCCTTGGCGAAGGCGAAACCGTAGGACTCCTCGGTGTCGTACGTCTCGACGATCTTGTAGGCGCTGTCGGCCTTCTCGTGCTCGATGTTGACCGGCTGATCCTGCAGAATGGCGTCGATCTGACCGGCCTGCATCGCGGGCCACAGCTCGCCGTCGGAGGGGTACTGCACGAGCTCGGCGCCCGTGGCGTTCTCGGTCGCGTAGGTCTCACCGGTGGTGCCCTGCTGGACGCCCACGTTCTTGCCGGCGAGGTCGTCGATCGACTCGATACCCGAGTCGGTGCGCACGAGCAGCGACTGCAGCGAGTCGTAGTACGGGTCGGAGAAGTCGATGTTCGCCTTGCGCTCGTCCGTGATCGTCATCGCCGAAGCTCCGAGGTCGCAGGTACCTGCGACGAGCGTGGTGCCGGACTGGAGCGCGTCGAAGCCCACGTCCTGGACGGCGAGCTTGAGGTCGAGCTTCTTCGCGATCGCATCGAGAAGATCGATGTCGAATCCGGAGTAGCCGCTCTCGGTGCTCGAGTCCTCGACCTCGAAGGGCGGGTAGGGCACGTCGGAGCAGGCGGTCAGCGTGCCCGCGCTGACGAGACCGTACTCGTCTCCGGCATCCGAGTCCCCGCTTCCGGAGTCGGTTCCGCCGGCGCAGCCTGCGAGCGCGAGGGTTGCGGCAGCCACGAGTGCGAGGCCGGCGAAGGTAGTGCGACGGTGCATAACAGCTCCTGAGAGTCGATGGCAGGGTAAGGCCCACCGAAGTGGGCCGATAGGTGAACATCCTGGCACGTGCCGGGTGGATGCCCTACTAAGAGTGCCCGATCCAGGATTACGGTTTTGTTTCGGTGCGTTACGCGTGCGGGGATCAGATCTCGAAGTCGACGGCGACCCGTGCACTCACGACGGACCGGATGTATCCCGACGCCTCGACGTGCGCGGGGTGCACCTGATACTCGTCGAGCGCCTCGACGGAGGCGAAGTCGGCGACGAGCACGACATCCCAGTTCGACTCCGGCAGCACGACGTTCGCGCCGGCCGAGATCGACAGCAGCTGCGGCACGACACCGTCGAGGGCGTTGAGGCGGCGGGCCACCTCGGCGGCCTGCGCGGCGCGCTCGTCGGCGTCCTCCGAGGCGAGTTTCCAGGAGACGACATGGCGGATGGTCATTTCAGGGCCTCCTCGAGGGCGGTGCGCAGTCGGTCCGGCGAGAGTCGCCAGTGCGCGTGCAGTTCTCCGTCGATCAGGACGACGGGGATCTTCTCCCACCACAGATCGAACAGGGCGGGGTCTTCAGTGATCGAGGCCTCGACGATCTCGATCCGCTCGGCCGCGGCATCCGGCAGCTCGGCGACGACGGCGTCGATGACCTCGGAGGCGACGTCGCAGAGGTGGCAGTCGGGCTTGCCGATGAGGGTCAGCGTGGTCACGCCGAGGGAACCTCGACCGCGCGTCCCTGCGCGATCCATTCGCCCGTGCCGCCCTCGACGTTGGTGGCGTCGTAGCCGCGGGCTTCGAGCGCCTCGACGACGCGAGCCGAACGGCCGCCGGCCTGGCAGATCACGTCGAACGATTCGGCCGGGAGCTCTTCGAGTCGGTTGCCGATCTCGGACATCGGGATGTTGACGGCGCCGGGCACATGGCCCGCCGCGAACTCGTCCTTCTCGCGCACGTCGATGAGCGGCGTGCCCGTGCGGTCGGCGAGTTCGGTGACGGTAATCGACTTCATGGCTTCCTTCGAGCTGCTCGGACCTTCGGCAGAGACACAAAGCGCCCCCATTCGACATGCTCCGAAGAGCTGTCGGGGGCGCTCGTGTCTTGGCCGCTTACTTCTTGTTGCGGCGCTGGTGGCGAGTCTTGCGAAGCAGCTTGCGGTGCTTCTTCTTCGCCATGCGCTTGCGGCGCTTCTTGATGACAGAACCCACGGAAACCTCACTAAGTCAGGGGGTTGGGCGTCGCGATGATCGGACGCCCGGGTACGGGCACGGAAAAATGCCTCGGATCAGTCTAGCAAACCGTCGGGCCTGCGCCGTCACACCGACGATGCGGACTCCCGCACGGTCAGCCGACGTCGGCGATCGGGCGCTGGAGGGCGTCCGCCACGGCGGACTCCGGCACGCGATAGCTGCGTCCGAAACGGATGGCCGGCAGGTCGCCGGAGTGCACGAGCCGATAGACGGTCATCTTCGACACGCGCATGATCCCGGCCACCTCGGCAACAGTGAGGAACCGGACGTCAGGAACTTCGGGCATCCCACATACCCCTTTCTCGAATGAGCACACTCTATGGGTTGGCAGTGACGCGTGTAAACCCTTGGGGCCGGTGTGAACAATGGGACTCACGGTGCCGTCGCTCGTCACAGCAGAGGCATAGCCTCTCTCCGAGGTTCACTCAGCCGGAAGTGTCACACTCGGCGCAGGACCGGGGCAGGCACCGCCTCGGGACACGCGGGCTGGGGCCCGCGGCATCGCCCCCGACGACAGCCCCCCGGTCGCCGGGGGCGAACTGTGTCGAGCGGGGTATCAGGCGCCGAGTCGCTTGAGGGCGGTGGCGACCACGTGCTTCGCGGATGCCGCCGCGCGCCCGACCACTTCCGCCGCGTGCGCGGCACTCTCGGGGATCGGGGCCCCGGGGTAGGCGATGTCGGGGGCGTCGTCGCCGAACGCGTCGACGAGGAAGGGCACCAGCCAGTCGTCGACGACCTCGAGCGGCTCGACCGCGAGGCTGTAGAAACGACGCTGACCGTCTTCGCGCACGGTGACCAGCTCGGCGTCGCGGAGCACCTTGAGGTGCTTCGACACCGTGGGCTGGCTGATGCCGAGGTCGGCGACGATCTGGCTGACGCTCGTGCCCGCTTCTCCTTCGGTGGTGCGCCGCAGGAGGAGCTGGAGGATGTCTCGCCTCGTACCGTCTGCGATCACGTCGAAGATGTCGGTCATGTGTTCAGGGTAGTCGTCCCCGGCACCGAGTACCATGACGAGGGCTCGGTCGCAGGTGCTGAGCCGGCGCCGATCTGCGGCGGAGGCAGACGAAAGGGGACGCGATGTCGGGCATCGTGTCTGCGTCGTCCCCCAAGCAACGCCTGCGCAATGCCGCCGCCCACGGCCGCCACATCCTCACCTCCTCGCCCTCGCGTCTCGCGATCGTGGTGTTCGCGCTGCTGATCCTCGTGTTCACGGTGCTGCTCTCGCTGCCGATCGCTGCGGCCGATCGCACCGTCACCCCGCTCAGCGACGCGCTGTTCACGGCCGTCTCGACCATCTGCGTCACCGGCCTCGCGACCGTCGACATGGCGAACCACTGGTCGCCGTTCGGGCACGTGGTCATCTTCATCGGCGTGAACATCGGCGGTCTGGGCGTTCTCACCCTCGCCTCCCTCATGGGCATGGTGATCTCGAAGCGCCTGGGATTGCGCGCCAAGCTCCTCGCCGCGGGCGACACCAACCCGATGCGCGCGCACGGCGGCGTCGTCAACGAGAGCCAGACGGTCCGCCTCGGCGAGGTCGGCCAGCTGCTGCGTACCGTCGCCTTCTCGGCCCTCATCATCGAGGGCGCGCTCGCCGTGCTCCTCTACCCCGGACTGGTGATGGCCGGGGTGAGTCCGATCGCCGCGCTCTGGGAAGCCCCCTACTTCGCCGCGATGGCGTTCACGAACACGGGCTTCGCCCCCAATGACGGCGGCGTCGCGGTGTTCGCCGACGACTACCTCGTGCTGTCGCTGCTGATGGTCGGCGTCTTCCTCGGAAGCATCGGCTTCCCCGTGATCTACTCGCTGGCCAAGCACGTCTGGCACGTCAAGCGCTGGTCGCTGCACACCAAGCTCACACTCGTGACGACCGTGCTGCTCTTCGTGCTCGGGGCCGCGGTCTTCCTCATCCTCGAGTACCAGAACCCGAAGACCTTCGGCTCGATGGATGCCGCCGACACGACGTTCCAGGCCTTCTTCCTGTCGGCGATGACCCGCTCGGGCGGTTTCAACGTGATCGACATGGCCGACCTCAACGGCTCGTCGCTCGTCGCCGCGAGCATGCTCATGTTCGTCGGTGGAGGATCGGCCTCGACCGCCGGCGGAATCAAGGTCACCACCCTCGCGGTGCTCGCGATCGCGGTGTGGTCCGAGGCGAAGGGTCGCCAGTCCGTCGAGGTGTTCGGCCGGCGCATCCCCAGCGACGTGCAGCGCGTCGCGCTCAGCGTCGTCGCCTGGGGAGCCACGATCGTCGCCCTGTCGACGATCGTCATCGCCCAGATCACGAAGGCCGACATCAGTCACGTGCTGTTCGACGTGATCTCCGCCTTCGCCACCGTCGGACTCTCGACGGGCCTCACCGCCGAGCTCCCCGACGCCGGCTCGTACGTGCTCGCCGCCACCATCTTCATGGGGCGCATTGGTACAGTGACTCTCGCCGCGGCAGTCGCCGCGACATCGCGATCGCAGTATTACTCACTGCCCGTGGAAAGGCCGATCGTTGGTTGAAGTCCTCCGGGGCGACGCTCCCGTCCTCGTCATCGGTCTCGGCCGGTTCGGCGCCGCCTGCGCGGGCGAACTCGATCGCCTCGACCGCGAGGTCCTCGCGATCGACGACAACCTCGAGCTCGTGCAGAAGTGGTCCGACCGCGTCACGCACACCGTGCAGGCCGACGCCCGCAACATCGAGGCGCTGAGTCAGATCGGCGCACGCGACTTCCAGGTCGCCGTGGTGGCGGTCGGCTCGTCGATCGAGGCATCCGTCCTCATCACCGCCAACCTCGTCGACCTCAAGGTCCCGCAGATCTGGGCCAAGGCCGTCTCGCAGTCGCACGGCAAGATCCTCGCCCGTGTCGGCGCGAACCACGTCATCTACCCCGAGCGCGAGGCCGGCGAGCGCGTCGCCCACCTCGTCAGCGGCCGCATGCTCGACTTCATCCGCTTCGACGACGACTTCGTGCTGGCGAAGATGTACCCGCCCAAGTTCATCCGCGGCGTCGGTCTGAACGAGTCCGGCGTGCGTACGAAGTACCGCGTCACGGTGGTGGGCGTCAAGAGCCCGGGCAAGCCGTTCCGCTACGCCGAGGCGAACACGATCGTCACGAACCACGACCTGATCATCGTCTCGGGCACCAACAGCGACATCGAGCGCTTCGCCGCCCTCGACCGCTGACGCGCACGACTCGTTCAGGTCGGGCGAGGGCTCAGGCGTCGATGTCGAGGGTGATGTCGACGACGTCGTCGATGCCGATGCCCTCGCCGTCCTGCAGAGCCTTCTTGATCGGGACGATGTAGCCGCCGTCCTTCGGCCAGAGCGACGTCGTCACACGTGTTCCGCCGATCGTGACGGATGCCGGGATCATCCCCCACCCGTAGGTGACGACCGCGGCGACCTCGCCGATCATCACCGCTTCGGCCTCGGGCACGGTTACGAAGTGGAACGGCGCGGGTCCGCGCCAGAACCAGATCTCGCCCGAGAATCGCAACCGCATGTTCAGGCCCCGGCGGCAAGCTCCCGAGCGCGCGCCAGCGCGGCCGCTGAAGCATCCGCGAACGTCTTCTCGAGGTGCGCATCCTGCAGCACCGCGATCGCACGCTCGGTGGTGCCCTTCGGACTCGTGACCCGTCGGCGCATCTCGCTCGGGGTCTCCCCCGACGCTTCGAGCAGCGCCGTCGAGCCGATGAAGGTCTGCTCCGCCATCAGGCGGGCGTCCGCCTCGCTGAAGCCGAGCCCGAGGCCGACCTTCGTCCATTCCTCGATGAGCAGGAAGACGTAGGCGGGGCCCGAACCCGAGATCGTCGAGAGCGCGTCGATCTGCGACTCCGGCACCTCGATCACGGCGCCGACCGTCTCGAACAGGCGGCGCACGAGCGCCATGTCGTCGGGCGTCGATGCGGGACCGGCGGCGAGACCGGTGACCGCCTTGCCGACCGTCGCCGGGGTGTTGGGCATCGAGCGGATGACGTGCACGTCGGCGCCCAGCGCGTCTGCGAACGTGGCCAGCGTCACACCGGCGGCGAGGCTCACCACGATGGCGTCCGGGGCGAGGTGCGGGGCGATCTCGCGGAGCAGATCCGGCACCATCCCCGGCTTCACGCCGACCAGCACGATTCGGGCGGAAGCGAGTGCTTCGCGGTTGCCGTCGGGGCGCTCTTCGAGGGCGATGGTCGTGACACCCGGAAGGTCGGCGAGGTCGGCGGCGCTCACCCGCGAGCGGTTCGTGGCGGTGATCCCGCCGTCGACGGCGACACCCGAGGCGACGACGCCGCGCAGGATCGCCCCTCCCATCGAACCGGCACCGAGGAACGCGAGAGCGGGGAGAGAGTCAGCCATGTCGTCATCCTACGGCGGGCGCACCTGCGATCCCCAGAGGGGGCGATCTAGACTCGACGCATGAGTGCATCCGGCGGCGGCAAGGCGATCATCGCAGCGTTCCTGGCGAACATGGGCATCGCGCTCGCGAAGCTCGTCGCCTGGCTGCTCTCGGGGTCCGCGTCGATGCTCGCCGAGGCCGTGCACTCGATCGCCGACTCCGGCAACCAACTCCTGCTCCTGCTCGGCGGACGCAAGTCGCGCCGCGAGGCCGACCGCGCGCATCCCTTCGGCTACGGCCGCGAGCGGTACGTCTCGGCGTTCGTCGTGTCGATCATCCTGTTCTCCCTCGGCGGCCTGTTCGCCATCTACGAGGGCATCGACAAGCTCACGCACCCGCACGAACTGGACCCCGTGTGGTGGTGGCTGCCGATCGTCGTGCTCGTGATCGCGATCGGACTCGAGAGCTTCTCACTGCGCACCGCGATCAAGGAGAGCAACCTCGTTCGCGAGAAGGGGCAGTCCTGGGTGTCGTTCGTGCGCCGCTCCAAGGCGCCCGAACTGCCCGTCGTTCTGCTCGAGGACACCGGTGCGCTGGCGGGTCTGAGCTTCGCACTGCTCGGCGTCGGGCTCACCGTCATCACCGGCAACTCGGTGTTCGACGCGATCGGCACGCTCATGATCGGTGTGCTGCTGGTGCTCATCGCGATCGTGCTGGGCATCGAGACCAAGAGCCTGCTCGTCGGCGAAGGCGCCACCACCGCCGACCTCGATCGCATCGTCGACGCGATCGCCGCCGGCGACGAGGTCGAGAAGCTCATCCACATCAAGACCCTCTACCTCGGCCCCGACGAGCTCATGGTCGCGGCGAAGATCGCACTGACCGCCGACAAGTCGGTGCGCGAGGCCGCCGACGACATCGATGAGATCGAGGCACGCATCCGCGAGGCCGTCCCCGCCGCACGCGTGATCTACATCGAGCCCGACGTGTACCGGCCAGCCCTCGATCCGGAGCCCCCGACGGACGCGTTCGTCTTCAAGTCCTCGGACTGACCGGCCAGGCCGCAGCGTCAGCGCTTGCGGGCGAAGAAGTCGCGGAGCAGGGCGGTAGCGGCATCCGCTTCGACTCCCCCGACGACCTCGGCCCGGTAGGGCAGACGGCGATCGCGCAGCACGTCGTACATCGACCCCGCGGCTCCCGCCTTGTCGTCCCACGCCCCGAAGACGACCCGTCCGATGCGCGCCTGCAGGATCGCTCCGGCGCACATGAGGCACGGTTCCAGGGTGACGACGAGGGTGTGCCCCTCGAGATTCCAGGAGCCGACGGATGCCGCGGCCCGGCGCAGCGCCTCGACCTCGGCGTGACCCGTGGGATCGTGCGTCTCCTCGCGGGTGTTGCGCCCCTCGGCGATGATGCGACCGGCGGAGTCGACGACCACGGCACCCACCGGGATCTCGTCCGCGGTGCTCGCCTCCGCCGCGAGCACGAGCGCACGGCGCATCGCGGGCAGGTCGGCGGCGGTCATGGATCGAGCCTACGACAGCGGCGTGCGGCGTCCGCCGCGCGCGGTGCATCCGATGTCGTGCCGGGCCGCTCGGCGCATTAGCCTGTATTCCATGCGTGTTCACGTCGCCGACCACCCTCTCGTCACCCACAAGCTCTCGGTGCTGCGCGATGCGCGTACCCCGTCGCCGGTGTTCCGCCAGCTGACGGAGGAGCTCGTGACGCTCCTCGCGTACGAGGCGACCCGCAACGTCAAGGTCTCCCCGATCGAGATCACGACCCCCGTCACGACGACGATGGGTGTGAAGATCTCCGAGCCCCGCCCGATCGTCGTGCCGATCCTGCGGGCCGGCCTCGGCATGCTCGAGGGCCTGGTCAAGCTGCTCCCGACCGCCGAGGTCGGATTCCTGGGCATGGTGCGCGACGAGGAGACCTTCGAGCCCACGACGTACGCCGAGCGTCTTCCCGACGACCTGAGCGACCGGCAGTGCTTCGCCATCGACCCGATGCTCGCCACGGGCGGCTCGCTCGCCGCGGCCATCCAGTTCCTGTTCGATCGCGGGGCGAAGGACGTCACGGCGATCTGCCTCCTGGGCACGCCCGAAGGCGTCGCAGCGATCGAGGCGCTCGTCGGCGACCGCGATGTGACGCTCGTGCTGGGTGCGCTCGACGAGCGTCTCAACGAGAAGGGGTACATCGTGCCCGGTCTCGGTGACGCGGGCGACCGCCTCTACGGCACGGTCTGAGCCGCAGGCGGCTGCTCAGCCCACGATGAGGCGGTACGCGCGCTCATCCCCGTAGTGCTCGAAGCCGGCGCGCGCGATGATCGGCGCAGAGGTCGAGACGCGCCCCTTCACCAGAGCCGTCGTGGCGCCCCATTGCGCCGCGATCCGGAGGCGCTCGGTCAGGACTGCACGGTAGGCGCCGCGTCCGCGACGGTCTTCGAGAGTCGCCGCACCCCAGAGACGGGCGAAGCCGTCGGCGAGTGTCCACCCTCCCGTGCTCACCGGCTGCCCCGCGAGGCGCGCGAGCACACGCCCGTGGGTGCGCGACTCCAGCGACGCGGTGAGCTCATCGAACTCGGCACGGAGGCCCTCGTCGTCGAGGGCGAGCTGCTCCCACACCGCGACGTTGATCGCGTCGACCGCTCGGATCTGGTCGAGGTCGGTGACCAGCTCGGCGATGGCCCCGTTCGGCGGAGGTACTACGGCCGCGACCTCACCGTCGATCGGTCGTGCGAACACCGCGACGGTGTCGATGTGTTCGGCTCCACGCCGGCGGAGCTCCTCCTCCAGATCGGGCGCGTCCGAGGGGTTGGTCCAGAACGTCAGGGTGTCTTCGCCCCAGCGCACCGTGCGGGAGATCGCGTGGTCGAGAACCTCGTCCGCACGCCGCGAGGAGCGCACCTGCGACCCTCGTACTCCCCCACCGAAGCGAGGGGGGTAGCGGACGAGGAGCAACTCCGCGTTCTCGCTCTCGGATCCTCGGGGAAACCACGCCCACTCCGCGGCTGCTCGAAGTATCTCGTCTCGGGTGTGCACCTTTTCTCCTCGGTCAGTCCGCCGCGCCCACGAGGCGGGCGAAGGCGCTGAGCCGCGCCACTCCCTCGGGCGTGTAGGGAAGATCATCGAGCAGTGCCGGCGAGTGGATCAGGTAGGCCACGCACTGTGCGCGGGAGATCGCGACGTTCAATCGGTTCTGCAGAAGCAGGAACTCGGGACCTCGCGGGGCATCGCGCCCGCTGGAGGCGGCGAGCGAGGTGATCGAGACGACCGCTTCCTTGCCCTGGAAGTTGTCGACGGTTCCGACCGGGACATCGCCGAAGCCCGCGGACGCGAGCGCCTCGTGCACGAGCTGGCGCTGCGCGTTGTACGGCGTGATGACGATGATGTCGGCCGGGGTGAGCGGGCGGGTCGTCACGTTGTCATCGTCGGTGTCGGCGTTGGCGCCGGCGCCGGTGTTGTCGGTGAACGTCCGACCGACGAGATCACGGACGATCCGCACGACCTCGGCGGCCTCCTCGGGCGACTGCGTCGCGTTGCCGCGATGTCTCAGCGGCACGACGTGGAGCCCGGGGTCGATGCCGTCGACGGATCGCTTCTCGGTTCCCGGTGCGGAGGCGAGCTTGCCGGCGTAGGCGAGTTTCGACACCGGCGCGGCGACGAACGGATGCATCCGCCAGGAGCGGGCGAGGAAGTAGCCGTATTCGGGGCGCACGACCGCATCGCCGTCCATCACCCATCCCAGTGCCGAGGTATCGACGGGTTCGGAGTGCGCCCCCTGGCTGACCTGCGGCAGTTGCTGCGGGTCACCGAGGAGCAGCAGGCGCTTCGCGCCCGCTGCGACCGCGATGGTCGACGCGAGCGAGAACTGTCCCGCCTCGTCGATCACGAGCAGATCCAGACCGCCACGCTCGACGCGGGCGGTGTTGCTGAAGTCCCAGGCGGTGCCCCCGACCACGACACCCTCATCGACGTGCTCGGCGAGGAAGGCCGCCATGCCGCTCTTCGGGATCACCGTGTACGCGGGATCGGAGTCGGGGTCCTTCGGCGCCTTCGCGACCTGCGCGGGCGCCACGCCGTCGGCGACGACTCGGGCGAGCAACGTCTCGATGATGGCGTGGGACTGTGCGACGACCCCGATCTTGAACCCGTGCTCGTTCACGAGCCGGGCGATCACGCGTGACCCCGTGTAGGTCTTGCCCGTTCCGGGAGGCCCCTGCACGGCGAGGTAGCTGCGGTCGAGGTCGAGCACGCCCCGGACGATGGCGTCGATCGGGTCGCCGGCGACGGCCTCCACCGGCGGAAGCGGCGCTCCCGAGCGTGTACGCGGCGGGATCCGGCGCAGGATGTCGGTCGCCGGATCCTCCGGGAATCCCGGAGCTGCGGCGTGCACGGCGTCGGCCCATTCGTCGATCGCTCCCTGCAGGGAGACGACCCGCGGCGGCGCGGCGGGCGTCAGGGCGAGGGGGAGCTCGTCCCAGGTCTGCCCCTGGATCGCCGTCTCGGTGATGAGGAATCCGTCGTCGAGAACCTCGGCCACCGACACGGCGTGCGGCACGTGCACCGCGCGCGAGGGGATGTCGACGTCGAACGGCGCCGGTGCCTCGTAGAGTGCGAACGGCTGCGCTCCCACACCCAGCGTCGTTCCCGGCGAGACCTCACCGCGGATCTCGATGTCGCGGGACATCACCCGACGTCCCTCGCCGATGCTCCACTCGCGGCGCACGACCGAGGAACCCGCATCGACGCGCACCACGTCGCGCGTGCCCTCCCACATCGTGACGGGCTCGCGGAGCCGCTGGAAGTGCGACACCCAGAAGCTCTTGGCCTCGCGCGGGAAGTAGTCGATCGCCGCTGCGGCGATGCGATGGACCTGGCCGTCCTGGCCCGCGTCGACGGCGCGCTCCGCGTCGGCGAGGAGGGCCACCGACCGCGGGGAGGGCTCGTAGATCACCTGATCGGCGGCGTCGGGAGGGGCAGGGCTGACGCCCTTCTGCCGCGCGATCTCGATCAGCCAGTTGCGCAGACGGCGCGTCGAGACGCAGTCGTAGCGGTTGTAGTCCGCGAGATCGGCGAGCACCGCGTCGGCATCGCTCTGCTCGCCCGCCGCCGCGAGCTCACGCGCGGCGACGTACTGCACGATCGAGTCGTCGCCCTTCTGCACGTCGCTCGTGCGCACGTCGTCGCCCATGTAGAGCGGCTCGAGCTTCTTGATCGAATACGAACGCGAACCGACGCGAACCGTGCGCAGCACCAGGGGGTAGAGGTCGACGAAGACCCCCTCACGGAGCAGTCGATCGACCTCGCCCTCGCGCACTCCGTGTCGCGCCGCCATCGCCACCAGGTGCGAGGTCTCGTAGGGCGCGTAGTGGTAGATGTGCATTCCGGGGTGGGCGGCCCGGCGCACCGCGACGAAGTCGAGGAAGGTCTCGAACGCGCGGCGCTCCTCGGCGAACGTGTGCGCCCAGATGGCCGTGTACTGGTCGGCGTTGTCGACCCAGCCGAAGAGATAGTCGATGCCCCAGTGCGACTCCCCGATCGGCGCCGGCTCCGTGTAGAGCGGGTCGCCTTCGAAGTCGAAGAAGATGTCGCCGTGGCTCGGCACCGGGAGGGTGTGGATCGCCGGCGCGTAGTGCACGTCGAAGGTGGGGGCACCGCTGGCATCGGCGCGGAGCTGCAGAGCGGCCTGCGCACGGAGCCCTTCGAAGGTGTCGACGTTCATTCCCGCCGGTGCCGCGGGCGCGGCGGCGAGCTCGTCGATCGTCGTGATACCCGCCGCACGCAGTCGGGCGCGCTGGACAGGACGCATGCGCGCGACCATCAACAGGTCGCGGTGCGCGATCACCTGTTCCTCGCACGTCGCACAGCGGCCGCAGGCGACGACCTGCAGATCTCCCCGGTCATCGCCCCAGGCGAGCGGTTCGCCCTCTGCTCCCGCATCGATGCGTCGATCGGAGATCAGCGCGCGCAGGCGGGCGCGACGCACCTGGAAGAGCGGGAGCAAATCGTCGACGGCGTGCGTGCTCAGCGTGCCGTCTCCCAGGATGAGATCGACCTCGTCGGCGCGCGGCACTCCCAGTCGATCGAGTTGATCGACGTATGCCGCGAGCTGCATCAACGCGGTGACGCGCGCCTTGCGCGCCAGTTTCGAGTCCTGCACCCGCCATCGGCCGTCGGCATCGCGTCGCAGGAAATCGGCGAACCCCACGAACTCCTCGGTGGCGAACGCCGCCTGGAAGACGACCTCCGCATCCGAACGCAGAGCCGCCAGGCTCTCCTCGACCGCAGCACCCAGCGCCGCGGCATCCGTCGACGACGCCTTCGCGATCTGGCGCACCGCGTCGTCACCGAGCTCGGCGACGTACCGCGCGAGCACGTTCCGCTCGTGGACGTCACCGAGCAGCGCCGCACGCGCGAGCGTCGCGTCTTCGGGCTCTTCGACCGCCGGAACCCGGCCCAGCTTGGCGTCGATCGCACGGCACCAGGCGAACTCGCATTCGGCTGCGGCCTTGAGGTCGCTGGCGCTCCAGATGACGCGCTGCGCCTGAGTGTCGATCCGCACGATGCTCCATTTCGTCGTGCTTCGACACTAGCTGCGGCATCCGACATCGCCGCCGCTCACGGCACCCGGGTCAGCGCCACCAGGTGTCGTCGGGCGTCACGGGGAGGTTGCGCTTGTGCTGGGTCGCGAGGTAGCGCGCTTCGATCCGGCCGGCCACGTCGGAGTCCACCGGGCGCCCCTCGAGGAAGTCGTCGATCTGCTCGTAGGTGAGTCCGAGCTCGTCCTCGTCGGCGCGTCCGGGTTGTCCGTCGAGCAGATCCGCCGTCGGCACCTTGAACGCGAGCCGGTCGGGGGCGCCGAGGAACTGCAGCAGCGCGCGACCCTGTCGCTTCGAGAGGCCGGAGAGCGGCAGGATGTCGGCGGCCCCGTCACCGAACTTCGTGTAGAAGCCGGTCACCGCCTCGGCGGCGTGATCGGTGCCGATGACGAGGGCGCCCTCGTGCCCGGCCAGCGCATACTGCGTGACCATGCGCACCCGTGCCTTCATGTTGCCCCGGTTGAAATCGCTGATGTCGCTGGTCACGGCGAACTCGATGTCCTCTTCGACGCCGTCGACGCCGTTCTGGATGTTGACCTCGACGGAGCTGTCGGCTGCGATGAAGGCGAGTGCCGCCTCGGCATCCGCTGCGTCGTGCTGCACCCGGTACGGAAGGCGCACGGCCAGGAAACGGGCTTCTCCGCCTTCGGCACGCACGCGCTCGACCGCGAGCTGTGCGAGGCGACCGGCGAGCGTCGAGTCCTGACCACCCGAGATCCCGAGCACGTAGCCTCGGGCGCCGGTGGTTCGGAGGTAGTCGGCGAGGAACTGCACCCGCCGTTCGACCTCGGACTCGGGATCGATCTCGGCGCGAACACCGAGGGCATCGGAGATCTGCTTCTGCAGGGACACGGCTTCCTCCACTCTTCCTCGTCCCAGTATCTCCCGGTCCTGTTACGGAGGGATGACGCATCGCGGATGCCCCGCGGCTTCGCGTCGCCCGCCGGCACCTGGCAGGATGGCGAGGTGAAACTTCTCGTCGCCGCCATGGCATCCGAACTCGAAGCGTTCCCCGAGAACCTCGAAGGATTCGATCAGCTCGTCACCGGCGAGGGCAAGATGCAGGCGACGTACGCCCTCACACGCGCGCTCGACGCGAAGCCCTACGACGAGATCGTCGTCGTAGGCACGGCGGGCGGGATCGATCCGGATCTCGACGCGAGCGTCCACGAGATCGGGAGCGCCCTGCAGCACGACGTGTTCGATCTCGACGGCATCGCGGGCCAGCACGTCTCACTTCCGGCGCGCGTGTCGACGGGTCGCGAGGGCGTGCTGATCGCGACCGGCGACAGCTTCGTGGGCGATGCCGGCATCACGGCGGTCATCCGCCCGTCCGGCGCCGGACTCGTCGATATGGAGACCTACGCGTACATCTGGGTCGCCGAGAAGTTCGGGGTGCCGATCCGGGCGTTCCGCGCGATCTCGGATCGCGCCGAGGAGGGCGCGCTGGTCGATTTCCGGGCGGCGATCGCCCGGTGCAGCGTCCAGCTGCGCGAGGTCATCCGGCAGGAGTACGGCGTCTGAACGGCGCCGCCGTCCGCGCATGTGCGCGCATGCCGCGTCTGCACGCCTGAGCGGATGCCGCGTCAGCGCGTCTCGATGACGCTGGGCCCGGCGCTCGTCGCACGTACGCGGAGCTGCGCCGGGATCTGATCCTGCATCGCCTCGACGTGACTGATCACGCCGACGGTTCGACCGCCCTGCCGCAGTTCGTCGAGCGTGCGCATCGCGACGTCGAGGGTGTCGGCGTCGAGAGACCCAAAGCCCTCGTCGATGAAGAGCGTGTCGAGACGGATGCCGCCGGCTCGGGCCGTGACCACCTCCGCGAGTCCGAGCGCGAGCGCGAGAGAACTCAGGAAGGTCTCGCCGCCCGAGAGCGACTGTGCGGGACGCGTCTGCCCGGTGAAGGCGTCGTGGACGACGATGCCGAGCCCCGATGCGGCGCCGCGTGCGGCGAGGGCGTCGGAGTGCCGGAGCTGGTAGCGGCCCGTGGACATATCGCCCAGCCGACGGTTGGCCGCCTCGACGATCTCCTCGAGCTCGGCGGCGAGCACGAAGGTCTCGAGCGTCATCTTTCGTGTGTTCGGACCCCGACCGGCGATCGAATCGGCGAGGTTCTGCAGCACGGCATGCTCGGCCATCTCCTCGGCGCTGCGATCGTGCTCGTCTGCGGCGGCCGCGGTGAGCGCCGTCAACCGTTCGAGCACACCCGCTGCGGCTCCGGCGGCGGAGACTGCGGTGATCCAGCCGGCTCGGGCGTCGGCGGCGGATGCTTCGAACGGCGCGATGTCGATCGGTTCGTCGGGGAGCGCACGCATCTCGAGCGGCAGGAGGATGCTCTTCTCCTTCTCGCGGCTCACGGCGTGCCGGGTGATCTTCTCCTCGAGTGCGTCGCACTCGCGCGGAGAGCGCAGGGCAGCGCGGGCGTCGTCGATCGTCTCGAAGGGCGAGTCGGCGAGTGCGCCCTGTCGAGCCGTCTCGGCCTCGGCGCGAGCGAGCTCCCGCTGTTCGAGGTCGCGGAGCGCGGAGGCGAGCGCGGTTGCAGCGGCGATGCCGTCGCTGGTGATCGCGATGCGCGATGCGACCGAAGGGAACTCACCTCGTGCCTCGATGATGCGCGCCTCGGCTTCTCGGGCACTCTGCTCCTGGGCGGCGAGCGTCTCGCGTGCCGCCCCCACTGCCGCCTCCGCGGCGGCGCGCTCGTCGTCGAGGGCGTCCGCTCGCGCGGAGATCGCGGCAATGGCGGCGTCATGGGTGGCGAGAGCGCTCTGCGCATCGACCGAGGATCGCCGCTCCGTCTCGAGCGCCTCGAGTTCGGCCAGTGCCGTCTCTGCGGTACGCCCCTCAGCGGCGGCCTCCGCTCCGGCGATCTTCTCGCGGAGCGACACGTGATGCTCGGAGGCGGCACGTTCGCGTCGAGCAGCCAGGTCACGCACGGCCTCGGCAGCCTCGACGTCGTCTGCCGACACCGGGTCGGCGTGCACGGCGGGAGCCGGATGCTCGCGCGACCCGCACACGGGGCACGGTTCCTGAGCCGTGAGAGTCGAGGCGAGTTCTCCCGCGAAGCCGTCGAGGCGCCGTCGACGCAGGGACGCGAGCGCGCTCTGAGCCGTCGCCAACTCGTCGGTCGCCTCCGCGAGCGCACGCTCGGCCGCGGCGCTCTCCTCCCGCAGCTCTTCGCGACGGCGCACGGCCTCCGCGCGGGTGATCGCTTGGTCGCGCCGTCGGGTGAGGTCGTCGAGACGGTCAGCGGTGCGCCTCGCTTCGTCACGGGCGTGGGTTTCCCTGGCGAGCTCGGCGGGCAGGTCGCCCTGCTCCCGGACGAGTTCGGCGACGCGTGCGGCGGCCTCACTCGCCGCGGCACGCGCGCGTTCGATATCCGTGTTGCGGGAAGCGGAGCCCTCCTCGAGCAGAGCGGCCTGCTCCCATGCGCCGCGCTCGCTCAGACGCTCGGCCACCCAGTCGTTCAGGAGTTCGACGGTGGGGGCGTCGAGACCCGCATCGACGGCGCCCCATTCGTCCTCCGCGATCCGCGCCGACTCCGCCGCGGACTCGGCGGCGCGTGCGGCCCGTTCGGCGGCATCGATCACTGCGCGGAGGGCCTCGGCGCTGCGCGCGGACGCGAGCGCGTTTCGATCCTCGTCGATCTGCGGCTGCTCGGCGTCCAGTATCGCGAGCGCGGCACGCGAACGGTCGCGCTCGCTCTGCGCCGCACGTTCTTCACGAACCTCGGCGAGTCGGGCATCCGCCGCCGCGAGTGCGCGCTCGGCATCGTCGCGCTCGGCACGGCGGCGCTCGCTGCGATACGCGGCTCGCGCCTCGGCGCGGCGGAGATTGTCGAGGCGTCCGCCCGTGTCGGCGGCGGGCACGTCCCGCGACGCCGCGGCTCCGGCCGTCGGCCCACCTCCGGAAGCGCCCGTGGACTCGGAAGCGAACGGCCCATCCGACGCCGCAGCCTCACCGGACGTCGCCGTCTCACCGGGGATCGCCGCCTCGGACACCGCGGACTCTGCGGTGTGCGCGCGCTCATCCGCTCCCAGCGCCTCGCGGGAGACGAGCGCCTCGGCCTCGTCGAGCCGCGCTCCGATGGTCGCCAGACGCAGGTCGAGTGCGCGCTCCGACGCTCGACGCCGCTCATCGAATCGCGTCTGCACGTCGTCGAACCGCTCGGTGCCGAACAGCCGGCGGAGAAGTGCCTGGCGGTCCTTGCTGTTCGCGAGCAGGAACTCCGAGAAGCGGTTCTGGGCGAGGAGGATCACCTGCAGGAACTGCTCGCGGCTCAGTTGGAGGATCTCGTCGAGTTCGTGAGCGACGTCGACGGCGCGGGCAGCTCGCCCGATCCAGCCCGACTCCGTGTGCTCCTCGAGAGCCACCGCCGGTGCCTGTTTGGTCAGACCGCCCCCGCGCTTGGCCGGGCGCAGGTACTCGGGCGAACGAGTGACCCGATAGCGACCCGCCGGGGTGCTGAACTCGATCGAGACCTCGGAGATGTCATCCGGCTCGCAGTAGTCGCTGCGCAGCCGCTTCTCGCCGCCCTCGTAACGCGGCACTCCGCCGTAGAGCCCGAAGCACACGGCATCGAGGATGCTCGACTTCCCCGCACCCGTGCGACCGGCGATCAAGAAGATGCCATCGTCGGCGAACGAGTCGAAGTCGACGACCTGGCGCGAGCGGAACGGACCGAATCCCTCGGCCTCCAGGCGGTGCAGGCGCATCTAGACGAGCGCCTCTGCGCGCACCCGGTCGTCGAGCACCTCACGGATGAGCTCGATCTCACGTGCCGTGGGCCCGTGGCCCTCGCGGACGTGCGCGAGGAAGGCGGCGATGCGTTCGTCGTCGCTCACGGCCTCGCGCAGACGCGCCGCGTACGACCCTTCACCGCTCTCGACCGTCGTCGCCGGCAGGTGCTGCACCAGTGCGCAGAACGGAAAGCGCTCACGGAGGCGGCGCATCGGCTCGGTCTGCGGAAGCGCGTCGGTGTAGGTCGCGCACACCCAATCCTCGGCGTGAGCCGCGACGTTGTCGTCGGAGAGGATCTCGTCGAGGGTGCCCGTCAGAGTGACGAGTCGGCGCGGAACCGGGAGGTCGAGCCACTCGACACCCGCGAGCCCGCTCTCTCCGATCTCGACGAGCCAGGAGCCGCGCGGCTTGCTCTGCTCGCCGAAGCTGTAGTGCAGGGGCGCTCCGGCATAGCGCACGCGGTCGCTCAGGCGGTTGCGGCCGTGGATGTGCCCGAGGGCGACGTAATCGGGGCCGTCGAACACCTCGAGCGGCACGACGTCGAGTCCGCCCTGGCGCACCTCGCGCTCGAGCCCCGTCGTCGCATCGACTCCGGCGGCGAAGCAGTGGGCGATCGCGACCGAGCGCCCGTCGTGACGCGCCATGCCCTCGCGGACGAGATGCATGGCATGCGCCATCGTCTGCGCCTGGGTGCGCAGGGGACGTCCCTCGGCATCTCCCTCGGGCCAGTGCTGGCGCACGATCGCGGGCTCGAGGTACGGGATCCCGAAGAAGTTCACCGGACCGTCGACATCGTGAATCGTCACCGGCGCGCCGATCGCCAGCGGATCGGTGAGCACGTGGATGCCCTCGCGCAGCAGCCGGGCCTGGAAACCGAGTCGGGCCGCCGAGTCGTGGTTGCCGCTCGTCACGACGACGCTCGCCCCCGTGTCGTGCAGCGCGACCAGCGCATCGCCGAGCAGGGTGTAGGCGGGACCCGATGGCGTCGCGGAGTCGAAGACATCGCCCGCCACGACCACGACGTCGACCGCGTGCTCCCTCACCTGCGCCGTGAGCGCTCCGAGCACCTCGGCCAGCGCGTCCATGGTCGAGTTGCCATGGAAGGTGCGGCCGATGTGCCAGTCGGAGGTGTGCAGGATGCGCATAATCACACGGTACGAAGGGCCACCGACATTCCGTCCGAGGCGTGCCGCAGCAGCCGTTCCCCGGCGGCGGATCGACGGGGCCGATCGTCGATCCGCCGCCCGATGGGCGACCGGCTCCGCTCAGTGCGCGGAGGGGACGGCCTCTCCGAGCGACGGCAGCAGCTCGCTCTTCGATCCGCGAACCATGGTCGCCGCGATCACCGAGGCGGCGACCATGAAGATCGATGCGGCGATGAACGTCCAGCCGTAGGCATCCGTGAGCCGCTCCGGACCGACCTCTGTCTGCGCGTGTCCACCGACCGCGGCCGCGTAGACCGCCGTGAACACCGACAACCCGATCGATCCGCCGATCTGCATCGCCGAGTTCGCGACCGCCGACGCCACCCCGGCGTCGTGCGGCGCGACCCCCGAGAGCGCCAGGTTCTGCAGAGGGATGAACACGAAGCCCATCCCGATCCCCAGCAGCACCAGCGCCGGGGCGATCTGAACGACGTACGCACCGTCCGGTGTGATTCCCGAGAGCGTGAACAGGCCGACCGCAGCGATCAGCGGGCCGACCACGAGCATCGGGCGCGGGCCGATCACGGGCAGCAGCTTGGTCGCGATCGGCGCGAGCACCATGGTCGCGATCGGGAGCGGGAGGCTCGCGAGCCCGGCCTGGAGCGCTCCCATGCCGAGAACGAACTGCAGGTGGAACGTCAGGTACACGGTCGCGCCGATCATGATCGCGCCGGCGACACCCTGGATGAGGAACGCGCCGCCGCGCACGCGGTCGGCGACCACGCGCAACGGGAGCAGCGGGTGCGCGACCCGACTCTCGACCCAGACGAAGAGTCCGAGGAGCACGCCCCCGAGCACGAGGAAGCCGATCGTCAGGGGCTGCGCCCACCCGCCCTCGGCGAGGCTGAACCCGTAGACGAGGGACCCGAGTCCGAGGGTGACGCTCAAGGCACCCGCGAGGTCGAGGCGCTTGCTGCCCTCGGCCGCGCTCTCGGTCAGCACGATCGCCCCACCGGCCACGCCGATCACGACGAAGACGAGGTTGACGAGCAGGCACCAACGCCAGTCGGCGAATTCGGTCAGGACGCCGCCGAGCAGCATGCCGATGGCCGCGCCGGTGCCGGCGACCGTGCCGAACACGGCGAAGGCGGTGTTGCGCTCCCGTCCAGTCGGGAACGTCACGGTCAACAACGCCAGGGCCGCCGGCGCGAGGAGGGCGGCGAACACGCCCTGCAGGCCTCGCGCGAGGACCAGCTCCCAGCCCTGCTGGGCGAGACCGCCGTAGAGGGAGGCGGCTCCGAAGCCGAGCATTCCGATCAGGAACGCCCGCTTGCGTCCGATGAAATCGGCGATCCGGCCGCCCAGGAGCAGGAGCGCTCCGAAGGCGAGGGCATAGGCCGTCACGACCCACTGACGCTGCACGTCGCTGAGATCGAGAGCGGCCTGAGCACGGGGCAGGGCGATGTTGACGATGGTGCCGTCGAGGACGACGACCAGTTGGGTCAACGAGAGGACGACGAGCGCCCACCATCGGGTCTGAGGGCGGGCGCGCAGGGATGACGACATGGAAAAACCTCCGGTGTCTGGTGAAGGATGCCGGAGGTTTCGAGCCTCGGACCAGCGCGCCGCGGGCGCCTGACCACCTCAGCCGACGGGGCTGAGCAGAGCTCGACTATAACAAGTCGATCGAGAGGTTCGTAAGCGGAAGGTCCCCTGACCCACCCTCGTCACGACGATCGGCACGCGGTGATGCGAGATGCGCGGTGCGCGATCACCTGTGCGGCGTGCGGGGCTGCGCGATGCGAGATCAGGGCTGCCCTCCGCCCACAGGTGCCGGGACTTGCCCCTCCCGGCGGGGGTTGTGCCCGCCTCGTCGTGACTACCGACTTCCGCTACTCCTCCAGGTCGTTCGTCCAGTTCGCCTGCTGGATCCGGTTGTCGAGTTCGCGCAGCTCCTGCGCGACCCGATCCGCGTTCGCCCTCAGCTCCGCTACGGGGAGCGCCGAGATCTGTCGCAGCTCCGAACGCATCTGCCGGGGGAACTGCGTGTTGCCGGATGCCGATGCCGCGGCATCCGCCAGCAGTGAATGCCGGAGCCGCAGCACGTCCCGCGTCGCGAGCGCGTCGGTCATCGTGCCGTCGGTGCCCAGATCGAGCCGTGCATTCGTGGCGTTGATCCGGCGGATCAGATCGCGCAGCCGTGCGAGATCGGCTTCGGCGTCGACCAGCAGTGCGTTCGCATCC
This sequence comes from Microbacterium sp. 22179, assembly GCF_052045715.1. Lineage (NCBI taxonomy): Bacteria > Bacillati > Actinomycetota > Actinomycetes > Micrococcales > Microbacteriaceae > Microbacterium > Microbacterium sp. 22179. The sequence goes on along the minus strand of NZ_JBQEPJ010000007.1, from coordinate 78,628 downwards.
TCGGAGGGCTCCTCCCCCTCCTGGAAACGGGCGTTCGCTGTGATCCGCGCGCGAAGCTGTTCGATCCGGCGCTGCAGATCGGCCCGTGCGGTGAGTGCCTCGGCGAGTTTCATACGCCCCATCCTTCCAAATCGACGTCGTAACACAACGTCACGGACGAGGCGGTCACCGTGAGCGCAGCAACGACGCCTTCTCGGGGTGCGCCGAGAACCAGTCGGCGACGTACCAGCAGACCGCGTCGACCTTGCGGTCGCCCCGCTCCTCGATCTCGGCGATCGCGCCCTCGACGACCGTCCCGGCATAGCCGTGGCCGCGGAAAGTCGGGATCGTGAACGCCCGAGTGAGCGCGATGGTGCGACCGTCGTCGCGGTAGTCGAGCACGCTCACGAGCTGCCCGTCGCGGGTCAGCGTGTAGCGGGAGGCGTCCTTCTCGTCGGTGAGGATGAAGCCGGAGGCGAGCGTCGATTTCGTCATCGGAACCACGTTACGCCCGCCGCGCGATCGTGTGGTCGTTTTGACACGGGCCGACACGATCGGACATAATCCCCCCATGACCACCAACGCACGCCCTTTGTCCGCCCAGGAGGCGAACGGGACTGCCGGGATGATGATGCCCGGTCGCGTTGGCATGTGTTGCCGAATGTGCAGCTGAACGAACAGCCACCCGCCCGACCCCGTCCCTCGCGATCTTCGAGGCAGGGGTCCCCGAGCATCCACCCTTTGCTCGCTTCCCGGCTCGCCCCGGTCATTCATGCAACGCATCAGAGCCCATCGGCTCACGTCCTGAGGACTTCATCATCATGTCGAACATCGCACTTCTCGAGCGTCCCGCCACCGCCCCGCTGCGCACCGTTCCCGCACGCACCGAGGCAGATGCACCGTTGAACACCGCCGCTGATCTTCCCGCCGCCCGTTCGCCGCGCGGCTTCGCCCTCTACGTCGGTCTCGACGAGATCAAGGCCGCCGAGGCCGGCGTGAGCCTTCCGCTGCTCGTCGACGCCCTCCGCCGCACGCTCGCCGAGCTCGCCCCCGGCGCCGAGACGCACGCCACGGTGGCCCTCGCCCCGCACGGCTCCGGCGGCAAGGACCTCGACGTGGTGCGTCTCGCCCTGCACGAGCCCGGTGCGATCGCCCGTACCAAGGCCGCGGCCGAGGACGACGCCGTCGACGAAGAGGGCGGCGTGACGGTCGACATCTCGCGCAAGCGCGTGCTCATCGACGGCGAGTCCGCAGCGTTCACCTACAAGGAGTTCGAGCTGCTGCAGTACCTCGTGCTCCGCGAGGGCCGCACGATCGAGCGCTCGGAACTGGTCTCGGCCCTGTGGCAGGCCCAGGACGACGAGACGCCCGGTGAGCGCACGATCGACGTGCACGTTCGCCGACTGCGCGCCAAGCTCGGCCGCTACGAGGACATCGTCCGCACCGTGCGCGGCATCGGCTACCGCTTCGATCGCCACGCCGATGTCGTCATCCGCTACGGACACGGCACCCCCTCGCCCGACCGCTTCTGACCCGCGCACCCATCGCTCTGTCGGACGCCCGACGTAGGGTGGGCGCATGACGATGACAGCGGATGCCGATGCGGCCGAGGCCGCGCGCGCTCCGCACGAGATCGTGTACCGACCGGAGCATCCGCTCGACCTGCTGCGGACCGTGGGGATGCTGCGTCGCGGGCGGAACGACCCCACGACCGTCATCGACGGCGGCGTCATCTGGCGCGCGCTGCGCACCCCCTCCGGCATCGCGACGATCGCACTCCGCGCCTCCTCGGGAGAGGTGCAGGCGACCGCCTGGGGCCCGGGAGCCGGCGATGCTCTCGACCGGGTCCCCCGGCTCTGCGGGGCCGACGACGACGCCGAGGGCTTCGATCCGACCCGGCATCCATTGATCGCCGATGCCGCCCACCGTCACCCCGGTCTGAAGCTCACGCGCACCGACGAGGTGTTCGACGCGCTCGCGTGCGCGATCATCGAGCAGAAGGTCACGGGCATGCAGGCCTTCGGCGCCTGGCGTTACCTCGTCACCCGCTACGGCGAGCGCGCCCCCGGCCCGACCCCGCGGCCGATGCACGCCGCTCCCCCGCATTCCGTCTGGCGCACGATCCCGTCGTGGACCTGGCAGCGTGCCGGCGTCGAGCCGCCGCAGTCGAAGACGCTCGTGCGCGCGGCCCAGCGCGGCGACAGCATCGAACGCGCCACGCGCGCAGCAGAGACCGGCGTCGACCGCGACCGCGTGCTCACCAGCCTGCCCGGGATCGGCCTCTGGACCTCGGCCGAGACGCGCATCCGCGCGCTCGGAGATGCGGATGCCGTGAGCGTCGGCGACTATCACCTGGCGCACCAGGTCGGTTATGCACTGACCGGCACGCGCACGGACGACGACGGCATGCTCGCGCTCCTCGCCCCGTGGGCGGGCCATCGGCAGCGGGTGCTCCGCCTCATCCACGCCAGCGGCGTGCAGGAGCCGCGCCGAGGTCCGCGCCTCGCACCCGAGGACCACCGCGCCCGCTAGCCCTAGGCTGTGACCATGAACCCGTCTCGTCGTCGACTCGCGCTCCGCCTCATCGTCACCGTCGGCCTGCTGGTGCTGGGCGTCGTGATCGGCCTGATCTTCCAGAACGTCTGGCTCGGCGTGCTGCTCGCCGCCATCGTCTGGATCGGGTGGTTCCTCGGCTACGAGTCGCGGCGCGGGCACAACGCCGGCGTCAACGACGAGGACCACGGCATCGAGCTCTGATGCCCCTCCTCGATCATCTCGGCATCACGGTCGCCGACCTCGAACGCGGGCGCGCCCAGTTCGCCCCGGTGCTCGCCGCGCTCGGCTTCGCGATCGGTCACGGCGACGATCACTCGCTCTCCTGGAACAAGGATGACGAGACCGAGCTGATCCTCATGGCACCGCGCGACGACGACCCCGAACCGCACCGTCACGGACGCGTCGGCTGGCAGCACCTGGCGTTCGCCGTCGGCTCCCGCGAAGACGTCGAACGACTGCACGCCATCGCCGTCACGGCCGGTTGGACACCCGTGCGCGAGCCCAAGGAGTACCCGCGCTTCACCGAGCGCTACTACGCGTCTTTCGTCGAGGACGACGGCGGCATCCGCATCGAGTTCATGCACAACCCTCCGCGCGACACCTGACACCGGCGATCAGACGACCGGCGACGCCTCGACCTCGGCGGGACGATCCGTGAACGCCGTCTTCGGTACGAAGACGAGAGTGACGGCAGCCACCAGGGCAGTGACGCCGCACACGATCCACACGGTGAAGTACCCGGCGAGCGACCCGGCGGTGCCCTCGGCCGCCGCACCGGCCGACTCGGCCACGCCGTTCAACAGCGCGATGCCGAACACGCACGATGCGATCGCCCCGCCCACGGTCTTGACCGAGTTCGTCAGGCCGGTCGCCACGCCCGTCTGCATGGCGGGTGCACCGGATGCCGCCGCCGCGGGAAGCGCAGCCACGAGCGCTCCGGAGCCGAGCCCGGCGATCACCATGTTCGTCACGACCTGCGCGTAGGTGTCGTGGAACGGCAGGAACAGCAGGAACCCGATCCCGACCAGGAGCGACGCGCCCATCAGCGTGAGCCGGGGCGTGGTGCGACGGGCGACCAGCGGGAACAGGAGCGCGCCGGCGATCATCGCGATGAGATAGAGCCCGATGATGAGCGAGGTCTGGAAGCCGGAGGTGCCCAGCCCGTAGCCGTGCACACCCGGGTCCGTGCGCGCGAAGGTCGACAGCGGAGCCTGCGCGCCGAGCACGCTGACGCCGAAGAGACCGGCGGTGAGGAACACCGGGCCGAGGGCCGGTGAGCGGAACATGCGCACGTCGATCAGCGGATCGTCGCGGCGGAGCTCCCAGAGCACGAACGGCACGACCAGCACGATCCCGAGCAGCACCACCGCCCACGACCACGGGTTCACGAGGCCGCCCTCGAGGCGCAGCAGGCTGAGTCCACCGGTGAAGCACACGAGGGCGAGCGAGATGAGGATGAGCCCGACCGTGTCGAACGCACCGCCCGTGGGGTCGGGCGACTCCTTCACCCCGAACAGGATGACGAAGAAGCAGACGACGATGAGGATCGCCGGCACGAGGAGCACGACCGTCAGCGGCAGCACGTCGACGAGTGCACCTCCGGCGAGCGCCCCGAGGATCGCTCCCCCCTCGAGGGCGGCGACGAGGAGACCCGCGGCCTTCGCGGTGATCGTGGAGCGCCCCTCCATCCGGCGCGACCGCGACCAGATCAGGGCGATCTCGAGCGGCAGCCAGACGACGTAGAAGCCCATGAGCGTCCACGCGACGAGGAAGACCCCGAACGAGTCGGTGAACGGCAGCACGAGTGCTGCCGCCGCGGTGAGGGCCGTCGAGATCAACAGCATCCGCTTGTGGCCGACCATGTCGCCGAGCTTCGCGAAGGCGGGCACCACCAGGGCCGACAGCATGAGCTGCGTGCCCTCGAGCCAGTTCACGTCGGCGTCGTGGATGCCGAGGTGCCGGGCGATGTCGGTGAGCATCGGGGTGTAGTACCCCTGCAGCACGCCACTGGTGAACTCGACGAACGCGAGGTAGCCGACGACGGCGGCCAGAGTGCCCAGTGTGCGCGTGCGCGTCATCGCGACTCCTGCTTCTCGTGGGGCCCCCGGACCCATCGAGGGGCGACTGAGATCACACTAGCCGTTCGAGGAGAGCGCGATGGAACCGCTCTCCCCGCGCGAGGGCGGCGATCTCGACGTTCTCGTCGACGCCGTGGATCGATGCCCGTTGCGCGTTCGACATCTCGAGGGGAGCGAAGCGATACACCGCTGGAGAGAAGCGATGGAAGTGCCGGGAATCCGTCGCCGCCATCATCACGTACGGCACGGCCGGCACGCCCGGATGCGAGATCTCGAGCGCCTCGGCGAGCAACGCGAACTGCGCGTTCTCGGTCGACGATTCGGGCGACGGTTCGCTCGCCTCGACGACCTCGACCTTCACGAGCGGGTCGCGCACGCGCCGACGCACGCGCAGCACCGCCTGCTGCGTCGTCTCTCCGAGCGCGATGCGCAGGTTGACGGTGGCGGATGCCTGCGACGGGAGCACGTTCGCCGCGGTCCCGCCCGACTGCATCGTGGGCGCGACGGTCGTGCGCACGAGCGCCGCCGGCTCTCCCCCGAGCGCGGCGAAGACCCGCGCCGTGAGCAGCGGCGCGGAGGCGAGCACCCGGAGCAGGTGCCGCGCCGACCCGGGCGTCTGATCGGCGAGGCGCGACAGCATCCGGAGGATCGCCGTCGACGCCCGCGGCCGGAACGTCGTGGGGCCCAGCCGATCGACCGCGCGCGCGATGCGCCGCACCGCCGTGAGGGTCGGTGGGGCGGAGGCATGACCGCCGTCCCCGCGGGCCGAGAGCCGCACGGTCATCACGCCCTTCTCGCCGACGCCGATCATCGCCGCACGCCCGGGTACGAACGGCAGGGGTGCATCGACCACCGCTCCTCCCTCGTCGACGACGAGCCAGGGAACGATGCCGCGGTCGCGCAGCACCGCGGCGATCTCCTGCGCCGCGTGCCCGTAGGTCTCCTCGTTGCCACCGAACGACAGGTAGACATCGCGCGCAGGGACGAAGCCGTCGGCGAGCAGGTTCTCGACGGCTTCGAGCACGACGATCAACGGCCCCTTGTCGTCGAGCGCGCCCCGCCCGTAGACGATGCCATCGGCGATCACACCGGCGAAGGGAGGATGCGTCCAGGCGTCGCTCTCGTCGACCGGGACGACGTCGTAGTGAGCCATCAGCACGACCGGCCCATCGGATGCCTCCGCCCTCCCGCGCCAGTGGAAGAGGAGCCCGAAATCGGTGTGGCGCTCGAGCGCGAGACTCTCGTGCGTCAACGGGTACAGCTCGGCGATCAGGGCGACGAAGGCGTCGAACGGCTCCCGTCCCCGCTCTTCGAGCTCGGCCGAGACGGTCGGCAGCTGGATCATCCGCGAGAGGCGTTCGTCGATGCCGGGGCGCACGGTGGGGGTCACGTTCGCCATCGTATCGACCGCGTCCGCCTCCGCAGGAGCGAGGAGGAGAATGGAGGGGTGAGTCTCTTCGCCTTCGCCCCCTCCCGTGGACCGCGTTGGCCCCTCGCCCTTCAGGCCGCGATCGGCATCGCGGCACCGATCGCCGTGTCGACCGTCCTCGGCCAGGCACCGCTCGGCTACATCGCCGCCTCCGGTGCCTTCACGGTGCTCTACGCGGGTTCCGCCCCGGTGGTCGATCGTGCGCGCGTGCTGCCGATCATCGCCGTCTCGCTGCTCCTGAGCGCCGCCCTCGGCATCCTCGTCGCGGGGAACACCCTCGTCGTGAGCATCGGTGTCGTGGTGGTCGCGACCGTGAGTGCGGCTCTCGCGTTCGGTTTCCGGCTCGGCCCTCCCGGACCGCTGTTCTTCGTGCTGGTCTACGGCCTGTCCGCCCACGTCGTCGCCTCCGGGACGATCGACCCGTTCGTCTATCTCGCAGCCCTCACCGGCGGTTGCCTGTTCTCCTACCTCGTCGCCCTCGCGCCACTCGCGCTCCCCCGCATCCGGCAGATCCGGGCGCGCCCGATGCGGGAGCTCCTGCCCGGGCCGGCCTGGAACGTGGATTCCCGGATGCTCCTGCTCCGCGTCGTGATCGTCGCGATCGCGGGCGTACTGCTCGGCCTCGTGATCGATCCCGATCGCACCTACTGGATCGTCGGTTCGGCCGTCGCCGTGATCGGTGTGGCGGCCGCACGACGCGCCGCCTTCCAGCGCGGGCTGCATCGGATGCTCGGCACCGTGGTCGGCGCCGGCCTCTACGTCCTGCTCGCCCTGCTGCATCCGGCCGGCATCTGGCTGGCCCTGCTACTGGGGCTGCTGCAGTTCTCGATCGAGCTCGTCGTGGTGCGCCACTACGCCCTCGCCCTCGCGTTCATCACCCCGCTCGTGCTGCTGCTGACGGGCGCGGCGACCGGAAGCATCGGGTCGCTCGACGTCGCGGGCGAGCGGATCGTCGACACGATCGTCGGCGCGGTGCTCGGCGCCGCCTCGGGTGTGCTGCATCCGCGGGCGGAGGCGAGGGATGCGTGAGGGCGCGCTTCCCCCTTCACAGATGACGACCTGAGCGAGTTTTCCACCGATCGTGCTGAGCGGTCTGAACAACCGTGCGAGCCTTGGCAGGATGGACGCAACGACTCACACGAGGGGGATGATCGCCATGACCGAGCCGCAGATCTGGACGATGATCGGCGCATTCGCTGCGCTGATGTTCGGCATGATGACGATGGTCTCGACCGTTTTCATCCGCGTGCTGCGAGCAGAGCTCGGCGGCTTGCGCGCCGAGATGAACTCTCGCTTCGAGATCGTCGGGCACCGCATCGACGGACTCGACCGCGACGTACAGGCGCTCGTGAAGCGCAACTTCGGCCTGGACAGGGAGTGACCGACGTTCGCGGCACCGGGTCTTGAGGCATCCAGGTCGTTCCACGCCGCCGATGTGCTCTTCGTCGAGGCCGACGACGTCGACACCGACGCGGTCGCCGCCTGGCTCGCCGAGTCACTCGCGATCCAGTGGGACTACGAGAACATCCGCAGGAATCGCGGCCTCGTCACACGCACCGCGTTCTGAGCGGCGCCTCGCGACCGAGTCTCGGCGGTGGGAACACGAACCTGCGCCCGGCGGTTGCATCGGTGGAGGCATCCGCCGAGAGGAGACGCACATGGAGCTGACGCTCGTGACATCGGCGTTCTGCGGTGCGTGCGCGCGCACTCGCGCCGTCCTCGCCGACGCCGTGCGGTTCCTGCCGGATGCGACCGTGACCGAGATCGACGTGGCACGCGATCCCGACGCGGCGGAGTCCCTCGACATCCGCTTCACCCCGACGGTCATCATCCGTGCGGCGAACGGCGAGACGGTCTTCCGCGCGGAGGGCGTGCCGACCGTCCCGCAGGTGCTCACCGCCGCGGTTCGCGCTCTCCCCGCCTGAACCGGGACGCGCTCGCCGACCTCTCTTGTGCGCGGTGACGGACCGACGCAGACTGATCGTGCCTCGAACCCGGGGCATCCCTCTCACCAGGAGCAGTCATGGCGAATCTCAACCCGTACCTGTCGTTCCGCACCGACGCCCGCCAGGCGATGGAGTTCTATCAGAGCGTGCTCGGCGGAGACCTCGACATCAGCGTGTTCGGGGACTTCCCCGACATGGTGCAGAACCCGAGTCAGAAGAACCTGGTCATGCACGCACAGCTCACCACGCCCGACGGCCTGGTGCTCATGGCGTCCGACACCCCCGACGGGATGCCCTACGAGAAGCCCGCCGGGATCTCGGTCTCACTCAGCGGCAACACGCAGGCGCGCACCCAGGAGGTCTGGGACAAGCTCGCCGAGGGCGCGACGATCACCATGCCGCTCGACGTTCCGCCGTGGGGCGGCACGTTCGGGATGCTCGTCGACCGGTTCGGCATCGACTGGATGCTGCACGGCGACCCCGAGGAGTGACGCGCGTCAACGCAGGGCGTGCGCCTCGATGAACGCGCGCAGCGCGTGCTCGTCGTCGGCCATCTCGGTGACGTGCTGGGGGGCGCCGAGCATCTCGCGGAGTTCCTTCGAGTAATCGAGCTCGACACCGATGGCCTCGTTGATCGTCTCGGCGAACTTGTGCGGCTTCGCGGTCTCGAGGACGAGCATGGGCACACCCTCCTCCACGTACTGACGCGCCACCTTCACGCCGTCGGCCGTGTGCGGGTCGATGATCTCCTCGGTCGAGGCGTACACCGAACGGATGGTCTCGAGGCGGTCGGCGTGCGTCGACGTGCCGCTGACGATCCCGTACTCGAGCGCGAAGCGCGGCTGATCGCCGGCGAAGTCGAAGTAGCCCTGCTCATCGAGGTCGCGCCAGGCGCCGACGACGCGCTCGGGGTCACGGCCCACGAGCTCGAAGATGAAGCGCTCGAGGTTCGATGCCTTCGAGATGTCCATCGACGGGCTCGACGTCGCGAGCGTCTGCGCCGCGTTGCGCGGCCGGTAGACACCCGTGCGGAAGAACTCGTCGAGCACGTTGTTCTCGTTGGCGGCGAGCACGAGGCGGCGGATCGGCAGCCCCATCTGCTTCGCGAAGAAACCGGAGAGGATGTTGCCGAAGTTGCCCGACGGAACGGTGAACGACACCTCGGTCGGGCCGTCGGCATCCGTCGCCCGCAGCCACGCCCAGAAGTAGTAGACGACCTGTGCGGTGATGCGCGCGAGGTTGATCGAGTTCACGGCGCCGAGGTTCTGCGCCCGCTTGAAGTCGAGGTCTCCGGCGAGGTGCTTGACGAGGTTCTGGCAGTCGTCGAACACGCCCTCGACGGCGATGTTGTGCACATTGTCGTCGTCGAGCGAGAACATCTGCGCCCGCTGGAAGGCGCTCATGCGGCCCTGCGGCGAGAGCATGAAGACCGAGACGCGCTCCTTGCCGCGCAGCGCGTGCTCGGCGGCGGATCCGGTGTCGCCCGAGGTCGCTCCGAGGATGTTGAGCACGGATCCCTTGCGCTCCAGCGCGTACTCGAGCACCTGCCCGAGGAACTGCATCGCCATGTCCTTGAAGGCGAGCGTGGGGCCCTCCGAAAGGCCGACGAGCGTGAGACCGTCGCCGATCGAGCGCAGCGGCACCACGTTGCCCGGGAACGGCGCGTAGGCCGCCTCGGTCATCCGGGCCAGGTCTTCGCGCGGGATGTCGGTGGCGAAGAGGCCCAGCACCTCGGTCGCGAGCTGCGGGTAGGTCAGTGCCCGCCAGCGCTCGAGCGTCTCGGTGTCGACGGTCGGCATCTCGGCCGGGACCGCGAGCCCTCCGTCGGGCGCGAGGCCCTCCAACAGCGTCTCGCTGAACGGCTGCGGCTGCATGCCGCCGCGGGTGGAGATGAACTGCACGTTGGCTCCTCGGTTCGGGACTTCGGCACGTCCATTCTCGCAGGACGTCGGACGCGTCGATGACGCGATGACGGATGCCGCCGCTCCGCAGAGGCGATCAGACGAGTTCGGAGACGAGGGTTTCGATCCGGGCGCGGATCTCATCCCGGATCGGGCGCACCGCGTCGATCCCCTGCCCGGCCGGGTCGTCGAGCGTCCAGTCCTCGTAGCGCTTGCCGGGGAAGAACGGGCAGGCGTCGCCGCATCCCATGGTGATGACGACATCCGATGCCTGGACGGCCTCGGTCGTGAGCACCTTCGGCTGCTCGGCGGTGATGTCGATGCCGAGTTCGCTCATCGCCTCGACCGCGACCGGGTTGATCGCGTCGGCGGGCATCGACCCGGCCGAGCGCACCTCGATGCGGTCTCCCGCGATCTCCCGCAGGAATCCTGCGGCCATCTGCGAGCGGCCGGCGTTGTGCACGCACACGAACAGGACCGAGGGCTTAGCGGCAGCGGAGGTCATGATGCCAGGATAAGCGGCTCAGATCCACCCGCGCTCCTCGGCGAGGAGAACCGCCTGCTGGCGGGTCGCGACCGAGAGCTTGCCGAGGATCGCCGAGACGTGATTGCGCACGGTTCCCGGGGCGAGCGAGAGGATGCGGGCGATCTGCCCGGTCGTCTCGCCGCGCCGCCCCGCACGCAGCACGTCGAGCTCGCGATCGGTCAGCGGCGAGCGCTCGTCGCTGAGGGCATCGGCGGCGATCTCCGGATCGACGTACTTGCCGCCGGCCGCGACCTTGCGGATGACCGCGGCGACCTCGTTCGCTCCGCGGGACTTGGGGAGGAAGCCCGACACCCCCGATGCCAGCGCACGACGCAGCACACCCGGCCGCGCGTGGCGGGTGACGACGACGCAGCGGGTCACGATGGCGCGGTTCAGTCGCTCGGCGACCTGCACGCCGTCGAGGCCCGGCATCTCGAGGTCGAGCAGGCACACGTCGGGCTCGAGGCGCAGCGCCTCGGCCACCGCTTCGTCGCCGTCACCGCACTCCGCCACCACATCGATGTCGTCTTCGAGACGCAGCAACGCGGCGAGCGCCGACCGGATCATGCCCTCGTCGTCGGCCAGCAGCACGCGGATCATCGCGCGTCCTCCGCGGGGACGGTCGCGGTGACGACGAACTCGTCGCCGTCGTCACGCACGTCGAGCGCTCCGCCGACCTCGGCGAGACGGCGGCGGATACCGTCGAGGCCCGAGCCATCGGCATCCGATTCCTCACCCTCCGCACGGTCGTTCGCGATCGTGTACCGCCAGTGCGAGCCGTCTCGAGCGAGGGTGAGCCGTGCCCGCGCGCCGCCGCCGTGGCGCAGGGCGTTCGTGGTCGTCTCGCGGATCACCGGCCCGAGGGCGGATGCCGGCGCGGATGCCGCGTCCGGGGCGATGCGCGCTTCGACCTCGAGGCCCGCGGCGGTGAGCAGGTCGCGGGCGTTGGCGAGTTCGTCGCCCAGCGGCACCGAGCGGAAGCGGGTGGCGAGGTCGCGCGTGCCCTGCCGTGCGTCGTCGACGCTGGAGCGCGCCGCGCGGAGCTGCTCCATGCCGGCGTCCGCGTCGACGGGCATGAGTCGCTCGGCGAGTTCGAGCTGCAACGCGATCACCTGCAGATGGTGCCCCTGCAGGTCGTGCACGTCGGTGGCGACGCGCAGACGCTCCTGGGTGGCCGCGAGCCTGACCTCGGAGGCTCTGGCGCGGTCGAGCGTGTTCAGCACATCCCACCACCACAGCGTGCTCACCGTCATGATCGGCAGGAGCGCGGTGTAGAAGATCGGCATCCACCACACGGCTGCCGCCTCGTCGTGTGCATCGATGAATCCGAGCGCCCCCATGACCAGCACCGCCGCGATGGTCACGCGGTACCGCACACCGGCCGGCCAGTTGAGCAGCGCGAGCGACTGGACGATGGGCATGAGCGCGAGCTGCCAACTGCCCAGCGCGATGCCCGCGACGACGCCGAACGCCACTGCGACGGTCATCGGCAGGAGGATGCTCCGCCAGGCGACGCCGGGCTCGGCATCGACGCGGTGCCGGTAGTCGCGCAGCAGGAGCGCGGTGGACGCCCACCAGATCAGGCCGCCGATGGCGACGATCATGCCGGGCACGATGCTCTCGGGCTCGGCGAACGCGAGCACCGTCCAGAAGAACACCAGCATGAGTTCGAGGAACAGCACACCCGCCACCGTGTACCACCAGGTGGCGATGATGCCGCGCGCGAGTTGGCGGGCTCCGGGTGTCGAGGGGGTGCTCACCCCACCACCCTAGAGCCGTGACAGTTGTCACCCCTCGGCCGTGCGGAGCGCGTGGATTCCGGTGACACCGCGGCACTGCCGGGATCGAACCTCAGCGGGTGAACTGGATGCATCGCAACGGAGAGACCGTTGCCGCACAGACCCGGAGGACACCATGAACCTCATCGAGACCTTCCAGAACCTGGTCGCCCAGGTGCCCGAGCTCGTTCAGCCGCTCATCGTCGCCCTCGCGGGCGCCGTCCCGTTCATCGAGGGAGAGGGCGCCGCCTCGATCGGCATCATCGGCGGCATCCATCCCGTCGTCGCCGCCATCGCGGGCATCGTCGGCAACTTCCTCTGCGTGCTGGTGCTCGTGCTCGCCAGTTCCGGCGCACGGCAGGCCATCGTGCAGCGCAACCGCTCCCGTCAGCTCGTCGCGGCAGGCGGCGATGCAGCGGCGATCGAGACGCCGGAGGCGGCGAGCCCGCGCAAGCAGAAGTTCCAGAACGCTCTCGAGCGCTACGGCGTTCCCGGGGTGAGCCTGCTCGGCCCACTGCTGCTGCCGACGCAGTTCACGGCGACGATGCTCGCCGCGACCGGCGTGAGCAAGACGCGGATCCTCTTCTGGCAGGGACTCGCGATCGTCGCCTGGACCACGCTCCTGACGATCATCGTCGGCGGCGCCGTGCACGTGATCGCCTGACGCGAGATCTCCGGAAGGAGATGAGGGGCGGCATGTGGGGACCGCCGCCCCTCGGGTGTGGTGCCCGAAGCACCGACGTGATCGGGGAGATCACTTGAGGGCCCCGGGGAAGGGCCCGTCGAGTACAACGAGGGGCGTCAGGAAATCTGACGCCCCTCGCTCACCTCTTCTCAGAGGTTTCAGGAACCCGCGCGAGCCCGCCGACGCGACACCAGCAGGTAGGCGCTGGCGCCGATCGTGAGGAGCGCTCCGATCAGGCCGGCGATGCCGGTGAACGCCAGCGTGCCTCCGGTGAGGGCCAGCCCGCCACCGCCGCTCGTCGCGCCGCCGGTCGATCCACCGGTCGACGGGCTCGGCGTCCCGTCGTGCGGCGTCGTGGTCGGCGTCGGCGTCTCCGTCGGCTGAACGTCCGCATCGTCGATGACGATCGTGTACTCCTGCGTGTCCGCGCCGTACTGGTTGGTCGCCGTCACCGTGAAGGTGTAGGTACCCGCGGTCGTCGGAGTGCCCGACACGACGCCCGTCGCGGGATCGAGAGCGAGCCCCGGCGGCAGCGCTCCCGCCGTGACGCTGAGAGTGATCGGACCGGGTCCGGTCACCTGCACGGTCTGCGAGTAGTCGTGATCGACCGTCTCACCGGGCAGGCTCACCGTGTCGATCACGGGCGGCTCGGTGTAGGTGAAGCCGCCCGGGTAGGTCGTCGGCACCGAGTAGTTGGTGGGTGTCGTGCCGGCGATGAGGCCCGCAGTGACGACCACGTCGACCGGCCCGTCGACGTGCGGCGGGGTCACGACGGTGATCGGGCACCCCGACGTGTCGAGATCCGTGCCGGGAATGCCATCGAAGGTGACCTCGGTGACGCCGAAGCTCACGGCCAGCGCGGGTCGGGTCGTGCCCGCTGTCGCGATGCTGCCGAGCAGGGGCGGTTCGCCCGCGCCCAGCGCGCCCCAGGTGTAGAGGCGCCCGTCGCTGCCGAGCGCGTACGACGCGCGGTAGTTGATCGCGAGATCGGTGAAGGTCACCCCCGACGGGACATCCGTCATGTCGACGCGCGCGGGTGCTGCGGCGTTCGCGGTTCCCCCGTTGCCGAGCTGACCCGAAGAGTTGAGGCCGATGCTGTAGGTGTTGCCGTCGTCCGCGAGCAGCATCGCGTGCAGTTCGCTCGACACGACCTTCGTGACCTTGGCGCTCGCGGGCATCTCCCCCGCGCTCATGAGCACGGGTTCGGTGACGAACGGCACGGAGGTGTCGCCGATACCGAGCAACCCGGTGCCGTTGTTGCCCCACGCGTACACGCGTCCGTCGGTGCCGACGGCGTAGGCGTTGTACGACCCGGCGGCGATCTGGGTGAAGGTGACGCCTGCGGGCACGGCGCCCTGGCTGATGCGCACCGGTGTCGTGCGGACGGTCGGAGTCGACGCGTTGCCAGTGCCGTCACCGGTCGCGCCGAGGAAGTTCGACCCCCACGCGTAGACCCATCCGTCGCTGCCCAGGGCATAGCCGTTGCCATTGCCCTGGGCGATCTGCGTGATCGTGACGCCGGCGGGGATCTGCCCCTGCGAGAGCGCGACGGGCTCCGTCTGCCAGTTGTTCGTACCATCACCGCTCGACGGCTCACCCCAGCTGTACACCCAGCCGTTGTCCGCGAGCACCGACACGTGTCCGGAGCCGGAGATCACCTCGGTCGCTTTCGCACCCGCGGGGATCGCCCCCCGGTGCACCTTCACGGGCGTCGGGTACTCCCACTGCGCGAACGACCCGATTCCGACCTGTCCCGATGCATTCATGCCCCAGGCGTAGATCTCTCCGTCGGCGGTGACGGCGTAGCCGGTGTGCTGGCCGTAGGCGACCGAGACGACATCGGCATCCGCGGGCATCTCGCCGCGGGTGATGGTCGACGGCGCACTGTTACCGCCCTGCGCCGTCGACCCCCACCGATCCTCGCCCCAGGTGAGCACCGCATCGTCGTCGGTGACGATCATGGCGTTCATACCCCCTGCGGTGAACAGGTCGATCGACGGGACGACGTCACAGTCGATCTCGACGGTCGTCCCACCGCCGGTCGGCCCGGAGTCCGGGGCCACCGCGGCCCACCCTGCGGCCGGGACCATCACCGCCAACGCGACCCCGACGGCCACCCCGCCCCGGACGATACGGCGCTTCTTCTTCTCGTACATGAATTCTCCTCCCCAGTGCGGAGCCCCTTGCCGCGCACCATCCCCCACCGAGATAGACGTGCGGTCGAGCGATTCGTTACGCGAAATCGGAGCGGATCGGGAAATCGTCAGATTCTCGACGGTCACTCGTTTGGGGTGCCGTATGCGCGACGGAAGGCGGATCCGACCTGACAGAATGGACGCGTGCACCCGTCCAGAAGACCCGCCGTCCTGCGCGGGTTCGCGGCATCCGCCGTGGCGATCTTCGTCGCCCTGGCCGGGCACGTCAGCGCCGGCGGGGCGATGCCGGGGCCGCTCGGAATTCTCGTGCCCTGGGTGCTCTCGTTCATGGTGTGCGTGCTCCTCGCCGGTCGCCGGCTCTCGGTCATCCGGTTGAGCATCTCGGTGGCGGTCAGCCAGTTCCTCTTCCACACGCTCTTCGTGCTCGGCACGATCACGCCGTCGGGCGTCGCCACCCCGCACGTGCACGGTGCCCCGCTGGTGCTCCCGACCGCAGGCGCGATCCCGGATGCCGTCGTCGCCGACGGCACCATGTGGATCGGACACGTGGTCGCCGCCGCCCTCACGATCGCCGCTCTGCACCGCGGCGAGAGGCTGCTCCTCGGTCTGCGCGATCTCGCGCAGCAGAGCATCCGCTGGGTGCGGCGCCGCGTCGCGTCGGCGACCTTCGTGCAACCCGCGCGCCCGCTCGCGGCCCCTTCCGTCTTCTCCTCCCCCGTCGCCCTGCGCGATGGACTGCTGCTGTCGACCCTGCGCGGTCGAGCACCACCCCTCTCCCCCGCGATCTGATCCGCGCCTGCGGCCTCTGTGCCGTCAGGCGATCACGCCTGCGCCGGCACGCTGCCGCGCGGGCATCCGAACGCACATGCGGCGTCGGCTTCCCGGCGCCCGTTGAGAGGTCTGTCATCCATGTCCCCTGCCCGCAGATTCGCGGTCGGGATGGCGGTGGCGGCTGTCGCGGTGTTCGCGACGGCCGTGCCGGCATCCGCCCATGATTCGCTCGTCCACAGCACGCCCGAAGCCGGCGAGAGTCTGGCCACGGCGCCCGAGAGCATCACCCTGACGTACTCGGGCGAGCTGCTCGTGCTGGGCGATTCCACCCAGGGCGCGGTCGTGCTCGTGATCGACGAGAGCGGTCGCGATTGGGCGACCGGCGACGTGGAGGTCTCGGGTAACACCGTCACCGCCGCGGTCGAGCCCGGAATGCCCGATGCCGGGTACCAGGTGCGCTGGCAGGTGGTCTCGGAGGACGGGCATCCGATCTCGGGCATCGTCCCGTTCACGATCGGCGACGCCGAACCGATGACGGCGACGCAGGCACCGACGGATGCCGATGCTCCCTCGTACGTTCCGGACGTCTCGGATCCCACGGATCAGTCCACTGATGAGACCGACGGCGGCCTGCGTGTACTGCTCGTCGGCGGCGCGGGTGCGGCGATCGCCGTCGTCGCCCTCGTCCTGTATCGAATCCTCCGCCGTCCGAAGACGGCACCCGCCGCGTCCGCCGAGGGCGACGCCGCGGAAGAGAAGTGAAAGGCATTTCCATGAACACCCCCACGAAGAACCTGTCCCGTCTGACCGCGCTCGTCGCCGTGTCGCTGCTCGCCCTCACGGGATGCGCCGCTGCCGAGAGGCCTACCGAGGCGGCCCCCGCGGGCGAGACCGTCACCATCGAGGACGCCTGGGTCAAGGCCACCGACGAGGACATGTCGGCGGCCTTCGGCACGCTGACCAACAGCGGCACGGATGCCGTCACGATCGTGTCGGCCGAGACCGACGCCGCCGGCATGGTCGAGCTGCACGAGACCGTCGAGAACGAGGCCGGCGAGATGGTCATGCGCGAGATCGAGGGCGGATTCTCGATCCCCGCCGGTGGCTCGCTGGAGCTCGTGCCCGGCGCCGACCACATCATGCTGATGGGGCTCACGGGCGCCCTCAGCGCGGGCGACGAGGTCACCGTCACCCTCACGTTCTCGGACGACTCGACGTACGCCTTCACCGCTCCGGTGAAGGACTACTCGGGCGCCAACGAGAACTACGAGGGCGACGAGGGCGACGACCACGAGGGTATGGACCACTGATGCCCCCGCGCACCGAGGGTGCGCGCTCCGATCGCTCCGGGTCGACCCGGCGGCAGTTCCTCCTCGGAGGGGCTGTCGCCGGTGTCGGCGCGGTCGCGGCGATCGGGGTCGACTACGCCCTGAACCGGCAGGACGCCGGCACCGCAGCCCCCGCTTCGACGCCGATGAACGGCGAGGAGACCGTGCCGTTCCACGGCACGCATCAGGCCGGGATCGACACCGCCGCGCAAGCGCACGGACTGTTCCTCGCCCTCGACCTGCTCGACACGACGGATCGCGACGGCCTCATCCGGCTGCTGCGCATCCTCACCGATGACGCCGCCCGCCTCACGCAGGGGAAAGCGGCGCTCGCGGACTCCGAACCGGAGCTCGCCGCTGCCCCCGCACGCCTGACCGTCACGTTCGGGTTCGGCCCGGGCCTCGTCGCACGCGCGGCGGGCGTGGCGCCGGAGTGGCTTGCTCCCCTGCCGGCGTTCTCGATCGATCGCCTGCAGCCGGAGTTCTCCGACGGCGACCTGCTGCTGCAGATCGCCGCCGACGATCCGCTCACGGTCGCGCACGCGGCGCGGATGCTGTTGAAGGACGCCCGCAGCTTCGCGTCGCTGCGCTGGAGCCAGCAGGGCTTCCGCCGGGCGTACGGCACCGAGCGCCCGGGCACGACGATGCGCAATCTGTTCGGCCAGGTCGACGGCACCGCCAACCCCGAACCGGGAACGACCGAGTTCGACTCCGTCGTGTGGGTCGAGGACGGATGGCTGGCCGGCGGCACCGGGATGGTCGTGCGCCGTACGCGGATGGACCTCGACAAATGGGATCGTCTGGATAGCAGCGGGCGCGAGGCATCCGTCGGCCGCACGCTGGCGAACGGCGCACCGCTCACCGGCACGCAGGAGTTCGACGAACCGGACTTCGACGCGACCACGGCGGTCGGTTTCCCCGTGATCCCCCAGTTCGCGCACATGCGCCGCGCCCGCGGCGACGACGGCGAGAAGATCTTCCGTCGCGCCTACAACTACGACGAGCGTCCGGCAGGCGCGAGCGTGTCGGAGTCCGGCCTGATCTTCGTGTCGTTCCAGGCCGACATCGATCGGCAGTTCACGCCGATGCAGCAACGGCTCGCCGACCTCGATCTGCTCAACGAGTGGACGACGCCGATCGGCTCGGCCGTGTTCGCGATCCCGCCCGGATGCCGCGAGGGCGGCTTCATCGGCGAGACGCTGCTGGGCGGCTCGTCGTGACGGTCACGGAGGCCGCGCCGCCGGCCGCCTCCCGACCGGGCCGCGCGAAGAAGCCCCGGTGGTTCGGAGCCCTGATGCTGCGGTTGCACTTCTTCGCCGGCATCCTGGTGGGGCCGTTCATCCTGGTGGCGGCGCTGAGCGGTGCGCTCTACGCGCTCACGCCGACGCTCGAGCAGGTCGTCTACGCGCACGAACTGCACGCGCCGACGTCGTCGACGTCGCTCACCCTCGCCGAGCAGATCACGATCGCCGAGGAGCACGTCGGTGAGGAGGCGACGCTGTCGGCGGTGCGGCCCGCGCCCGAGCCGGGTGACACCTCGCGCATCCTGTTCGCGCAGGACGGGCTCGCCGCGAGCGAGTCCCGCGCCGTGTTCATCGACCCCGGCACGGGCGAGATCCGCGGAGACCTCACCGTCTACGGCACGAGTGGGGCGCTGCCGCTGCGCACCTGGATCGACAACCTGCACCGCAACCTGCAGCTCGGCGAGATCGGCCGATACTACAGCGAGCTCGCGGCATCGTGGCTGGGGATCGTCGTCGTGGCCGGCCTCGCGCTGTGGATCATCCGGATCCGCAAGGCGCGCGCGAAGCGCGATCTGCTGCGGCCGAACCCGAAGCACACCGGGTATCGGCGGGCTTTCGGCTGGCACGCGTCTCTCGGGGTCTGGGTGGTGCTCGGAGCGCTGTTCCTCTCGGCCACCGGCATCACCTGGTCGCAATTCGCCGGCGCGAACGTCTCGAGCCTGCGCGCCTCGCTCGACTGGGGCACGCCGCAGCTCACGACCGCGCTCGACGGAGCGGATGCCCCGGTCGACGAGCACGCCGAGCACCACGGGGCGGTGTCCGCTCCGACCGGTGCGGCGAATCCCGCCACCTTCGATGCGGTGCTCGCGATCGCGCAGCGCACCAACGTCGACACCGGGCTCGTGGAGATCGCCCCTCCCGCCGCGCCGGGCTCGGCATGGGTCGTGCGCGGGATCAAGACGAGCTACCCGACCGAGGTCGACTCGGTCGCGATCGACGGCACGACGATGCAGGTCGTCGACCGGGTCGACTTCGCCGAGTTCTCGCTGCCGGCGAAGCTCGCGCGGTGGGGCATCGACCTGCACATGGGAGTGATGTTCGGTCTCGCGAACCAGATCGTGCTGTTCGTGATCGCCCTCGCGATCGCCGGGATGGTCGTGCTCGGGTACGTGATGTGGTGGAAGCGGCGACCGCCGCGGTCGGCACGGAGGTTCGGGGGCTCGCCACCGTCGCGCGGGGTGCTGCGCGATGCCCCGTGGTGGGGGCTGGCGGCCGTCGCGGCGGTCGGCGCGGTGGTGGGACTGTGGCTCCCGTTGGTCGGCTGGACCCTCGTGGGGTTCGTGCTGATCGACGTGGTCGCGGGGCTCCTCTCGCGACGTTCGGCGTAGCCACGGCATCCGCGCTTCGGGATCCCGGGGAACTGTGGCCGCGTAGGTTGGGGGAATGGATGCTTCCGATCTGCGCGGCCGCACGATCCTCGTCACCGGGGCGAACGCCGGCATCGGCTACTGGTGCGTCGAGCAGCTCGCGTCCCGCGGGGCGCGGGTACTGCTCGGATGCCGCTCCGCCGAGCGGGCGGCGACGGCGGTCGACGCCGTACGCACCCGGGTGGCGGACGCCGATCTGCGCGTGCTGCCCCTCGACCTCGGATCGCTCGAGAGCGTCGCGCAGGCGGCATCCGGCATCGGCGAAACGCTCGACGCCGTAATCTGCAACGCCGGCGTGAAGGCGGCGACACCCGATGCCCGCACCGCCGACGGGCTCGACATCATGGTCGGCACGAACTTCCTCGGTCATTTCGCCCTGATCGCACAGCTCGGCCGAGCACTCGCGCCCGACGCCCGGGTCGTGGCGGTCGGCTCGCTCGCGCACCGTTTCGCGCAACTCGATCCTGCGCACATCACCGCTCCCTGGCGCGGATCGTCGCTGCGTCAATACGGCCGCTCGAAAGCGGCGCTCATGGCGTTCGCGTTCGAACTCGACCGCCGGTGGTCGGGATCCGGGCGCTCGGCGCTCTGCGCGCATCCGGGCTACGCGGTGGACCCGCTCACGCCCGACCGGCCCGGTCTCGCCGCCGGCTCGCGCCTCGTGCGGGCGCTGGCCCGTCCGACGCGCGCGCTCGTGCAGGGGAAGGACGCCGGCGCTCTGCCGATCGTGCACGCGTCGACGGCGACGGATGCCGCGGGCGGCGACTACTGGGGGCCGGGTGGGCTGCTCGAGTTCCGGGGAGCGCCGAAGCGAGTCGCCGCCTCGGATGCCGTGCGCTCACCCGCGACGGGGGCGGCGCTGTGGTCGGCCGCCGAGACGGCGACCGGGGTCGTCTTCCCGGCCTGAACGATCAGCCCGGGGGCGGGATCAGCCGGCGAGCGGGATCAGCCGGCGAGCTCCGGGATGACGACGTTGACGGAGTACGACGACCCCTCGACCTCGGAGATCGTGACGGTCGCGGCGTACTGATCGCCGCCCTGGATCGCGGTGCACTCGAGGCTGTAGCCGTCGGACACCTCGTGCGATCCGCCCGGGCAGAGCACGCTCGGGCTCGGGAGCACGCCCGCGTCGGTCAGCGCCCGCGCAGCGGTGACGCCGATCTCCTCGGCGGTCAGCGTCAGGGTTCCACCGGCGTCGGTCGCGGGGCTCTCGCTCGGTTCGGGCTCGGGAGCGTTGTTCGGGGCATCCGCGACCTGCACCGAAACCGTGACGTTGGTGCCGTCGACCTTCGTGAGGGTGACGTCGGCGTCGAACTCGGCACCGCTGGCCGGATCGGTGAGGAGGCACGGCACGACCGAGTCCTCCTTCAGGGGAATGCTGTCGTCGCCGCAGTCGATCTCGGGGCGTTGGCCGATCTCGGCCTCGAGCGCGTCCTCCGCGAGCGTCGCGATGTCGTCGGGCGACGCGGTGGCGGATGCCGAGAAGGTGCAGCCCGTGAGCGTCGTGGCGAGCAGGCCGGCAGCGGCGGTGAGAATGGCCAGTCGAGAAGTGCGCATGGAAGTGTCCCCCGTGTCGATGTCCCGGCCAGAGTATCGGCACACCTGGTGCACGTCGCGTTCCCGCGCTCGGCGCCGCGGCATCCGTTCGATACTCGCCGAGCCACCCCTCAACGACCGAGCCACCCCTTTCCGCACCGCCCGCAGAGGGGCGGCTCGCGCAGAAAGGGGTGGCTCGGCGAGAGGTGGCTCGGGGACGGCGCGGCGAGGGTCAGACGGCCGGGGCCGGCTCCTCTTCCTCCGCGCGCGGGGTCACCCGCACGCGGGCGATGCGGCGGCGGTCGAGCTCGGCGACCTGGATCGTCGCGCCCGGCACCTCGACCGTGTCGCCGACGACGGCGAGGCGTCCGAGCTGTTCGGTGATGAACCCGGCGATCGTGTCGGACGAACCGCGGGGCAGCTCGAGACCCGTCGCCTCCTCGAAGTCCTGCAGGTTCAGACGGCCGTCGATCGCGCCGCCCGGGAGATCCATCTCGGCCGTGTCGTACTCGTCGAAGATCTCGCCGACGACCTCCTCGACCAGGTCTTCGAGCGTGACGAGCCCGTCAGTGCCGCCGTACTCGTCGACGACGACCGCGATGTGGTGCCCGTCGGCGCGCATGCGCGTGAGGGTCGGCAGCACGCGAGCGGTCGACGGAATGTACGGGATGTCACGCAGCAGCGTCTGCACGGGACGCGACGGATCGTCGCCTGCCGCCTCGAACAGGTCGCGCACGTGCACGAAGCCGATGATGTCGTCGATCGACTTGTCGGCGACGGGGTAGCGCGAGAACGGCAGATCGCGCACCTGGGCCATCGCCTCGGCGGCCGTGGCGGTCTCGTCGAGCGCGACGACCTCGGGGCGGGGCCGCATGACCTCGCTGATCTGACGTCCGCGCAGCGAGAGCACGTCGTCGAGGATGCGGCGCTCGTCATCAGGGAGACCCTGATGCGAGGCGACGATGTCGCGCACCTCCTCGTCGCTGAGCTCTTCACCGGTCTTGTTCGGGTCTCCGCCGAGCAGACGCACGAGTGCGTTCGTCGACACCGACAGCAGCCAGATCACCGGCCGCATGACGATCGCGAAGCCGTTGAGCGCGGGCGCCACGGCGTACGCGAACTGCGCATTGCGCTGGATCGCGAGGCGCTTAGGCACGAGCTCGCCGAGCACGAGCGACAGGTAGGCGATCACGAGCGTCAGCACGATCGTCGCGATCGTGAGAGAGATCGCCGGATCCAGACCCCACGACTCGAACAGCGGCGCGACGGACGGCGCGATCGAGGTCGCTCCGTAGGCCGCCGATGCGAAGCCGGCCACCGTCACGCCGATCTGCACCGCCGAGAGGAAGGTGTTGGGGTTGCGGGCCAGAGCGGCGACCTTCGCCCCGCGCTTGCCGCGCAGGCCGATCGCGTTGATCTGGCTCTCGCGCAGCGTGACGAGCGCCATCTCCGTCGCTGCGAAGACACCGCCGATCAGGACGAACGCGAAGACCAGGGCGATGTTCCAGAGCAGGTCGCCCATCAGCGGGTCACCTGCTCGGTGCGGGGGTGCGCGCCCGGGGTGAACCGGGCGCTCGTACTGTCAGAGTCCGAAGAGTCAGAACAGTGGGCGTTCAAGGAGGGCTCCTTATTTGTCGGTGTTCTCGGTGGCGGAGGCGACGGCCGCGGGATCGCGGCGCGTCTTGAGGAGACTGGCGACGGTGGCGACCGCGATGGTCGCACCGATGAAGAGCAGCGAGAACCAGATCGGGATCTCGGGCGCCCAGAGCACGGGCTCGCCGCCGTTGATGAAGGGCAGCTCGTTGACGTGCAGGGCGTGGAAGACGAGCTTCACGCCGATGAAGGCGAGGATGACCGCGAGGCCCTGCGCCAGGTAGACGAGACGCTCGAGCAGGCCGCCGATGAGGAAGTACAGCTGGCGCAGACCCATGAGCGCGAAGGCGTTGGCGGTGAACACGATGTACGCCTGGTCGGTGAGCCCGTAGATCGCGGGGATCGAGTCGACGGCGAACACGAGGTCGATGAAGCCGATCGCGATGATCGTGAGCAGCATCGGGGTGACGAAGCGCTTGCCGTTCTTGACGACCGTGAGCTTGTCGTCGTTGTACTCGTCGCTGACCGGCAGGTGCCGGCGCACGAACCTCATGAACCGACCGTTGGCGGGGTCGCTCTCATGGTTGCTGAACGCCTGACGGTAGGCGAGCACGAGCAGCAGCGCGCCGAACAGGTAGAAGATCCACGAGAAGTTCTCGATGAGCGTCGCGCCGACGGCGATGAAGATGCCGCGCAGGATCAGGGCGATCACGATGCCGATCATCAGCACCTTCTGCTGGTACTTCTTCGGCACGGCGAACCCGGTCATCACGATGAGGAAGACGAACAGATTGTCGATCGACAACGCCTTCTCGGTCAGGTACCCGGCGAAGTACTCACCGCCGTAGGTCCATCCCGAAACGACGCCGATGCCGACACCGAAGAGCAGCGCGAGGCTGATGTAGAAGATCGACCAGCGGGCGGACTCGCCGATCGACGGTTCGTGAGGTGTGCGCACGTGCGCGAAGAACTCGTACACGAAGAACGCGATCGTCACGGCGATCGTGATGATCCAGATCAGGGGGGTGACATCCATGAGGACTCCAGACTCGGCGTATGCGGCAGCAGCGCCAAAGTCTTCTCCATTCCTTCGATCAGGAACCGGCGGCCCGGGATGCGAACGCATCCGTAATGACGAAACCACCGTGGCGGAGTACTCCCCTTGGTGAGATCAGTGTAATGCATGCGAGCGGATGCTTCCTGACGAGGTGCCCTGAGGCGCGGAATGATCGCGCCGCCTCTCGTGTTAGTTGAAATGTCAATCAACCGAAAGAAGCACCATGCTGATCGCCTACTGGATCGTCGCCGGCGTCCTCGCCCTCGCCTATGTCGCCGCCGGAGGGATGAAGGTCGTGCAGCCGCGCGAGAAGTTCGTCGCCGCCGGCCTCACCTGGGCACCCGACTTCCCCGCGTTGTCGGTGAAGGCCATCGGCGCATGAGCCTGACACCTGCGGCCGGCGCGTGGCGCGGGGCATCCGTCTCGACCGCCGGCGCGGCACCCGATGACACGCGCATGGACACCGTCGAACTGCTCGTGCGCGATCTCGACGCCATGACCGCGTACTACCAGCAGGCCGTCACGCTCGACGTGCTCGACCAGTCCGGAGCCACGGCCACCCTCGGCCGAGGCACGCAGAAGATCATGCGGCTCCGCCAGGAGAAGGACCTGCCGAACGCGAATCCGCGCGGAGCAGGGCTCTATCACACGGCGATCCTGTTCCAGGATCAGCACCAGCTCGCGGCATCCCTCCTGTCGATGGCCGAGCGCGTTCCGCAGACGTTCACCGGCTCGGCCGACCACCTCGTCAGCGAGGCGTTCTACTTCACCGACCCGGAGGGCAACGGCCTCGAGCTCTACCATGACCGTCCGCGCGACGAGTGGACGATCCTGCCCGACGGCGGGGTGCAGATGGCCTCACTCGCCCTCGACCCGAACGCGTTCCTGCAGCAGTGGCTGACGACGGATGCCGCGACCACCGGCGACACGGCGGCGATCGGTCACGTGCACCTGCAGGTGGGAGACATCCCCTCGGCGAAGGCGTTCTACGCCGGAGTGCTGGGGTTCGATGTGACGGCCGATCTCGGCAGCGCCCTGTTCGTCTCGGCGGGCGGCTACCACCACCACATCGGCATGAACACCTGGCAGAGCGCCGGGGCCGGCCCGCGGGCCGCCTCGCTCGGCCTCGGCGATGTGCGCATCGTCGTGCCCACCCGCGCCGACGTCGAGGCGCTCGCCGACCGCATCCGCTCGCACGGCGTCGACGGCGCCGACGATGGACACGCGCTACGCCTCGCCGACCCGTGGGGCACTCGCCTGGTCATCACGCCGGACGCCGCCTGACGGCATCCGCGCAAAGAGGAAAGGGGCGCGGGCGGCACACACTCCACCCGCGCCCCTGGTCTCACCGGGCTACCGCGTCACGTACGACAGGCTGTCGAAGCGGAGCAGGTCGCCCGAGGTCTTCACGATCTTGATCGTGTGATCCCCCTTCTTCACATCGTCGAGCGTGAAGAGCACCTGCTGCGTGAGGCGGGTGTCGCTGTGCAGGTCGACCGTGTCGACGAGGTTGCCGTCGAGGTAGATCTCGGCGGTGCCCTGATCGGGTCCGGTCGCGCCGGTCAGCGTCAGCTTCTTGCCGCTGAACGTGAACGAGACCGCCGCTCCGTCCTCGGCCGTGGCGTGCACGTCGTCGCGGTGGTCGCCGCGGAACCGCAGCTCGAGCCCGGTGTCGCCATCCGGCAGCGCCGCGAGGAACGCGCTCGCGAACGTGATCTCGTCACCCGCGATCGTGTAGTCCGTGCCGTCGGTGAGCGGTGTGCCGTCGCGCGAGATGCTCTGCAGCTCGCTCGGGTCGCGCAGCAGCGTGACGACGGCATCCGCCGGGGCCGCCCGGTCGAAGGCGAGGTGGTCGACGTCGATCACGCCCTCCTGCACGATGTCGAGGCGGTCGTTCAGCATGAACTGGCCCGACTTCTTCACGACGCGCAGGGTGTGCGAACCGTTCGGAAGATCGCGCACGCTGTAGACCTGCTGCTGCACCCCGCGGCCGTCGGCCTGGAAGGTGTCGACCGTGTCGACGAGCACGCCGTCGAGGTAGATCTCGGCCTCCCCCTGCGAGGAGTGCGTCTCGGTGAACCAGTCGATCCCGGTGCCGACGAACGAGTACTCGAACGCCGACCCGTTGGCCTCGCTGTAGTGCACGTCGTCCTGGTAGTCGCCCATGCCGCGTCCACCGCTCTGACTCCACGTACCGCTGTAGACGATGCCGGGGTCGTTGTTGTTGATCGTGCGTACGTTCGACGGGCCGGGCTCGGGAGCCGTGCCGCCCTGCGACGAGTCGAACGACGAGACCGTCAGGGCCTGGGCGCGGGCGGGCACCTCGGCGCCGCCGTTGCGCGTCCATGCGCCCTCGTAGGTGAGCCGTGCGTCGTCGTCGTTGAGGGTGAGCGTGCTGTTCTTCGCCGGCGTGAAGGTGAACAGGCGGGTGCCGTGCACGGGCACGTCGGTCGCGACGAACTCGCCGGTCGCCTTGCCCAGGTTCTTCTTCTTCCAGAGGTCGCGCACCTTGACCTCGCCCTCGACGCCGAGGTCGGCGAGCGAGACCGTGATGTCGGCATCCGTGCGTCCGAGGTTGAAGACCGCGACCGTGACGGAGCCGTCGGGGTTGGTCGAGAACCACGTCTGGCGCGACGAGCCGGTCGAGACGGGGTGCGCGGGGCGCCCGGCCTGGTTGACCGCGATGACCTCGTCGTTGGTGAGCAGCTCGAGACCGTAGGCGTCGAGGTTCGTCATGTCGTTGCCGAGGTACATCGGCACCGACGACACGGCCCAGAACGTGGCCGCGGTGCGGCGCTCGTCCTTGGTGAGGCCGTCCATCTTGCCGTTGCCGACGTTCAGCGAGTCGAAGTCGTTCCAGCCCGAGTTCGGCCCCGCGTGCCGCCACCATTCGGCGGCCTTCGGGAAGAGCCGGGCGATGTTGTCCCACGTGGTGAGAGCTTCGTTCTCGCAGTAGCACTCGACGTCCCAGTCGATGCGCCAGCCGTCGGCGTGCTCCTTCCAGTAGTCGGCGTAGCGGATGTCGAGGGCCCAGGAGAGCTCGAACCAGATGTTGTTGCGCTTCAGCGCCTGCGACCATGCGGCGACGTCGTCACGGGCGTCGAGCGAGAGGTCGCCGACGCCGGAGCCGGGGGTCACGCTGTCGAACTTGACGAAGTCGATGCCCCATTCGCCGAGCATGTCGGCGATCGAGTCGATGTAGGCCTGACCGCAGGGGGTGGAGAAGTCGATGCGGTGGCCGATGCCCCAGTAGTCGGCCTGCTGCAGCGGCCGCTTGACGACGTCGGCGGTCGTGCACTCGGGGGCGCCGTAGACGGGGTACGCGGCTTCGTAGACCGATTCGGAGATGCCGGGGATGAAGTAGAGGCCGATCTTCTGGCCGTTGCCGTGCACGTGATCGATCACGGCCTGCAGGCCGTTCGGGTACAGCGTCTCGCTCGGGATCGGGCGGCCGTACTCGTCGTTGCTGCCGTTCCAGCCGGCGTCGATGTTGATGTACTCGTAGCCGTGGCTCTGCAGCTTCTCGTGCATGGCGTCGGACTGCGCGATGATCTGGTCGGCGCTGATCCAGGCCTGCCCGTTGCCGGCGTAGACCTGCATGCTGTAGCTGCTCCAGCCCATGTAGGGCTTGTCCGCAAGGGACTCCTCGTCGGTGTTCGTCGCGGCGACGACGCTCGTCGCGAGTGCCGCCGTGACCGGTGTCGCGGAGACCTCGGTGGCGGATGCTGCGGATGCCGTGGCGGCACCTGCTCCGAGCACGAGTGCGCCGACGGCGAAGCCCGCCGCCCATCGCAACCGTGTTGTCGAACGGATGGTGTCGAACATGATTTCCTCTCGGTGGTTTCGACGGTGAAACCCCAGGCGCTCCGTCGCGTTGTCCCCAGGAAAGAACCGGACCCGACGGCCCGGCCAATTACTTGACACCGGTAATTAATCATGAATACGCTGAGACCGCAAGCAAACATCCGAGGTTTTGACAGGAAGATCGATGTCGCTCTCCGCAGCAGAAAACCCCTCGTCCGCCGCCGGAAATCTCCGGCTCTCGTGGGCTGCCCCGGCGACCCGATGGGAGGAAGCGGCCCCGCTCGGCAACGGGCGGATCGGCGCGATGGCCTTCGGCGGCGCCGACGCGCGCTACGCCCTCAACGACTCCACTCTGTGGTCGGGGACGCCCGACGGACCCGCCCGCGCGCTGCGCGACGTGATCGCCGCGGGCGCAGGCCCCGCACGCCTGGCCGAGGTGCGCGCGGCGCTCGATGCCGACGATGTGCGCCGCGCCGAAGACCTCCTCATGGCGTTCGAGGGACCCTACTCGCAGGAGTACCTACCGCTCGGCGACCTGCACGTACGGATCACGGATGCCGAGCCGGACGACCCCGCGCGCATCCTCGACCTCGACGACGCCGTGCTCCTCGAGACGCTGCGCATTCCCGGCGGCACGCTGCGCCGTCGATCGTGGGTCTCGGCCCCCGCGCAGGCCCTCGTGATCGAGATCGACGCCGACGCCGAGTTCACGGCATCCGTCGCGCTGACCACTCCCCTGCACACCGATGGTCTCGTCGTCCGCGACGGCGGGATGACGCTCGGCGTCGTGGCCCCCATCGATGGAGCGCCCCTGCACGAAGGCCCGTTGCAGACGCCGCTGCGGTATGCCGACGACGAGGGCTACGACGCCTTCGCCGCGGCATCCGTCGCCTGGCGCACCGACGGCCGTGTCGAGGTGACCGCCGACGGTGTCGCCGTCCACGGCGCCCGGCGCCTGCTGATCTTCCTCTCCTCCTCGTCTCGCGCCGCGTCGTGGTGGGCCGGCGCGAGCGAGGAGGAGTGGCGGAACGTCTCGCGTGAGACGATCCGGAACCGTGCGGCGGAACAGGCGGATGCCGCCGCTCGCCGCGAGGCATCCGCGCTGTTCGACGAGCACGTCGCCGACCGGCGACGGCTGACGCGCGCGCGGTTCGCGATCGGCGGGCGGCGCGAGGGCACCTGGGACGTCGAGCGCGACCTGCTGCGCGGCGACGACCTCGCCCTCAAGACGACCGTGATCGCCGAGTTCGGCGCGTATCTGCTCGCCTCCTGCTCGCGCGCGGGCAGCCCGGCCGCGAACCTGCAGGGCATCTGGAACGCCGAGCTGCGCCCGGCCTGGTCGTCGAACTACACGATCAACATCAACACCGAGATGAACTACTGGGCGGCTCCCGTGCTCGGCCTCGACGACTCCTTCGAGCCGCTGCTCGCCCTCGTCGAGAAGCTCGCCGAGAACGGCGCCGACGTCGCCCGCGAGCTCTACGGGGCTCGGGGCTGGGTCGCCCACCACAACAGCGACGTGTGGGGCTGGGCGCTGCCGGTCGGCGACGGCCACGGTGCCCCGAGCTGGGCGATCTGGATGATGGGCGGCGTCTGGCTGACCCACAACCTCTGGGATGCCTACGAGTTCGGTGGCGACCGCGACCTTCTGCGTACACGCATCTGGCCCGTGCTGCGGGGCGCCGTCGAGTTCTGCCTCGACTGGCTCGTGCCCGACGCCGACGGACGCCTGCGCACCTCTCCTTCCACGTCGCCCGAGAACTCCTTCTTCGCCTCGGACGGCGAGGGCACCGCGATCGGCCTGACGTCGGCATCCGATCTGCTGCTCGTGCAGGGCCTGCTCGAACGCGCCCTCCAGGCGATCGACGCCCTCGACCTCGACGACCCGACGCTCGCGGCCGAGATCACGAGCGCGCTCGGTGCCCTCGCCCCGGTCGGCATCCGTGCCGACGGGCGCATCAGCGAGTGGTCGGCCGACGTGGTCGAGGTCGAGCCGCTGCACCGCCACCTCACCCCCGTGCTCGGCATGTACCCGCTCGAGGTGACGACGCGCGAACGCACCCCCGAGTTGTTCGATGCCGGCATCCGCCTGCTCGACGCGCGCGGCCCCGGAGCGATGGGGTGGTCGTGGGCGTGGAAGATCGCGCTCCGCGCCCGCATCGGCGACGGCGAGACCGCCGCTTCGCTGCTCGACGAGGCGCTCACGCCGTTCGACGGCGATGCCACGCGGCACGGTCCGGTCGACGGCTCGGAGTGGGGTGGCCTGCTGCCGAACCTCTTCAGCACGCATCCGCCGTTCCAGATCGACGCGAACCTCGGCTTCCCGGCCGCGATCGCCGAGATGTTCGTGCAGAGCCACGGCGGCGTCGTGCGCCTGCTGCCCGCGCTGCCGGCCGCGTGGACGACGGGCGAGGTGCAGGGCATCGGCGTGCGCACCGGCCTCGTCGCCGACGTCGCGTGGTCGGAGGGGCACCTCACCGGGGCGATCCTGCACAACCGCCTCGCCGAGGACCGCACGGTCGACGTCGAGCACGACGGGCACCGCGTGACGCTGACCGTGCCCGCGGGCGGCACTCTCTCGGTGCCGGTCGGCGCCGATGCTCTGAGCGGAGCTGTCGATGCGCGGTGAATTCGTGACGGTCGACACCCCGACCACGCAGACCGAGCCCGCCGACTTCGACGCCTTCTGGGCGGAGACGCTCGACGAGACGCGACAGCATCCGCTCGGTGTCACGATCGAACCGCATCCGACCCGCTTGACCGCGATCGACGTGTTCGAAGTGACGTTCGCCGGATTCGGCGGCACGCAGATCCGCGCCTGGCTGCGCGTGCCGCACGGCGCCACCGCACCGCTCCCCGGGCTCGTGCAGTTCTTCGGATACGGCAACGGCCGCGGCCATGCGCTGCGCGACCTGCGCTGGGCCGCCGCCGGCTACGCGCACCTCGTGGTCGACGCCCGCGGGCAGGGCCACGGCGACACCGACGACGACCACCCCGACGGCGGCCCCTCTGCCGGCGGGTTCCTCACCCGAGGCCTGCGCTCGCCGCACGAGTACTACTACCGCCGGGTCTACGCTGACGCGGTGCGGGCGGTCGAGGCCCTCCGCTCGCTCGACCTGGTCGACGCATCACGCGTGGGCGTCGTCGGCGCCAGCCAGGGCGGCGGCATCGCGCTCGCCATGGCCGGGCTCGTGCCCGACCTCGCCGTCGCGATCATCCAGGCCCCCTTTCTCAGCGAACTGAATCGCGCCGCCGAGCTGAGCAGCGAGGCACCGTACGCCCTGCTGACCCAGTACTTCGCCGACCGCCGGCTCGATCGGGCGGCAGCCCTCGACACCCTCCGCTACTTCGACGCGGTGAATCATGCGAAGCGCGCGAACGCTCCCGCGATCCTGAGCACCGGGCTGCGCGACGGGGTCACGCCCCCGGCATCCGTGCTCCCCGCCTTCACGGCTTACGGGGGCGAGAAGCACATCGTTCTCTGGCCCGACAACGGCCACGAGGCCGGCGGCGACCTCGACGAGGAGAACGCCCTCGAGTTCGCCGCCGCCCGTCTGCGTCCGTGATTCGCTACGGTTGCCGATAACGAACGAGGAATTGATGGACCACGACACGTCGACGCGCACCACCCTCATCCGATCCGCATCGGATGCCGGATCGAAGGTGTTCGCGACCATCCTCACGCGCAGCCCGATCAGCCGTATCGAGATCGCCCGGCACACCGGACTGTCGCAGGCCGCGGTCACGAAGGCCGTGTCGCCGCTGGTCGCAGCGGGGCTCGTCGATGCACCGCCCGCCGAGCACCGCGACGGCAATCCCGGGCGACCCGTCGCCCCGGTGTCGATCGTGCCCGGGGCGATGATCATGCTGGGTGTGAAGGTGAACGTCGACGAGGTCATCGCGGTCGCCACCGACCTCACGACCACGGTGCTCGCCTCCGAGCATCGTGCGCTCGCGGCCCACGACCCGGATGCCGTGCTCGAGGCCATCGTCGAGGTCACCGCCTCCCTCGAGAGCGAGCTCGGGCCGCGATCCGCCGCGATCGCCGGGCTCGGCGTCTCGATCTCGGGCGACGTCGACAGCCGTCACGGCATCGTGCGCGAGTCGGCGATCATGGGCTGGACCGACGAGGACTTCGCCGCTCGGCTGCGCGACCGGATCGGCCGGCCGGTGACCCTCGAGAACGACGTGCACGCGCTGACCGTCGGCGAGCACTGGTTCGGCATCGGCCTGGGCACGGCCTCGTTCGCGATCGTCACGATCGGCCGCGGCATCGGAAGCGGACTGCACGTGAACGGCCAGGTCGTCAGCGGCGCCTACGGGGTCGCCGGCGAGATCGGGCACCTGCCCCTCGCCGATCCCCGACGCGTATGCCCGTGCGGACGCAACGGCTGCGTCGAGGCCGTGGCCGCGACCCCCGCCATTGAAGCGGCCGTCTCGGCCGCGCACGGTCGGATCATCGGCATCGACGAGGCCGTGCGCCTCGCCCACGACGGAGACCCCGCTGCCGAGGCGGCGTTCCGCGAGGCGGCCGAGATCGTCGGCACCGCCATCGCCACGCTCGTGAACCTCACCGGCCCCGAACTCGTCATCATCGGGGGCGAGGGCGTGTCGAACTTCGACCTCTTCGACGAGACGCTGCGCAGCGCCTTCGAGGCGCACGCCTTCGGTGCCGCGGCGCGTTGCCGCATCGTCGCACGCCCGCACACCTTCGAGGACTGGGCCCGCGGCGCCGCCGCGGCCGCGATCCAGTCCCTCGTGCGCTGAGACGGGGTTTCGCGGGGCGGGACCCTTCGACGGGCTCAGGGACCCAGTCTCTCGCGGGCCCCGACGGGCTCAGGGACCCGGTCTCTCGCGGGCCCCGACGGGCTCAGGGACCCGGTTCTCTCGCGGGCCCCGACAGGCTCAGGGACCCGGTTCTCTCGCTGAGGGGTCAAGACACGCCGCGCCGCGGACCGCGCGCAGGGCGTGTCTTGACCCCTCACCGATCCCAGCAGCAGGCTGGGTCGCTGAGCCTGTCGAAGCGTCGCAACCAGTCACCCCACGCAGAACTGCCCGGCGGAAGCATCCGCCGGGCAGTCTTCACCTCACTCGCTCACAGTGCGTCGTAGAGCTCCTGCTGCAGTTCGAGGTAGCGGTCGACGCCCAGGCCGTTCAGGTCGTCGATGTACGACTGCCATGCGCCGTCGTCGTTGATGTCGCGCTGCCCCGTGACGAACTCCGCCTGCGCCTGCGTGATGTAGGTCGCGATGTTCGTCTGCAGCTCGGCGATCTCGGCCGAGGTGTCGGGGTTCGGCCACAGCTTCTCCGACGGGAAGACGAGGCTCTCGTCGGGAGCGAACGGCTCGTAGAGGTTGGTGGCCTCGAGCAGACGACGCTCGTACCCGTCGGGTGCGTAGATGTCCTCCGGCACGACCTGCGAGTTGCGGAACTCGAGCGAGTCCCAGTACTGAGCCATCGAGCGCCAGGCGGAGTTCGAGGTCTCGTCGTACGTGAGCGGCTTGAAGGTCGGCTCGAGCTCGGGGTCGAGCGCGACGTCGCCCGGCTCCGCCGGAACCCAGGCCTCGCCCTCGGGGCCCATGGCGCCGAGCTTGTCGCCCTCATCGGTCACGAGGTAGTCGATCGCCTTGATCGCCTGGATGCGCTCCTCTTCGCTCGACTTGTTCGTGAGCGCGAACATTCCCAGTGAGCTGATCGGCGAGCGGTACGTCGCGTACTGCGTGCCGTCCGGGCCCTTCACCGGCGGCACCGCGTCGTAGTGCGTGTCGCGCCCGTCGGGCGAATCCTGCGTGACGATCTCGTACGGGTGCAGCACCGCCGCGGCACCGAGGATCTCGGCCTCGGCGTTGTCGCCCAGCGCGCGCAGCGACTCCCCGTTCTGGGTGAACGACGCCGTGTCGATGAGCCCCTCGTCGGCGAGCGACGAGATGTACTTCAGGCCTTCGCGCCATCCGTCGGTGGTCGCCGAGAGCGTCACCTTGTCGCCGTCGAGCACCATCGGCGGCGGGCTCGTGGGCGAGCCGTACGGGGCGTAGGTGAAGGCGTTCATGAAATAGTTGATGACCGGTTCGCCCGACGATGCGCTGAGCGCGACCTCGTCGGCCTTGCCGTTGCCGTTCGGGTCGTCGTTCTTGAACGCGCGCAGCATCTCGCGCAGTTCCTCGGTGTCGGTCGGCTGGTCGAGACCCAGCTTGTCGAGCCAGGTGGAGTTGACCCACAGCTTCGACGGGTAGCTGCAGTGGAAGCACTCGGTCCACTGGGTGATCGCGTAGATGTGCCCGTCGGGCGCGGTGACCGACTGCTTCCAGTCGGGCTTCTCCTCGAAGCGCTCCTTGAGGTTCGGCGCGTACTCGTCGATGAGGTCTTCGAGGGGCACGAGCACGCCCTGCTGCCCGTACTTGAGCACCTCGCTGCGCGAGAAGGCGTCGACCCACGGCACGAGGAAGTACGCGTCGGGGTAGTCACCGCTGGCGAGCGACACCTGGCGCTTCTCTCCGGCGACGCTGCCGTCGTAGGTGGTGGTCTGCCAGTCGAAGTCGATGTCGAACTTCTCCTCGAGCAGCTTCGTGAACGCGTTGTCCTTGAGCGAACCGTTGTCGCCCTGCGGGCCGAACGCGACGAGCTTGCCGTTGTCGTCGCTGGGCGACGTGCATGCCGCCAGCGCTCCTGCGGCGAGAGCGAGGGCGCCTACGGCCGCCGCTCCTCGGATGATGCTGTGTCTCATTGCCGGAATCTCCTTTGCCCGGGTAATGGGGGTGTGTGGTGGTGGGTCTGTGAGAGAGGGGTCAGCCCTTGACGGCGCCGACCATGATCCCCTTGTTGAAGTACTTCGCGACGAACGGGTAGGCGACGAGCATCGGGATGGTCGCGATGACGACGGTCGAGTACCGCATGAGGTCGGCGAGTTCACGGCGCCGCAGCTGCTCGGCGACGTCTCCGCCCCCGCCCGAGTCGTTGAGGATCAGGAGTCCTCTCAGCACGAGCTGCAGGGGTTGCAGGTCGGCGTTGCGCAGGTAGAGCAGGGCGTCGAAGTACGAGTTCCACTGCATGATCGCGTACATCAGGGCGATGACGGCGAGCAGGGGCTTCGCGAGCGGCACGACGATGGTCCAGAGGATGCGCAGTTCGGATGCCCCGTCGAGCTGTGCCGCCTCGTACACCTCGTCGGGCACGGCCGAGCGGAAGTACACGATCGCGATGATCACCTGCCAGACGCCGATCGCGTTGGGCAGCAGCATCGACCAGCGGGTGTCGAGGAGGCCGAGGGACTGCACGACGAGGTACATCGGGATGACGCCACCGCTGAAGAGCATCGTGAACACGACGCCACCGGTGATGACCTTGCGTCCGAAGAGCTGCGTCCGCGAGAGCGGGTAGGCGACGGCGACCGTGCCGAGCACGCTGATGAGCGTGCCGACGACGGTGTAGAAGATCGAGTTGCCGAATCCGCGGAGGATCGCGGGGTTGCCGAGCGCCTCTTCGTAGCCGCGGAGCGTGAAGTCGACGGGCCAGAACAGCACGCGGCCGGCCGAGACGGCCTGGGGGCTCGAGACCGAGCTCGCGAGGATGTTCAGCAGCGGCAGCAGTACGACGAGCAGGAAGACCGTGAGCAGGATGTAGGCCGCGGCGATGAACACGCGGTCGGTCTTGGTCTCCTTGACCTTGACGCCGCGGGTGAGCGGGTCGCGCTTCGGCCGGCGCTTCTTGTTCTTCGCGACGACGACCTCCTCGGTCAGGAGCGCCTCGGTGTTGATCGTGGTCACCACAGTCCGTTTCCCGTCACTCGCTTCGACACCGTGTTCACCACGAGCAGCAGCACCAGGCTGATCACGGCGTTGAAGAGCCCGATCGTCGCCCCGAGACTGAAGTTCGCGTTGAGGATGCCCGTTTTGTACACATAGGTCGGGATGATCTCGGACGTCGAGAGGTTGAGGGCGTTCTGCAGCAGGAACGCCTTCTCGAATCCGATCGCCATGATGTTGCCGACGCCGAGGATGAGGATGATGGATGCCGTGGGCAGCAGCGCCGGGATGTCGACGTTCCAGATCTTCTGGAGCCTGCTCGCGCCGTCGATCTTGGCGGCCTCGTAGAGCGAGGTGTCGACCGACGCGAGGGCGGCGAGGTAGATGACGGCCGAGTATCCGGTCGTGGTCCAGATGTCGGTGGCGACGTAGATGTGCCGGAAGAAGTCGGCGCTGGCGAGCAGATCGACCTGCCCCGCGCCGAAGAAGCTGAACGTGCGCCCGAGGAGTCCGACGCGCGGCGAGAGCAGCAGGATCGTCATCGACACCACGACCACCGTCGAGATGAAGTACGGCGCGTAGGTGACCATCTGCACGGTGCGCTTGAAGAAGCGCAGTCGCACCTCGTTGAGCGCGAGGGCGAGGATGATCGGCAGCGGGAAGCTGGCGAGCAGCGTATATGCGGCGAGGATGAACGTGTTGCCGACCAGGCGCGGGAAGACGGGGTTGCGGAAGAGGTTCGCGAAGTTGTCGAAGCCTACCCACGGGCTGCCCCAGACGCCGTCGATCGGGTTGTAGTTCTTGAACGCGATGACCGCGTTGGCCATCGGGATGTAGCGGAACACGATGAACCAGATGATGGGGATCAGCAGCAGGAGGTACAGCTGCCAGTAGCGGCGCAGGCTGCGACGGAACCGGGACTGCCGTTTCCGACGTTCCGCGGGTGCCGCCGCTGTCGCGGTGGGGAGGTCTTGCTCGACACTGAGCGTCATGTCTGCCTTCTCGGGAGAATTACTTTACGTCGTAATATAAACACCGCCGAGGCCAATGCGCAACCCGAACATCCGACGTCTCCCCCGGGTGCTGAGATGATCCGGGCGCACGAAAGGTCGGCATCGCCACGGATACCGACCTCTCGTGCGACCCGAACGGATGCCGTCAGCCGCGAGCGCGAGCGTTGTGCATCGCGATCACTGCGGCCGGCAGCGCGACCCACAGCACGAGGGTGGGCAGCACCCACCACCATGCCGAGTCGCCCTGCTCGACCCAGGCGCCGCCGAGCATGCCGACACCGAAGGCCACGCACGCTCCTCCGCCCGCGCGCAGCGCCACCGACCACTTCGGCGTGACCTCGGCCTCGCGCCAGTACGGCACCCGTCGTCCGGGGTTGGCGCGGACGACGCGGACGATCGATCCCAGGAAGAGAACCAAGCCGATGAGGAAGAAGAGAACTCCGGCGAACAGCATCCGACGACCGTAACAACGTCGTGCACGACCGACAACCGCGGCGCCCGCCGGGCCGTAGCCTTGTCTGCACACCCGCAGAGCGAACGAGGAGCAGTCATGGCCGAGAAGATCGACGAGGCCGAGCGCGCGGCCCGCGCCGCCCACCTCAAGGAGCGGATCTACCTCACGTTCGCCGCGCTCGCCGTCGTCATCACGCTCTCGACTCACGGCCACGTGAGCGCCGGCGAGGCGGCGACGACGCTCATCGTCACGGTGATGGGCACCCTGCTCGCCGTCTTCACCGCTGACCTGATCTCGCACCTCGTCGTACACGAGCGGCTCTTCACGCCGCCCGAGCTGCGGCACGCTCTCGCGTCGAGCTTCGGGGCGCTCAGCACGGTCGTGCTGCCGTTCGTGTTCCTGGGATTCGCGGGGCTCGATGCCTGGTCGACGGATGCCGCGCTGCGCGCCAGCGCGATCGCCCTGCTCGCCTCGCTCATCGTCATCGGCTGGATCGCGGTTCGACGGATGCCGTTGAAGTGGTTCCAGCGCCTCATCGCGCTCGGAGCCGAGGCGGCGCTCGGCCTCGCCGTCATCGGCCTGCAGGTGCTCGCGCACGGGTGATCCTGGCGCGACATATTCGCACACACGCATGTTCCGGCGAGTCAACGCCCTGCCGTGATGGCGGCGACGCACCTATCGTCGCGGTATGAACGCACAACTGAAGATCGCAGGGCAGAACCCTGAACTGCTGGGCCTGGGGTCCGTCCTCGTCGGTTCGCTTCCCGCCGCACTGATGACCGATGACGCTCCCGACCACTACACCGTCGAAGCGGTGTTCACGCGCAAAGCCGATCGCGATGAGGTCGATGCGATCCAGAGCAGCGAGATGCGCGACCACCTGTCCGCGAACGGATACCCGACGGTCGAGCTGCATGTGGCGGACCGTCGCCTCGAGATCGCGAACACCAGTCTGGAAGAGCTTCGCGATGGCCTCGCCTCCGTGCTCGCGCAGCGGCTCGCCGAGATCACGACCGCCCTGCACACGGCCCGTGCGCAGGCGGCCGACCGATTCCAGATCGCCTCCGACCGCGAGCAGGAGCGCGCGGCGCTGGTCGCCGCGCTCGCCGACGCGGTCGTGTTCACCCCTCCCTCCGGAAGCGATCGGTCTTCCGACGACGACTCCCGCATCGAGGACTGGGTCGAAGAAGGAGGCGCCGTCCGCAGCTAGCGGCGACGCCGGAGAAGGAGGTCGTCATGGACGACATCCGCCAGACCATCCGCACCCGTCCGCGCGAGGGCACTGCGCGCGCGACGAGCGCATTCACCGAGCTGGCGCAGCAGGTCCGCCACCAGGGCCTGCTGCGCCGCCGATACGGGTACTACTGGACGAAGCTCATCGCCGCACCACTGGTCGTCGCCGCGTGCCTCGCGGCGTTCGTCTGGATCGGCGAGTCGTGGTGGCAGCTCTTCACGGCCGCCGCGCTCGCGATCGTCTTCACCCAGATCGCCTTCCTCGGCCACGACGCCGCCCATCGACAGATCTTCGTCTCGGGGCGCTGGAACGACTGGATCAGCCTGATCCTCGGCGACCTGCTCGTCGGCATGAGTTACGGCTGGTGGCAGCACAAGCACACCCGCCACCACGCCAACCCGAACAAGCTGGGGTCCGACCCCGACATCGAGTTGCCCGTCATCGCCGTGACGGCCGAGACGGCGGCGAGGCACCGCGGTCCGGTGCTCACCTGGATGCGCGGACACCAGGGCGTGTTCTTCTTCCCGATCCTGCTCCTCGAGGGGCTGTCGCTCCACGCCTCGGGCGTGCGCCGGGTGTTCGCGCGCGGTCGTCTCGAACGGCGATGGGTCGAGATCGCTTTCCTCGGCATCCGCCTCGGAGGCTTTCTGACGCTCGTCTTCCTCGTGCTGTCGCCGGGCATCGCGTTCGTCTTCCTGGCCGTGCAGTTGGGCCTGTTCGGCTTCTACATGGGGATCGCCTTCGCTCCGAACCACAAGGGGATGCCGGTCGTGCCGCGCGACATGACGCTCGACTTCCTGCGGCGTCAGGTCATGATGAGCCGGAACGTTCGGGGCACTCGCCTGCTCGACGTCGTGATGGGCGGGCTGAACTATCAGATCGAGCATCACCTCTTCCCGTCGATGCCCCGCCCTCACCTCCGCCGTGCGGCGCCGATGATCGCGGAGTACTGCCGCGCGCACGACGTGCCGTACACCTCCGTCGGCCTGCTCACCTCGTACGCCATCGTCGTGCGCTACATCAACCAGGTCGGACTCGGCGAGCGCGACGTCTTCACCTGCCCGCTCGTCGAGCAGCGGAGCCTCATCGGCTCCTGAGCCGCCGCCCGCCCATTGCCTCGCCTCTCGGCGGCTGGAAGACTCGGGCGATGACCTCGGATCACGGCTTCCCCGAACACGTCTTCGATTCGCTGGGGGTCGCGCCGGCGCCTTTCCCCGACTTGATCGGTGGGTCGGTCCGCATCGTCGAGAAGCGCCCGACCGACGGACCGGTGACCGTGATGACTCTGGGCGCCTCACGCCTGCCGACCGACAGCGGTGAACAGGTCGAGCTGGCGGTCGAGGTGATCGACGGACAGCAGGGGGCCGCTTTCGCCGCGCTCGAGATCGTCTGCGACGACATCGCCCGCAACCGCCGGGTACCTCCGGTCGGCGCCCCCTGGCGCAACACCGAGCCCTTCCTCTCGGGCACGCGCATCACGGCGATCATGGCGACGGGGTCTCGGTGGGGGAGCTCGTTCGACGAGGTGCGGCACGAGGGTGCCCTCGTCGGCCATGTGCGCACGCTGCGCCTGCTCACCGATACCGAGGCGGCGTACGCCGCGGCACGCGGATGGGAGGCGCTGGTCGCCGAAGCGGGCTCGCTCGACGCGCTGCTCGACGTGACCCGTGACGATGCCGTGGCGGCCCCCGCAGGCATCGCCGGCAACCGTCCCGTGTTCCTCTCGAAGCTGCACGCCGAGCATCCGCCCCGCTGGGTCACGTTCACGGGCGCGCACCTGCAGTCGGTCACCGGACTCGAATCGGATGCCTACATGAACGACTCCGCGAACCACGAGGTGTGGTCGGTCGATTCGTTCCTCGCCCGGTTCCCATGGATCTCGGACTTCGCCCGGCAGGCCCTTCCCGGCCAGACGGCGCTGTTCACGGATGCCTCCGGGGCTTACGTGCTCGAGAACGACTAGGCCCCGGGTCGCCGACGTCTCACTGCGCGGGCAGGCATCCGCCGTCGAGGATGTAGCCGCCGATGTCCACGGTCACGCCCTCCTCGGTGACCTCGCCGAAGACGCATCCGCCGTCGACACCCCCGACGCCGAAGAGCACGTCGCCGTAGTCCTCGCGCACCTGCGAGTCGGGGAGCCCGGCATCCGTCAGGGCGGCCCGCACGGTGTCGACCGTGAACGTGCCCGCGGTGCGCAGACGCTCGAGGTCGACGCGCAGCGCGTCGACGACGGCGGCGCTCGCCTCGTGCGTCGCGCCGTCGATGTCCATGCGGTCGCGGTAGCGGTCGTTGAGGTCCATCGCCTTCTCGGGATCGTAGGGCGCGCACTCGGGCGGCAGATCGACGCCCTCGACCTGCGGGCACGCCGCCGTCGGCGTCACCGTGGGCGTGGGTTCCGCACCCACGCCGCCGCTCGGCTCGGCACACCCCGCGAGCAAGAGCACCGCCCCGATCCCTGCGAGCACCGCCACCACGATCTTCTTCGTCATCCCGACCCCCTCGTCACGACGAGCTTAGGGCTGCACCTCGGTCGGTGTCGTGCCCTCAGTCGAGAGCGATGACGTGACCGTCGAGTCCGGAGGCGAAGGCGGCGAGACCGACCCCGAGCGCCTCGCCCGCGTACGTCGCGGCACCCGTGAAAGACGCAGGGGCATCGGCGAACACGGCTCGTTCCTCGGCTCCGGGCCAGGTGACGGCGATGACGTTTCCGGTGGGCTCGGCAAGTTGCGTGCCGAGTACGAGGAACGACACGTCGAGGTTGGCGGCGGAGGCCCGGTCGATGGCGCCGATGAGCGCGGGACCGATGGCGACGATCACGTCGGGACGATCAGCGAGAGCGGTGGTGACCGACGCGACAGGGTCGGTATCCGCATGCACCTGCACCGTGGCGCGGTGACGGGCGGCCGCGTCCTGCACGGCGGCGAACGCCAGGCGCTCCTCCTCACCCGGGTCGGATGGAACCACGATCGAGATCGTCTCCCCCGCGGGCACCGCTGCGGTCACCGCGGACCGATCGAGCGTCGAGCCGGGCACGAGCTCGACGGGTGTCGAGGCTTCGGTGCTCGCCGACGGGGTGCTCGTGGGCGCCACCGTTGACGACGGCGATGCCTCGGCGACCGGAGAGCAGCCGGTGAGCACGACGACGAGCAGCAGGGCGAGAGCCGACGCAGACGACTTCATGAGTTCCTCGGAGATGTCGAAGATACGGGGATGCCCCGAGCCCGACGGCCCGGGGCATCCGTGATCGTCAGTCGCGGTTCGCGACCAGGCGACGACGGGCGACGAGCACACCGCCGACGACGAGCAGCAGCAGCGCGATGCCGCCGATCGCGAGCGGCAGCTCCGCACCGGTCGTGGCCAGCGCGTCCGAACCGGCCGCTCCGGACGCCGCCGCAGCCGCGATCGTGAACGTCGTCTCCACGGTCGATCCGTCCGGGAGGGTCACGACGATCGTGTGGGCTCCGACCTCGAACGCCACAGGAATCGTCCAACTCGCGGCCAGCGTACCGTCGGCCGCGACCGTGAACGAGCCGAGATCGACGGGGTCGGAGTGCACGACGACCGACACGCTGTCGCCGGGGGTGAACCCGGTGCCCGCGATCGTGATCTTCCCACCCTGCACGGCCTCTCCCGAGACCGTGACGCTCGGCTTCGCGGGGGCGACCACCGGAGCCTCGACGACGCTCACCGTGCGCTCGGCGGTCGCGGTGTTGCCCGCGGCATCCGTCGCCGTGTAGACGAGGTCGTAGGAACCGAGCACGTCGGTGTCGACCGAGCCCTCGACCTCGAGC
The DNA here is from genome assembly GCF_052045715.1 of Microbacterium sp. 22179. Lineage (NCBI taxonomy): Bacteria > Bacillati > Actinomycetota > Actinomycetes > Micrococcales > Microbacteriaceae > Microbacterium > Microbacterium sp. 22179. The sequence continues at coordinate 36,600 of NZ_JBQEPJ010000007.1, read as the reverse complement.
GACGCGGAGACGTCGCCGTCGCGCTCATCGGTGGCGGTGACGCCGGCGAGGGCGTCGAACTTCTCGCCCTGCACGACCTCCGACTCCGCCGGGAAGGCGATCTCCGGAGCGGTGACGTCGTCGCGCACGAGGGTGACCTCGTCGACGACGCTGTTCACGGGTGACGCCGTGCCGTTGGCCTGGCTGCGCAGCGTCGTGACGGTGATGGAGTCGTCGGTGACCTCGACGTGCGAGTAGTTGCGCACCTTCTCCTGGTTGATGACCGATCCGTACCAGGCGTCGGGCGCCTTCACGTCGTAGTACTTCGAACCGCTGGCGGAGTTCGCGGTGACGTACAGCACCTCGCCCTCACCGGCCGAGACCTCGGCCTGGCCGGGGACCTCGGTCGCGTCGGCGAGTTCGCCGTCCTTGATCAGGTACGTGCGGGTGTAGCTGTGGTCGTGGCCCTGGAGCACGAGGTCGAAGCCGAGGTCCGAGATCGCGGTCGGCAGCGCATTGCGCAGACGCTCGATCTGGGAGTCGTACACGTGCGAGGCGACCGAGTAGATCGAGTGGTGGAAGGCGAGCACCTGCCATTTGGCGTCGGCACCGTGCTCGGCGACGACCTTCTCCATGAAGTCGATGTGGCTCTGGTCGTCGTTGCTGTTCGTGTTGAGGACGACGTAGAGCACGTCCTTGTACATGAACCAGTAGTCGCCGCCGGACGAGGTGCCGCTGGTCGCGGAGCCCGCCGTCTCGTCGAGGTTCGGCACGGTGTAGTGCTGCGCGTAGGCCTTCGAGCCCACGTCGTGGTTGCCGTTGACCGGCACGGTGGGGATGCTGGAGAGCTGCTCCGGCGCGAGGTAGTAGCCGTACTCGGTCTCGCTGGATGCCGTGTTGACCTGGTCGCCGGCCGAGAAGAGCAGCTCGCTGTCGGGGTAGGTCTGCTCGGCGATGTCGAGCGTGTCGGCCCAGCCCTGTCCGTCGCGCTCCGCGTTGCCGGAGGCGCCGATCTGCGGGTCGCCGAAGAAGAGGAAGCCGTAGTCGCCCGAGAACGATGCGGTCGAGAACGACTTCACGTCCGACCAGCCGCCCGCTTCGGATCCCACGCGGTACAGGTAGGTGGTGTTCTCGGCGAGCCCCTGGAGGGCGGCGCGACGGTTGTACTCGTTGCTGCTCGTCAGGCCGCCGGTGGCCGGGACGGTCGTGATGCCGGATGCCGGGAACGCGCTCGCGTCGGTGCCGGGCGCGTACTGCAGCGACTGCGCGGTGTCGACGTTCGTGTACCAGGTCACGTTGCGGGTCGACTCGTCGGCGCCGATCGTGAGGACCACGTCGTCGTACGAAGCGACCGGCTCCACGCCCGCGATCATCGGGGTGAGGCTCTGGAAGTCGAAGTAGATGTCCGAGCTCGTGATGCGGTCCTGGTAGAGCGCGACGGCGATCGTGTTCTCACCGGCGACGAGGTCGTCGGCGTCGATCGTGAAGGTCGAGGTGACGGGGTCGCCGCCACTGTTCCCCGCGTACATGAGGTTGCGCTGCGCTTCGGGCGCCGCTTCGACCTTCTCGTCGACGAATCCGGCGACCTTCTCGCCGTTCACGAAGACCTGCACGGCGTCGTCGTAGGTGAGAGTTGCCGAGAGACCGTCGATGGCCTCCAGCTGCTCGGCGTCGATGTCGACCGCCGTGCGGAAGTGGAAGGTCGGGACGTCGTCCGTCGTGCCGGCGATGTACTGGTTCAGCAGGGTGTTGATGGGGAAGCCCGAGCCGATTCCGGTTGGCTGGCCGTTCTTCGCGCCGAACGCGCCGGCCGCGGTCTTCCACGCGGAGTCATCGAAGCCAGCCTGCGTCCAGACCAGACGATCGGGGGACCCGGCGGCGGGGTCGGTGTTGTCGTCGGAGTAGTGCCACGTGGTCGCGGCCGTGCTCAGGAAGGTGTCGGGCAGCTCTGCCGCGGTGGCGGCAGAGCCCCCGAGCGCGACGACGGCGCCGGAGGCCAACGTCGCGGCGAGGATCGCGGCGCAGACGCGCCGACGGGCGGGGGACGGAACAGACATGCGGAAGGGCACTCCTTGAAGAGTCTCGAGAGGGGGTGTCCGGTCAGGCTAGGGATGCCGCGGGCCCTGCTCCTGTCCACGCGGCATCCGTTCGGTGAACACCGAACAGACGGAGGGTTTCCGGGCGCGTCGGCGCCGATATTCTTGTCCGATCTCACAACAGTTGTCAGTTGGTGAGACACAGAACCCGCGAGTTTCCGGGACCGCATAAGCCGGCACATGAAGCGATTTGTCTCATGACACTTGTCAGAATTTCGGCCACGAAGACGATCGACAATCCTTGCCTACTCACGGGCCCTTGGAGCCAGTCACCTCTAGCAGTGTGGGTTGCCGCTGCGCGAGAGATAGCCAAGGCTGTGGATCGCGAGGCTTGGCGGCGTGCTTCTGTGAGCGTTCACTGGACGTCGGAGCGTGCGCGGCTCTCAGACTGAGGTCGTGATGACGAGTTTGCCCTGAACGCTCACTCGCCGGGTTCGGAACACACTGCGCCTACTCGCTTCGTCGAAGTGGCGCTGCGGGGCATCCGTGCCGCAGCGGGGCAGAACGTGACCCCCTGGCAACACCGTCGTAGACAAGCGCTCAGCTTGAACGCGTCTAGACCTCATCCCCGCCTCGTCGACGCCGCTAGCGAAGCGCTCCTCGTCGGCCACTACTGGCTCGGCGAAGATGGGCCAGGATGGCGACGACGCCGAACTCGTAGCGTGCATCAAAGTCTGCAGAGAACACCTCTGAGTGGAGGCGGTGAAGAGTCGGGAAGGTGCTGGCGGGCAGAGGCTCTTCCGAGGCGTGAGCTTGCGCGGCCTGTTGTTCTTGAGTGATCCCGAGCAAGAAGTAGAACAATGCCCACATGCCGCGCACACTCTCTGTGTCAGGCACGCCCGCCATGACGAGTGCGGCGACAAGCTTCTCAGCGAACTGCCGTGTGTGCTCCTCGAAAGGAGTGTTTCCCGCGGTCAATCGGGCACCGTCGCGGTACATCAGCAGGGTCGATCGGTATCGGCGGAGGGCCTCCTCGACCCGCTGAAACCCGTCGGTGGGTAGGCCGTCCAGCGAGAGGTTGGCTAACACCGCGTCTGACATCAGACCAAGCAGGTGCGCTTTGGTCCCGACCTGGAACGACACCGTGTTCACATTGACCCGCATGCGTCTGGCTACTTCGCGGATGGTGACCGCGTCGAGTCCATCTTCGTTCAGAAGTTCCAGTGCGGCATTGATCACGTCCTCACGGCTGTGTCTGCGTGATGGCACAGTCTGCTCCTTGGTTGGTGTAGATCAGCTACTTGAATTAGGGTAACCTAATCAAGTTAGTGTTAGGGTCCCCTAATCAAGTGCTCTACTGAAGCTGCCTGCCAAGAAAGCTGAACTCCATGTCTTCAAACTGCCGCGGTGATGGCCGACTTGCCTTCGGATGGGATGCGCTCTTCCAGCCAAGGCGCAAACACAAATTGACGCTCATCGAGCGTCGTCTGATCACGAAGCGTGTGCTTCGTGTGACGCTGGGCGGGTTTGGTCTCGAAGGCTTCCGCTACCAAGGTGGGGATCAGCGTTGCACACTGCTGATCCCCTGGCCTGAGGAAGAAGCCTGGCGGTACATCGCGCCAATGCCCACAGACCCGTGGAGCGTTGCCACTCATTGGGGGTTCGCCGCTGCACTCAGCCGTCCGCTCCGTCGCCGACTAACGGTCAGCGGGTATCGCTCGCACGCGCTCGAGATCGACTTCGACATCCTTATCCACGGCGAGAGTCCGCTTGGCACCTGGGCGGGAGGTGCACCACTCGGCTCCGTAGTCGATGTCATCGACAATGGTCGCCGTTACCATGTCCCTACCCAAACCCGGTGGCAGTTGCTTATCGCTGACGAGGCTGGCGCCTCCGCAGCTCTCGCTGTTGCGGCAGAGACCCCGCCATCGGTGCCAACAACGCTCTATGTTCCTCGCGTGGAGGTAGCGGCAGCAGAGCAAGGGCCTGGAGATCACGTCTCGGTCATCTCTGTTCCGATGGGTGGCGAGCAGCGAGCGTCCGGCGAGGAGTTCGCAGCGAGCGTGCTCGCTGGCGGACTCCCGCGTGTTCCTGACCTGGTCGGCATCGCCGGGGAACGCTCTTTCGCACACACGCTCGTTACGCGCCTACGCCGGGCCGGCGTGCCGCGCGGTGCTATCCACGCGGGGAGCTATTGGAAACATCAATAGCGCTTGGCCATCCTCCCTTCGCTGCGGATCGACGCGGTTCACCGAGGGCCTCGTCGATGCTGCAGACACCCGTTCGACAGCCGAAGGGGGCTCGGACGATCTGCATGGCCTCACAGCGTGCTCGGCGCGTTGACCGAGAGCCTCGACCTTCACGCATCTCAGATTACGAAAGAAAACATGCTTAACACGGACACTCTGCCCATACCTGCTCGTCTGCGGCGGGTGCGTGTTCGCCCGTCAGCGTTGCTAGTACTGATTGGCGTCCTTCTTGTTGCGGGCAACCTTCGCGCGGCCATCACCACGGTCGGGCCGGTTCTCCCTGAGATCGCGCGCTCCACCCAGATCAGTGCTCTGCTCTCATCGGCCCTGATCAGCCTGCCGCTGGTGTCGTTCGCGGTAGTGTCGCCCATCGCTCCGCGCATTGCACATCGCCTCGGGCTCGAACGTACGATCGGCGTCAGTCTGCTCCTGCTCGCGGCGGGGCTCATCATTCGTTCGACTCCGCCGTTACTGCTCCTGTGGATAGGGACGATCATCATCGGGGTTTCCATCGCGATTCTCAACGTCGTTCTTCCAGCTCTCATTAAACGTGACTTCCCCGACAAGATCGCGCAAGTCACGGGCGGTTACTCTGCCGTGCAAGCGACGTTCGCCGCTGTAGCAGCGGGAGTTGCGGCTCCGCTCGCTGGGGTGACTGCGCTCGGATGGAGACTCCCTCTGGGCATGTGGGCCGGGCTCGCGATTCTCAGCCTCGGCATCTTCGCACCGCAGTTGCGCAGGCGAACCGTGCTCACCCCGGTCGAGGAAGACATCACGCTCGAGCTTCCGAAAACTCATCACGCTGCGTGGCGTTCGCCTTGGTCGAGCCTGCTTGGTTGGCAAGTGACCTTGTTCATGGGTCTACAGTCGCTGATCTTCTACAGCCTCATCACCTGGTTGCCCTCCATCGAGGCCGACGCGGGCATCCCGGCCTCCGAGATCAATGTCCACCAGTTTGTCCTGAACGCGCTCGGCGTGTTTGCCAGTCTCGTCTGCTCCGTCGTTATCCCCAGAATGCGAGACCAGCGTCTACTCGCGGTCGTAGGCCCGTTGCTCATCGCCGCCGGGCTCATTGGGATCTCTGCTGTTCCGCAGTTTGCCACTATGTGGGTCTGCATGCTGGGGTTCGCCGCGGGGGTGAATGTCGTCCTTGCGCTATCTTTCTTCGGGCTGCGCACCATGCACCATGGCCAAGCTGCGAGCCTGTCAGGGATGGCACAGACCCTCGGCTATCTCGTCGCAGCCGCTGGCCCACTTGCTTTCGGTGCTCTCCATGACGCAACTGGTGGCTGGACAGCCATAGTGGCGGGGTTGGTCGTCATCGGCTTCATCCTCGCCATCCTCGGATACCTCAGCGGAAGAAGACGGTTTATCGGAAACAAAATCCGGACACCGCACTGAACTAGCGCCTATTCCTCCGTGCCTATGGGGTGCGTTGGCTCGCGCACTTTGGTGCCCGGCGAGCCTCAGTCGACTGTGACATGAGGATGCCGGAGGGGTACCACGGGAGGTAGTGCACGGTACCGCAGTGAGATGTCGAGCGAACAGGCAGAGAACAGGATTGATGACATGATCACCAGTCACCACCTCACCAAAAGGTACGGCGAGAAGACCGTCGTCGATAACCTCACCTTCACCGTTCGTCCGGGCGTCGTCACGGGCTTCCTCGGGCCTAACGGGGCGGGCAAATCCACCACTATGCGCATGCTCGTCGGTCTCGACCGACCCACAGATGGTCGTATCACCGTCGGCGGACGCCGGTATCAAGACCTTCCCGACCCAATTCGCCACCTTGGCGTGATGCTCGACGCGAGGGCGGTGAATCCCGGGCGCACCGCCCTCAACCATCTCCTCGTCGTCGCCGAGACACATAACATCGCCCGCGCAAGGGCAATCGAGGTCCTCGAGATGGTGGGCCTCGGAGCCGTCGCAAACAAACGAGCGGGTGGGTTCTCGTTGGGCATGAGCCAACGGCTCGGCATCGCCACGGCTCTTCTGGGGGACCCGGCCACTCTCGTGCTCGACGAACCGGTGAACGGCCTCGATCCAGATGGGGTGCTCTGGCTCCGTCATCTCCTGGTACGACTTGCCGCTGAGGGGCGAACCGTATTTCTTTCCTCACATCTAATGAGCGAGCTCTCCTTGATCGCGAAGGACCTCGTCGTGATCGGGCAAGGCCGCCTGCTCGCGGCGGGAACCGTCGAAGATGTCATCGAGTCAGTGGCGCCGGAGACCACACGCGTCGTGAGTCCTGATGCGTCGCGTCTCGCTGATGTGATCCAACGATCCGGGGTCGAGGTTCGACGGTCAGGCGAGGACACTCTCTTCATCAGCGGCTTCTCGGCTCGGGAAGTCGGCCATATCGCGGCAGGTCAGGGCGCCACGCTGTACGCCCTATCCGCAGAAAGGGCGTCACTCGAGGAGGCATTCATGCAGATCACCCGAAACGCGGTCGAGTACTCGTCCCAGGAGGAGGCCGCAGCATGATGACCGCAGTCACCGTCCCAACCTTTTCCGCAGCGCGTGACCGCGAGCGCATCACCGGCGTCGGACTGCTGCGGTCTGAATGGCGCAAACTATGGACAATTCGATCGCTCTGGGTGACGTTGGCGGCCGCCTTCGCGCTGACGATCGGGCTCTGTTCCTACATGATCATCGACGGCACGACCCTGGGAGGTGCCGACGCAGGACACATCCCGTTCGGCTGGACAGGTATCTATCCGGCCGGAATGCTTGTGCTTGTCGTTTTTGGCGTACTCAGCGTTTCCACCGAATATGCAAGCGGCTCGATCCGCACGAGTCTGACCACCGCGCCCCGCCGCACAGGCGTGATGCTTGCGAAAGCTGCAGTCGTCACCGGGATCTCCACAATCCTCGCCTTCGCCACCACCGTCCTCCTCTATCTGCTGCTCCAGGCGATGGGGACGGTTCCATCGGCCGTGGGGATGTCTCTCTTCGCTCCGGAGATGTGGTGGGGAGTGCTTGGCGGCACGCTCATGTTGCCTTACGGGGCTTTGTTCGGCGTGCTGCTGGGGTGGCTATTGCGCAACGCTGCGGGAGCGATCTGCCTGTACTTCGGCCTGTTCCAAATGGGACCCCAAATCCTGCCGGCGTTCCTCCCCGAGCCCTTGTCCAGCATTACCGACTACATGCCGCTTGCAGCGATCAACATCATGCGATCCGGTGGGATGAGCACGGAACCATACGGGGCCGCTACGGCGATCATCATCCTCTTGACGTGGTTGACTGCCCTCGGCGGCCTGGCATGGTGGCGCTTGAAGAAGTTCGACGGCTAAGCGGAGGGTGAGCGTGACACGACGAGAGGGACTACGTGCCTTCGACACTGCGCATCCTCTGGTTTGGGACGCTGCGCTCACCATCCTGATTGCCCTCGCATGTACGAGCGCCTCGGCGGGTCTGTCACCCGCCGGGGCGCCGTTCCTGTTCGCCGCCTGCGGCGCTGTCGCCTTTCGTCGCCGGGCTCCGTTCGCCGCCCTCGTCGTGGCAACCGCCGCGCTCACCATTGGCGGCGTGGCGAGTGCACTCATCGGGGAGCCTTCGCCCTGGGGGTACCTCGCGATCTGGGTCCTCCTGTACCACGTAGGGCTAAGGCGGTCTGGCGCGCTCGCGGCTAGCGCGGCGCTGATCGGTATCTTGGCTCTCGTCGCGTTCGCGGGCGCAGCCTCGCCCGGGATGCTCGCGCTCGGTGAACGGGGCGCGGCAATGCTGCCAGTTGTCGCGATGAGCGCGGCCACGCTCCTTGCGGGAAGGCAGTTGCGCAGTACCCGGGAGGCGCAACAGCGGCGCCGCGCTGACGTCGCGCGAGAAGCCGCGGCAGAAGAACGGTCGCGGATCTCTCGCGAGATGCACGACCTCATCGGGCACGACCTATCTGTCATCGCGTCTTTGGCCGCGGGTGGACAGAACGTCTTGCGGTCGTCGCCAAACGAAGCGGAACGCGCCTTCGCCGCCATAGGCCAGGTGAGCCGGGCATCAGTCAGTCAACTACGGCAAGTCCTTCGGCTTCTGCGCTCAGGCGATAGTGATGCTCCCGCCCCACTGTCGCCTCAACCGGACCTCTCTCGCCTGAGCGCCTTGATCGACACGGTGCGAAGCGCAGGTCTCCAAATCGATGACGAACGTCGCGGCGACCTCCATAGGTTGCCGCGAGCTCACCAGTTGGCGGTGTATCGCATCATCCAGGAGGCGCTCACGAACTCGCTGCGTCACGGCGGAGAAGGCACCGCCGTCAGGGTGCGTGTCGTCGTTAGCGCTCAAGAAGTGGTTGTATCAATCGCGGACCGCGGCGCCGTGCCTGGCGCAGGTCAACCCGCGGTGTCGACCGATGGCCACGGTCTCGTCGGCATGAGGGAACGTGTCGACGCGCTCGGGGGCGTGTTCCACGCAGGTGCGACCGCCGCCGGCTGGCTGGTCAGAGCGGTGATCCCGAACGAGGGCGGTGAATTCGATGAAAGTACTTCTCGTTGATGACCAAGCGCTGCACCGGATGGGCATGCGGATGTTCCTCACCGGGCAAGACGGGCTCGAGGTCGTGGGTGAGGCGGTGGATGGTGCGGATGCGGTCCGCCAAGCGCTCCGTCTGCGTCCCGACATTGTCGTCATGGACGTACGGATGCCCGGTATGGATGGGATCGAGGCGACCAGACAGATCGTCGCGGATGTTCCCGAGGCCCGGGTGCTTCTCCTAACGACCTTCGATCTCGACGAGTATGTGATCGAGGGGCTGGAAGCCGGAGCGAGCGGATTCCTGACGAAAGACTCGGAGCCTGGCGATATCCTTTCGGCCATCCGCTCCGTAGCGGCAGGTGATGCCGTGATCGCACCGAGTGCGACAAGGCGCCTGCTCTCGCGCTTGGCGGGTGGGCTATCCCAACAGGAGCCACAGAACTTGTCAGCAAAAGCCGCCACTACGCGGCTGAGCGCCCGTGAGCATGAGATCTTCGTCGAGATCGCGCGCGGAGCTACGAACTCCGAGATCGCTGCGACGCTGCACCTCGCGGAATCGACCGTGAAGAGCAACGTAGGACGGATTTTCAACAAGATCGGCGCCCGCGACCGCGTCCAGGCGGTGATTCTGGCGTTTCACGCGGGGCTCGCACCTGGCTCCGCTAAGCACTAGCCCGCATCCTCGTCTCCGCCGCGAGTACGTGACCCATCCCAGAAAGGAACTATCCACATGCGATTCCGTCCTCGCGACAGGCAGAACGATATCCACGGTCGAGACCGCAAGCATCACCGAGATCGTCATCAGCGAACAAATATCCCGGTAGGGCGGGCACGTGAATGGCTCTCGTCTTATGTGTACGGGAACATCACCGTTTTGAGCGCCGCCATCGCAGTGGGTCCCGAGCAGATTCGCCATGGGGCAGCAGTTGGTGCGGTGCTGGCCACCGGCTTTCTGACATTCCTTGCTCACGTACTCGCACACGTCGTCTCCCACGGTCTCGGGCAGGGTGTCGACGAATCGGAGCATCCAGCTAGTCGCGAGGTCGTGCGCGAGGTACTCGCGACGGCCCGCCCCATTGCGACGGCAGCACTGATCCCAGCCGCGCTTTACCTTGTGGCGTGGCTGGGATGGGTGCCACCTATATGGGTGCAGACATCCGCGATCCTCATCCTCGCCGTACGCATCGGGTTCGTCGGACTGTTCATGCAGCGGTTCAGTGGTGTGGCTCTCACGCTTAGGGCTCTCTGGGCTGGCGTGGCTCTGGCTTTTGTTGCTCTAGCAATAGGCATCGTGAAGGTGCTACTTACGCACTAGCTGCCGGTGAGATTCGTGAACGGATCTCACCCCATGTTTTGCTCCGAGTACTGCCACGCCGCCGACACCATCCGGGACGCCGCGATCGCCCAGCTGAGGTCGGAAAGCATCGTTCACGGTCCTCGCCCCCTTTCGGTGACGAGGACCGGGTTGCGCAGCGCTTTTCTGTTCGGATCCCGGATAGATCGCGCCGTTCGCGTTGCCGACAGTTTTGGATGCAACGCCGCGTCCCTAGAGCTGAATAGCGCCGCACGAAGAACTCGGGTGCTGGACTCAGTGAGAGCTGTCCGTCCGGGTCGTCCAGCGGATGTGTCGAGATAGCCCCACGGCGATCGCGGTTGCGACAGCGAACGCGCCAAGCATCACAATGATGTACATGTTCACCCCGGCTGCCGACGGTCCCGAGCTGTCAGGAATCGTGGTGGCGCTCAGGATACTCCCACCGACGATGTTCATCACGACAGACCCGACGCCGAGCATCACCTGCACGAGCGAAGCGACGACGCCCTGTCTCTCCTCCGGCACGAGCGTGGTCGCGAGGTTGAAGCCGGAGGTGACGAGCGCTCCGGCAGTCAGTCCGAGCAGGCCGGCGCAGATGGCCGCGGGGAGGAAGGACCCAGTGGACAAGAGGAGGCCGAAACCCGATCCCAGGCCGATGAAGGCACCGCCGGCGAGCGTGCGTGCAGGGCCGATGCGGGCGCCGAGCCAGCCGGCAAAGATTCCTCCGATCGCCGCGCCCAGTGCTGGGAGCGCGAACATGAGACCGAGTGAGCTCGATTCTCCGGCGAGACCGTAGCCGAGGCCGGCCTCGGGCGGCGTCTGTCCGATCAGGCCCATCAGCTGCAGCAGCGCTTGGTATGCCCCGGTGCCGAGCACGACGACCAAGAGCATCGCAACCATCGGCCGCGTCAGCCGGCGCAGATCGACCACAGGTTGTGGGGTGCGCAGTGCAGAGAACACCCAGGCCGTCAGAAGCGTGACGCCGATCAGAAGTATGACCACCAGTCCGGCGTTCGTCCATCCTGCGGTGGGCCCCAGGCTGATGTAGGCCAGAACACCTGCGAGACCCAACCCGAGCAGTATGGCGCCAAGCACATCGAGTCGACTGCGAGCATGAACGGGCGACTCGGGCAGGAACACGCGCACCGAGATCGCCGCTACGAACGCGAGGGTAGCGGACACGACGAACACCGCGCGGAAGTCGAATGCCTTGACGACCGCTTCGAAGAGGAAGGGCGACGCGATTCCAAGGATCGCCGAGCCGGAGGTGACGATACCGACGGACGTCATGCCGACCCGGGTGGGGAACATTTGTCGGATGTAAACGACGGTGATGAAGACCGAGCCCACCGCCGTGCCCTGGATGACACGACCGAGCAAAAAGATCCCGATGTTCGGAGCGACGAGGCAGATGAGAGCGCCGACACCGCCGGCGAGCAGCGCGAGCACGAGGACGCGGCGCTTGCCGTAGATATCGGCGCTCTTGCCCAAGAGCGGTGCCCACATCGCCCCCGCCAGAACGGCGCTCGCGTTGAGCCAGGCGCTCTGATCCGTGCCGAAGAACTCGGCCATCTGCGGCAGCACGAGCAAGGGAGCGACGATCACGGTGTCGACAAGGGTGTTCGCGACGATGAGGATCGCGACCCACCAGACGAGGCGTCCGCTCCATCCATCGTGTTCTCGTTCGTTGAGGCGTATCGCACTGGCGGGATTCTGTGTCATGGCTCACTCCGGGAGTAGGCGCGACAGGGCGTCGCGAATGTTCTGGACATTGTGGGAGTGCGATGTTGCCACCGGTAGGCGACGCAGGAAACAGTCGCACGAAGCCTGGTTGTTGAAGGAATGTTCGCTCGAGGAGCCGATGATGAATGAAACGACTAACATCGGCTGATGTCGCTCGGCGGCTGCAGCTCGCGGTTGCGCTGAGAGGCATCGGAAGACAAGGTGGCCTCATGACGGTTGATGACTTGCGTGCGCGGCGCCCCGGAGGGCGCACTCGACTTGTCACGGAGCGGTTGCGAGCGGCGGCGCTCGAGATCGTCGCCGAGAGCGGTATCGACGGTCTCCAATACGAGGAACTCGCTTCCCGCGCACAGGTCGGGCGCGCGACGGTCTATCGACGGTGGCCGAACCGCGACGATCTCTTCCGCGACGTACTTACACACTTCGCCGAGACAACTGTGCAGATCGAGAACACCGGCGATATCGTCCGTGACCTCACGACCTTCCTGCAATCCTTCGCCGAGGCGTCCATCACGCCTGCCGGTCGCGCGGTGCTCCAGATCCTCCTACGCCGCACCGATGGGAACGATGGGCTTCACCATGTGGGAGTAGAACTCCTGGATCGCCGCACCGGCGAACTGCAGCGACGTCTCGACCGGGCGACAGAGGCTGGACAGCTGCCCCCTGCGGAGGCCCCCTTTGTCAATATGATGCTCATCGGTCCCGTGCAGTGGTTCGTCCTGCGCCGAGAGCGCCCTTTCCTCCCTGAGGATGCGCAGGCGATCGTGGAACTCGTCGTCGCCGGTTTGTGGCGCGACCACGTCGATTGAGCGTCTGAACCTTCGCGAACCTCGTAGAACGGGCCGGTTCCCAGCGATTTGCGCGATACCCAATCAACTCCCGGCTTATCGAGATACAGTGTCTCATTAACGGGCGGGGTTGGCTCGCTCTGACGAAGGGACTCACCATGGTTGACACCGCGAGCTTCGGTTGGGACGGTCACGTCGCGCCCACACCGTTGGAGGAGTATTCGAAGCGCTACGCCGATTTCTTCGAGATGCGTCGAGAGGATGGCATCCTCGAACTGCGCCTCCACACCGACGGCGGCGAGTACGTGCACAACTGGGCAGCGCACAACGCGTGGAATCGGGTGTGGCAGGACGTCGGCAACGACCCCGAGAACCACGTTCTGATCATCACGGGAACCGGTGAGGCCTGGTTCCGGGGAGATCCCCGTCAGACCTGGCCCAAGCCGCTGGTCGACGAGACTCCGGACTACATCTTCCAGCAGACGATCGATGCGTGGAAGCTGATCGAGAACTTCGTGAACAACATCGACATCCCCACCATCGCGGTGGTGAACGGGCCGGGGATCCACACGGAGTTCGCGCTGATGTGCGACGTGACCCTCGCCGCCGAGGATGCAGACTTCATGGACCCGCATTTCATGGTCGGAACCTCGCCCGGCGACGGGCTCGCTCTCGCCCTGCAGCACTTGATGGGCACCAAGCGGGCAGCCTACGCCGTCTACGGCGGAACGAGCATCCCGGCCCGCAAAGCTCTGGAGTATGGTCTCGTCAGCGACGTGCTGCCCCGCGAAGACCTGCTCCCCAAGGCCTGGCAGCTCGCCCGCGACATCATGAAGCGCCCGCGGTTCGCACGGTGGTCGACGCACAACATCCTCAACCGGCCGTGGCGCAAGCTCGTGACCGAGGACTTCGGGTTCCACTTCTCGCAGCAGTCGCTGGCCACGGTCGCGGCGAAGACGCTCATCCCCGACCCCGAGCTGGTCGCGGACGCGCGCGAGCGTAAGATCTGGTGACCAGGATGGCGGGGGCTAGGGAAGCCGTCATCCGGACTGGCGCGGGAGTTACCGCGTTCCGTGTCGACGGTGCCGGGCCCCCGCTGTTCCTCCTCCATGGGCTCCAGGTCGGGCAGGAATTGTTCGACGAGCTTCGGGTGCACCTGAGATCAGCGTTCACGGTCATCACGTACGATCAGCGAGATCGTGGTAACACCGAGTTCGAACCGTCGACGTACACGACCGATGATCTCGCCGATGATCTCGCTGCGCTTGTCCAGGCACTCGGATATCCGCGCGCGCACGTTCTGGGCACATCGTTCGGGGGGATGGTGGCACAGGCCTTCGCTCTCCGTCACGCAGACCTCTTGGGTGGGCTCGTGCTCGGCGCGACCTCGCAGGCCCCGTTCCGCGCCAAGCGCACCGCTGGCCCTGTCGCCGATCTGCTCCTCGCGCTCGAGCGTGGCGACGAGGCGCGCGCCAGGGCCACCCTCGCGCACCTGGTGCCTGCCGCGACCTCTTCCGCGCCGACGGACGGGGCGCCAGTACGAGCGGATCGTGGTGATCGGTTGATGCGACGTTTCGCTGCTACGCGCGGGTTCGATACACGCGGCCGACTGGACGAGATCGACGCCCGCACGCTGGTCATCCATGGACGTGAAGACGCCGCGGTGCCCATGGCGGATGCCCTGTCGATGGTCAACGAGATCCGTCAGGCGGATGCACTGGTGCTTGCCGGCTGCGGGCACGCGTGGGAGAACGAGCACCCCGCTCGTGCCGCGTCGGCCATCACGGCCTTCCTCGGCGATACGTAATCTTCGCTGACGGCCCGGCGCTGCGTGAGGCCTAACGGTTAGCGCACGCGTCGTCCGCCGAGGATGACGGATCGGATGCGCCCGCGCAGCCCGCGGAGATCGTCGACTTCGCCGTTCACGACGACGAGGTCGGCGATCTTTCCCGGTGCGAGCGCACCGAGGTCGTCCTGCCGCAGCAATGCTGCAGAGTTCGCCGTGGCTGCGCGCCACGCATCCGCCGGCGTCATCGCAGACGCCTGTGTCATCAGCAACAGTTCGTCGAGGTTGCTGTCGGAGGGGTGGCCGTACGGCGGCGAATCTGTCCCCATGGCGACCTTGACGCCTGCGTCGACGGCTCGAGCGAAGCTCGCCCGGTGGGCGCCGACAGCCTCTCGGGCAAGGGCCTGACTTTCGGCGGGGATCGGCACGCCGCGGTCGGCGGCGTCCACGATCGCTTGGGTGGCGGACAGCGTCGGTACGAGCCACGCCCCGGTGCGGAGCAGGAGGTCGATCGCCTCGTCATCGAGGTGATACCCATGTTCGATCGACCGTGCTCCATGTCGCAAGGCGGCCTTGATCCCCTCCGTGCCCTGGGCGTGGGCGAAGAAGTATGTTCCCGCCGCGGCGACCTCTTCCGCAATCACGGCGAGCTCGTCATCGCGGAAGTGTGCGTGGCGGGGATCGTCGCCCGTCGACATGACTCCACCGGTGGTCGCCACCTTGATTGCGTCGGCACCTGCGCGCAGGATTTCCCGCACGCCGCGGCGCACGTCATCCACTCCATCGCGGACCGAGCGCGGTCGTCCCGGGTGTGGCATCATCATCGCCATCGAGCGGCTGCCGCCGGAGGGGAGATGCAGGTCGCCGTGACCGCCGGTCTGAGAGAGCATCACGATTGCGGTCTGCAGTCGTGGTCCTTCGATGAGGTTCTTCGCGATCGCGCGCTTCACGCCGGCATCAGCTCCGGCCGCGTCGCGCGCTGAGGTGATGCCCTGATCGAGGAGGAGCGAAAGGTTGCGTACCGCCTCGTAATAGGGGAGGGAGAAGGGCTCCTGTTCGCTCCGGGCCAAGTCAAAGTCGCTCGCCATGATGTGGACATGGCAGTCGAAGAGTCCGGGGACGATGAAGGCTCCCGTGCAGTCGACCGCCTCATCGCCGTCAAGCCCTATCCCGACATCCACGATGCGGTCCCCGTGAATGGCCACATCGGCCTGCGCGGTCGTGACGCCGTCGAAGACGCGCCCTCCGGTGAAGACGGTACGTGTGTGCATGACTGCTGTTCCTCTCAACACTCGACAACGTTGACGGCGAGGCCGCCCAGCGCAGTCTCTTTGTATTTGTCGCTCATGTCCGCGCCGGTGTCGCGCATCGTCGCGATCACCTGGTCGAGCGAAACGCGGTGCTCTCCGTCGCCCCACAGCGCCATCCGTGCGGCATTGATGGCCTTCGATGCCGCGATCGCATTGCGTTCGATGCAGGGAACCTGCACCAGCCCGCCGATTGGGTCGCAGGTGAGGCCGAGGTTGTGCTCCATGGCGATCTCGGCGGCATTCTCCACCTGGCGTGGCGTGCCGCCGAGAATCTCGGCCAGCCCCGCCGCGGCCATCGACGACGCCGACCCGACCTCGCCTTGGCATCCGACCTCGGCGCCGGAGATCGAGGCGTTCGTCTTATAGAGCGAGCCGACCGCGGCCGCAGTGAGCAGGAATCTCTCGATAACGTCCTCGCGCACCCCTTCGCCGTCGGACGCCGCGGCGGGGGTGTAGTGCAGGGCGTAGTACAGCACCGCCGGAACAATGCCTGCCGCGCCGTTCGTCGGTGCCGTCACCACGCGCCCACCGCTCGCGTTTTCCTCGTTGACGGCGAGTGCGATGAGGTTCACACGCTGCTGCCAGTGTTCGTGACCGTGATCGGGATCCTCCGCGGCCAGACGCGCCGCCCACGCACCCGCCCGCCGCCGAACCTTCAGGCCGCCGGGGAGCACGCCGTCGCGCCCGATCGATGACCGCACGCTCGACTCCATCACGTCCCAGATGTGACGCAGGCCCGCATGGATTTCATCGTCAGGCCGCCGAGCGCGCTCGTTCTCACGCATCACCTCGCTTACGGCGAGTCCTGTCTCCTCGCACCTGGCCAGGAGTTCTGCCCCGGAAGAAAACGGCAACGGGAGGACGTCTCCCGCAGTCGACGCCGAGCCCGGTTCCTCGCCTTCGCGGACGATGAACCCGCCACCCACCGAGAAGTAGGTTTCTGTCGCGAGCGCGGTACCGGTCGCATCGACCGCGGTGAACGACAACGCATTGGTGTGGCGGGGGTGAACAGTCAAGGGGCGGAGGACGAAGTCTTCGACTGCGCAAGGAACGGGATGCTGTCCGCCGAGCGCGACAGTTCCGGTACGTGTAATTTCGTCGAGCCGTGCCGCGACCTCGTCGGGGGTGATCTCGTCGGAGCGCGCTCCCGTCAGCCCCAGCAGCACGGCGGTGAAGGTGCCGTGCCCGGCGCCAGTCGCGGCAAGTGAGCCAAAGATATCGACGCGCACTGTCGACACGCGCGGGAGCAGGTCCCGGACCTCGAGCGACGCGGCGAAGTCGGCGGCGGCCTTCATCGGGCCGACGGTGTGTGAACTCGAGGGCCCGATCCCGACCGTGAAGAGGTCGAAGACTCCGACAGTCGGCTGCGTATGCGTCATACGACATACGCTAGGCAGCTGGTACGGCAGCCGCCTTGATTAGAGGCTTCCCTGCGAAACCGATGATTCTCACGCAGAATCTAGATCAGCATGGGAATCATGGTGTCAGTTGCAAGCCCGCCGGTACCGAGGTAGCGGCCCTCTTTCTTGAGGCTCTGCAAGACCACCGATCGGTCGGCGATCGACACACCAGGCACCCCTTCCTCGATTGCCACCTCGAGTCGTTGAACGTCGGCGAGTGCGCGCATCCACACCGACAGCACCAGGTTGTACGGGCCGATCGTCGATGCCGCCATGCGCACTTCTCCGAGCCTCGTCATGGCAGAGCCCACGCGCTCGGCGACGCCCGCCGGGACCCGTAGGAAGTACCACGCGTGCACCGGCCAGCCGGAGTGAGCGCGAGCAACTTCGGTGCGAACCACCAGGCGCCCCTGTGCGCTGAGGGTAGTGAGCGCTTCGCGTACGCGTCGTTGCCCGACCCCTAGCTCTCTAGCAATGTTCGTCACTGTGGCGCGCCCGTCCTGCCCGAGCGCGTGCAGGAGGGCGTTTTCCAGTTGCGGGTCGACCTCGCCTCGCGCGGCGGTCGGCACATCGAGGGTGCGCTCGACGGCAGACGTCTCATCGGTTGACAAGGAACGCAGCCGCCATTGCCCGGCGTCTGTGAACGGGGAGGACAGGAGCAATGTGCGTGTCGCGCGCACGCCCGAGAGCCGACGCATCCTCCCCATGATGTATTCGCTCAGCGAGTCGAGATCGCTCGCGCCCACGATGGCCAGCAGGTCTCGCCCTCCTGCGGTGTGGTCGATCGTGAAGGCCTCGCGGTCGGCGGCGAGGGAGTGTGCGATCTCGAGAGTGGCGCCGGGTTCGGCTTCAATTTCGAGGATCGCTGACGGCCCCCGTGTTCCGGGGCCTGGATGGCCGGCCACCCAGGCGAGTCCGTGGTCGGACAGTCGTTCCCAGCGGCGGGCCAACGTTACCGAGTCGACGCCGATGATGGGCGCGAGGGAAGCCCATCGGGCGCGGGGGTTGATCTGCAGTGCTTGGATCAGTCTCTTATCGGTCTCGTCGAGACTCGCTAACTGCGTAGAACGGTCAACCTTGTTCATAAAGCTGCATTCTACGTGCCTTCCTCGTCCTCGTGGGTGAACATAACCCATCGCATCGGATCGACAAAGGAGCAATTCGTGTCGCAGAGTCTCGTTCGTGGGCGCCCGGCAATAGGTGTCGTCGGGTTTCTCGTCGTCATGGAATTTGGCAGCGGCGCGCTGCAGGGTTGGTTCTCGCCCTTGCTCGCTGCGATCGGCCAGCAGTTCGGGGTCGGCGCCGGTGCACTGAACTGGGTGAGC
Source organism: Microbacterium sp. 22179 (assembly GCF_052045715.1). Taxonomy (NCBI): domain Bacteria; kingdom Bacillati; phylum Actinomycetota; class Actinomycetes; order Micrococcales; family Microbacteriaceae; genus Microbacterium; species Microbacterium sp. 22179. The sequence goes on along the minus strand of NZ_JBQEPJ010000007.1, from coordinate 18,202 downwards.
GCGATGTACATGCTCATGACCGTCGCCTGCGTTCCCATCCTGGCCAAACTCGGCGATATGTTCGGGCATAAGCGGTTGCTGGTCATTGCGACGGGGCTCGTCGCCGTGGGATCTATCGTCGTTGCCTTCGCACCCACATTCGAGGTATTCCTCCTCGGGCGAGCGCTACAGGCACCGCTGGCGGCGTTCCTACCCCTGGAGTTCGCGATCGTCCGCGCCAGAGACGAGCGATCAGCGAGCCGAAGTATCGGAGTGCTCGTCGGCGCGCTCACCCTCGGCGCCGCGATCGGCTCCCTCATGTCCGGCCTGCTCTTCGGTGCGACCGGCGAACTCACGATCGTATTGTTGGTTCCCGCGGTGTTCATCGCCCTGTGCGTACCTGTTGTTGTGTTGCTCGTGCCCGAGACCACGGTGCGAAAGCGCGGGCGCGTCGACATCGTCGGAGCCGTCCTGCTGACAATTGGGCTGCTCGCGATACTGACAGGAGTGTCGAACGCCAGCACCTGGGGATGGGGAGACGCGCGTACCCTCGCCCTGGCCCTCGGCGGCGCGGCGGTACTGGCGATTTGGGTCGTCGTGGAACGCCGGATCACCGATCCGCTGGTCGATCTCACGATGCTCACACGCGGGGGCATCGGACTGCCGATCATCGCCTCGCTGCTCTTCGGCGCTCAGACCTACGGCGGTCAAACAGCGAGCTTCCTCTGGCTCCTCGGCGACAGCGAGCGCGACGGCTACGGCCTCGGTATCCCACCCGCCGCCGCCGGTGCGATCATCGTGCTCTATGCGCTGGCCGCCTTTGTTGGCACGCTCCTCGGGGATCGGCTCGTGCGACGGATCTCCGCTCACCGCGCGATCGCTCTCGCTGGAGCGACCGCTGCCGTGAGTTTCGCTCTCATGATCGTCTTCGCCGGGGCGGCCGCGCTGTTTATCGCGTCAATGGCGCTCGGGGGCGTCTCCGCCGGTGTCCTACTTGCGGTTCTTCCCGCGGTTGTGGTTCGCAACGCTCCTGCGGACTCCGTGGGAATCGCCTCCGCACTCTTCAACACCGCGCGCACTGCGGCAGGAGCAGCTGCCGGGGCGGTGTTCGCGCTCGTTATGACGCTATTCGTTGCTACAGCTTCCGATAGTGGGGCGACCGTCTCCCGCTCCACCCCCACATCCTTCGTCGCGGTTTGGGCGATCTGCCTGGTGATCTCGCTCGCTCTTGCCGTTATCGGGCTGCGTGTCCGGGTCGCCCGCTCCGCAGGCCCGATCGACGACGCTTCCCACTCAGATGCCCCCGAACCGATTGAGGAACGATGACAGCTCTCCCATTTCTCCCTTTGCCAGCCGCGACTTCCGATGTGCGGGGGGCGGTGATCGCCTCCCGCACGAGTTGGGAAGCAGACGTCCTGGCGCTGAGTGCGCAGATCCATACGCATCCGGAGCTCGCTTTCGCTGAACACCGGGCGGCCTCGTGGGTGGCTGAGACGATGCGTGCAGCCGGGTTCGAGGTTTGGGAGGGCGCGTTCGGTCTCGACACCGCCGTAGAGGCCACGATCGGACAGGGAGATATCACCGTCGCGATCTGCGCAGAGTACGACGCGCTCCCCGGCATGGGCCACGCCTGTGGTCACAACATCATCGCCGCCGCCGGCGTCGGTGCGGCCATCGCGCTGGCCGAGGTCGCTGACGACCTCGGCATCCGCGTGAAGCTGCTCGGAACGCCGGCAGAGGAGCACGGCGGGGGAAAGATCCTCATGCTGGAGGCTGGTGCGTGGGATGACGTCGACTTCTCCCTTATGGTGCACGGTGGGCCCGGCGACGATCTGCGCTGTGCCGACTTGCGCACGCAGGCGGTGGCCCGATTCGACGTGTCCTTCCGGGGGCAGGCCGGTCATGCGGGGGGGCCGAGCCCCGATGGGGTGAACGCGGCGAATGCAGCGACAATCGGACTCGTCGCGCTGGGCCTTCTCCGCCAGCACCTCCCCGACGGAGTCCGTGCTAATGCTTTCATTGACCACGGCGGTGAGGCAACGAACATCATCCCGTTGTCGACGCGAGTGCGAGCCGAGGTGCGCGCGGACACACTCGACGCGCTCGAGAGCACGCAGCGCAGGATCCTTGCCTGTTTCGAGGGTGGGGCGACCGCGACTGGGTGCTCATGGGCGTGGGAGCCTGCCGAACCCACCTATGCCGAACTGGTGCAGAACCCGGTGCTGGCCGAGGCCTGGGACCGCAATATCGCCTCGCTCGGGCGCACGCCGCACCCCTACGCGGCGTCGCCGGGAGGGTCGACCGACATGGGCAATGTGTCGCACGTCGTTCCATCCATCCATCCGCTCATCGCGATCGAGGGATGCTCCTCTGCTCCGCACACACCTGAGTTCGCCGGTGACGCGATCGGCCATGCAGCCGACGCCGCGGTCGTTGATGGGGCACTCGCGATGGCACTCACCGCTGTCGACGTCGTAGCGCTCCTACGGGCGGGGCATCAGCTGACCAGCGCCGACGCGTCCGCTGCGGCATCGAACCGATGATCCGCAGCCACAAGCTCGCGAGACGGCGCGGCCGGCAGACGGGCTGCGCGGCTGTCTGTAGACACCGCGGTGCCGCTGGCAGCTAGGACCGGGAGAGAGAACCCAACCTTCGTCCCCGGACGACTCACGACCCGCGAGGGCGGGAGCTAGAGACAAACCCATGGCTGAGTGGTCTCGGCATCCCGCCCTCGCGTTTGTTCCCCCAAGTCCGTCAGCGTCATCGCGGACACCGTTCGGACGCCGGTGTCCGAACGGTGTCCGCGGAGGTCTTCCGTGGCGTGGGTGCCAACTTGACGTGAAAGCTACTCCGCTGTCGGGCGCGGCACCGACACCCGCCGCTTAGCGACAACTCCGATGAGAATCTGCAACTCCGGTGAGACGATCTGCAGGTAGGTGAGATTTCGGCAGATCCGGCGAGACAGGACAATTCTCCACCGACTTTCCGTAATCAAACCGTTGCATTCGTTATCTCGCCGTTATACAGTGATCACACGGTGAATGTTTGCTGTGGCACTCACCGAATGTGATTGCAGGACACTCTTGGTGCAAGGGACAAGGGCCGGTCGGGAGCCTCTCCGATCGGCCCTTACTGCTGCCCCCAGGGCCGGTATCCTGTAGGGATGACCGATCGCAAGCTCGCCCTCGCCGCCTGGGAGAGCCTGTTCCGCGCGCAGCACGAGGTCTTCCACGACATGCTCGCCGACTTCGACGGCACCGACATCAGTCAGGCCGAGTACGACGTCATGCTCACGGTGACCCGCTCCCCCGACATGACCGCCCGTCTGCGCGACATCACGGCCAACATGCTGATCAGTCAGCCGAGCGTCTCGCGCCTCGTCGATCGCATGGTCACGAACGGCCTCGTCACCAAGTGCGCCGACCCCGACGACGGTCGCGGATCGCTCATCACCGCGACGGATGCCGGTGCGCGCGCGTTCCGCGCAGTCGCCACCGTGCATGGGCGATCCATCGCCGAACGCATGTCGGCCCTCGACGACGACGAACTGCGCACGCTCCGCGCACTCTCCGACAAACTGCGCCGCTCCTGACACGGGGAGTTCTCCCCTCGGCATCCGTTCCTGTGATCTGGCAGGGTGGGAGCTGAGTCCCGCACGCCGCGGGAACGCAGACTTCCCCTTCGGGGGATCAGGGAGGTCACCCATGGAGCTCGCCGGAATCGTCGGCATCCTCGTCATCGTCGGCATCGCCGTCGTCATCGTCGTCGTCGTCCTGCTCATCCTGCTGCTGTTCGCACGCAGCTGGATCAAGGTCGCCCGCGCCGATGAGGCACTGGTCATCTCGGGACGCAAGCAGAAGGTGCAACGCGCCGTCGTCGGCGCCGACGGCACCAGCCGCCCCGAGATGTCGGAGTCGCCGGTCACGGTCATCGTGAACGGCAAGTCGCTCGTCAACCCGATCACGCAGCGCCACGAGATCATCTCTCTGCGCTCGCGCCAGGTGTCGCTGAACGCCGAGGCGCAGTCGCTCGACAGCGTCACGCTCAACGTCGACGGCGTCGCGATCGTCAAGATCGGCTCCGACCCCATCCTCGTGCGCCGCGCCGCCGAGCGTTTCGCCTCGCAGGACAAGGCCATCGAGCAGTTCACCACCGAGCAGCTCGAAGGTGCCCTGCGCGGCATCGTGGCCACGCTCTCGGTCGTCGAGCTCATGCGCGAGCGCAAGAAATTCTCCGACCAGATCGCCGCTGACGTCTCGCAGGAGCTCGCCGAGCAGGGCCTGATCCTCGACTCGTTCCAGATCAAGGGCATCACCGACAAGGTCGGCTACATCCAGTCGCTGGGTGCTCCTGAGATCCAGGCGAAGCGCCAGTCGGCCGAGATCTCGCAGACGAACGCCGACCGTGCGATCAACCAGAAGTTCATCGCCAACCAGGAAGCGAACCTGGTCGAGCAGACCGCCCTCGACACCAACACCGCCAACGCGAACGCCGGCATCGGTCGGGCGCGCGCCGAGGCCGAGCAGGCCGAGAACCTCGCCCGCGAGCAGGCGCAGCAAGCCGTTCTGCAGCAGCAGGCCGAGAACAAGCAGGCGCAGCTCGACGCCGACGTCAAGCGCGTCGCCGATGCGCAGCGGTACGAGGCCGAGACCCGCGCCCAGGCAGAGCTCTACACGCGTGAGCGCGCCGCCGAGGCAGCCGCGATCGAGCAGGTCAAGCAGGCCGAGGCCCGCACCCGCATCGCCGAGCAGCAGGCGCAGGCCGACAAGGCCCGTGCCGACGGTGAGGCCGCAGCCGCGGTCGCCAGCGCGAACGGTGAGGCCGAAGCGCTGCGCTCCAAGGCGGAGGCCGAGGCCGAAGCCCGTCGCCTGCGCGCCATCGCCGAGGCCGACGCGATCCGCGCCGAGGGTGAAGCCCGTGCCGCGGCCGTCGAGGCAGAGGCCAAGGCCATCGCCTCCAACCAGGACGCCTTCCTCTCGCAGCGCGTGCTCGAGGTGCTGCCGTCGATCATGGCCGAGTTCGCCAAGGGCTACTCGGCGATCGGCAACGTATCGATCATCGGCGGCTCCGGCGAGGACGGCGCCTCACACGTCGTCGGCGCCGACAGCGCGAAGGCGCTGCGCTCGGTGTTCGACAGTGTGCACTCGGCGACCGGTCTCGACCTCGCAGGCATCATCCAGGGCCAGGCCGTGGGCCGCGGATTCGGAGCAGGAGTGGCCGAAGCATCCGCCGCCGCTCCTGCCGCCGCACCGACGCAGCGCGTGCCGAACCCGACGACTCCCCCGCCGCCCGCCGACGACGCGGAGTAGTCACCAGCAGGACACAGCGGATGCCGCGGCCGATTCGGTCGCGGCATCCGACGTTTCCGCCGTACCCAACTCAGGAAGAACTGGGCCGCGCAGTCTGTTTCCACCCCGGTCCAGGCCGATTCCGGCCGGTTTTCCTGAGATAAGTACGCCCGCCGCGACCCGCACCACGTCTACTCGCCCTTCTCGACACAGGCAGACTGGAACCATGACCCCCGCCGCCGCCTTCGACCTCGCCGCGATCGGCGCGGGGCTCTCGTTCGCCTCCGCGATCGACGAGCTCCAGGCGGCGCTCGACACGAGTGCGTCGGTGGTCGTGAGCGCCCCTCCCGGCACGGGCAAGACCACGCTCGTGCCGCCGCTGCTCGCAACGCGATCGTCGGGCCGCGTGATCGTTACCCAGCCGCGCCGCGTGGCAGCCCGGGCCGCCGCTCGCCGGCTCGCTCAGCTCGACGGATCGCCGCTCGGCACGCGCGTCGGGTTCACCGTCCGCGGCGAGCGCGCCGTCTCCCGGGAGACACAGGTCGAGTTCGTCACGGCCGGGGTGCTGCTGCGCCGCCTGCTCGACGACCCGGATCTCACGGGTGTGGATGCCGTGATCATCGACGAGGTCCACGAGCGCGCGCTCGAGACCGACCTGCTGATCGGCCTGCTCTCGGAGGTGCGCGAGCTGCGCGACGACCTCGTACTCATCGCCATGTCGGCAACACTGGATGCCGAGCGCATCGCCGCCGTGATCGGCACCGACGACGAGCCCGCGCCGATCGTCGACCACCGGGTTCCCGCCTACCCGCTCACCGAACGGTGGGCGTCGAGCCCCGCTCCGCGCCTCGACGAACGCGGGGTGACCTGGGCGTTCCTCGATCACGTCGCGCGCACCGCGGCATCCGCTGCTCTCGATCTGCACCGCGACGATCCCGCTGCCGACGCGCTGGTCTTCGCACCGGGCGCGCGTGAGGTGTCGGAGATCGCTCGCCGCATCCGCGACACGACCGACGTGTTCGACGTGCGGGAGCTGCACGGTCGGATGCCGGCGGCCGAACAGGATGCCGTGATCCGCGGCCGCCGCCCTGCCGAAGAACCCCGCATCATCGTCACGACATCACTCGCGGAGTCCTCGCTGACCGTGCCGGGCGTGCGACTGGTGGTCGACGCCTGCCTGGCCCGCACTCCGCAGCGCGACGCCGGGCGCGGGATGACGGGCCTCGTCACCACCGTGGCCTCCCGTTCGTCGAGCGTGCAACGCGCCGGCCGCGCGACCCGCCAGGGAGCGGGGACGGTCGTGCGCTGCGTCGACGAACGCACCTATGCCACGGCGCCTGCGCGTCCGACTCCCGAGATCGCCTCGACCGATCTCGCCGATGCCGCTCTGCTGCTCGCCTGCTGGGGCGCACCGGAAGGCAAGGGTCTGCGACTGATCGACCCGCTCCCCTCCGAGAGCCTCGCCGACGCCCTCACGGTGCTGCACGGCCTGGGCGCGATCGACGACGACGGTCGCGCGACGCCGGAGGGCCGAGCCCTGGCACGCATCCCGACCGATCCGCGGCTCGCCCGCGCTCTGCGTGACGGCAGCCCGGTCGTGGGCTCTCGCCTCGCCGCCGAGGTCGTCGCGCTGCTGGGCGGCGACGTGCGCACGGCGGACTCCGACGTCGCGCAGGCGCTCATCGCCCTGCGGGGCGGCCGAACACCGGAGGCCCGCCGGTGGCGCAGCGACGCGGATCGCCTCGAGCGCCTGACGACCTCGGCAGCGGGTGTGCGCTCCGATCTCGACGGTGTCGGCCTGGTGATCGCCCTGGCGTTCCCCGAGCGGATCGCCCGCCGCGTCGACCGCACGGCGAACGGGGCGACGTTCCTGCTGGCCTCCGGCACCCGCGCGGGAGTGAGCGGCTCGCTCGCGGCCGTCGAGTGGCTGGCCATCGCCGACGTCACGCGGGCGTCCGGGCGCGCGGCGGCCGGTTCGGGGGCGGTCGTGCGATCGGCTGCGATGCTCACCGAGGAGCAGATGGAGCAGGCGGCGAGCCACCTGCTCACCGACCGCGTCGAGGCGGAGTTCGTCGGCGGTCGCATCCAGGCGCGTCGCGAGCGCCGGGTGGGCGCCATCCTGCGCTCTTCGGCTCCCGTGCGCGCGTCTGCCGACGAGGGGCAGGATGCCGTGCGCCGCACGCTGCAGCGCGACGGGCTGAGCATGTTCGCCTGGTCGGCATCCGCCGTCGAGCTGCGGAGCCGCCTGGCGCTGCTGCACCGGGAGCTGGGCGCGCCGTGGCCGGACGTCTCGGATGCCGGACTCCTCTCGGCCCTCGATTCCTGGCTCGCACCCGAGCTCGACGCTCTGGCCAGCGGTACCCCCGCGGCCCGGCTCGACCTGACCTCGGCACTGCGGCGCCTGCTCCCGTGGCCCGAAGCCGGGCGTCTCGACGAGCTCGTACCGGAGCGGCTCGAGGTGCCGAGCGGCTCTCGCGTCCGCATCGTGTATCCGACCCTTGACGATCCGGATGCCCGACCGGTCGTCGCCGTGAAGCTGCAGGAGTGCTTCGGCTGGGCCGAGACTCCCCGGTTGGTCGACGGCCGCGTGCCGGTGCTCTTCCACCTGCTCTCCCCCGCCGGGCGACCGCTCGCCGTCACCGACGACCTGACCTCGTTCTGGTCGGGGCCCTATGCGCAGGTGCGGGCCGAGATGCGCGGCCGCTATCCGAAGCATCCGTGGCCCGAGGATCCCTGGGCGGCCGCCCCGACCCGACACACGAAGAACCGCGCCGCACGCTGAGCCGGCCGCCGCGCTTTCGAATCGCTCACTTTGCGGTTTCGACGCCGGATGTTCCACCGAGTGAGCGATTCGAAAGCCGGAAGAGAGCCACCCCTCAGCACTCGATGACGTTGACCGCGAGGCCGCCCTCGCTCGTCTCCTTGTACTTGGTCGACATGTCGAGTCCGGTCTGGCGCATGGTCTCGACGACCGCGTCGAGCGAGACGTAGTGGCTGCCGTCGCCGCGCAGGGCGAGGCGGGCGGCGGTGACGGCGGTCGAGGCGGCGATCGCGTTGCGCTCGATGCAGGGGATCTGCACGAGGCCCCCGATCGGGTCGCACGTGAGCCCGAGGTGGTGCTCCATCGCGATCTCGGCGGCGTTCTCGATCTGGCGGTTGGTGCCGCCCATCACGGCGGTGAGTCCGCCGGCGGCCATCGCGCAGGCCGATCCGACCTCGGCCTGGCAGCCGCCCTCAGCGCCCGAGATCGAGGCGTTGGCCTTGAAGAGCGACCCGAGAGCCGTGGCGGTCAGCAGGAAACGACGGATGCCGCGGCGGCGGTTCGCCTCGGCGGTCTGCTCCTCGTCCAGCGCGTCGGAGGCGGCGAGCGCCCGAGCATCCGATTCGAATCCCAGCAGCGCGCTGCCGACCAGCTCGCCGTACGGGGTGACGGCGTTGCCCGCCCCGAGGCCGGAGTCGGCGAGGAACCGCCACCAGTACATCGCGACGGCAGGAAGGATGCCGGCGGCACCGTTCGTCGGGGCGGTGACGACGCGTCCGCCCGCGGCGTTCTCCTCGTTGACGGCGAGCGCGAAGGCGCCGAGCCATTCGCCCGGGAGTTCGCGGTGGCCGTCGGCCTCCGAGGCGTCGAGCTGCCCGCGGATGACCCCGGCACGTCGCTTCACCTTGAGGATGCCAGGCAGCACACCGTCGGAGTGCAGGCCGGCGTCGACGCATCCGGCCATCGCGTCCCAGATCGCGTCGAGCCCCGCGGCGACCTCTTCTTCGCTGCGCAGGGAGGTCTCGTTGAGGCGCGCGACCTCGGCGATCGAGAGGCCGCGCTCGTCGCAGAGCGCGAGCAGTGATGCGGCATCCGCGTAGGAATAGGGGAACCCGGAGGTCGTGAGCGCGGCCTCCTCGCCCTCGCGACGGATGAACCCACCGCCGACGGAGTAGTAGGTCTCCTCCACCACCGCCTCACCGTCGCTCGCCCACGCCGTGAGCGTCATGGCGTTCGGATGCCCGGGCAGGCGCGTGCGCGGGGCGAAGACGATATCCTCCTTCGCGAAAGCGACCTCATGGGCGCCGGCGATGACGAGGGGTGCGCCCGCGGGATAGTCGCTCCAGGCCGATCGCACGTCGGCGGGGTCGCAGGTCTCGGGTGAGAGTCCGCGGAGGCCTGCGACGACGGCATCCGGGGTTCCATGGCCGATGCCGGTAGCCCCCAGCGAGCCGAAGAGCGTGCACCCCACACGAGAGACGCGATCGAGCGAGCCTGCGGCGGCGAGCCGCTGCGCGAAGTCGAGAGCCGCCCGCATCGGTCCGACCGTGTGGGAGCTCGAGGGCCCCACTCCGATGGAGAAGAGGTCGAAGGCCGAGACGTACGCTGTCACCCCTCCAGGCTACGCCGGATCGTCGATGTCGGTTCACCTTCGTTAACCCGCTGACTCACTACTGTGGGCGTGTGAGTGATGACACCGGAATCCTGATCTTCCTCGCCGTCGGCGTTCTCGTCGTGATCGGCATCGTCGTCTTCGGCGTGCTGAGCTCGCGCCGCAAGAAGAAGGCGACCAGCCGCACGTTCAGCGTGCGCTCCGGCCGCATCGGCACGCAGCCGTTCCTCGAGAGCAGCGACCTCGCCCTCGACGACACGCGCCAGGAGGAGCTCTTCCGCCTCACCTACGAGATCGGCGGCTCGCTGCAGATCCCCTCCGACGACGAGCCCGACGACCGCACCGTGCACATCTCGCGGATCGGCCGCAGCCTGCGCGCCGGATTCCCGCAGGCGAAGATCGGCCTGTCGGTGTACTTCCGCGAGTGGGAGAACAGCGAGTTCCCCGCGCGCTTCCCCGTGCGCGGCGACCACGGCACGACGGCGGTGACGATGGATGCCGCGGGCGTGACGGCCCTCGATGCGAACAGTTCGATCGTCTGGACCTCGCCCTGGTCGACCTTGCGGTTCTCGAACGGACCCGACCTGGTGCTGCTCGACGGCGCCGGCAAGACCGTGCGCCTGCAGCCGGCGGATGCCCAGCCCGAGGTCGAGGAGATCGTCATCAAGTACGGCACGCTCCAGCAGATGCACTTCTGAGCGCGCGTCAAGCCCCTTCAAGCGGGGCAGGTGCGACGGCATCCTGAACGTCAGACATCGCGAAGGGAGCGATCATGACGAACAGCACCCCCGAACCCACCGACGACCTCTCCGCCGAGGCGCAGACGCCCACGCCGACTCCGGCATCGGATGCCGAGGGCGAAGTGACCACGCCGGATGCGGCCGAGTCACCCGAAGACGCCGATCCGAGCGAGGTGCCGAGCACCGAAGACCTCCAGGAGCCGAGCACCGAGAAGGACCCGGGCGAGGAGCCCAAGGCCCCGAAGCGCGACGAGCCCGAACCCGACCATGAGGCGGTCGGCATCGGGGTCGTCGACACGGAGGACTGAGTCCTCCCGCGCTGAGGGGTCAAGACACGCCGCACCGCTCACCGGTCACGCGGCGTGTCTTGACCCCTCACGGAGGGTGGGTGCCTATTCGACGAGCTTGCCCGCCGTGTCGACCTCGCGCATGAGCTCGGCGATCTCCTCGGGGATCTCGGGGATCGCCTCGCGCGTCACGCCGTCACGCGGCGACCAGACGAGGTTCACCTGCAGCGTCGGGTCGGTGTCGGGGAAGTCGCTGCGGTTGTGGCATCCGCGGGTCTCGCGACGCTCGAGCGCCGCCTCCATCGTCGCCCGCGCCGCGAGCGCCGACGCCTTGAGGTCGAAGGCGTGCGCGAGGTCCTGGAACCCGGCGATGTCGGGGTGGATGCCGATGTCTTCCATACGCCCCTCGATGAGGTCGAGTTCGGCGAGGCCCTGACGCAGCCCCTCCTCCGAGCGCACGACGCCGGCGTGCTCGGTCATGGTGTTGCGGATCGCGCGCTGCAGGGCGCGCACGTTCTCGCGTCCGTCGGCGGCGAGGAGGTCGTCGATCTCGGCGCGTGCGCCGGCGACGGCATCCGCTGACCTCTTCTGCGCCTCGAGGGAGGCCGCGTGCTCCATCGCGGCCTGGCCGACGATGCGTCCGTAGACGAGCAGTTCGATGAGCGAGTTGCCGCCGAGGCGGTTGGCGCCGTGGAGCCCGCTCGAGGCCTCACCGATGGCGTAGAGGCCGTCGACGTCGGTCTGGTGGTCTTCGGGCCGCACCCACACGCCGCCCATCGAGTAGTGCGCGGTCGGCGCGATCTCGATCGGGTCGGTGGTGATGTCGAGCATCTGCAGCTCCATCATCGTCTGGTAGACGCGGGGCAGGCGGGTCATGATCGTCTCGCGCGGCAGGTGCGAGACGTCGAGCCAGACGCCGCCGTTCTCGGTGCCGCGCCCCTCTTTGATCTCGGTGTACGCAGCGAGCGCGACGCGGTCGCGGGTCGACAGCTCCATGCGCTCGGGATCGTACTTGGACATGAAGCGCTCGCCGAGGGCGTTGCGCAGTATGCCGCCCTCACCGCGCGCCGCCTCGGAGATGAGGGTGCCGGCGGCGTTCTCGGGCTCGATGATGCCGGACGGGTGGAACTGCACGAGCTCGGGGTCGCGCAGGCGGGCACCGGCGTCGACCGCGAGGCGGAAGGAGTCGCCGGTGTTCTCGTCGCGGCGCGAGGAGGTGCGGCGCCAGATGCGGTTGTGGCCGCCGGCGGCGAGGATGACGGCATCCGCGTGGATGAGGTAGCGGGTGCCGTCGGCCTGGTCGAAGCCGTAGGCGCCGAAGACGACGTTGTCGCGCACGAGCAGGCGGGTGATGTAGACGTTGTCGAGGATAGGGACCTCGAGCTGCTCGGCCTTGCGCACGAGGGTGCGCTGGATCTCGAGGCCGGTGTAGTCGCCCGAGAAGGCGGTGCGGCGGAAGGTGTGCGCGCCGAAGAAGCGCTGCGAGATGCGTCCGTCGTCTTCGCGGGCGAAGTCCATGCCCCAGCGTTCGAGGTCGTGGATGCCGCGTTCGGCGCCCTGCGTGACGATCTCGACGGTGTGGGGGTTGGCGAGCAGGTAGCTCTCCTTGATGGTGTCGGCGGCGTGCTGCTGCCAGCTGTCGTCGGCGTCCATGGTGCCGAGGGCGGCGTTGATGCCGCCGGCGGCGAGGGAGGTGTGGGCATCCTGTCGGGGGCGTTTGCCGACGGCGAGGACGTCGATGCCGTGTTCGGCGACCTCGATCGCCGCGCGCAGCCCGGATCCGCCGGTGCCGATGACGAGGATCGTGGTGGAGATCTGACGTTCGCGAGTACTCATGCTCTCGACGCTAGTTAGGTCACCCTAATAACTCCAATGCATAGTTCCTCTTCGAACCATGTTGGTAGCCTATGGACATGAACCTCGAGCAGTTGCGCGGATTCGTCGAGGTCGCCCGCCTCGGGCACTTCACGCGGGCGTCCGAATCGCTGCACCTCGCGCAGCCGTCGCTCAGTCGGCAGATCTCGACGCTCGAACGCGAACTCGGTGCCGAACTCTTCCATCGTGCGCGCGGCCACATCGCCCTCACCTCCGCCGGCGAGACGCTGCTCCCCCGCGCCCAGCGCATGCTCGCCGAGGCCGAGGCGATCAAGGAGGAGATGGGCGAGCTCGCCGGCATCCGTCGTGGACGCGTGCGCCTGGGTGCCCCGCCCACCCTGTGCATGAGCCTCGTCGCCGAGGCGCTCGCGGCCTTTCACGTCGCGCACCCCGGCGTCGAGCTGCAGCTCGCCGAGGCCGGATCGCGCGCGCTGGTCGAGCAGGTCGCCGTCGGCGCGGTCGACATGGCGCTCATCACCGAATCGGCCGGCCCGCCGCCCGCGGGCGTGAGCCTGACGCGGATGCCGCTGCTGGCCGAAGAGCTCGTCGTCGTGTCGTCGGCGTCTCAGCCGCCGGTGTCGACGGCATCCGCCATCGGCCTCGACGAGCTCGCCACCCTGCCGCTCATCGTCTTCGACGAGACGTACGAACTGCGCGCGACGACGGATGCCGCGTTCCGCAGCGAGGGCCTCGAACCCGTGCCCGTGCTCGCCGGCGCCGAGATGGACGCCGTGCTGCGCTTCGTCGAACGCGGCCTGGGCGTCGCCGTCGTGCCCGCGATGGTGCTGCTCGATCGACCCGAACTGCGCTCGATGCGCCTGTCGCACCCCATGATGACCCGCACGGTCAGCCTCGCGCACCGCTCGGACGTACGGCCGGCGATCGCCGTGTCGGCCATGCGGAAAGTGATCGTCGCGACCGCGGTGGAGGTCGCGCGGCGGGATCCGGCGATCACGAGCCTGGTGGAGGGGTAGGGGTCTAGCGCTCCTCAAACGGGTCGCCCGGCCGATCTTCACGCGAGCGCACGAGAGCCTCCGCTTCACTCGTCAAGTACTGTCGCCAGCTCTCCGTCATGGCCGCCAAGCCAGAAGGGGCGCCTTCCTCCAACGGCATGTATCTCACGAACGGTGCCACCGACTCCGGGTAGCCGAAGTCGGCGTAGATCAGTTCGACGAACTCGAAAGGATCCTTCAGATTCTCCCTGAGTTCGTACGTCGCGAGCAGCTCGAGATAGAGCCACTTTCGGACAGACAGCTCCGGCTCGAGCGTCGCCTGTTCTCCCACACCGAGGATCTCCCGAATATCCGCGATCGCGCTGCCATCGAGCTCCGAGAGCTCCTGGATGACCGGGTCGACAGGCGATTCGAGATCAGCGCGCTTCGCCAGAGCGACGACAGTCGTCGGCTTCACGATGCCAAGCGATAGCCCGAGTCGCAGGTCGTCAACCGTGAGATCAACTCCGGAGCGACTGAGAAACCGAATGTCGAGTTCAAGCCTCATCGACTCACCACCCGTTCACGTCCTTCGGGATCGGCACGAACCGCCCACTCACCACTGTTCCTCCGCCGGCGCGGACCCGGGGTTCAGCAGCTCGCCGACAGCATCCAGCACGATGCGGGCAGACGCCTCGGCCTCCAGTATCTCCAGTTCCTGACCCAGAGTGAGGTTGCGGCGCTCGCGTAACTCGGCGTAGCCGGCCCACGCGGCGTCGAGCGCGTGCAGCTGCTGCGCTGCGTCCCACACATCGCTGTCGCTCACGCGACCGGAGACGTAGAAGTCGCGGAGAACTGTGCGCGGGAGCATCCGTCGGCTGTCGTTCTCCAGCGCCTCGATCGCGCGCGTCCGCGCGACCTCCGTGCGCGCAACGCTCCCGCCGCCGATGCGCCAAATCGAGAGGCCGAGCCCGAGGACCGTGAGGAGGCCGAACGTGAGGAGCAGAAGTCGCATCCACAAGGGCGGATCGTGCATGCCGTCCGCCAGAACGGTCGTGCCGACGAGTACGCCCGCGCCGAGCAACACGATCAACCCCGCGGCGATCCCGCGCGTGACGATCTTGGCGTTATCCGCACGAGTGTCGATGTTCTCGATCTCGCGGAGGGTCTTGTCGCGCGTGCGCGGGTCGAAGACGTAGGTGGCGAGCCATTCCGACCAGCCGGGTTCGCTGGCGATCGGCCCGAGTTCGCGCGCCTCCACAGCGGGCGGCTCACCCGGGTTCGACCGGCGCCGCCAGAGCGGACCTGCGATCGACGGCGCCAGGTGTTCGTCTCGCGAGTTGTTCATGAGGTAGGTCGCGCGCCACTCTTCAGGGCATCGCGCCAGTGTTCTAACGATCTCGGCGGCGCTGGCTTCGGCAGGTGACCCGTCCCCGGGGAATCGCAGGAAGACCTGGAACGGATGCTCCGGGTCCCGGTCGAGGAGAGATGAGAGCCACACTCTGATCCGCGCAGGATCGTCGTGGTCGGGACCGACCCAGTCGAGCTTCACCCCGCGCTCGCTGAGGAGCTCGTGATCCACCCGACCGAACACCAGGCGCCGTGCGGCATCCATCGGAGTCTCCCACGAGCGATCGGCCCGGACGCGCTCGACCTCCTTTTCGTATGCGCCAACGGGGAAGGAGACACCCGCGTCAACGCCGTTCGGCACGCCGCTCACCCAATCCCAGTGAACGGCCTTGCCGTCGGGCGAGATGTCGATATCGACCCAGTCGCACTCGGAATCCCCACATCCCGGGCACGATGAGATCAGCGCACGCCGCTCGTCGACCTCGACCGTGAAGTGGTCGATGTCGACGGGGTGGAGGCCGGAGGAGAGGCTGGCGGCGACTGAGACGTCATTGATGTAGATGCACAGCTCCACGCCCGTGCTGCTCGCCTCCGACGGCTCGATCGCGAAGCGGATGCTGTCACTTGCGATGCGCTCCCAGCGACGCCCGTCAATCACGCGCGACACCCATCGTTCTCGTCTGGGCGGGTGGGGAATGCCGAGCTCTTCGCACGTAGCGAGGAGAAGCCGCTCGGTGGCGACCTCGTCGTTGGCCGGCTGCCCGGCGAGAATCCGGAGGCTCGGGCTGTCGAGGTCGTCGACGAGGGCGGCCACCGCGGCATCGATGACGCGGAGGCTCCAATCCTCGCCCCTCGCGTGCACCGCGCGGACGATCGCGTCGAAGAATCGGAGTTCGGGGGTTTCAGTCATTGAGGGACCTCCTATTCCCCACCGCATCAGCGACCCCACATGACTTCACCATCGCAGCCAATGCTCCTTCTTCCACCCCAGAAGACACCGACGGCACCGCCTCGACCGCGATCACACGCCGGACGAACATCCAGATCAGGCCAACGCCCACGAACAGCGCGCTCCCCAGCACCATCCACATCGGCACGGCGCGGGCCCAGCCCTCGACCTGCACCTCGTCGACGACGAACCAGAGCCAGAATGTGACTGGCCCGCACGATGCGGCGATCGCCCCGCTGACGGAGAGGTGCCACGGAACGCCCGTCTTGCGAATCATCAGCCGCACCAGCACGCAGACCACCACTGCGACGGTGAACGCCACGGGAAGAGCAGCAATGTTGCGCGCGAGGGCGTCGCGGCGCTCTTGTGCGAGAAGCTCCCAGGCGGCGGTGAAGGACGGTGTCCACGACCCGACGGAGATCGCCAGCGCGAGCGCCGCGAGCCCGAGATATGCGAACGCCGCGATGATCGTCTGCCAGACCGCACGCGTGCGCAGGGACATTACCGACGCGCCACCTATGCCTGCTTCTGGTCGCACCAGAATCACCCCCTCATGAATAAGACGACCTACTGCGTCGAACATGACGGCGCTACGCCACCTGTTACGCGAACGAGACGAGAAGCCTCGAGTGCTTCAGCGTGCGAACACCATCGGGAGCATCAGCTCCAGCGCCTGCATGGTGAAAACGACGGTCCAGTACGTCATCGCCACGAAGGCCAGCGACTGCGAGATCACCGACACCATCAGCGGCGCACGCTCGGTGCTGCACCGTCTGAGACGACCGATTACCCGCACCATCGAACGAGTACGACGCAGAACCCGCATTCGAGCCGGTCGTCTTCGACGACGTGAGCTGACCGGCGGCGTTGAACTGTGCCGTCAGATGAGAATCCCCCGCCTCAGCGCCCGTGACATCCCACGACGTGCGGTTACCCGCCTCGTCATAGCCGTACGCGTTCGTCTCACCATCGGATGCCTCCGACTGTGCCAGCCAGCACAACCGACTTGCACGTTGATTTCACTCCCCGCTCCCGGCGTGGCGCACCCACACCGTCCGTGAAAACTCCCAACTGAGCGCGCGATCCCGCATGGAGCGCGAGCAAACGTACTCGGCGGAGTACGAGTCGCCCCATGGTGTCCGAGGGTAGGGGCATCGATATTCTTCTCGATCGCTGGGGAGCGAGAAGAATCCATCCGCAAACAAGTAGATCGACGGTGGCTCGTCTGACGTGTCTCGTGCTGGCATTGCTAGGTCAGGCAAGTTGGTGTCGACGTCGGACGAGTACCCGTACGGAAGGGCGAGCCGCGCATGCGACGAAGAGGGACGATGTCGCGCTACAAGCGAAAAGAGGTCGAGAACCGCGACTCGTGACATGACGTCCACGCCGGAGATTTCGTCAGCGTGGGCACTGACGAAAGTCCCTCGGGACTGGTTCAGCTCATCGCTCGCATGAGCAATCCATTCGAGGACTCGCGAATTAGCCACGTGGAATCACCCATCCGTTCCGCTGCAACCAGGCGATCTGGTCACGCGTCAAGTTCGCCACACCGTGCTTCCACGTGCCGTCGACGTTCAAAGCCGCTCCGTTCGAGAAATGGACGTGCTGCTGCTCGCCCGTCACCTTACCTGTGTCGACTCGTCGGATGCCGGAGGGAGCTTGACCTCGATTGATTTGTTGATTGAGCTGGTTCGGCGACGAAGGCCTCGATCCACCTGCGTTAGCGCCATTGCCGCTCGGCGTTTCGTTGAACATCGTTTGGGCGCCGTCGCCCACCGCGGCTGCCCCGCCGACGATTGCAACGCCGCCGAGGATCGTTCCTGCGGAAATCGAGACGGCGCCGGCGGCGGCGGTCGTGCCTGCGCTCGTCACAGCGACGGCACCTGCCGATGCGAGAATCGTTGCGCCGCAGATGCCTGCTGTGGCGGCAATACACGCGATTCCGAGCCCGACAAGAAGCGCACCACCGACGATCCAACCGGCCGCGGCCCATTGTTCCGATGTCCATGGACTTGCGGAGAACGGCCCACCCTGGGACGACAAAGGCACGGGGCCCGCACAGGTTTCATACGAGTAAACACACGGCGGGTGGCTCGCTGCGGTCCAGTCATCCGACTCACCCGACGGGTTCGAGACCTTGCCCTTGGGCAGCGACTTCACCACCTTCGAGACCGAGTTCGCCAATGAATTCATGTTCATCGCCGCGGATGCGGCAGCGAGCCCGCCCTTCGTCGTCGACTTCTTCACGTTGGTCTTGCCGAACCCCGCCGCAAGCCCACCCTTCTTCGAGGCATACCCAAGGTGGTCACTGAACGCGACCGGCGAGTTCTCGACATACGCGAACCGGTTCAACGACTGCGGGCGCACCAACAACCCGCGCCACTCATCCGGCTGCACCCACGACCCGGTCGCCGTGTCGTAGTCACGGG
>NZ_JBQEPJ010000006.1:0-217363 GCF_052045715.1 Microbacterium sp. 22179 | reverse complement strand
GGTACTGCAGGGGGGACCCTGTGGGAGAGTAGGACACCGCCGGACTTCTTTTAAGTAAAATGGCCACCCAATGCTGGGTGGCCATTTTGCGTTTATAGGGATAGGAATCATCATGCCGGAAGACGACCAGCGCCGCCCGCGTCGCGACAACGACCGCGGAGCCCGCAACGAGCGCCCTTCCGGCGGACGACCGAACTATCGCGAAGGGGGGCAGCGCCGCGAGGGCGGCTATAACCGCGACGGTGGTTCTGCTCCGCGTCGCGAGGGCGGCTACAACCGCGACGGTGGCTCCGCGCCCCGTCGCGAGGGCGGTTACAACCGCGATGGTGGTGCTCCGCGTCGTGAGGGCGGCTATAACCGCGATGGTGGTTCCGCGCCCCGTCGTGATGGCGGGTACAACCGTGACGGCGGAGCCCCGCGTCGTGAGGGTGGGTACAACCGTGACGGTGGTGCCCCGCGTCGTGAAGGTGGGTACAACCGTGACGGTGGTGGCCCGCGTCGTGAAGGTGGGTACAACCGTGACGGTGGTGCCCCGCGTCGTGAAGGTGGTTACAACCGTGACGGTGGTGCCCCGCGTCGTGAAGGCGGGTACAACCGCGAGGGCGGTGCTCCCCGTCGTGAAGGCGGGTACAACCGCGAGGGCGGTGCTCCCCGTCGTGAGGGCGGCTACAACCGTGATGGTGGGTCCGCGCCGCGTCGCGAGGGCGGCTACAACCGCGACGGTGGTGGCCCGCGTCGCGAAGGCGGATACGACCGCGACCGCGCGCCGCGCCGTGAAGGCGCCGGCGCTGGCCGCTCCTACCCGCAGCGCGGGGGAGCGGGGCGTGAGCGTCCTGTGCAGGCGACGAACGAGCGTCCTCGCTTCGATGAGCCGCAGATTCCCGAAGAGGTCACCGCGCGCGATCTCAATGGCGCCGCGCGCAATGAACTCAAGACGCTGAGCAAGGAGAACGCCGAGCACGTCGCTCGTCATCTCGCAATGGCGTCGCGACTCATCGACGAAGACCCCGCGCTGGCACACGAGCACGCCCTCGCAGCGTCGCGCAGCGCCGGACGTATCGCGATCGTTCGTGAAACCCTCGGGATCACGGCCTACGCGACCGAGGACTTCGCCCTGGCGCTGCGCGAGCTTCGCACTTTCCGTCGTATCTCCGGAAAGGACGACCAGATCGCGCTCATGGTCGACAGCGAGCGCGGCATCGGTCGTCCCGACCGTGCGCTCGAGACCGGACGATCCGTCGACCGTTCCACGCTGGCGACTCCCGTGCGGGTCGCGCTGGCGATCGCGATGTCGGGTGCTCGTCTCGACCAGGGCGACCTCGAACTCGCTCTCGGTGAACTCGAGATTCCCGAACTCGACCCCGATCGCGCCTTCGAGTGGAGCCCGGCACTCTTCGCCGCTCGCGCCGCTGTGCTCGAGGATCTCGGTCGTGATGACGAAGCGGCGTTCTGGGCGCACCGCGCGGAGGTCGCCGCCGAAGCACTCGGTATCGACGAGGCAGGCGACGAGGAGATCTTCATCGAGGACGGCCTCATCGAGGGCGAATTCGATGACGACGCCGAGGACGCCGACACGGAGGACGAGACCGCCGCCGAAGCGACTTCGGAGTCCGAAGCGTCAGAAGACTCGGTTCCCGAGTCGGATGCCGTGGACGCCGAGCCGTCCGTCGACGACGAGGTGCGCGAGCTCCTCGGCGAGTCCGACGACGACTCCGAGACGCCGGGGGCCTGAGTGGCGCTGTTCTCCAAGAAGCGCGCGGCAGTGACCCCGCTCGACGGGGTCGACACCGTCCTGGCCGACCTCGATGGTGTGGTCTACGCCGGTCCCGGAGCCCTTCCGTACGCCGTCGACAGTTTGAACGAAGCGGCACGTCGTGTGCGTCTCGGGTACATCACCAACAACGCGTCCCGCACGGATGCGTCGGTCGCTGCCCACTTGACCAGCCTCGGTCTCGAGGTCGCGCCGCATGACGTGGTCACCAGCCCTCAGGCGGCGATGCGGCTTCTGGCCGATATCGTCCCCGCTCCCGCCACGATTCTGGTGGTCGGGGGAGACGGCCTCGTCGACGAGCTGCAGAAAGCCGGATACACCGTCACCCGCAGCGCGCAGGACTCCCCGCAGGCCGTCGTACAGGGCTTCGCACCCGAGGTGGCCTGGACGGATCTCGCCGAAGCATCCTTCGCCTTGCAGCTGCCGGAGGACGAGGGTGGCATCCCCTGGATCGCCACCAACACCGACTGGACGATCCCGCGTGAGAGGGGCGTCGCCCCGGGCAACGGCACGCTCGTCTCGGCAGTGCACACGGCGGTCGGTCGGCTCGCGACCGTGGCCGGAAAGCCCGAGACGCCGATCTTCGACGAGGCCATCGCGCGCTTCGACGCGAAGAAGGCGCTCTTCATCGGCGATCGGCTCGACACCGACATCATGGGAGCCAATCGCGTCGGCATCGATTCGGTGCTCGTCCTGACCGGCATCGACCGCCCGAAGCATGTTCTGGCGGCTCCCGAGGGGTCGCGCCCGACGTTCATCGTGAGCGACCTTCGGGAGCTGCACCAGCCGTACCCTGCGACCGTCGAGCGCGACGGCGTCTTCTACGTGAACGGGGCCGCGGTGCGCGTGCACGGCGCCGATGTCGAGATCGTCGCCGACGCCGGGGAGCAGATCGACCTCCTCCGCGCGGGTGCGGCCGCGATCTGGGCGTCGGGAACCCCGGTGTTCGTCCTGCGCGTGCCCGAGCACTTGTACGACGATCCGTTCCACCGTCCCTGATCGCAACCGGTGTCCGGTTCGTCGCCTGCGCCGTGGCGACCGCCGCTGTCCGAGGCGCCGCGTACAGTGGAATCCGTGAGCGAAGATAAGACGAGCACCCCGACCGACGGGCTGTGGAGCCGGCTGCGTCTGATCGAAGGACAGCCGTTGCCTGCGCGCGCCGACGCCTACTCGGCCCTGCACGACGACCTCGCGCGACGCCTCGAGAGCGGGGCGAAACTCGACCCCCGGGAGACGCCGACACGATGACGCGCCTCGATGCCGCCCTCGCCGCGCGGGGACTCGCTCGTTCGCGCACGCACGCCGCCACTCTGATCGCCGAAGGACTCGTGTCGGTCGACGGCACGCCCGTCGTCAAAGCGTCCACCGCGGTGACGGACTCCTCCGAGATCTCGATCGCAGGCGCAGATCACTACGTAGGTCGGGCCGCGCACAAGCTGATCGCCGCGCTCGACGGCTTCGATGTCGACGTCGATGGGCGTCTCGCCCTCGACATGGGGGCATCCACCGGCGGCTTCACCCAGGTGCTCCGTGAGCGCGGTGCTCGTCGGGTCCTCGCGGTCGACGTCGGTCACGGACAGCTCGCGCCGTCGATCGCGGCGGACGCCTCCGTCGTCTCGATCGAGGGGTACAACGTCCGCCACATGACCCCCGGGAATCTCGCGGAGGCGACCGGGGAACAGGCGTTGCCCGATGTCATCGTCGGTGATCTCTCGTTCATCTCCCTCGAGCTCGTGCTCCCGGCTGTCTCGGGAGTCGCAGCCCCGACGGCAGACATCGTCCTCCTGGTGAAGCCGCAGTTCGAAGTGGGCCGCACCGCGGTGCGCGGTGGACTCGTCACCGACCCGGCGACTCGCGCCGATGCCGTGGCGCGAACCGTGTGGAGCGCGTGGGACGCGGGGCTCGGGATGCTGGGCATCCTTCCCTCCCCGATTCTCGGAACACACGGCAACTCCGAATACCTCGTCCATCTCGCGCCGGGGCGCGGTAGCAATCCGACAGAATGGTTGGATCGCATCAACGCTTTGGCAGGAGGACGATGAACGAGCGCAACATCCTGGTCGTCGCCCACGCCGGTCGCGCCGACACGGTCGCGGCTGCACGGCGGGTGATCGAGTCCCTGCGCGGTGCGGGCGCGCGACCTGTGCTGGCGTCGGACGACCGCTCCGAGCTCGCCGCGGTCGACGCGTTCTTCGCCGACGTCGCCGAGCTGGGCACCACCGTCGATCCCGGAACTCTCGAGCTCGCGATCGTGCTCGGCGGCGACGGCACGATCCTGCGGGCGGCCGAGCTCGTGCGAGAGACCGGGGCGCCGGTGCTCGGCAT
Source organism: Microbacterium sp. 22179 (assembly GCF_052045715.1). NCBI lineage: Bacteria > Bacillati > Actinomycetota > Actinomycetes > Micrococcales > Microbacteriaceae > Microbacterium > Microbacterium sp. 22179. The sequence continues at coordinate 213,267 of NZ_JBQEPJ010000006.1, read as the reverse complement.
CAACATGGGCCACGTCGGCTTCCTCGCCGAGATCGATCGTGACGATATGGACGACGCCGTGCGGCGCGTGATCGCTCGCGACTACGAGGTCGAAGAGCGTCTGGCCCTCTCGGTGCGCGTCAAGGATGCGGATGGCGCGGTCGTCTACGAGACCTGGGCTCTCAACGAGGCGACGGTCGAGAAGGCCAGCCGGGAGCGCATGATCGAGGTCGTGCTCGAGATCGACGGGCGCCCCCTGTCGAGCTTCGGATGCGACGGAATGGTGATCTCGACCCCCACGGGCTCGACCGCGTACAACTTCTCGGCCGGCGGTCCCGTGATCTGGCCGAGTGTGGAAGCGATCGCCGTCGTGCCGCTCTCGGCGCACGCGCTGTTCGCCAAGCCTCTCGTCGTCAGCCCCGACGCCGCCGTCGCGATCGAGATGCTCGAGCGTACGGACGGCTCCGGCATCCTCTGGTGCGACGGACGTCGATCCCATGAACTTCCGCCGGGTGCGCGAGTGGTCGCGCGCCGCTCGTCGCGGCCCGTGCGACTCGCTCGTCTTCACCCGACCGCGTTCACGGACCGCCTGGTGCGCAAGTTCCAGCTCCCGGTCGAAGGATGGAGAGGGCAGGAGGTGCCGTCGTGATCGAAGAGATGCGGATGCAGGGACTCGGCGTCATCGATGATGCCGTGCTGCCGCTGGGTCCCGGGTTCACGGCGATCACCGGCGAGACCGGTGCGGGAAAGACCATGGTCGTCACCGGCCTCGGGCTGCTGCTCGGTCAGCGCGCTGATTCCGGCGCGGTGCGCGCCGGGGCCGCCCAGGCATCCGTCGCCGGCGTATGGATCGTGCCCGAGACCGGACCGGTCTCGGAGATCGTGTCGGATGCCGGTGGCGAACTCGAGCCGGCCGGCGCAGGTCGTTCCGAGCTCTACGTGTCGCGCACGCTGAGCGCCGAGGGGCGCAGCCGCGCGAGCGTCGGCGGACGAGCGGCCCCGGCGGGCGTGCTCTCGGCACTCGCCGACGAGCTCGTCGTGGTCCACGGCCAGTCCGAGCAGCTGCGGCTGCGATCCGCGGCCGCTCAACGCGACGCCCTCGACCGCTTCGGTGGAGCGCCGATCGCATCCGCACTCCAGACCTACGTCATTGCGTTCGAGCGTTGGCGGGCGTTGGATGCCGAGATCTCCGACATCAGCGAGAATCGCGACCGCCGCGCCGACGAGGCGACCCGGTTGAGGGAGGCGCTCGCCCTGATCGAGGCGACGGCGCCCGAGACGGGGGAAGACGAGGAACTCGCCGAACGGGCGGAGCGCCTCGCGAATTCCGAAGAGCTCCGGCTCGCGGCATCCGTCGCCCATGGGGCGCTCTCGAACGAAGAGGGGGAGCCCGACGCCTCTGCTCTGGTGGCCGAGGCGCGACGCGTGCTCGAGCGGGTGACCGATGCCAAGCTGGCGGCGATCTCCGAAAGCCTCGCCGACATCGGTTACCGCCTGACCGATGTCGCCGGTCTGCTCTCCGCGTACCTGGCCGACCTCGACGAGTCCGGTCCGCACGAGCTCGCGGCCGTCGAGGAGCGGCGTGCCGCCCTCGGCACCCTGATCCGTGCGCACGGCTCCCTCGATGAGGCGCTCGAGGTGTGGCAGACGGGCTCGGCCCGGCTCGCCGAGCTCGACGACGATGACGACCGCCTCGAGCGGCTGCTCGCCGAACGCGACGCCGCTCGCGAAGAGCTCGATGTCGCGGCGGATCGTCTGACCGCCGCGCGCACCGAGGCGGCGGAACGTCTGGGCGCCGCCGTGACCGACGAGCTGCATGCGCTGGCGATGCCTGACGCTCGCCTCTCCGTCGCGGTATCGACGGGATCCGAGAGCACCCATGGTCGTGACGATGTCGCGATCCTGCTCGCTCCGCATCCGGGCGCCGAACCGCGCTCCGTCGCCAAGGGCGCCTCGGGAGGAGAGCTCTCCCGCGTGATGCTGGCGATCGAGGTCGTCATCGCCGCGACCGATCCTGTGCCGACCTTCGTCTTCGACGAGGTCGACGCCGGCATCGGCGGCGCAGCGGCGATCGAGGTCGGGCGGCGACTCGCCCGGCTTGCAGAGAAGTCGCAGGTGATCGCGGTGACGCACCTCGCCCAGGTCGCGGCGTTCGCCACGAACCACCTGTCCGTCGTGAAGTCCAACGACGGAGCAGTCACCGCCTCGAATGTGAGGCGGCTCGACGGTGCGGATCGAGAGGCGGAGATGGCTCGTCTGCTCTCCGGACTCGCCGATTCCGACGCCGCACTGACCCACGCCCGTGAACTACTCAGCCTCGGTCGCTGAACGAACTGTTAGGATAGAAGCCCGTGATGAACTCTTCTTCTGCGGGACCCAACAACGACACCACCAAGCACATTTTTGTGACGGGCGGTGTCGTTTCGTCTTTGGGTAAGGGGCTCACCGCAGCGAGCCTGGGAAACCTGCTCACGGCCCGCGGAATGCGCGTCGTGATGCAGAAGCTCGACCCGTATCTCAACGTCGATCCGGGAACGATGAACCCGTTCCAGCACGGCGAGGTCTTCGTCACCGACGACGGTGCCGAGACCGACCTCGACATCGGCCACTACGAGCGTTTCCTCGACATCAACCTGTCGCAGGCCGCGAACGTCACGACCGGCCAGATCTACTCGCAGGTCATCGCCCGTGAGCGCCGGGGGGAGTACCTCGGCGACACCGTCCAGGTCATCCCGCACATCACCGACGAGATCAAGCGCCGCATGCGCCTGCAGGCGTCGGAGGACCCGCGCCCCGACGTCATCATCACCGAGGTCGGCGGCACCGTGGGCGACATCGAGTCGCAGCCCTTCCTCGAGGCGGCCCGCCAGCTGCGCCACGAACTCGGTCGCGACAGCGTCTTCTTCGTGCACGTCTCCCTGGTCCCGTTCATGGGAGCCTCGGGTGAGCAGAAGACCAAGCCGACCCAGCACTCGGTCGCGGCCCTCCGCCAGGTCGGTATCCAGCCCGACGCGCTCGTGCTCCGCAGCGACCGCCCGGTGAGCGAGAGCAACCGCAACAAGATCGCCCTCATGTGCGACGTCGACGTCGAGGGTGTCATCAACACCGTCGACCTGCCGAGCATCTACGACATCCCGTCCACGCTCAACGATCAGGGCCTCGACTCCTACATCGTGCGCCGCCTCGGACTCGACGCCAAGGCGGCCGATGTCGACTGGACGCGCTGGAACAAGGTGCTGCACGCGGTCCACAACCCCAAGCACGAGGTCACGATCGGGCTCGTCGGCAAGTACATCGACCTGCCCGACGCGTACCTCTCGGTCACCGAGGCGCTGAAGGCGGGCGGCTTCGCGCAGGAGACGAAGGTCAACATCCGCTGGATCCCCTCCGATCTCTGCGAGACGCCAGAGGGTGCGCAGGAGCAGCTGTCGCAGCTGGACGGCATCTGCGTTCCCGGCGGCTTCGGCATCCGCGGCATCGAGGGCAAGCTCGGCGCCCTGCGTTTCGCCCGTGAGCAGGGCATCCCGACCCTGGGCCTGTGCCTCGGACTGCAGTGCATGGTCATCGAGTACGCTCGCCACGTCGCCGGCATCGAGGGCGCGTCGTCGAGCGAGTTCGACCCCGAGACCTCCGAGCCGGTCATCGCGACCATGGCGGAGCAGGTCGAGATCCTGGACGGCGGCGACCTGGGCGGCACGATGCGTCTGGGCCTCTACCAGGCGACTCTCGCCGAGGGGTCGCTCGCACGCGAGGTGTACGGCGCGCCGCAGGCATCCGAGCGTCACCGTCACCGCTACGAAGTGAACAACGCCTACCGCGGTCGTCTGTCCGACGCCGGCCTGGTCTTCTCGGGCCTGAACCCCGAGCTCGACCTGGTCGAGTACGTCGAGCTGCCGCGCGACGTGCACCCGTACTACATCGCCACCCAGGCTCACCCCGAGCTGCGTTCGCGCCCGACCGACCCGCACCCGCTGTTCCGCGGTCTCGTCGGTGCCGCCATCGAGCGCCACCGCGCGAGCGAGCTGTTCGACGTCGACGCGGCCGCCGATGCCTGAGACTCACGTCGACGCGGGCGATCTCCACGACGAGCCCTTCGAACCCGAGGTCCTGCAGAGCGACCTCGCGTTCGAGGGGGCCGTGTGGGACGTCCGCGACGACCGGGTGCGTTACGGCGACGGTGAGATCCGTCGCCAGTACGTCGCCCACACCGGTGCGGTGGCGATCCTCGCGCTCGACGACGACGGGCGCGTGCTGCTCATCCAGCAGTACCGGCATCCGATCCGTCACCGTGACTGGGAGCTGCCCGCCGGGCTCCTCGACGTGCCGGGGGAGGAGCCGCTGGAAGCGGCTCGCCGAGAGCTCGCCGAAGAGGCCGACCTCACCGCTTCCCAGTGGGAGCCGCTCGTCGCATCGTGGACGACTCCGGGCGGAAACGACGAGCTCATCCACATCTTCCTCGCGACGGGACTCTCGGATGCCGAGACTCCGCACGCGAGAGAAGACGAAGAGGCCGACATCCGCGTCGAGTGGGTTCCCCTGGCGGATGCCGTCGACGCGGTGCTCGCCGGGCGCATGCGCAACGGCATCCTGAGCCTGGGCGTGATGGCGGCGACGCTGAGGCTGCGCGACCGGGGCTGAGGATGCTGCTCGCGCGCGCCCTCGACTCGTATCTGCGTCACGTCACGATCGAGCGCGGCCTGAGCGACCACACGGTTTCCGCCTATCGACGAGACCTCGACGGCTATATCACCTGGTTGTCGGAGCAAGGAGTCACGGATACCTCCGAGGTCACGGCCCAAGTAATCGGCCGGTTCATCGAGGAGCGCTCCTCGGAGGTGCCGCCGCCTGCTGCGACCAGCCTCGCGCGACTGCAGTCGTCCGTGCGCGGATGGCACCGGTACCTCGCGCGCGAGGGCATCGAACAGGACGATCCGAGTGGGCGCCTGCGACCGCCGAAAGCCCCCCGGAGACTGCCGAAAGCGCTGACGATCGACCAGGTCGAGAGGTTGCTCCGGGCGCCCTCGTCGGAGGAGCCGATCGGCATCCGCGACCGTGCGCTTCTCGAGCTGCTCTACGCGACCGGTGCGCGCGTGTCGGAGGCGGTCGGACTCGACGTCGACGATCTGGCCCACGGCGATGTGCTGCGTCTGCGTGGCAAGGGGTCGAAGGAGCGCATCGTTCCCATCGGGTCGTTCGCCCGCGACGCCGTCGACGCGTATCTCACTCGGGTGCGTCCGGGTCTCGCCGCGAAGGGGCGGGCATCGGCGCGCCTTTTTCTCGGAGCGCGGGGGGCGCCGCTCTCGCGGCAGAGCGCCTGGCTGGTGATCCGTTCGGCCGCCGAGCGTGCGCAGATTACGGCCGAGGTCTCGCCGCATACGCTGCGCCATTCGTTCGCCACGCACCTGCTCCAGGGCGGAGCGGATGTGCGCGTCGTGCAGGAGCTCCTCGGGCATGCCTCGGTGGCCACCACCCAGATCTACACGCACGTCTCGGTCGACACCCTCCGCGACATCTACGCGACCTCGCACCCGCGTGCCCGCTGACGCGGCGCGCTTCTCGCGTCGGCATCCGGGTGCTGATCCGGTGGATCAGTATGCCGGAAGCCTCCGAGTCCCCCTCCAAACGGGCCCGAGTACCGCGTCGAGGATGGGTGACGACTATACGGTGAAGACTTCCCTTCGACAAACATTGGAGTCATTCGTGCGCTCATCCACCTTGCTCGCTCCTGTGGCTGCGATCGTCATGGTCGCTCTCGCCGGCTGCTCGGCGACACCGTCCACCGGCGATGCCGACGACGCTGCGCTGACCGCCGAGGATTCGCCTCTCTCCGAGTATCTCGATGCCTCCTACTCGGCGGGGCTCTCGCCGGAAGACCAGGACAAGAAAGACGCAGCCGTCTGGGACGCGGGGGAGGAGCTCATCGCCGAATGCATGAAGGACCAGGGCTTCGAGTACACGCCTGCCGCATACGTCTCGGAGAATACGGTGACCGTCGATGAAGGCGATTGGAGACCGGATGATGAGGATTGGGTCGCCGAGTGGGGCTACGGCATCACCGACTCTCCTGCGAGACATATGTCGGCAGATGAAGCCGCGCCGGATAGCGCGGGGACGAGTCCGAATCTTGACTACCTCGGCACGCTGTCGCAGGTTGAACTGGAGGCGTATCTGGAGGCACTCGATGGGCCCCCTGCTGATCCGGAGGAGCTCGTCGACGGCGAGAGCGTGTACGACTGGGAGGAGTCCGGCTGTACGGGGCGTGCCTATCACGAGGTGGTCGGAGAGCAAGCCGACTTGAGTGAATTCGATGGTCTGTGGGAACGCATCCATGCGTTCGAGAAAGACGTCGTCGACGCTCCGGAGTTCGCCGACCTCGACGCAGGCTGGTCGTCGTGCATGTCGGATGCCGGCGAATCGGGCTTCACTCGCCAGGAGGATGCATGGCAATCGATTACGGACGCGATGCCCGAGCCGAAGGAAGCGCCGGAGGGCGGGTCAGCGGCCGAGGAGTACGAGAACCCGATGGATGACCCCGTAGTCGCAGAGCTGCATGAGCGAGAGATCGAGCTCGCGCTCATCGACCTCGAATGCCGCACGAAGACGGACTATTACCAGTCAGCGTTGAGGATTCAGTTCGAGCTCGAGGAGCAGTTCATCGCGGCGAACAAGACCGAACTGGACGCGTACAAACTCGCGGCAGAACAGGCGGGCTGAGTTCAGGGGCGGGCGGGCGATCACCCGTCCGCCCGGCCGGCGAATCCGGTGGATCAGTATGCCGGAAGCCTCCGAGTACACCTCCAAACAGCGGCAAACGCTCCAGAATCCGTGGTGCCTCTTCGTACGGTGAGATCTTCCGTCCCCGCGATATTGGAGTCTTCATGCGATTCTCGCGCCCCCTCGCTGCCTGCGCGGCAGCGGCTGTCATCCTCACCCTCTCCGCGTGTGCCGAGGCGCCGTCCGACAGCGACGAGTCTGTCGAGACACCGCTGACCCCCTACTGGGAGGCGCTCTACGGAGGGGGTGCCGATATGGACGAGCAGATGAAGGAGCAGCAGGAGGTGGAGGCGAAGATCCAGAAGAAGGTCGCAGAGTGCATGACCGAGCAGGGGTTCGAATACACGGCCTTCGTCCCTGACTTTCAGAATGACACCGACATGTCGGGCTCCGATGATGACGTCTGGGATCCCGACGACGAGAAGTGGGTGGCCAAGTGGGGGTACGGCATCACCGACTGGCCGGGACGCGAGGACGAGGACCAGGAGCAGGAGCAGTACGAGGAGGAGGCTTCCGATGATCCGAACTACGCGTACTACGAGTCCCTCACCGACGGTGAGAAGGCCGCGTACGACGAGGCCCTCTCCGGTCCGGTTCTGACCGACGAGGAGTACGCCGACCCCGATTACGAATACAAGTGGGAGGAAGGCGGATGCTACGGGAAGGCGTCGCACGAGGTCGAGGTCGACGTCGGCGACGACCCGCTGATCGAGTACGAGGATCTGATCGAGAAGATGAACTCGTTGTGGGAGGAGCATGAGAGCGATCCGAAGGTCATCGCCCTCGAGGGCGAATGGTCCAGCTGCATGAGCGATGCCGGCGAATCGGGATTCGAGGCCCAGTACGACGCCGCGGAGTCGATCTCCACGGAATACGGGGAACTGAACCCGACGCAGGTCGATCCCGGGCCGGCTGACTCTGCTGCCGAGGGCGAAGCAGCCGAAGAACTCGACATGTCGCCGGAGACGAACCCAGAGATCGCGGAGTTGAAGGAGCGCGAGATCGCTCTCGCCCTCGTCGATCTCGAATGCCGGGAGAAGACCTCGTACTGGGACGAGATGCAGAAGATCTCCTTCGACCGGGAGCAGGAGTTCGTCGACCAGAACAAGGCCGAGCTCGACGCGATGAAGCTTGCGCTGGAGCAGGCCGACTGAGCCACACGCCGACTCGTCGAATCGCGAACTGCGATTCGACGAGTCGGCGGGCGATCGGCTCGGGCGAACGCGCGCGTTCTTGGCATACCGGAAGCCTCCGAGTACGCCGCCAAACACCCGGAAACACGCGCTTTTCGCCAATGTGGTTTCGTACGGTGAAATCTTCGTCCCCCGATGACTGGAGACTCACCCATGCGTTTCATTCGCCCTCTCTCGGCCTGCGCTGCGGCAGTCCTCGCTCTGTCTCTCGCGGCGTGCGCAGCCGAGCCCGCTACAGATGACAGCGACGGTGGGGGAGGTGGCGAGGCAGAGGAGTACACCTCGCCGTTGACGCCCTACTACGAAGCGATCTACAGCGGTGGCGCCGATTCCGAGCAGCAGCAGAAGAAGCGATTGGAACGGAACGCCGAGATCGAGGAGCTCGTCGCCGTGTGCATGAAGGACCAGGGGTTCGAATACACCCCTGCTCAGCCCGACTCGCAGAGGGAACGCGACCTGCTGAACGGTGTGGAATCCGATGACGAAGGGGTGGAGCCCGTCTCGGAGCCCGACGACAAGGCATGGGTCGAGAAGTACGGCTACGGCATCGTCGATTTTCCGGGCCGTGTCGAGATCGAGCAACAGGCAGCCGCCGCCGAGGAGGACGACGCTGCCGACCTCGGCGACCCGTACTACGACTCCCTCTCGGAGAGTCAGAAAGCTGCATACGACGAGGCCCTGCACGGTCCTACGGTCGACAAGGAAGCGGTGCTCGCCGACGAGAACTACGAGTACAAGTGGGAGGAAGCCGGGTGCTACGGCAAAGCCGATCACGAGCTCGGAGACGAGGCGGGTGAGACTTTCGATCCAACCGAGTATCAGGATCTGATGGACCGGATGACCGCGCTCAGCGACGAGATCGCCACCGATCCGGAGATTGCTGCTCTCGATGCCGAGTGGGCCGCCTGCATGGAGGATGCCGGTGAGTCGGGCTTCACCGTCCAGGCGGATGCCGAGACATCGATCCGTGCGGAGTTCGATGGGCTCTACGCCGTGTCGGATGGTGGCGAACTGACCGAGATGCCTGACCTGTCGCCGGACACGAATCCGGAAGTGGCTGAGATCCAGAAGCGCGAGCTGGCGCTGGCACTGACCGACCTGGAGTGTCGCGAAGAGACCTCCTATTGGGATACCTGGGACACGGTCACCAACGATCGCGAGCAGGACTTCCTCGACGCGAACAGGGCCGAACTCGACGCGATGAAGCTCGCGCTGGAGCAAGCCGGCTGAGCCGGGCGCCGAAACGACCGGAGCAGATTCGAATGGACATCAACTGACCATGAACACACCTGACGAGAACGACGAACGCACGAACGACCACCACGAGAATGATCGCACCGAGCCGATCACGTCACGCGCCGAACTGGCGAGGATCCAGGACGCGACCCCGACGACTACCTTCTCGGAACTGCTCTACGACGCGCCGGATGACGACATCCGACTCGAGAATCTCGACCTTGCGGGCGACGCTGACGCGCCCGATGAGGAATCAGCACCGACCGAGTCTTCCCGTGTGTCGGGCTGGGGCCGCGTGCTCCGTGGCAACCGAACGCTGTGGATCGTCGCCGCCAGTGCGGTCGTGTGCCTCGTCGCCGGGCTGCTGGTCGGCCGATTCGTCCTGACGCCGGAGGACGCATCGGCCGATGCGCCTGATCCCGGGCTGGTGACCGCGCCGGTCGAGTTCGGCGAGCTGACGAACGACGTCACGCTGCGCGCGGACGTCGGCTACGCGGATGCCGTCGACGTGAAGATCGACACCTCCGGGCTGTCCGGAGGTGCGGCCGTGGTGACGATGGCTCCCCCTGCCGTCGGCACGGTGCTCAATCCGCTCTCCGTCGCGCTGGAGGTGGCGGGGCGCCCGGTCATCGTGCTCCCCGGCGAGCTGCCCGCCTACCGCACGATGAAGTTCGGAACCTCGGGCCCCGACGTGCTCCAGCTCAAGCAGGCGCTCGCGGGCCTCGGCTTCGGCGTCGGCGACGTGAAGTCGAACCTCTACGATCAGGCGACCGCGGATGCCGTCGGGGCGATGTATGCGAAAGCGGGCTATCCGGTACCGAAGTCGGACGAAGAAGGTGCTGAAGACGCTGTTGCCGTGGCAGAGAAGGCGGTGCGCACGGCGCAGGACACCGTGACGTCCAATGAGCAAGCGCTCGCCAAGGCTGGCGAGGGGCCGAAGGGGTCCGAGCTGATCGATCTCAACGGCGCCGTCACGATCGCCGAAGCGGAACTCGCGGCCGCCCAGAAGTCGGGTGAGGGCCTCCAACAAGCGCAAGTGAATCTGGAGAAAGCGCGGGCTGAACGTGACGAGGCTCTCGCCCCGAAGAACACGAGTGCCGAACAGGCCACACTCGACTCATCGCGAGAAGATCTGACGGCCGCAGAGAAGGACCTGGAAGAGGCGCGACAGAACGCCCTCCCGTTCCTCCCCGCCAGCGAAGTACTGTTCCTGACCGAGCTGCCGCGTCGCGTCGATGAGGTGAAGGTCAAGCGCGGCGCCGTGCTGTCGGACGCGGCCATGACCGTCTCCGGGGCAACGATCCGCCTGACCGGCGCGGCCGCGGAAGCAGACGGGGCCCTCCTCAAGAAGGGCGGCGAGGCGACGTTCGAACTCACCGGCGGCGATGGCACGGAGTTCCACGCCGTGATCGCCGCGGTGGCGAAGGGCGAGGGGGAGTCCTCCCGCTGGACCGTGATCCTCGAGCCCGATCCCCTGAAGCCCGAGCAGATCGAAGCACTCAAGGGACAGAACGTCCGTGTGAAGGTGCCCGTCGGCAAGACCGAGGGCGAGGTGCTCTCGGTACCTCTCGCGGCCGTGACGGCTGGCCCGGGTGGCGAATCGCGCGTCGAGGTCGTCGATTCGGACCCCCGGGAGGGCGACGAAGCCAAGACGCACATCGTGGTCGTGGAGACCGGTCTCGCGGCGAAGGGGGCCGTCGAGGTCACACCCGTCGAAGGCGAACTCGACAAGGGCGACCTGGTGGTGATCGGAGAGTGAACACCGCACTGGTCGAACTGCGAGACGTCACCCGCTCGTTCCCCGGACCGCCCGAGGTGCAGGCTCTGAAGGGCGTGAACCTGAAGGCCGATGCCGGCGACTACATCTCGATCGTCGGGCCCAGCGGCTCCGGCAAGTCGACGATGCTCAACCTCTTGGGACTGCTCGACCGCCCGAGCGTAGGGGAGTACCGGCTCGCCGGCTCGTTGACCGGCGACCTGACCGACGACGAACGCGCGGCCGTGCGGGCGCGCTTCATCGGATTCGTCTTCCAGGCGTTCCACCTGATGCCGCGCCGCAGCGTGCTCGATAACGTGTTGATGCCGATGCTCTACAGCGGGGTCCCCCGCAGGGAGCGGGAGGCGCGCGCTCGAGACGCGCTGAAGCGCGTCGGACTCGGGCACCGGATCGAGTTCTTCCCGAACTCGCTCTCGGGCGGAGAGCGCCAGCGCGTCGCGATCGCGCGCGCCGTCGTCAGCGGCCCGAAGCTGCTGCTCGCCGACGAGCCCACGGGCAACCTCGACCAGACGACGTCGGGTGAGGTCATGGAACTCTTCGAAGAGCTCAACGACGACGGCCTCACGCTCATCGTCATCACGCACGACCCTGTGGTGGCGCGCCGCGCTCGCCGCAGTATCCGCATCGCCGACGGCCGATTGAGCGAACTGTGACGCCGGACTCGCCGCGCCGCCGGCATCGGCGTGCGGAGAAAGCCGCATCGGCGGAGCAGGGGACGACGGATGCCGAGAACGACGCTGCCGCGACCGCAGACTCCGATGCTCCGGACGCCGCGACCTCCGCGACCGCTCTGCTCTCCGACGTCGCTCATGCCGACCGATTCACGTTCCAGGATCTGGTCACCGAAGCCACGGCCGATATCGGCTCGCGCCCCGCACGATTGGTCATGACGATCCTCGGCACGGTGCTCGGCATCGCCTCTCTCGTCGCCACTCTCGGGTTCGCCCAGACGGCCGCCGCGCAGGTCGCACGCCAGTTCGACGGCGTCGCGTCGCGGCAGGTCGTGGTGGCCCCGCTCGAAGCGGAGACGGGGCAGGAGAACACGACGGTCGCGGCCGGGCGACTGCCCTGGGACTCTCCGGAGCGCGTGAAGCTGCTCGCCGGCGTCGAGAGCGCGGCCCTCACCGCTCAACTGGAGCTGCCCGAGGGAGAGACGATCACCGCGGTCCCGGTGAACGACCCCTCGGCCCCCGCCGTGGCCCCGCCGAAGCTCTTCGCCACCACTCAGGACCTTCCCGACGCCGTCGACGGGCATCTGGTCACCGGTCGGTTCTTCGACGACGGGCACGACGTGCGCGGAGATCGGGTCGCCGTGCTCGGCCGCACCGCCGCGGAGCGCATGGGGATCAACCGCGTCGACTCGCAGCCTTCGATCTTCATCGCGGGCGTGCCGTACTCGGTGATCGGGATCATCGACGGAATGGATCGTCGAGGGGAGTTCCTCGACGGCGTGATCGTTCCGCAGGGCGCCGCGCGCGCCGACTTCGGCCTCGAAGCACCCTCGGAACTCACGATCCACATCGCCGTCGGTGCGGGGCCGCAGGTCGCGAAGCAATCGGTGCTCGCGCTCGAGCCCGACGCGCCCGACACGCTCAAGGCGCGAGCCCCTGCGGCCGCATCCGAACTCAGCCAGAACGTGCAGGCCGATGTGAACATCGTGTTCCTCATCCTCGGCGTGATCGCGTTGCTCGCCGGCGGACTCGGCATCGCGAACGTCACTCTGCTGTCGGTCATGGAGAGGGTGGGAGAGATCGGCCTCCGCCGCGCACTGGGAGCCACCCGTCGCCAGATCGGGCGGCAGTTCATGGTGGAGTCCATCGTCATCGGCTTCGTCGGAGGCCTGATCGGCTCGGCGCTCGGGGTGATCGGCGTCATCGTCGTCGCGATGGTGCAGGGCTGGGCTCCCGTGACCGACCCCGTGATCGCCGGCGCCGGCGCTCTTCTCGGGGCTCTCGTCGGGTGGGCGTCGGGGTGGTATCCGGCGCGCCGGGCCGCGCGGATCGAGCCGGTGGCCGCCCTGCGAGGAGCTTGATCCGACCGTTCCGCGCGCCCGGCCATGTCATCCTTTCGGTGGACGCGCGGAACGGATCCGAATCTCTAGTGTGGGATATTCCGGTACTCGCCGGATGCACAAAGGAGTCCCCACATGCGTTCCACCGTTCCTCTCGCTGCGCTCGCGGCGACCGCCATGGTGCTCGTCCTCTCGGGCTGCGGAGGCGCGTCCTCCGACGAGCTGTCCTACGAGGACTCGCCCCTGAACGAGTACCTCGCCGCGGCCTGGGGCAGCGACCTCTCGCCCGAGGAGCAGCAGAAGAAGTTCGACGAGCAGCAGGTCAAGGTCGAGGAACTGATCTCGGAGTGCATGTCGGAGGAGGGATTCGAGTACGTCCCGAACACCAGCAGCGGCGGCGTGATGACCAGCGACGGCGGCGAGTGGGAGCCGGACAAGCGGGAATGGGTCGAGAAGTACGGCTACGGCTACGTCAACAGCCCGTTCGCCGAGCAGCAGGACGAGGGCCCCACCGACCAGGAGTACGTCGACCCGAACGCGGACTACGTCTCGTCGCTCTCGGAGTCCGAGCAGACGGCGTTCTACGAGGTGCTGTACGGCCCGCCGCAGGAGGAGTCCGAGATGTCGGAGGACGGCAGCTACGAGTACAACTGGGAGACGGCCGGATGCCAGGGCTGGGCGCAGCACGAACTCGAGGGCGATGACCTGTGGCAGGCCGAGGAGTTCGCCGAGCTGCGCGCCAACATGGAAGAGCTGTGGACGACGTCGCAGGACGCCCCCGAGCTCGCCGATCTGAACGCGGAGTGGGCCTCCTGCATGGCCGACAAGGGCGAGCCCGGATTCGAGAAGCAGATGGATGCCGGTCAGTCGATCATCGACGACCAGAACGCGCTGTACGACGCGGCCTACGGTGATGGCTCCGAGCAGGTCGACCTCGACTCGCCCGACTTCGTCGACCCGAGCGAGAGCCCCGAGATGAAGGAACTGGGTGAGCGGGAGATCGCCCTCGCCCTCGTCGATCTCGAGTGCCGCGAGAAGACGTCGTTCACGAAGAAGTCGATGGAGATCCAGTTCGCGCTGGAGGAGAAGTTCATCGCCGCCAACAAGGCCGACCTCGACGCCTTCAAGGCCGCCGCCGAGCAGAGCAAGTGATGCGCGACGATGAGACCCCGACGACCCAGATCCCCGCAGAGGGAAGCGACGCCGGGGCAGGGGAGAACTCTGCCACGGCGGAGACCACGACGTTCACCGACCTGATCGACGGCCCCGCCGACGACGCCGCGGGAACGACGAACACTTCGCGGGTGAACGGGTGGGGCCGCGTGCTCCGCGGCAACCGCACCCTCTGGATCGTGGCGCTCGCGGCGGTGGTCTGCCTGGTGGCCGGGCTGCTGGTCGGGCGCTTCCTGCTCTCGCCCGACGCATCGAGCGCGGATGCGCCCGAGCCCGGTCTCGTAACCGCCCCGGTGGAGTTCGGCCCGTTGAGCAACGACGTCACCCTGCGCGCGGACGTCGGATACGCGGATGCCGTCGACGTCAAGATCGACACGTCCACCCTCACCGGCGGCGCCGTCGTCACCGGGAAGACGCCGGAGGTGGGGGCCACGCTCGAACCGCTCTCGGTCGCGCTCGAGATCGTCGGACGCCCGGTGATCGTCCTGCCTGGAGAACTTCCGGCGTATCGCACCCTGCGTTTCGGCGTCTCTGGTCCGGACGTGCTGCAGCTGAAGCAGGCGCTCGCGAGTGTCGGCATCGGCGCCGGCGACGTGAATTCCAACATGTTCGACCAGGCCACCGCCGAGGGGATCGCGCAGCTCTACGCGCAGGCCGGGTACCCGGTGCCGGAATCTGAGGAGGGGACCGCCGATGGCGTGCGGTCCGCCGAAGAGGCCGTCCGTTCCGCGCAGTCCGGAGTCGCCGACGCCGAGAAGGCGCTGACCGCCGCGGGAGCGGGCCCGACCCCGGTCGAAGCCTTCCAGGCGGATGTCGCCGTGCAGACGGCTGTGGAGGCGCTCGACGCCGCGCGCGCTGCCGGCGAAGGAGTCCCTGCCGCGGAGCGCGCCCTGCACACGGCGAATCTCGAACGGGATGCGATCTGGGCGCCGCGGGACACGAGCAGCGAAGCATCCGCTCTGGAGAGCGCGCGCGCCGCCGTAGCCTCGGCGAACGAGGCGCTCGAGGAGGCGCGTCAGAAGGCGCTTCCCTTCCTGCCTGCCAGCGAGGTGCTGTACCTCACCGAACTTCCGCGTCGTGTGGACGCGGTGAACGTGCAGCGCGGCTCGATCATCGAGGGCGCAGCGATGACCGTGTCGGGCGCGACCGTTCGTCTCACTGGGGCTGCGGCCGAGGCCGATGCCCGCCTGCTCGAGGCGGGAGCCGAGGCGACGTTCGAGCTGCCGGACGGCACCGAGCACCGTGGGGTGATCGCGACGCTCAAGGAGGGCAAGGACAGCAGTGCTCGGTGGTCGGTGATCCTCGAACCGGACCCGCTCACGCCCGAGCAGATCAGCCAGCTCCAGGGGAGCAACGTCCGGGTCAAGATCGCGGTCGGAGCCACGGACGGCGACGTGCTCTCGGTGCCGCTCGCGGCACTCACTGCCGGCCCCGGTGGTGAGTCGCGCGTCGAAGTGGTCGAGTCCGATCCCCGAGAGGGCGAGGACGCCATGACGCGCCTCGTCGTCGTCGAGCCGGGTCTCGCGGCCAAGGGCGCCGTCGAAGTGACCCCGGTCGACGGTGAACTCGACGAGGGCGATCTCGTGGTGGTGGGCCGGTGACGGCCGCGCCGCCGCTGGTCGAGCTCCGTGACGTGACGCGTTCGTTCCCCGGGCCGCCCGAGGTCCAGGCGTTGAAAGCGGCCACGCTGAGCGTCGCGGCGGGGGACTACATCTCGATCGTCGGACCCAGCGGATCCGGCAAGTCGACCATGCTCAACCTGCTCGGGCTGCTCGACCGGCCCAGCGTCGGGGAGTATCGGCTGGCAGGATCGCTCACGGGAGACCTGTCGGACGACGAGCGTGCGGCGGTGCGCGCCCGATTCATCGGCTTCGTCTTCCAATCGTTCCATCTGCTTCCCCGACGCAGCGTGCTCGACAACGTGCTCATGCCCATGCTCTACAGCGGTGTTCCTCGGCGCGAACGCGAGGAGCGGGCGCGCGAGGCGCTCTCCCGGGTGGGCCTCGGACACCGCATCGACTTCTTCCCGAACTCGCTGTCCGGCGGCGAGCGGCAGCGCGTCGCCGTTGCGCGCGCGGTCGTCAGCGGACCCCAGCTGCTGCTGGCCGATGAGCCGACGGGCAACCTCGACCAGCGCACCTCCGGCGAGGTCATGGAACTCTTCGAGGAGCTCAACGCGGACGGGCTCACCCTCATCGTCATCACGCATGACGATGCGGTCGCGCGCCGCGCCGGGCGGAGCATCCGCATCTCCGACGGCCGATTGAGCGAGCTGTGATGCGCCTGCTCCGGCGTCGACGCAGGGATGCCGGGTCGACGCACGATACGGCCGAGGGCACGACAGCCGAGAACTCCGCGTCTGAGAGCGCAGCCCCCGAGAATGCGGCGCCCGAGAATGCGGCGACGGCGCTCCTGCCGTCGGTGAAGCATGCCGATCGGTTCACGTTCCAGGACCTGGTCGCCGAGGCGACGGCCGATATCGGATCGAGGCCCGCGCGTCTGGTGATGACGATCCTCGGAACCGTGCTCGGCATCGCCTCGCTGGTCGCGACGCTCGGGTTCGCCCAGACGGCGGCGGCGCAGATCGCCGCGCAGTTCGACGGAGTCGCAGCGACCCAGGTCGTCGTCACGCCGGCGAAGGCGCAGTCCGGCCGGGAGAACACGACCGTCGCTGCCGGACGGCTGCCCTGGGACGCCCCGGAGCGTGTGAAACTCCTCGCCGGTGTCGACAGCGCGGCTCTCATCGCCGACGTCGAACTCGCCGACGGCGAGACGATCACGGCCGTGCCGGTGAACGACCCCTCGGCTCCGATCACCGCCTCGCCGAAGCTGTTCGCGACGACCCAGGATCTGCCGGATGCCGTCGACGGGGAACTCGTGACGGGACGCTTCTTCGACGACGGTCACGACGAGCGGGGTGATCGCGTGGCGGTCCTCGGCCAGCGCGCCGCGGAGCGGATGGGGATCAATCGTGTCGATTCCCAGCCGTCGATCTTCATCGCCGGCGTGTCGTATTCCGTCATCGGCATCATCGACGGGATGGAGAGGCGCTCCGAGTTCGTCGACGGGGTGATCATCCCGCAGGGAGCGGCACGCGCGGACTTCGGATTGGCCGCGCCGTCGGAGCTGGCGATCCACATCGTCGTCGGTGCGGGGCCTCAGGTCGCCGAGCAGTCGGTGCTCGCGCTCCAGCCCGACGACCCGGAATCACTGGACGCACGCGCGCCGGCGGCATCCTCCGACCTCAGCCAGAACGTGCAGGCCGATGTGAACGTCGTCTTCCTCATCCTCGGGATCATCGCGCTCCTCGCCGGTGGGCTCGGGATCGCGAACGTCACCCTGCTCTCGGTCATGGAGCGCATCGGTGAGATCGGTCTCCGTCGGGCGCTGGGCGCGACGCGTCGCCAGATCGGCGGGCAGTTCATGGTCGAGTCGATCGTGATCGGCTTCATCGGGGGGATCATCGGCTCCGCCCTCGGGGTCGTCGCGGTGATCGTGGTCGCGGCCGTCCAGGGGTGGTCGCCGGTCACCGACCCGCTGATCGCCGTCGCCGGGATCTTCCTGGGGGCGCTGGTGGGATGGGGATCGGGCTGGTATCCGGCACGGCGCGCCGCACGCATCGAGCCGGTCGCCGCGTTGCGCGGCGTGTGAGGGAGAGGGCGACCGCTAGAATCGAGCAAGCACGAAGGAGCAGGAGAACCGGTGGCGGAGAAAGCGGCGAAGTCCAGGGCGACGGCCAAGAAGGTCGACGAGACACCCATGGGACCCACCGGTCGGCCCTATCACGGGTTCGACACACCCGAACCGTTGAGCTCCCACGGTCCCGCGAGGATCATCGCGCTGTGCAACCAGAAGGGTGGCGTCGGCAAGACGACGACGACCATCAACCTGGCGGCAGCCCTCGCCGAATACGGGCGCAAGGTACTCGCGGTCGACTTCGACCCGCAGGGTGCCCTCTCCGCAGGCCTGGGCATCCAGACGCACGACGTGCCGACGATCTACGACCTGCTGCTCGACACCAAGCGCGACGCGAACGACGCGATCGTCCACTCCAGCGTCGAGAACCTCGACGTCCTGCCCGCGAACATCGATCTGTCCGCCGCCGAGGTGCACCTCGTGAACGAGGTCGCCCGCGAGACGATCCTCGCCCGGGTGCTCCGCCAGGTCGCGGGGGAGTACGACGTCATCCTCATCGACTGCCAGCCGTCGCTCGGCCTGCTGACGGTGAACGCCCTCACCGCGGCGCATGGCGTGATCATCCCGCTCGAGTGCGAGTTCTTCGCGCTGCGCGGTGTCGCGCTCCTGATCGAGACGATCGACAAGGTGCGCGATCGGCTCAACCCCTCGATCACGATGGACGGCCTGCTCGCGACGATGTACGACCCGCGCACGCTGCACTCGCGCGAGGTGCTCGAACGCGTCGTCGAGGCGTTCGGCGACGACGTGCTCGAGACCGTGATCGGTCGCACCGTGAAGTTCCCCGATGCGTCGGTGTCGGGTGTCCCCATCACCGAGTTCGCGCCGGAGCACGCCGCCGCACAGGCGTATCTGCGACTGGCGCGGGAGCTGGTCGCCCGTGGCGCCGTCGCCTGATTCCGAGTACGACGCCACCCTCGCGCCCGACGGCACCGCCCCTGCGCCGGAAGGCGCTTCACTCGCGCCCGAAACCGACGCCGCTCTCATCGAGCAGCCGTCGGCATCGGATCCCGGATTCCGCGTCTCGCTGTCGAACTTCGACGGACCGTTCGACCTGCTCCTGAACCTCATCTCAAAGCACGAGATGGACATCACCGAGGTCTCGCTGAGCGCGGTGACCAACGAGTTCATCGCCTACCTGCGCGACCTCGACGGCGATGAGGAACTCGACCAGGCCTCCGAGTTCCTCGTGGTCGCGGCGACGCTCCTCGACATGAAGGTGGCGGGGCTGCTGCCGCAGGGCGAACTGGTGGATGCCGAGGCCGTGGCGTTGCTCGAGGCACGCGACCTGCTCTTCGCACGTCTGCTGCAGTACCGCGCCTTCAAGGAGGTGTCGGCCTGGTTCTCGCGCTGCCTCCAGCGGGAGGACCGTCGTCACGTGCGCGCGGTGCGGCTCGACGAGAAGCACCGTCGCAAGACGCCCGAGCTCGTGTGGTCGCTCACCGCCGACGACTTCGCCGCGCTCGCGCTCCTCGCGTTCGCGCCGAAGGAGATCCCGCACGTCGGCCTCGATCATCTGCATGCGCCGCTGGTGAGCATCCGCGAGCAGGCGGCGATCGTCGTGACGCTCCTCCGCGGCACCGAGTCGCTGAGCTTCCGCGAGCTCGTGGCGGGGGTCAGCGAACCCGGCATCGTGGTCGCCCGGTTCATCTCGGTGCTCGAGCTCTATCGGCACGCGGCACTCTCCTTCGAACAACTGGAACCGCTCGGTGAGCTGACGCTGCGCTGGGCCGCCGACTCCTGGTCGGACGAGACACTCGCGAGCCTGGGGGCCGACTATGACCGATGACGTGACCGCCGCCGAGACCGTGAGCCGCCCCGAGAACGCAAGCGACACCGAGACCGAGCAGACGCCGTCGACGCCCCTGACGGAGCGCATCGAGGCAATCCTGCTCATCATCGACGAGCCGATCGGACTCGTGGCCCTCGCCGCCGCGGTCGGATCGCCCGTGCCGGCCGTTCGGCAGTCGCTCGAAACGCTGGTCGACGACTACGACGGCCGCGGACAGGGGCCCCGGCGCGGCTTCGAGTTGCGCGAGGTCGGTGGGGGCTGGCGCCTCTACGTGCGCGAGGACCATGACGATCTGATCGCCGAGTTCGTCGGCGGGCAGGCGCCGGCGCGACTGTCGCAGGCCGCGCTCGAGACCCTCGCCGTGATCGCCTACAAGCAGCCCGTCACTCGCAGCCAGGTCGCATCGATCCGCGCGGTGAACGTCGACTCCGTCGTGCGCACCCTGCTCGCTCGTGGCCTGATCACCGAACTGTTCGCCGATTCAGAGACCGGCGCCATCAACTACGGCACGACCGAGGCGCTGCTCCAGCATCTCGGAATCAACTCGCTCGACGAGTTGCCCCCCATCTCTCCGCTGCTCGATGACGGTGCCGATGGGTTCGACGAAGGGACCATCCGATGACCGATTCCGAAGCGCCGCAGGGCGTCCGCCTGCAGAAGGTGCTGGCCGCGGCCGGTGTGGCCTCCCGTCGTGTCGTCGAGGAGTACATCGTCGCGGGTCGCATCCGCGTGAACGGCGAGGTCGTGAGCGAGCTCGGACGCCGCATCGACCCCGAGACAGATCTGGTCGACGTCGACGGCACGGCGATCCAGCTCGACGTCTCGAAGCGCTACGTCATGCTCAACAAGCCCACCGGCGTCGTCAGCAGCATGCGCGACGAGAGCGGTCGTCCCGACCTGCGCCGGTTCACCGACCAGTACGAGGAGCGCCTCTACAACGTCGGTCGCCTGGACGCGGAGACCAGCGGTCTGCTGATCCTCACGAACGACGGGGAGCTCGCGCACGTGCTCGCCCACCCGTCGTTCGGCGTCACCAAGGTGTACATCGCCAAGGTCGAGGGCACCGTCACGGCGCAGACCATCGCGAAGCTGACCGCCGGGTTCGACCTCGAGGACGGGTACATCCGCGCCGATAAGGCCCGCCTCCTCGACACCTCGCGCGGATCGAGTCTCGTCGAGCTCACGCTGCACTCCGGCCGCAACCGCATCGTGCGTCGCATGATGGCCGCGGTGGGCCACCCGGTCACCGAACTGGTGCGTCGTCAGTTCGGGCCGCTCCACCTGGGAACGCTCCCGGCAGGAAAGTCCCGCGAACTGGGTAAAATCGAACTCGGCGCGCTGCTCACTCTGTCGCGCCGTGATTCCGGTGTCGCCTCGGCGCCAGGCGAGCAACAGGAGAACGAGTGACCGACACGTCCAGTGCGTCCAGCGTGCGATCGACGTCCGTCGACGCTGCTCGTCGTCCGGGATCCGAACGATCGGCGGTCGCCCCGCGTCTGTCGGGGACCGTCCGTGTCGTGGGCGCCGGACTCCTCGGCGCGAGCGTCGGACACGCGCTCCGCGCGAAGGGCATCGACGTCGTCCTGACGGACTCGTCGCCCGCGCAGCTGCGCCTCGCCGTCGACTACGGCGCCGGCCGCCTCGCCGCAGAAGACGATCGTCCCCGCCTCATCGTGGTCGCTGTGCCGCCGGACGTGACGGCCGACGTCGTCCAGGCCGAGCTCGCGCAGTACCCGGATGCCGTCGTCACCGACGTCGCGAGCGTGAAGCTCGAGCCGTTCCGCGAGCTGCAGGAACGCGGTGTCGATCTCGCTCGCTACATCGGTTCGCATCCGCTCGCCGGGCGCGAGCGCGGGGGAGCGATCTCCGCGCGCGCCGACCTGTTCATCGGGCGCCCCTGGGTCGTGTGCCGTGACGGTGACACCGCCGCCGCCGACCTCGCTCTCGTGGAGGCGCTCGCCCTCGACGTCGGCGCCATGCCGTTGGAGATGACGCCCGAGGAGCACGATCGGTCGGTCGCTCTCACCTCGCACGTTCCGCAGGTCGTCGCGAGCCTGCTCGCCGGGCGCCTGGCCGAGGCCGACGAGGCCTCCCTTCGGCTGTCGGGCCAGGGCGTGCGCGACACGACGCGCATCGCGGCATCCGCTCCGGAGCTGTGGGTGCAGATCCTCGGAGCGAACGCCGGGCCCGTCGTCGAGATCCTCGATTCTCTGGCCGCCGACCTGCGTGAGGTGTCGGACGCGCTGCGCGACCCGGGCGCCGCGGGTGCCCGTCGTGTCGTCGCGGAGACGATCCGTCACGGTAACGACGGCGTCGACCGGCTTCCTGGCAAGCACGGCCAGAACCGGCGTTTCGAATCGCTCGTCGTGATGATCGATGACACCCCCGGTCAGCTCGGCCGTCTGTTCGGTGAGCTCGGAGAGCTCGGCGTCAACGTCGAGGACCTGCGTCTCGAGCACTCGCCGGGCGCGCAGTTCGGCCTCGCCGAGATCAGCGTCGAACCGGCCTCGCTGCACGGCGCGATCTCGGGGCTTCAGGAACGTGGATGGCGGATTGCGGGGAACACCAATGACTGACACCTCTCTCGACCGGTCCGCCGCCGACACCTCGGCCGTGGACTTCATCGCGATCGACGGTCCCGCAGGTTCCGGCAAGTCGAGCGTGTCGAAGGCGGTCGCGCGGCGCCTCGGCTTCGGGTACCTCGACACCGGATCCGCGTACCGGGCGCTCGCGTGGCACGTGCTCGACCGGGGCGCCGACACGGCGGATGCCGACGCGGTGCTCGCCGCGGCATCCGACTTCCCCGTGCGTCTCGGGCTCGACCCCGACGACCGCACCGTGCGCGTCGGCGACGTCGACATCACCGATGAGATCCGCGAACCGCGGGTGTCGGGTGCCGTGAGCGGTGTCGCCCGCGTGCCCGCCGTGCGGGCCCAGGTCAACGATCTCTTCCGCTCCCTCGTCGCCGAGGCGCCGTATCCGGCCGTCGTCGTCGAGGGCCGCGACATCACGACGGTCGTCGCCCCCGACGCCCCCGTCCGCATCCTGCTGACCGCGGCCCCCGAAGTGCGGGCCGCACGCCGAGCCGGTGAACTCGCCGGCGAGAACGCGGATGCCGTCGCCGCTGCCCTGCACAAGCGCGACGCCTCCGACAGCGCCGTCGTCGACTTCCTCAACGCCGCGGACGGCGTCGAGGTCGTCGACTCGACGGAGCTCGATTTCCCCCAGACCATCGATGCCGTCCTCACGGTGATCGAACGACTCCGAGGAGCACACCGTGGCTGACGAAGAATACGAAGGCGGCCCTGACCGTCTCGCCGAGAAGATGGAGGAGCTCGACGAGCACCTCGCCGAGCAGCGCGCCGAGACGCTGCGTGCCGGCCTCGCCGACTACGACCTCGACGACGAGGATGCCGCGCTCCTCGCCGGTGTCGAACTGGGCGAGGACGGGATCCAGTTCCTGCCCGCCCTGCCCGTCGTCGCGATCGTCGGGCGCCCGAACGTCGGCAAGTCGCAGCTGGTGAACCGCATCCTCGGCCGCCGCGAGGCCGTCGTCGAGGACACCCCCGGCGTCACCCGCGACCGCGTCACCTACAAGGCGGAGTGGGCGGATCGCCGCTTCACCCTCGTCGACACCGGTGGGTGGGAGCCGGATGCCCGCGGCATCGATCGCTCCGTCGCCGCGCAGGCCGAGGTCGCGATCGACCTCTCCGACGTCGTACTGTTCGTCGTCGACGCGATGGTCGGTGCCACGTCGACCGATGAGCACGTCGTGAAGCTGCTGCGCAAGAGCGGCAAGCCGGTCTTCCTCGTCGCCAACAAGATCGACGACGCGCGCCAGGAGCCCGAGGCCGCAGCCCTCTGGAACCTCGGTCTCGGCGAGCCGCACCCGGTGTCGGCCATCCACGGTCGTGGCGTCGCGGATCTTCTCGACGAGGTGCTCAAGAAGCTGCCCGAGGTCTCCGCGGTCGCGAAGGCCGAGATCGGCGGACCGCGTCGTGTCGCGATCCTCGGCCGTCCGAACGTCGGCAAGTCGTCGCTGCTCAACAAGGCCGCGGGCGAGGAGCGCGTCGTGGTCAACGACCTCGCCGGCACCACCCGCGACCCGGTCGACGAGATCGTCGAGCTGGGCGGAAAGCTGTGGACGCTGGTCGACACCGCCGGCATCCGTCGTCGTGTGCACATGGCGCAGGGCGCCGACTTCTACGCGTCGCTGCGTACTTCGGCCGCTCTCGAGAAGGCCGAGGTCGCCGTGGTCGTGCTCGACGTCTCGGAGACGATCAGCGAGCAGGACGTGCGCATCATCGACCTCGTGCTCGAGTCGGGCCGCGCGCTCGTGCTGGCGTTCAACAAGTGGGATCGTCTCAACGACGACGACCTCGAGAACGCCGATCGTCGTCGTTACCTCGAGCGCGAGATCGAGCAGGACCTCGCGCACGTCGCCTGGGCTCCGCGCGTGAACATCTCGGCGAAGACCGGCCGTCACCTCGACAAGCTGGTGCCCGCGCTCGAGACGTCGCTGGAGAACTGGGATCGCCGAATCCCCACCGGTAAGTTCAACGCCTTCCTCGCGGAGCTCGTGGCCGAGCACCCGCACCCGCTGCGCGGTGGCAAGCAGCCGCGCATCCTCTTCGGGACGCAGGCGTCGACGCGTCCGCCGACGTTCGTGCTGTTCACGACGGGATTCCTCGACCCGGGGTACCGCCGGTTCATCCAGCGTCGCCTGCGTGAGCTGTACTCGTTCGAGGGAACGCCGATCGTCATCAACATGCGGGTGCGCGAGAAGCGCCAGCGCTGATCCTCGTCCTCGTGAAGCGGGCGCATCCTCTGCGAGGTTGCGCCCGCTTTCGCATGTCTTGGGCTTCTGCGGCGGGCTCCCTCGGGCGAGTGCTGTTTTCTCTCTGTGACCGATTCGATGCCCGGACGCGGCGGCTGTGACAGGGTGGAGGGGTGACGATCGTTCCCCCCGCTTTCGATGAGCCGCGCCGCCCGGAGGGGCCGCGCGATCCCGGGGATGCCTGGGTCGTCGCCGACTCGGGGGAGCGGTACTGGGGGCGTTTCGGCGCTGCCGGGCTGCTGGCCGTGGATGCCGAACGCGGGGTGCTGCTGCAGCACCGCGTCGCCTGGAGCCATTTCGGCGGCACCTGGGGCCTGCCGGGCGGCGCGCTGCACGAGGGCGAGAGTTCGATCGTCGGCGCGTTGCGCGAGGCGCGGGAGGAAGCGGGAGTGCCCGAAGGCGCCGTCCGCCCGAGATTCACCAGCGTGCTCGATCTCGAGATCTGGTCGTACACGACCGTCGTCGCCGATGTGCAGACGCCCTTCGAGCCCGTGATCAGCGACCCGGAGAGCGTCGCGCTCGAGTGGGTGGCCATCGACGACGTGGAGTCCCGGCCGCTGCATCCCGGCTTCGCCCGCGCCTGGCCGGAGCTGCGCCGCCTTCTCGAAGAGCGCGTGGCCCTCGTCGTCGATGCGGCCAACGTGGTCGGGTCGGTTCCCGACGGTTGGTGGAAGGATCGTGCCGGCGCCGCCGAGCGACTTGCCGGGCGGCTGGACGGCGTCGCAATCGCAGCCCCCGAGCTGGGCATCGGCGGAACCGAATGGTTCCCGGAGGTGTCGCTCGTGGTCGAGGGCCAGGCGCGGGCGCTGGACGCGCATCCGCACGGAGTCTCGATCGTGCGCGCGGATGCCGCCGGTGATGACGCCATCGTCGCCGAGGTCGAGAGGCGCGTCGGTTCCGGAGCGAACGTCGTCGGGGTCACGAGCGACCGCGAGCTCGCCGACCGCATCCGGCGGACCGAGCCGGCGCAGGTGCGCTCGGCGAGATGGCTGCTCGAGCGACTCTGAACGAGTCCGTCCCCGCGGTGTTCGCGGAGCGGACGTCAGCGGAGGAAATCGTCCGATCCGCGCTCGGACCGTGCGTGCAGGCGATCGATCTCCCGGCGTTCGCGTTTGGTGGGGCGTCCGGCCCCACGGTCGCGGAGGCCGAGCGCCGCCTGGGGCTCGCGCTCGGGCGTTCTGTCGTCGTAGGCGACGGCGGCGAGGGGTGCGCCGACGCGCTTGACGAGGAGTTGCCGCACGAAGAGGATGCGGTCGAATCCGGCGATGCGGATGCGCACCTCATCGCCGATTTTGAGAGCCTGCGCCGCCTTGACCTTGTCGCCGTTGACGCGCACATGCCCTGCACGGCATGCCGTGGTCGCAGCGGAGCGGGTCTTGTAGACGCGTACCGCCCAGAGCCAACTGTCGACGCGTGCGGTGGTGCTCATGGAGTGCTCCTACGGGTGAGGGCGGCGATCGCGCCGGCGATGAGGAGGCCCTGCCCGAGCGTGTAGGTCAGCATCACGACGGGGCTGCCCCAGGGGGAGACGACCTCGGGGAGGAAGAGGCGAAAGGCGAGGACCGTGTCGCTCGCGAGGAAGAAGGCGCCGCCGACCGCGATGGTCGAGGTGCTGCGTGCCGAACTGGCCGCTGTCCCCGCAAGGACGAGCCCGTAGATCGCCAGGGCGAGGAGGAGCCCATCGGTGTGCGGTCCGAGGATCACCAGCATCGCGATCCACCAGAGGGCGTAGATCAGCGTCCACCACGGCATCCTTCTCCGGGTCAGGAAACCGACGAAGAGAGCGATGTAGGCGAGGTGGGCAAGACCGAAGAAGCCGAGCATCAGCGGCAGTTCGGGAAGCGCGGGGAAGAAGGCACCCGCGCTGTCGCCCAGCCACGAGAACACGAGCGCCGCGGCCAGGAGCCACGTGGCCTGCGGGGATCCGATCCGCCGCGCGAAGACGATCAGCGGGACGGCCAGGAGCGGCATCAGCAGGATCTTCGTCGGTCCCGCCGCCGTGCTGTCGATGGATAGAAGGATGACGTGCACGACCGAGACGATGGCGTAGGGCGTGAAGGCCCAGACCAGCGCGGGGGAGAGGACGCGTCGGTGCATCCCTCCATCGTAGAGTCGCGGCGGGTCGATGCTCGGGTCAGGGCTCGACGGGTCAGGACTCGACGGTGACGTGCGTGATGGTGTCGTCATCGCCGAGATGGGCGGCAGGCCAGTAGCCGTCGGGGAAGTGCGTGCCGCAGGTGTCGGTCAGGTGGAGCACGATCGTGCCGTCGGCCGACGCCTCGATCGCTTCGAGTGCCAGGTCGGATGCGGCTTCGTCGAGCTCGAACGGTTCGGGGTCGCCCTGACTGAAGGCCGTGACCACCGCATCGGATGCGCGGCGCTGAATCGAGTCGATGTCGGCGACGACGGCGCGGAGGCGGGGGAGTCGTGCGCGGGATTCCTCGGCCGACGTCCCCTCGAGCATGAGCTCGATCGAGGAGTCGTCGCGGACGAGCGATCCGCCGTACCAGTCGTGCGTGAGCACCGTGCCATCGGTGAGTTCAGTCGTCGCGCGGGTGAAGGTGCCGAGCTCGGCGTCGTCGATGATCGGATGCTCGTCGCTCATGGCTCCACGCTATCGGTCGACGCAGGTACGTCGGGGTTCATTTCGAAAGGTCGAGCGTCACGAGTGGACGCCCGGTCTTCAGCTCGCCGCGCGGGCGGAACCCCTCGGCGAGGAACGTCGTGAGCATGCCGTGGAACAGTTCGTTCGCCTGCTGCTTCGAGCCGCCGGTGTCGACGGGGTAGCCCTCGATCAGACGGGCCCCCGCTGTGCGGGCATAGTCGACGGCCGCGCGCAGCAGGGCGCCGTTGAGGCCCTGTCCCCGGTGCTCGCGTCGCACGACGAAGCAGGTCACGGCCCAGACCGAGTCGTCGTCGAACGGCTCTTCGGTGGCGGCGGCGATCGCGCGGGTGTGCTCCAGCCGGCGCTGCACCGTTCGTGGGCCGATGCGGATCCATCCGGCGGCCTCGCCGTCGACGTAGGCGATCAGTCCCGGTGGCGGCCCCGCGTCGATCTCTTCGTGGAGCATCGTCGTGCGCTCGGGCGTCGTCGTCTCGTTCCAGTCCTTGTTTCGCAGCATCGGCCAGATGCACTGACAGCTGGCGCCGTCACCGCCTCCGGTCAGCGCGTGCTGCACGTCGTCCCACCGGGTGCTCGTGGCCAGCTCGGTCGTGATCGTGGTCATGGGCGGCACGCTACGCCGGGCATCCGACACTCGCAACGCCGGTGGTTCGCGGAGGCCTCGGCGTCAGGCTAAGATGGATGAGTTGCCTGCGCGAGAGTGCAGAACAACGGGCTGTGGCGCAGCTTGGTAGCGCACTTGACTGGGGGTCAAGGGGTCGCAGGTTCAAATCCTGTCAGCCCGACCAGAGAGAAGCCCCGGAGAACCGCTGAACGACGCGGAACTCCGGGGCTTTTTTCGTGCCCGGCGGCTCGTCCTCCTCCTGCTGACGAGCCGCCGAACATCCCGCGTCTAGTTGGACTCGCAGGCGATTCCGTCCTTGTCACGGTCGAGCCCGAAGACGTCCCCGTACCACGGGTAGTACTTGTTGAAATCTGCTTGGGCGGCCGCCTGCGAAGGGTAGTCAGAGCAGTTCTTGTCGAAGTTCGGCTTCGGCGGCGCGGTCGGCTTGGGGGGAGTGGTCGGCTTCGGAGGTGTTCCCCTCATCTCCGGGCGGGGTGAACCCAGCGCCTTGTACTCAGCGGCCGTGAGCGCCTTCGAAACCGTTGGGCCGGAGTAATAGATCGTGCCGCTGCCGTAGTTCTGCCAGACCTTGTCGTTCGGGAATCTCGTGCGCACGACGGGCGTCGGGCTCCCCTCCGCCTTCCAGCGCGCCGCGCTCACGGGCGAGCCCAACCCCTGTGCGTAGTCGGTCAGGAACGCGATGCTGGAGTTCCACGAGAGTTTGACGAAGCCCTGATTAGTGCGCTTCTCGAACGCCGGCTTCCCAGCTGCCGCCCATTCCGCGCCGGTCAGCGCGTGCTTGGTTCCGCCCACATCCTGGACGAAGATCTGCGAGGATCCGGCCCACTGATAGTAGGTCGACCCTTCGATCCACCCGGCGTTGCGCGGCTTCGGGTTGCCCGCCTTCTTCCACTCGGCTGCGCTCACGTGCTTCCAGATCCAGCGCGACCTGTCGGTGCCGAAGATCGTGACGGCGCTGATGGTGGGCGACCATGCGTACTTGACATAGCTGGTCGGCGCCGGTCGAGGAGTGGGAGTGCCCGCCGCCTTCCACTGCGCGAAGGTGAGGGCGGTGATGGATGTGCCCGTGACCGCCCAGATCGTCCCGTCGTACTTCGTGATGTAGTAATCGGTCGGCGATGCCGGTGTGGCAGGGCGGTCGTCCGGAAGCGTCGGAACGACGGCCGTCTGCGGCCCGCATCCGGCAAGCACGTTCAGCACCGCGGTCACCATACGCAGCGACCGCGCATCGCCGATGTCGTGCGGATCAGGCGTCGATGCGTGCACGCCTCCGCAGCAGAAGCGCGGTCGCTCCGAGAACCAGCAGAACGCCGGCCAACGGCCCGGCACCGAGATCGAGTCCGCTCTCGGCGAGCTCCGGTGCAACCGGCGCCTGAGGTGCTCCGACGACCGGTCCTGCCGGCGGTGCGGCGACGACCGCGGGCGCGATCGTGATCTCATACGCGACCACGACATCGGGCGAGGTCCCGTTGCTCACCACGACGGTGAAGGGGAAGGTTCCGGGTGCGGTCGGCGTTCCGGTGATGACGCCGGTGATCCCATCGAGCGCGAGTCCGGGAGGCAGGGAGCCCTCGGCGATCGCGTATGTCGGAGCCGGAGTACCGGTGGCGGTGATCGTATGCGTGTAGTCCACACCGGTCTCGCCGTTCGCCGGTGCGCCGGAGGTGACCTCGGGGCTTGTGCTCACCGTACCGGGAGCAGAGCAGCCGCTCGGAGCGACGATGACGTTGTCATCGAGTGTCACGGCGCCGGTGCGGGCCAGCAACCTGCCCTCGACGGTCGCGGCGGTCTGCGCCGTGACGGAGACGTCTGCCATGACGGTGCCGATGAACTGAGCTGCCGAGCCGATCGTGGCGGACGACCCCACCTGCCAGAACACGTTGCAGGCGCTCGCACCGCCGGTCAGGATGATGGTCGCGCCGGTCCCGATCGTGAGAGTGGATGCGGCCTGGAAGACCCAGACCGACTCTGCCGTACCCGCGAGCGTGAGTGCACCCGAAAGCGAGAGCTCGCCACCCGCGTAGACGCCAGGGGTGAGCGAGGCCCCCGCGAGATCGCCCAGCCCGGACACGGTCGGCGTCAGGCCGGCGGCGACATCGTATGCCGTCGTCAGATCGACCTGCGCCTGGGCGGCGACGGCGTCTGTCTGGTGCACAGTGCCGTTCACGGTTCCCGGAGGGAAGCCGGTGATCGAGGTCTCGGGGCTGAGTCCGAGATCGCCGTCGAGCACCGAGGGCCCGGTGTTGGTGACCGCCGCCGCTGCCAGCACGGCGAACGGGGTTGCGGTACCGAGGTCGATCGGGCCGTCGATCGTCGTGTCGGCGGATGCCGCGCTCGGGGAGGAGACGAGAAGGACGGCGGCGACGGCCGCCGCGAGGATGATGGCGGGTCTACGTGAGGGGAACATGACGTTCCTTCCGTTCAGGAGGGCTCGTCATCGACGGGGGTCAACAGGTCGGCACCTCCCGCCTGTCTATCACCGATATATCAATGCTCCCGATCTGGGCGGAACTGACTACTCAATCGTGACCTGGGCGCTCCCGCGCTCACGGACTCAGCATCCGCATTCCTCCCGCTCCTAGACTGGGCCGCACGGCGCACGTGCCGAGGAGGACCGGATGGACCACGAATCACTTTCCGACGCCAAGCCCTGGCTGAATGCCTACGCCGACGGCGTTCCGCACGAGATCGACGAGGTGACCCAGACTCTCCCCGAGATGCTCCGGCAGAGCGCCAAGAAGCACGCCAAGCGCACGGCGCTCGAGTTCTTCGGCGCACGGACCAGCTACGCCGATCTCGACGAGCGGGTCAGGCGCGCGGCCGCCGGTCTCCGGAGCCTCGGCGTGCGAAAGGGAGACCGGGTCGCACTCGTCCTCCCGAACTGTCCGCAGCACGTCGTCGCCTTCTACGCGGCGCTGCGACTCGGCGCGATCGTCGTCGAGCACAACCCGCTGTACACGCCGCGCGAGCTGCGCCATCAGTTCGAGGATCACGGTGCGACGTTCGCCATCGTGTGGAACAAGGTCGCCGACACCGTTGCGGCGTTCCCGTCCGACGTGCGCCCGGCGCACATCCTCACCGTCGATCTGACGCGGGCGATGCCGGCCGCTCAGCGCCTGGCGCTGCGTCTGCCGGTCCGACGAGCGCGCGACGCACGCGCGGCCCTGACCGCCAAGGCACCGCGGGGTCGCGGCATCCGCGAGTGGGAGAGCATCGAGCGCTCCCGGCCACTGCCGCGGCGCGCATCCGGCCCCGAACTCGACGACATCGCCCTGCTGCAGTACACGAGCGGAACCACCGGCGAGCCCAAGGGCGCGATGCTCACCCATCGCAACCTCCGCGCGAACGCGATGCAGGGTCGTGCCTGGTTGCCCGGCCTCCGCGAGGGTGAGGAGACGGTCTACGGAGTGCTGCCGCTGTTCCACGCCTACGGGATGACGCTCTGTCTGACGTTCGCGATGGGCATCGGAGCCAAGCTCGTGCTCTTCCCGACGTTCGACGTCGGTCTCGTCTCGACGGCCGTGCGCAAGTCTCCGCCCACGTTCCTCCCCGCAGTGCCGCCGATCTACGACCGTCTGACTCGCGCAGCATCCCGCGACGGCCTCGATCTCTCGACCGTGCGATTCGCCATCTCGGGGGCGATGAGCCTGCCCGTGTCGACGGTCGCACGCTGGGAGGAGGTCACCGGCGGCCTCCTCGTCGAGGGCTACGGGATGACCGAGACCTCGCCCGTCGCCCTCGGCAACCCCGTCGGCCCGACGCGGCGTCCCGGAACCGTCGGAGTCCCGTTCCCGAGCACGACCATCCGGGTGGTCGATCCCGACGATCCCCAGATCGACGTGGCAGCCGGCGATCCGGGCGAGTTGCTCATCCACGGGCCGCAGGTGTTCTCGGGCTATTGGGGGCGCCCGGAGGAGACGGCCGAGACCCTCTTGCCGGGAGGCTGGGTGCGCACCGGAGACATCGTCACCGTGTCGGAGGACGGCTTCGTGACGGTGGTCGATCGCCGTAAAGAGCTCATCATCACCGGAGGCTTCAACGTCTCGCCCAGCGAGGTGGAGGAGGCGCTGCGGTCGCACCCGGATGTGGAGGATGCCGCGGTCGTTGCTCTCCCGCGTGGCGATGGTGCCGAGATGGTCGCGGCCGCAGTCGTGCTGCACGCCTCGGCGGCGATCGAGATGGAGGCGCTCCGCGACTACTGCCGCACCCGGCTCGCGGCCTACAAGGTTCCGCGACGGATCGTGCCGATGGACGATCTGCCCCGGTCGCTGATCGGGAAGGTCCTGCGGAAGGACGTCCGTCAGCGGATGCTCCAGAAGGAGATCTAGCGCGAC
This sequence comes from Microbacterium sp. 22179, assembly GCF_052045715.1. NCBI lineage: Bacteria > Bacillati > Actinomycetota > Actinomycetes > Micrococcales > Microbacteriaceae > Microbacterium > Microbacterium sp. 22179. Next base: position 181,217 of record NZ_JBQEPJ010000006.1, on the reverse strand, counting down.
GGGGGATGAGCCCTCTCGAGTCGTCTGCCCCACGCAGGTCTTCTCGAGAGGGCTTCACCGTCCTCCCGGACGGTGGGGAGGCGGCGATGAAAACTCGCTGCTCTCTCTGGGGCTGATTCCCCAGTCCTCAGCCCCTGTAGCCCCCGCTACGCGTATCAGAATATCCCGAAATTGTCTTGTCCGCCATTTGGGGGACAAACTTTTTTGAAAGTCGTGATTTTCCGGGGTCTCTATCGCCCCGAGCGGATGCTTCCTAAGGTGGAGTCATGGACAGATCGATCGTGTTTCCGGGGCAGATCGCCATCGCGCAGGGCCACCGCGTCGAGGTGACCGAGCAGCTCGATCCGCTCAGTGGCGAGACGCTCGCGATCGCCGTCCGCGATCTCGAGACGAACATCCGCTACCGGCTCGTCGAAGAGGCTGCCGGCGTCGATGAGGTGCGTTGGCTGGGCAGGGTGCTGGACTGCACGATCGGCGTGTCGTCGACCGGCTCGCGCACGGAGCTGCGTCTGGATGCCCGCGGGCCGGGTCCGGTCGGCGCGAAGGTCGCCCTGCGCGAGGCGGATGCCGCAGCCGACGCCGCCAAGGCCGAAGCCGACCGCTGGGGCGGATCCGATCGCCCGCGGCCCGTCGAGGAGTCCGAGCGCTTCTGGTGAGTGGACGACCCTCCGGCGCTCGGGTACTCATCGGAAGTCCCGCGAGCGGTGGGAGAGGCCGGTGCGCAGATCGTCGAAGGCATCCGCGAGCACATTGATGACCCCTTCCTCGGAGCGTTCGAGGATTCCCCGGATGATCAGCGCGGGGGAGTCGCGAGCGACCCGACGGTAACGGTTCCAGACGCCAGCCGAGCAGATGATGTTGACGAGTCCCGTCTCGTCCTCGAGATTCACGAAGGTCACGCCCGCCGCGGTCGCCGGTCGCTGGCGATGGGTGACGAGGCCGGCGACCTCGACACGGCGGCCCGTCTCGTGGGTGCGCAGATCGGCGGAGGTGAGCACGCCGCGCTCGCCCAACGCCGCGCGGAAGTGCAGCATCGGGTGGTCGTCTGTCGAGACGCCGGTGGCCCACAGATCGGCGGAGAGCCGTTCGTAGCTGCTCTGATCGGCGAACAGAGGAGGCTGCACCGACACGCTGGTCCCCGGCAGGAAGCGGGAGCGGTCATCGGCCGCCGCCCCCGCGAGCCAGATGGCCTCTCGGCGTTCCAGACCGAGGCAGGCGAATGCCCCGGCGGTCGCGAGCGCCTCGAGCTGCGCGGCCGTGGCATCCGTGCGCCGCACGAGATCGTTCAGATCGCGATACGGGCCGTGCGCCTCGCGCTCCGCGACGATCCGCTCGGCCATCGGCACCCCGATCCCCCGCACCCCGCTGAGCCCCATCCGCACGGCGTAGCCGCCATCGCGACGGTGGGCATCGGATTCGTCCGGGGCATCGCGGTCGAAGCGCAGCGTCGGCGGCTGGGGCATGACGCGGCAGGAGTCGCGGCCCGTCGGCATCCGGCCCTCTGCTCCGGTGAGCGGTTCGAGCGTCTCGGTGGCCCCGGAGAGCTGCAGATCGGGACGCCGCACCTCCACGCCGTGCCGACGGGCATCCGCCGTCAGCGTCGCCGCGGAGTAGAACCCCATGGGCTGCGAACGCAGGAGGCCGGCGAGGAAGGCAGCGGGGTAGTGCAGCTTCAGCCAGGAGCTGGCGTAGACGAGGAGGGCGAACGACAGTGAGTGCGACTCCGCGAAGCCGAAGTTCGCGAACGCCTGGATCTGCGCGTAGATGCGATCGGATGCAGCCTCGTCGAGTCCGCGTCGTGTCATGCCCGCGTAGAGCTTCTCGCGCACCTTCTCGATCTTCTCCAGGCCCCGCTTGGATCCCATCGCCCGACGCAGCAGGTCGGCCTCGTCGGCGGTGCAGTCGCCGACCGCGGTCGCCATCTGGATCAGCTGTTCCTGGAAGATCGGGATGCCTAGGGTGCGCTTCAGGATCGGCTCGAGATCCGCGTGCGGATAGGGGATCGGGAAGTCGATGGGCGCCTCACCTCGGGCCGCGCGTTCCCGGTTCTCCTCGTCGACCCTGTCCTTCGCCATCTTGCGCTGCACGAACGGGTGCACCGCCCCGCCCTGGATGGGGCCCGGACGGATGAGGGCGATCTGGATCGCGAGGTCGTAGAAGCTCCGTGGTTGCAAGCGGGGCAGCAACCCGATCTGCGCCCGGGACTCCACCTGGAAGACGCCGATCGAGTCGGCGCGGCAGAGCATGTCATAGACGCCGGGCTCCTCCTTGGGCAGGGTCTCGAGCGTCCAGAGCTCGCCCGTCGCCTCGTGGATCAGGTCGAAGCAGTGCTGCAGGGCCGCCAGCATCCCGAGACCCAGCAGGTCGAACTTGACCAGGCCCATGAACGCCGCGTCGTCCTTGTCCCACTGGATGACGGTCCTGTTCTCCATGCGCGCGTGCTCGACCGGAACGACCTCACCGACCGGACGCGCAGTGAGCACCATCCCGCCCGAATGGATGCCGAGGTGGCGCGGCGCCTTCATCAGCTCACCGGCGTAGGCGAGAACGTTCTCGGGGATGTCGTGCCCTTCTGCGGGCTCCAGCCCGGCACCCCAGCCGTCGACCTGCCGCGACCACGAGTCCTGCTGTCCCGGGGAGTGCCCGAGCGCCCTGGCCATGTCGCGCACGGCGTTCTTCGGTCGGTACTGGATCACGTTCGCCACCTGAGCGGCGCGCTCCCGGCCGTACTCGGCGTACACCCATTGGATGATCTCCTCCCGGCGTCGCGAGTCGAAGTCGACGTCGATGTCGGGCTCCTCCTGACGGGTCGTCGCGAGGAACCTCTCGAAGGGCAGCCCGTACAGAATGGGGTCGACGGCGGTGATCCCCAACAGGTAGCAGACCGCGCTCGCCGCGGCCGACCCGCGCCCCTGGCAGAGGATGCCTCGGCGACGGGCCTCGGCGACGATGCCGTGAACGATGAGGAAGTAGCCGGGGAAGTCCTTCTCCTCGATCACGTTCAGTTCGCGTTCGATCCGACTCCGTCCGGCGTCATCGATGCGGGGGTACTTCGAGGGCACGGCCTCCCAGACGAGTCGGCGCAGCCAGCTCATCGGGGTGTGTCCCTCGGGGACCTTCTGCCGGGGAAGGGCAGGGCGGGCGAGACGCAGGGGGAAGGCGGATGCCGCGGCCAGCTCGAGCCCCGAGGAGATGGCTCCGGGGTACCGCCGGAAGCGCGCCGTCATCTCGGCGCCGCTGCGCAGATGCGCGCCCCCGTGCGCGGGGAGCCATCCATCGAGCTCATCCATGCTGCGCACCGCCCGGACCGCGGCGACGGCCTCGGCGAGCGGCGCCTGCTGCGGGGCGGCGTAGTGCACGTTGTTCGTCGCGACGACGGGGAGGTGCATCCGTCCCGCCAACTCCGCGAGCACGTCGTTGCGGCGGGTGTCGAGCGGATCTCCGTGGTCGAAGAGCTCGACGGCGACGTGCTCTGCGCCGAAGAGGTCGACGAGGTGCTGCAACGGCGCCCGGGCGTCACCGCGTTCGAGCCCCTGACGCACCGCACCTTTGCGGCATCCGGTCAGGATGGTCCAGTGGCCCCCGGCGCTCGCCGCGAGCTCGTCGAGATCGTAGACGGGGCGGCCCTTCTCACCGCCCCGCAGCTGCGCGGCGGTGATGACTCCGGAGAGCCGGTGGTAGCCCTCCATCCCGCGGGCGAGGACGAGCAGGTGCTCACCGGCCGGATCGGGCGTGCCGCGCTGCGGGGCCGGGAGATCGAGCGACAGTTCTGCTCCGAAGACGGTCTGCAGCCGGACGTCCATGAGCTCGGCGACCTCGGCGAAGCGTGCGGCACCGTAGAAGCCGTCGTGGTCGGTGAGCGCGAGGGCGCTGAGTCCGAGGCGCTCGGCCTCGATCAGGAGCGCCTCGGGGGAGGATGCGCCGTCGAGGAACGAGTACGAGGAGTGGGCGTGCAGCTCGGCGTAGGGCACGGCGTCATCGGGGCGCGGCACGGACGACGGCGGGATGCTCTTGCGTCGCCTGCTCACCGGGCCAGGGTCGGCCCGTGCCCCGGAGGGCTCGGCGCTCGCGGGTGGTGGCTCGCCGCTCAGAGTGCGAGCCAGCTCGCCCCACTTCAGAGGCGGGTTGTGGAAGCCCATCAGCGGTACCTCCCCTCGGCCCACCAGCGCCCACCGGCGCAGAACACCAGCCAGGCGCGATCTCGGTCGTCGACGACCTGGAAGCGGTGCCCTCTCTTGCCTCCGCCCGAGGCCCAACGGCGCTCGTGAACGGGCCAGGGCCCTGCCCAGGCGTGCACGGCGGTGCCGTCGATGAACGCGGGGTCGGAGGAGAGCGCGCCGCGTTCATCGATGCGGATCGCGGTGCCGTCGGCTCCGGTGACCCCGAGGGGGCGGGGCGGGCGGAAGACCTCGGCGGGAAGCGGGTCGGGCAGGCTCCCGGGCCAGGGCGAGGCGGGGTCGCGCGGAGCGACCGCGCGCTCACCCCAGGGAGTGAGCACCTGGCGGTCGGCGAGCCACCGTCCGCCGGCGAGCGCGGCGGTGACCACACCCTCGTGCCCCAGCATGGTCTGCACGCGGGACACGGCGTGGTGGAGGCGTTCATCCGTGCCGGAGCCGAAGAGCCCCGGCTGGTGGTGAGCGGCGTCATCGACCGCGACCGGCACGATCCGCACCGCCGAGATCCCACCGAACGCCCGTGCCTCGTCGACGGGATCCTTCGCGGTCTGCGCCGCCAGCGCCTCCAGTTGCCAGCGCACCCGGTCGACCAGGTCGGAGGCGTCGAAGCACGAGGGGTGCAGCCACGGTCGGGAGAACACCTGCCCGTTGTCGTCGGTCAGGTCGATGCGCACCTCGGTGCAGACGACGGATGCCTCGCCCAGCGCGAGCATCACCGCATCGGCCGTCTGCCGCACGGCGAAGGCCACCTGATCCGCGCCACTCAGTGGGGTCTCGAACTCCACGCTCCGCATCAGTTCCGGGTCGGGAGGGCGGGGCACGAGGCGCTGCGAGTCCGCGCCCGCGGCCAGCGCCCGGAGACGGGCGCCGCGCTCGCCGAAGCGATCGCGCACGTCGACGGGGCCGAGGGCGGCGAACTCTCCGAGGGTGCGGACGCCGAGGCGGAGGAGGAGGCCGGTGATCTGCTCGTCGCGCAGCACCTGCACGGGGAACGGCGCGAGGAACTCCCGTGCCTCACCCGGCGGCACGACGGTGCAGCGCTGCGGCCCGCGGGCGGCGGTCTCGGCGGTGAAGGGGCCGTCGCCGACGCCGATGCGCACCTCGGGGAACCCGGCCTCGGTGAGCTGCGTCACGAGCCAGGCCGCGGCAGCCTCCTCGCCGCCGTGATAGCGGGAGATCCCGCGAGCGCGAAGCACCGCGAGTCCCGGTCGCAGCAGCGTGACGCCGGGGGCGTGCTCCTCGATGAGCTGCAGCACGGGGAGGAAAGCACGCTCGTCGCGGTCGGGATCGTGGGGGAGCACGCGCAGGGAGGAGAGGCGCCCCTGCGCCTCGCGACGGCGCTGCCCGACCCGCACTCCGTGCTCGCGGGCGGAAGCGGTGCAGGCGACGACGATGTTCGCCTGCATCAGGGCCGTCGGCGGGTGCGGGAGCGCGTCGCCCAGTGCGGCGCGCAGCGGCCAGTCGGGGAACCACAGCACCAGGACGCGGAGAGGGGCGCTCATCCGGCCTCCGCCCAACGGAGGAGCTCGGGCGCCGGCGCAGGGCTCTGCGTGCGCGCGGGCAGAGAGGGGAGCGCGGCGAGCTCGGTCGTCACGGACTCGAGCGCACCGTCGCGCCCGGGCAGTCGCACGCGAACGCTGGAAGCGAGCGGACGTCGGCGGGTCTGCGCGGTCACGGTCACCGTGCGGTCGGACAGCAGCCCCCAGCCCGCGCCGAGGCCGTTCCACTGCGGGTCGTGCACGCGGATGGACCCCTCGCTCTGCGGCCAGACGCCGGTGACGAGCAGCGTGGAGCCACGATCGCGCAGCCGGGCGCTCAGCCGGGAGACGTCGGCGTCGCGCAACCGTGTTCCGGGGTGCACGGCGATCAGCGGCACGACTTCGGCGAGGGCGGAGGTCGCGGCGAACCAGCGATCGCCGGGATCGGGCACCAGGATCAGCCGGTCGAGATCGATTCCGAAGCCCGCGGCCGCCTCGACGCCGAGCGTCGGCATACCGACGACGGCGCACCAGTGCCCCTTCTGCGATGCCGCGCTCAGCAGGGCGAGGACGAGGCTCGGCGAGGGGGAGAGCGTGTATGCGGTGCCGGCGAGGAGGCCTTCGTCGGGGAGGATGGAGGAGAGGGCGGGGTCGAGCGGGAGCACGGCCTGGTCGCTGCGGCGGCGCTGCATCCGACTGATCTCGCGGCGCAGACGAAGCACCTCTCCCGCACGCGCATCGCTGTTCGGAGAGAGCGCGGTCACCGCATCGAGCCCGATCCCCATGTTTTCCATCCTCGAACGAATATTCGAATTAATCAAGTGATGGGGTCGATGCTAATTCGTACATCGGACATTGCGTGAACGGGCGTTCGGGCGACAGGGGGAGGTTATCCACAGCGCCCCGCAGGACGGAACCGGAATCTCCTAGCCTTCCGGGATGGATACGCGCTTCGCCCTCATCGGGCTCGTCCACCTCATGCTGCTCGGCATCGGCGGGTGGTTGCTCGTCATCGACGCGCGCACCCACCGCCTGCCCGATCGCATCGTGCTCCCGACCCTCGCGGGGCTCCTGCTGCTCGCACTCGTCGATGCACTCGCGACCGGCGACAGGGCGCCGTCGATCCGCGCGCTCCTGGGCATGATCGTGCTCGGCGGCTTCTACGCACTGCTGCGTCTGCTGAGTCGCTCGGGCATGGGAGGCGGCGACGTGAAGCTCGCGGCCGTGATCGGCCTGGTGCTGGCCTGGCACGGATGGACGGCCCTCGCGGTGGGCGCGGCATCCGCCTTCGTGCTCGGCGCGTTGTACGCCCTGGGGCTCATGGCGCTCCGGCGGGCCGATCGCACCACGCGCATCGCCTTCGGTCCCTGGATGATCGTCGGTGCGGTGCTCGGCGTCCTCGCCGTCTGACCCGGACCCGCCGGTTCTCCGCCCGAAGGTCGGAGCGCGGGGATAGGGTGAGGGCATGGCACTCGCACGACTTCACGGCGGCCCGCTGGACGGGCAGATCATTCCCCTCGGCGACGCGGACGACAAGCTGATCGTCCCCTACAGCGAGACGCAGGTGGTGTACAACCGTCGCGGCGAGCCGCAGAACACCGGCTCCGACGACGGTCCCACCGAGATCGACTACTGGTACGACGAGTCCCTCGAGGACCTCACGTCCAACGATGACTGAGCCGTCTCGCACCGTCGAGGTCGAGCGCAAGTTCGACGTCGACGATGCGACGCCGCTCCCTCGCTGGGACGCGATCCCCGGAGTCGACACCGTCACGGACGGTGAGTCCCGCGACCTCGACGCCCAGTACTTCGATACGGCCGACGGGGCGCTGTCGCGCTCCGGAGTGGCGCTGCGTCGACGCACCGGCGGTCCCGATGCGGGCTGGCACGTCAAGGGTCCGCGCGAGGGCGACGGCCGGCTCGAGCTGGGATGGCCGCTCGGAGATGGCGAGGGCATCCCGGATGCCGTCGCCGCCACGGTCGCCCGTTGGGCCACCGACCCGTTGACGCCCCTGGCGCGCATCCGCAATGACCGGACCGCGTATCTCCTCACCGGACCCGACGGCGTGATCGCCGAGTTCGTCGACGACCGGGTTCGCGCCACCGACCTCCGCCAGGGGGTCGAGCGCGCGTGGCGCGAGTGGGAGATGGAGCTGGGGCCGGCCGCGCCCGCGGACGCCGACGGGCGCGAGGCTTTCTTCTCCGCGGTCGAGGCCGCGGTGCGCACGGCCGGCGGGCGCGACGCCTCTTCCGGATCGAAGCTCGCCCGCGCACTCGGCTTCTGAGCCTTCGCAGAGGTCGCGACACGGCACAACCCCCTTCCCCCGGGAACAGGCCGCGTGCTTGAGTGACACCATGAGCCGTCCCGCCGTCCTGCGCTCGCTGCAGACGATCGTTCCCGACACCGTCATCGCGCAGGACGCGGTGAGAGACGTCTTCGCGCAGCAGCCCGGTCTCGGGCGGCTCGCGCAGCGGATCGTCACGGCATCCTTCGACGGCTCCGGCATCGACACCCGACACACCGTGATCGAGGAGTTCTCGCCGCTGCACGAGACGGACGAGCCCGTGTTCTTCGCCCCGGTGACGCGCCAGTTGCTCGCGCCGGGCACCCGGGCGCGCAACGACATCTACGTGCGCGAGTCGACGAGGCTGTTCGTGGAGGTCGCGCAGCGGGCGATCGAGGAGGATCCCGACCTTCAGGCATCCGATGTCACGCACGTGATCACCGTCTCGTGCACGGGCTTCCATGCCCCGGGACCCGAGTACGAGATCGTGCGCGCCCTCGGACTGGCCGACAGCGTGCAGCGCTTCCATTTCGGCTTCATGGGCTGCTACGCCGCCATGCCGGCCCTGCGCGCGGCGAGCCAGTTCTGCGCGGCGGATCCGGATGCCGTCGTCCTCGTCGTGAGCGTCGAGCTCTGCACCCTGCATCTGCGGTCTTCCGACGACCCCGACACGATCGTCGCGACCTCGCTGTTCGCCGACGGAGGGGCGGCCGGTATCGTCACGGCCCGCCAGCTGCCGTCGGAGGTGCCGGCGCTGAGTCTCGATCGTTTCCACACGGCGATAGCGCCCGAGGGCGAGAAGGACATGGCCTGGACGATCGGTGACGAGGGCTTCGAGATGATCCTCTCGACCGCTGTGCCGCAGATCATCGGCGAGACCATTCTCGGAGCGCTGCGCCCGCTGTACGTCGGGGAGCACGACATGTCGATCGCGTTCGAGGAGGGCGCGATCGGCGAGCGGGTCGCGCACTGGGCGATCCATCCCGGGGGACGCAGCATCCTCGACCGGATCCAGGAGCGTCTCCATCTGAGCGACGCACAGCTGCATCCGGCGCGCGCCGTGCTGCGCGAGAACGGCAACATGTCGAGCGCCACCATTCTCTTCGTGCTCAAGCGCATCCTCGAGGAGGAGGGCGCGCAGCGCGGAGATCGTGTCGCGGCGATGGCCTTCGGCCCGGGTCTCACCGCGGAGAGCGCGCTGATGACGGTCGAGACGCCGCGCGGTCATGGCGCCTGACCTCCGGGAGCGGGCGGTCGACCTGCGAGAACTCATGGACGACCCCGAAGCCGATCTGCGGATGCTCGAGCGCACGTATCGGCGCTTCGCGGTCGTCAACGCGTTGGTGTCGCGACCGGGGCTGCTCTATCGGCGGCACGTACGACCGCGCGCACGACGAGGCGAGGTGCGGATCCTCGACATCGGGGCGGGCGGGGGAGACCTCTGCCGGTATCTGGCGGGACGCCTTCGACGAGACGGGCTGTCGGCTCGGATCACGGCGCTCGACCCGGACGACCGGGCGATCGACTGGGCACGCACCCATGACGGCACGGCCGGGGTCTCGTACCGATGCGCGGACAGCGCGACGCTCGCGGATGCCGGAGAGCGCTTCGATATCGTCGTCTCGAACCATCTGCTCCACCACCTCGACTCCGCCGAACTCGCGGCTCTCCTCCGCGACAGCGAGAAGCTGGTGGAGCCGGGTGGCGTCGTCGCACATCAGGACATCGCGCGGGGACGCGCCGCCTATGCGCTCTACGCCGCGGGCACGGCGCTGTTCGCGAAGAACCTCCTCGCGGACTCGTTCATCCGGATCGACGGCCTGCGCAGCATCCGCCGCTCCTACACCGCGGCTGAGCTCGACGCGGTGACCACCGAGGGGTGGCGCGTGCGATCGGCGCTGCCGGCTCGGCTCGAACTGCGGTGGGAGCATCCGCTCGGCTGAGCATGCACGGCCGCCATACGCACGAAGGCCCGGTCGCGCGAGCGCGGACCGGGCCTTCGTGGCGGCGCCTTCGAGAGGCGCGCGGGTGATCAGAAGTTGATCATGTGTCCTGCGAGGCCGTGGAAGCCCTCCTGCAGTGCCTCCGACAGCGTCGGGTGCGTGTGCACGTTGCGCGCCAGCTCGAGCGCGGTGAGGTCCCACTTCTGGGCCAGCGTCAGCTCGGGCAGCAGCTCCGAGACGTCGGGGCCGATCATGTGGGCGCCGATGAGTTCGAGGTGCTCGGCGTCGGCGATGAGCTTGACGAAGCCGACCGGCTCGCCGAGGCCGTGCGCCTTGCCGTTGGCCATGAACGGGAAGCTGACGACCTTGATGTCGCGCCCCTCGTCCTTCGCCTGCTGCTCGGTGAGGCCGAACGACGCCACCTGCGGCGAGCAGAACGTCGCGCGCGGCATCATGCGGTAATCGCCGAGGGTCATGGTCTCGGCGTTGCCGATGGTCTCGGCGGCGACGACACCCTGCGCCTCGGCCACGTGGGCGAGCTGCAGCTTGGCGGTCACGTCGCCGATGGCGTAGATGCCCTCGACGTTGGTGCGCATGTGGTCGTCGATCGCGATCGCGCCGCGCTCGGTGAGCTCGACACCGGTCTTCTCGAGGCCGAAGCCCTCGACGCGCGGGGCGAAGCCGATCGACATCAGCACCTTCGAGGCCTCGATCGAACCGGACTGGCCGTCCTTACCGGTGTAGGTGACGGTGACGGACGAACCGTTGTCGACGACAGTCTCGACCTTGGTCGAGGTGAGGATGTCGACGCCATAGTTCTTGTACTGCTTGGCGATCTCCTTCGAGACGTCGGCGTCCTCGTTGGGGAGGGCACGGTCGAGGAACTCGATGATCGTGACCTTCACGCCGTAGTTCGTCATGACGTAGGCGAACTCCATGCCGATCGCGCCGGCACCGACGATGACGATCGATTCGGGGAGCTCGCGGCTCATGATCTGCTCTTCGTAGGTGACCACGTTCTCGCTGAGCGTGACGCCGGGGAGCAGGCGCACCGTCGAACCGGTCGCGATGATGACGTTGTCGAAGGTGACCTCTTCGGTCGTGCCGTCGGACTTGGCGACCGAGATGGCCTTCGGGCCGGTGAACGTGCCGCGGCCGTCGTACTCGGTGACCTTGTTCTTCTTCATCAGGAAGTGGATGCCCTTGACGCGGCCGTCGGCCACGACACGGCTGCGGTCGAACGCCTTGCCGTAGTCGAGCGAGAACTCGCCCGAGATGCCGAAGAAGTCGGCCTTGTGCTTCAGGGTGTGGGCGATCTCCGCGTTCTTCAGGAGGGCCTTGGAGGGGATGCAGCCGACGTTGAGGCAGACACCACCCCAGTACTTCTCCTCGATGATGGCGGTGGACAGGCCGAGCTGCGCGCTGCGAACCGCAGCGACGTATCCACCAGGACCTGCACCGAGGATGACGACGTCGTAATGAGGCATGCGTTAAGCCTATCGCGCCGCGGAGTCGTCGGAACCGGCCGGCGAGGCGCTCCGGCGACGCCGGGAGAGGATGACCGCGAGCGTGATCCCCGCGGCGATCACCAGGATGCCGAGGACGACGAGGATCCAGATCCACGCCGGTGAGGATGCGGTGTCCGCGGGGTCGTCGGCCGTGAGGGTCGGCGTCGCGGTGGGCGTCGCTGTCGGGGCGGGGGCGAACGACGAGGAGGACGACTCGGTGGGGGCGGGCGTCGGTTCGGTGGTCGGCAGGGTGCTGTTCGTGACCGTGAAGAAGTACTCGCCCGATGTCGGATGCCCGTCGCTCGAGACGACCTTCCAGACCACGTGATAGGCGCCGGCCGTGGCTTCTGCCACCAGGGGCTGGGTGACCGTGGGGCCTTCGGTGACCGCCGCGCCGTCCGTGACCGGGGAACCGGCGGCATCCGTCACCTGGACCTCGGTCGCGCCCTCGCCCGTGATGAGGTCGGCGCTGAAGGTGAGGGTGATCTCCGCGGGCAGGACGTCGACCGTCGAATCCGCCTCGGGCGAGGACGCGGTGAGCGCGTCATGGGCCGAAGCCGACAGGGGAGCGAAGAGCACGAGGAAGGCGGCGAGAAGAGCCGCAGCGAGAGCGAAGGGCGCGGTCGAGCGCCGGAGAATGGTGGTCTGCACCCCACCACCCTAGGAATATCCGGTGTGCGCGGCCTGAATGTGGGAATCGACTGTGGATGCGGCTCCCGCGGGGGCCTCGGCATCCGATAGTCTGGACGATCAGGAGGGCAAAGTGACAGACAGCGAGAGCCGACCGGCCGCAGAAGCGGCGATTCACCGATCCGGCGAGCAGAAGCACGACGTGACGCAGACGTTCGGGCACGATTCCGACCTGTCGTTCGTTCCCTTCGGCGTGGAACTGACCGAGGTCGAGCAGTCGGCGATCGCCGCGCTTCCCTCCGGATCCGCGTTGCTGCTGGTGCGCTCCGGAGCGCTGGCGGGTGCACGCTACCTCCTCGACACCGACGTGACCACGATCGGGCGGCACCCCGAGGCCGACATCTTCTTCGACGACGTGACGGTCTCACGTCGGCACGCCGAGGTCACTCGGAACGGCGCGGCGTTCGAGATCATCGATCAGCGGTCGCTGAACGGCACGTACGTCAACGGCGAGCGGTTCGACCGCAGCCCCCTGGTCGACGGAGCAGAGGTGCGCGTCGGCAAGTTCCGGCTGAACTTCTTCGCCTCCCCGGTCGACCGCGCAGCGGCCAACGCCTGATGGCGGCTTCCCCGGCCCGCGAACGATCTGCGTCCGCGGGTCTTCTGAGCATCGGTCAGGTGCTCGCACGTCTGACGCCCGACTTCCCCGATCTCACCTCCAGCAAGCTGCGGTTCCTCGAGGTGCAGGGGATCGTCACCCCCTCGCGCACGGAGTCGGGATACCGCAAGTTCTCGCAGGCCGACATCGAGCGCCTGCGTCTCGGTCTCACGCTCCAGCGCGATCACTACCTTCCGCTGAGCGTGATCCGCGAGCAGCTGGACGAGGCGAGCACGGAGTCTGCAGCCCTCACGCCTCCGCTGTCGATCACCCCGACGCCGCGCCGCTACCGCCGTACCGAACTGCTCTCCGCGGCGGGCGCGGGCCCTCAGCTGCTCAACGACGCGATCAGCACCGGCGTCATCACCGCGCAGGAGACGTACCCCGAAGCCACGGTCGCTCTGCTGCGCGGATTGGTCGCCCTCGACCGCCATGGCATCGAGCCGCGGCATCTGCGCGCACTGCGTCAGGGAGCGGATCGCGAGGTCGCCCTCATCGAATCCGCGCTCTCCGCGCTGCTGCGGCGCACCGACGCCGCATCGCGCGCCAAGGCGAGCGAATTGGCGCCGGAACTGGCGTCGAAGATCGACGAGGTCCGCGGGCTCTTCGTCAAGGAAGCGCTCACGCGCGTCCTTTCGTAACGAACTGATTGCGACACACCTTCGCGGTGTCGCGGATGTCGTTGCCGCCCCGGGGGTGCTGCTCTAGCGTGGAGGTAACCGTTCCAGGGAGGATTTGAAATGAATGCGGATGAGCTCACAGGCGACCCGCGGTTCGTGCCCGAACTCCTCTTCACCGACGGTCTCCCGGCGATGGACGACGAGGTCGGATACCGCGGAGCGGTCGCCGCTCGTGCCGCCGGCATCACCTACCGCCAGCTCGACTACTGGGCGCGCACGGAACTGGTCGTTCCGACCGTCCGCGGCGCCAGCGGCTCGGGCTCGCAGCGTCTCTACGGTTTCCGCGACATCCTCGTGCTCAAGCTCGTGAAGAGCCTTCTCGACACCGGTATCTCGCTGCAGCAGATCCGCACCGCGGTCGAAGAGCTGCGTCGCGCCGGCATCCGCGATCTCGCCGGCACCACGCTCATGAGCGACGGTGCCTCGGTGTACCTCTGCACGTCGAACGACGAGGTCATCGACCTCGTCAGCCGCGGCCAGGGAGTTTTCGGCATCGCCGTGGGCAAGGTGCTCCGCGAGGTCGAGTCCACCCTGGTCGAGTTCGACCCCACGGCTCCGGACCCCGTCGACGAGCTGGCCAGCCGCCGCTCGAAGCGCTCCGCCTGACCACCGTCCGACCGGACACAAGAACGGCCACCCTCGTCGAGGATGGCCGTTTCTCATGTCTGCGAGGCGTTACGCCTGCTGTCCGGTCTCGGGGACCGGGATGCGCCCCGTGCGGATGATGCGATCGAGGAGCTGATCGAAGTCGGCGGCGAGTTCCTGCGCCGAGTCGCCCGGCCAGATGTGCAGCGGCTTGGCGGCGCCCTGCGCCTGCTGGAGCGACGTGCGCTCGGGGAGCTGGGGGGAGAGGACGAGCGGTCCGAACATGTCCCGCAGTTCCTTGATGCGGAACTGGTGCTCGATCGACTGCGGGCGCACGCGGTTCACGACGATGCCCAGCGGCTGCAGGCGGGGGGAGAGTCCGCGGCGGATCTCCTCGATCGCGCGCAGGGCGCGGTCGGCCGCGGCCACCGAGAACAGGCCGGGCTCGGTGACGACCATCACGCGGTCGCTCGCGGCCCAGGCCGTGCGCGTGAGGGCGTTGAGCGACGGCGCGCAGTCGATGAGAACGAGGTCGTAGTCGGCTTCGACCGCCGCGAGGGCCTCTTCGAGCTTCCACACGTCGCGCACGCTGGGGTGCGGGCCGTCGAAGTTGATCGCGGACGGGCTGCCGATGAGCACGTCGATCGTGCCGGGGTGCACCTTGGCCCAGCCGCTGGAGGTGATCGCCTGGCGGACGACCTTCTCCTTCGGGTTCGCCAGGACATCGGCGATGTTGAGTCGTCCTGCCACCTGGATGTCCATGCCGGTGGACACATCGGACTGCGGGTCGAGGTCGACGACGAGAGTACGGACGCCCCGGGCGAAGGCCGCTGAGGCCAGGCCGAGGGTCACGGTCGTCTTGCCGACGCCTCCCTTGAGAGAGCTGACGCTGAGTACGTGCACGGACTCCACGTTACCTTGCCCTAGTCTGGGGGGACACTCAGCCCCGCCCCATGTGCGCGCATCCACGCGCACATCGAGCTCCCAGAGGTGTGCATGTTCCAGAAGATCCTTGTGGCCAACCGCGGCGAGATCGCGATCCGCGCCTTCCGCGCGGCCTACGAAGTCGGAGCCAGGACCGTCGCGGTCTTCCCGCATGAGGATCGGGGCTCCGTGCACCGCCTCAAGGCGGACGAGGCCTACGAGATCGGCGAGCGCGGGCATCCGGTGCGCGCGTACCTGAACGTCGACGAGATCATCCGCGTCGCGCTCGAGTCCGGCGCCGACGCGATCTACCCCGGCTACGGCTTCCTGTCCGAGAACCCGGAGCTGGCCGAGAAAGCCGCCGCCAACGGCATCGTGTTCATCGGTCCGCCCGCCGCCGTGCTCGAGATGGCGGGCAATAAGGTCGAGGCCAAGCGGCACGCCGTCGAGGCCGGCGTGCCCGTGCTGCGCTCGACCGAGGCATCCGCCGACGTCGAGGCGCTGGTGTCGCAGGCCGCCGACATCGGTTTCCCCCTCTTCGCGAAGGCCGTGGCCGGCGGTGGTGGGCGCGGAATGCGACGCGTCGAGACCGCCGCCGAGCTCGCCCCCGCACTCGCCGAGGCGATGCGCGAAGCGGACAGCGCCTTCGGTGACCCGCGGATGTTCCTCGAGCAGGCCGTGGTGCGTCCCCGTCACATCGAGGTGCAGATCCTCGCCGACAAGACCGGTGAGACGGTGCACCTCTTCGAGCGCGACTGCTCGGTGCAGCGCCGTCATCAGAAGGTCGTCGAGATCGCCCCGGCGCCGAACCTCGACGACGGCATCCGCACCGCCCTGCACGGATACGCCGTCGCCTTCGCACGGTCGATCGGGTACGAGAACGCCGGCACGGTCGAGTTCCTGCTCGAGACCGCGGGGGAGCGGGCGGGTGAGGTCGTCTTCATCGAGATGAACCCGCGGATCCAGGTCGAGCACACGGTCACCGAAGAGGTCACCGATGTCGACCTCGTCCAGAGCCAGATGCGCATCGCCGCCGGTCAGACGCTGGCGGAGCTCGGCCTGCAGCAGCGGAACCTGCAGCTGCGGGGTGCGGCCCTCCAGTGCCGGATCACGACCGAGGATCCCACGCAGGGCTTCCGCCCGGACACGGGGAAGATCACGACGTACCGGTCGCCCGGCGGCGCCGGCATCCGTCTCGACGGCGGAACCGTGCACCAGGGGGCGCAGATCAGCCCCCACTTCGATTCGATGCTGACGAAGCTGACCTGCCGCGGACGCGATTTCCCCGCGGCGGTCGCCCGTGCGCGTCGTGCGCTGGCGGAGTTCCGCATCCGCGGCGTCTCGACGAACATCCCGTTCCTGCAGGCGCTGCTCGACGACGACGCCTTCGTGGCCGGAGACCTCAGCACCTCGTTCATCGACGAGCGTCCCGAACTGCTGCGCGGACGGGTGTCGAAGGACCGCGGCACCAAGATCCTCAACTGGCTGGTCGACGTCACCGTCAACAAGCCGAACGGTGCGCACCCGGGGGCCGTCGATCCCCGCACGAAGC
This sequence comes from Microbacterium sp. 22179, assembly GCF_052045715.1. NCBI lineage: Bacteria > Bacillati > Actinomycetota > Actinomycetes > Micrococcales > Microbacteriaceae > Microbacterium > Microbacterium sp. 22179. The sequence continues at coordinate 164,799 of NZ_JBQEPJ010000006.1, read as the reverse complement.
TGCCGGCGGTCGACCTCGCCGCCGAGCCGGTGCCCGGCTCGCGTCAGCGCCTTCTCGAACTCGGACCGGAAGGGTTCGCGGCCGAACTGCGCGCGCAGAGCGCGCTGGCGATCACCGAGACCACCTTCCGCGATGCGCATCAGTCCCTGCTCGCCACGCGCGTGCGCACGAAGGACCTCGTCGCGGCCGCTCCCTACGTCGCTCGACTGACGCCGGGCCTGCTCTCGGTCGAGGCATGGGGCGGGGCGACCTACGACGTCGCGCTCCGGTTCCTGGGCGAGGACCCCTGGGAGCGCCTCGACAAGCTGCGGGCGGAGCTCCCGAACGTGGCGATCCAGATGCTTCTCCGCGGGCGGAACACGGTCGGCTACACGCCGTACCCGACGGCCGTCACAGATGCCTTCGTGGCCGAGGCCGCCGCGAGCGGTGTCGACATCTTCCGCATCTTCGACGCCCTCAACGATGTCGAGCAGATGCGTCCGGCGATCGCGGCGGTCCGGCGCACCGGGACGGCGGTCGCGGAGGTCGCGCTCTGCTACACCGGCGACCTGTTGAATCCGGCCGAGGACCTCTACACGCTCGACTACTACCTCGGCCTCGCCGAGAAGATCGTCGATGCCGGGGCGCACATCATCGCCATCAAGGACATGGCGGGCCTGCTGCGTCCGGCGGCCGCCGCGAAACTCGTCTCCGCGCTGCGCGAGCGCTTCGATCTCCCGGTGCACCTGCACACGCACGACACCCCGGGCGGGCAACTCGCCACGCTCCTGGCCGCCAGCGCCGCCGGTGTCGACGCGGTGGATGCCGCATCCGCGCCGCTGTCGGGCACGACGAGCCAGCCCTCGCTGTCGGCGCTGGTCGCCGCGCTCGCGCACACCGACCGCGACAGCGGCATCGATCTCGCGGGCGTCTCGGATCTCGAGCCGTACTGGGAAGCCGTACGGCACCAGTACGCGCCGTTCGAGTCGGGTCTCCCGGGGCCCACGGGGCGCGTGTACCACCACGAGATCCCGGGTGGCCAGCTCTCGAATCTGCGTCAACAGGCCAAAGCGCTCGGCCTCGCCGACGACTTCGAGCTGATCGAGGACATGTACGCCGCCGCTGACCGGATCCTCGGTCGCGTGCCGAAGGTCACGCCCTCGTCGAAGGTGGTCGGCGATCTCGCCCTGCACCTCGCCGCGGTGAAGGCCGACCCGGCCGATTTCGAGGCGAACCCCGAGAAGTACCACGTGCCGGACTCGGTGGTCGGCTTCATGGCCGGAGAGCTCGGCGACCTGCCGGGCGGATGGCCGGAGCCGTTCCGCTCGAAGGTGCTCGCGGGGCGCACGGTCCGCGTCGGGTTGACCGATCTCACGGCCGACGACGAGTCGGCTCTCGCGGGCGACAGCGCGACACGACGTGCGCGTCTGAACACCCTGTTGTTCCCGGCGCCGATGCAGGAGTTCAGCCAGATGCGCGAGCTCTTCGGCGATCTGTCGGTGCTCGACACCGGCGATTACCTGTACGGCCTCGTGGCGGGACAGGAGCATCTGGTCGAGATCGACCGCGGCGTGCAACTGTACGTCGGGCTCGAGGCGATCGGCGACGCCGATGACCGCGGCATCCGCACCGTGATGACGACCCTCAACGGCCAGCTCCGACCGGTGTTCGTGCGAGATCGCGCGATCACCGTCGACGCCCACGATGTCGAGAAGGCCGACACCTCCGTTCCCGGTCAGGTCGCCGCTCCGTTCTCGGGGGTCGTCACCCTGAAAGCCGAGATCGGGGCCACTGTCCGAGCCGGTGAGCCCGTCGCGTCGATCGAGGCGATGAAGATGGAGGCCGCGATCACGGCGCCCGTCGACGGTGTCGTCGAGCGCCACGCGATCTCGTCGACGCAGCAGGTCGACGCCGGCGATCTTTTGGTCGTCATCCGTCCCGCGCACTAACCTTGTCCGGCGGGGGCAGCGCACGATGCGGCGCGCCCTCGCCTGCGCATGCTTGGAGCGAGACAGTGACCCCGAAGAATACCCCTGATCACCGCGAGGACGACGCGATGGGGGTGCTCGACGACGCCGCGTCCGTCGCGACGACCGGCATCGGCATCCTCGGTGGAACCGCCCAGGTGAGCGTCGTCATGCCGCAGGAGCACGATGACGGTCTCGCCGACGAAGAGGTCATCGACGGCGAGGTCGACGAGGCCGTCATCGCCGACATCGTGCTGGAAGATGCCGTCATCGCGGTGTCCTCCGCACCGATCGCCGCCGCCGTCGAGGAGGTCGTCGCCGAGCCCGAGCCCGCCCGCGTTCCCGAGCCCGCTCCCGAGCCCGAGCCCGTCGTGGTGCCTGCGCCCACCCCCGTGAAGGAGACCGCTCCCGTGGAGAGCCCGAAGAAGTCCGTCGCACCGCGCACCGCTCCACCGGAGGTGACGCTGACGTCCAAGCGTCTCGGCGATCTGAGCGGCGCCAATCGCGAATCCGCCGATCTGCTCACGACCGACCGGTTGCTCGATCCGCATCGCGTGGCGAAGCCCGAACCCGAAGGCGCCTGGAGCCACCTGCTGTACTCGATCTCCGGCCGACGGATCAACATCGGCGACGGGCGTCGCGCGCGCGAGCGCAAGGCGCTCTCCGCTCGGATCGCCGCTCCGCTGCCCGGCGGAGCCCGGTTCGTCCCGGTGCTCTCCCGCAAGGGCGGGGTGGGGAAGACCGCGATCACGGCTCTGCTGGGCATGGCGCTGGCGGATGCTCGTGACGACCGTGTCATCGCGATCGACGCGAATCCCGACCGGGGAACGCTCGCCGATCGGATCGTGCGTCCGCAGCACACGAAGTCGGTGCGCGATCTCGTGCGCATCCACGATCAGGTGACCGGGTACCACGACATCTCGGCGGTCGTCGCACGCGATGCGACGCGGCTCGACGTGCTCGCCTCGGACACCGATCCGCGCATCGCCGAAGCGTTCAGCGACACCGACTACCGCGACGTGGCGGATCTGGCCGCGCACTACTATTCGTTGGTTCTCACCGATACCGGTACGGGCATCGTGCACTCGGTGATGGCGGCCACGCTCGATCTCGCCGACCGCATCGTCATCGTCTCGGGCCTCAGCGTCGACGAGGCGCGTTTGGCGTCCGAGACCCTGACCTGGTTGGAGACGAACGGGTTCGAGGATCGCGCGCACGAGGCGATCGTCGTGCTCAACCACTCCACGCCCGGCACGCCGCTCGTGCGGGTGAACGAGCTGGAGGCGCACTTCGCCTCCCGCGTCCGCAGCGTTGTGCAGATGCCCTACGACGCGCAGCTCGCCGCCGGCGGCGCCATCGTGTTCGCGAACCTGCAGCCCGAGACGCGTCTCGCAGCGCGTCAGCTCGCCGCGCTGCTGGTCGAAGGACTGCGGACGGAGGCATCCGCATGACCGTCCGTGAGATCCGGATCTTCGGCGATCCCGTGCTGCGCACCGTGTGCGCACCGATCGACGAGATCGACGACGGTGTCCGCGCTCTCGTGACCGACCTCGTCGAGACCGTGGAACTGCCCGGGCGCGCGGGCGTCGCCGCGCCGCAGATCGGTGTCGCGTTGCGGGCGTTCAGCTACAACATCGACGGCGACATCGGCTACGTGATCAACCCCGTCCTCACCGAGGTGCGCGGAGAGCCCGTGCCCACGGGGGAGGGGTGCCTGTCGGTGCCGGGCCTCTGGCACGACGCGCTGCGGTACCCCTGGGCTCGCGTCGAGGGCATCGATCTCGACGGCGCGCCGGTCGTGCTCGAAGGAGAGGGGCTGCTCGCGCAGGCTCTGCAGCACGAGACCGACCACCTCGACGGCAAGCTCTACCTCTCGCGTCTGGATCCCGAGACGCGGCGCACGGCGATGCGCCAGGTGCGCGAGAGCGACTGGTTCTGACGCCGGTACCTCCTTCTCCGAACGAGAGAGCCCTCTGCGCGACGTGCGCAGAGGGCTCTCCTGTTCCGGAGGGGCGATCTCGGGGAGAGCTCAGCCGCCGATCGCGACGTTCGTCGTCGACACCGGCTCGTCGTAGATCGCCGAGATCTCGTCCGCGAAGTCGTTCATGATCACGTTCCGCTTGATCGAGAGCTTCGGGGTGAGGTGGCCGGATGCCTCGGTCCACTCCGACTCCAGCACGGTGAACTTGCGGATCGACTCCGCGCGGGAGACACGGGCGTTGGCGGCATCGACCGCTCGCTGGATCTCGGCACGCACGGCATCGTTCTTCGCGGCATCCGCGAGCGTCATGTCGGCGGCGAGGCCGTTGTTGGCGAGCCACGCCGGCAGCATCTCGGAGTCGAGTGTGACGAGCGCCGAGATGAACGGCTTCTGGTCGCCGACGACGACGACCTGACCGATGATCGGGTTCGCGCGGATCGGGTCCTCGAGGGCCGCCGGGGCGACGTTCTTGCCGCCGGCGGTGACGATGATCTCCTTCTTGCGACCGGTGATGGTGAGGAAGCCCTCGGAGTCGAAGCTGCCGATGTCGCCGGTACGGAACCAGCCGCCCTCGCTGAACGCCTCGGCCGTCGCCTCCGGGTTGTTCCAGTACTCCTTGAACACGTTGATCCCGCGGACCTCGATCTCGCCGTCGTCGGCCAGGCGCACGCCCACCCCGGGGAGCGCCGGGCCGACCGTGCCGATCTTCGACTTGTCCGCGAGGTTCACGGTCGCGGGGGCGGTCGTCTCGGTGAGGCCGTAGCCCTCGAGGATGACGACGCCGAGGCTGTGGAAGAAGTGCCCGAGGCGCGGCCCGAGCGGGGCGGAGCCCGAGACGGCGTAGGCGACGTTGCCACCCATCGCCTCGCGCAGCTTGCTGTAGACGAGCTTGTTGAACAGGGCGAACTTGAGCTTCGTGCCGAAGGGGATCTTCTTGCCCTCTTCGACGAGCTTGGAGTGCTCGATCGCCACATCGGCGGCCGCGCGGAAGATCTTGCCCTTGCCGCCGGCCTCAGCCTTCTGCTCGGCAGAGTTGTAGACCTTCTCGAACACGCGGGGGACCGCGAGCAGGAAGGTCGGCTTGAACGACCCGAGCGCCGGAAGGAGCTGGCGGGTGTCGGGCTGGTGACCGGTGCGGACGCCGGCGTGGATGTCGAGGATCGAGATGAATCGCGCGAACACGTGAGCGGTGGTGATGAAGAGGAGGGTCGAGGCGCCCGGCACCTGCACGACCTCGTCCAGCGCCTTGGCGGAGTTGCGCGAGAGCTCGACGAAGTTGGAGTGGGTGAGGACGCAACCCTTGGGGCGACCCGTCGAGCCCGAGGTGTAGATGAGGGTCGCGATGTCCGAACCCACGGCGAGCGACCGGCGACGTTCGATCTCGGCATCCTCGACCGACGCGCCCTGGGCGGTGAGGGTGTCGATGGCGCCGAGGTGCAGCTGCCAGATCTCGCGGATGAGCGGGAGGTCGCCGCGCACCTCGTCGACGCGGGCGAAGTGCTCGGGCGACTCGACGATCAGGGCGATCGCTCCGGAGTCCTCGAGGATCCACTGGATCTGCGACGGCGAGCTCGTCTCGTAGATCGGCACCATCACGGCGCCGGCGTAGAAGAGGGCGAAGTCGACGAGCGTCCACTCGTACGTGGTGCGGGCGAGGAAGCCGACCTTCTCGCCGGGCTGGATGCCGGCGGCGGCGAAGCCCTTCGCCAGCGCGATCACGGCGGTCTGGAAATCGGCGGCGGAGATGTCGCGCCATCCGTCCCGGTCGGGGACGGCGAACAGAGCGCGGTCGGGAGTGGCGCGGACGCGTTCGACCAGGAGGTCGGCGACGTTCGCGTCGGGGTCGGCGGGGACGACGGCGGGAACTTCAAACTGGACCACGGCAGCTCCTTCGGTACCGGTCGGGTACGGGTTCCTCCCGAGTCTAGGGCATGACACCGGGTCGCACACCTGGTGGAACTGGGTCGCTTCCCGAGGCTTGTTCGTGTGAAGTTTCCGGCGGAGAGCGATCACGGCGCTAGACTCACGACGGTGTTCTACTGGCTGATGAAGTACGTCGTGATCGGCCCCGTGGTCAAGGCGATCTTCCGTCCCTGGATCGTGGGCCGCAAGAACGTGCCCGCGAGCGGTGCGGCGATCCTCGCCAGCAACCACCTCTCCTTCGCCGACTCGATCTTTTTGCCCCTGGTCATCGACCGGAAGATGTCGTTCCTCGCGAAGAGCGACTACTTCACCGGGCGCGGTCTCAAGGGATGGGCAACCAAGTTCTTCATGAGCGCCACCGGACAGATCCCGATCGACCGGTCGGGTGGCAAGGCGTCCGAGGCGTCGCTGAACACGGGGCTGCAGGTGCTCGGCGGGGGAGACCTGCTCGGCATCTATCCCGAGGGCACGCGCAGCCCCGACGGAACGCTCTACCGCGGACGCACCGGCATCGCGCGGATGGCGCTGGAGGCGAAGGTTCCCGTCGTGCCCGTGATCATGGTCGACACCGATACCGCGATGCCGATCGGGCAGAGGCTGCCACGGATCGTGCGCGTCGGAATCGTGATCGGCGAGCCGCTCGATTTCTCGCGCTACGCGGGTATGGAGAACGACCGGTACATCCTGCGTTCCGTCACCGACGAGATCATGGTCGCGCTGCAGCGGCTCGGGGAGCAGAAGTACGAGGACGTCTACGCGTCGACCGTGAAGGACCGTCTTCCGGTCCGCGTCACACGACGTTCCTGACGCCGACGACGCGCCGCGCGACCACTAGGCTGGGAGGATGCTCCCGCACGATATCGACGCCCTGGACGCGTGGCGCTCGCTCCCGATCAAGCAGCAGCCGCAGTGGCCCGACGCCGAGCGCGTCGCCGAGGTCTCTCGACAGATCGCGGCCCTGCCGCCGCTGGTTTTCGCCGGCGAGGTCGACAACCTCCGCGACCGTCTCGCCCGCGCGGCTTCCGGCCGCGCCTTCCTGCTCCAGGGCGGTGACTGCGCCGAGACGTTCGCCGGTGCGACCGCCGAGCAGATCCGCAACCGCATCAAGACGGTGCTGCAGATGGCCGTCGTGCTCACGTATGGCGCCTCGATGCCCATCGTCAAGATGGGCCGTATGGCCGGGCAGTTCGCCAAGCCCCGCTCGAGCGACTCCGAGACCCGGGGCGACGTCACGCTGCCGGCGTACCGGGGCGACATCGTCAACGGCTACGACTTCACCGAGGGCTCGCGCCAGGCCGACCCGGGACGCCTGTTGCAGGGGTACCACACGGCGGCATCGACGCTGAACCTCATCCGCGCGTTCACGCAGGGCGGGTTCGCCGACCTGCGTGAGGTGCACTCGTGGAACAAGGGCTTCGCGCAGAACCCGGCGAACCAGCGTTACGAGCGCATGGCGGCCGAGATCGATCGCGCGATCAAGTTCATGGAGGCGGCCGGCGCCGACTTCGACGAGCTCAAGCGCGTGGAGTTCTTCACGGGCCACGAGGGTCTGCTCATGGACTACGAGCGCCCGATGACGCGCATCGACTCGCGAACCGACACGCCGTACAACACGTCGGCGCACTTCCTCTGGATCGGGGAGCGCACGCGTGACCTCGACGGTGCGCACGTCGATTACTTCTCGAAGATCCGCAACCCCATCGGGGTGAAGCTGGGGCCGACGACGACGCCCGAGACGGCTCTCGAGCTCATCGACAAGCTCGACCCGAACCGCGAGCCGGGACGCCTCACCTTCATCACGCGCATGGGTGCCGGAAAGATCCGTGACGCGCTTCCGCCTCTCCTCGAGGCCGTGCGCGACTCGGGCGCGACCCCGCTGTGGGTCACGGACCCGATGCACGGAAACGGCATCACGACGCCGACCGGATACAAGACGCGTCGTTTCGACGACGTGGTCGACGAGGTGCGCGGGTTCTTCGAGGCGCACCGCGCCGTCGGCACGTTCCCGGGCGGCATCCACGTCGAGCTCACGGGCGACGACGTGACCGAGTGCCTCGGCGGATCCGAGCACATCGACGAGGCCGCACTGGCGACCCGGTACGAGAGCCTCTGCGACCCGCGCCTGAACCACATGCAGTCCCTCGAGCTGGCGTTCCTCGTCGCCGAGGAGCTCGAGAAGCGCTGACGCCGCATCTTCGACCGACGAAGGCCGCACCCCGGATTCCGGTGGTGCGGCCTTCGTCGTCGTGTGCCTTCGTCCAGGGAACGGCGGATGCCGAGGCCGGGGATCTAGAAACCGCTGCTCTTGATCTGCAGAGTGACCTGAGCGCCCTTCCGGCGTTCGGACTCGGGTGCGGGGTCCGTCCCCGACACCTCCGTGAAGTCATTCGGGAACGCATTCCAGATGACGTTCCATGTGGGTTCGAACCCAGCATTCCGAAGGGTCTGCGCGGCCTCATCACGGGTCATCCCCGTCACATCGGGAACCGGGAACAGCTCCGGCCCCTTCGAGACGATCAGCTGGACGGTGTCACCGGGGCGCCAGTTGCCCTCTTCGGCGCGGTCGGAGACGCCGATCACGATGTCCTTGTCGACGTCCGAGCTGAAAACGTACGACGACTCGCCCACGATCAGGCCGCGGGCGGTGAGGGTCGAACTCGCTTCGCTGACGGACATCCCCGAGACATCGGGGAAGGCGCCCGCCGAGATGTAGAGCTCGATCGTGTCGGCCTCGAAGAGGTCGCAGCCCTCAGCGCAGGCGTAGGCCTCGCCGCCGGCACGCGGGGTTGCGAAGGCGTTGATGACGATGCCCTCGGCGGCATCGGAGAAGAGCACGACGGTCGTCTCCGCGACGTTCACGTTGATGCTCGCGAGATAATCGCGCGCATCCTCCTCCGCCCGCCCGTTGAGAGTCTCGACCGTGTGCGGAGTCGGTCCGGCGGACACGATCACCGACACGACTGCTCCCTTGTCGAGGCGCTGGCCCTCACCGGGATCTGTCTCGATCACCGTGCCCGGCTCGACGTCGAGCGAGAAGCGGTCCTCCTGTCGAGGGGAGAAGCCGTCGGCGGTGAGTGCGTCCGCCGCCTCGTCGTAGGTCATGCCCGCGACCCCGGGAACCGCTACGAGCGAGCCGGGTCCGGAGCCGAACCACCAGCCGACGCCGCCGGCGAGCACCGCGAGCAGCAGGACGAGAGTGAGGAGGAACGCGCCGCGTGCGCGCCGTCGCGACGCGCGCCGCCGCAGGAGCGTGGCGTTGTCGACGGTCTGCGGCACGGGGGCGACGGGATCGGTGACGGCCACCGTCGCGGGCATGACCTTGGTGAGATCCCCGGAGTCGCTCGCTGTTCGCACCGGTGGCGAGGTGGTCGCCGCGGCGGGGGAGACGCCGAGCTCGCGCTCGATCTCGCGCAGGCGGTCGAGCATCTGCTTCGCGTCGTCGGGGCGTTCGTCGGGGGACTTCTCGGTCGCCCACAGCACCAGTTCGTCGAGTTGCTCGGGCACGCCGGGGTTGCGGGCGCTGGGGCGCGGAACCGACTCGGTCGCATGCTGGAAGGCGATCTGCATCGGCTGCTCGCCCTTGTACGGCTGCTCGCCGACCAGCATCTCGTACAGCATGATGCCGAGGGCGTAGATGTCGCTGCGCGCGTCGGCGGTGCCCCGGGTGACGAGTTCGGGAGCGAGATACGCGATCGTGCCCAGCAGTTGCTGACCCGTCGCCGTGTTGGCAGTGGTCGCACGGGCGAGCCCGAAGTCGCCGATCTTGATTCGACCGTCCTCGGCGAGGAGCACGTTCTCGGGCTTCACGTCGCGGTGAACGATGTTCGCCCGGTGCGCGGCGGACAGCCCGGACAGCACGGCATCCATGATCGTGATCGTCTGCGTGATCGTCAGACGCTTCTGCTCGCGGAGGAGTTCGCGCAGGGTGATGCCCGGAAGGTACTCCATCACCAGGTAGGCGAGTTCGCCGTCCTGCCCCTGATCGAACACGTTCACGACGTGCGGATCGGCCAGCCGAGCGGCGGACCGGGCTTCCTGGATGAACCGGCTCTGGAACGCCGAGTCGTCGCTGAGGTGCGCGTGCATCACCTTGAGAGCGATGCGGCGCTCGAGGCGCAGATCGGTCGCGACGTAGACGGTGGCCATGCCGCCGCGGGCGATGCGCGCACGCACGCGGTATCGGCCGTCGACAAGCCGCCCGATGAGGGGGTCGGCTTGCTGGTTGGACGTCACGTCAGAATTCTATGGAGAACTGCCTGAAAGGCCGGGGAGCGCCTCACCCCTGAGGGCAACCCGATTTCAGAACGCGCGTTCACTGATACAGGGCGAGCCAACGGTGGGCCGCTGTCTCCCACTGTCCGTAGCGGAGGGGGAACGCCGAGATCTGCACGGCCTGGGCGGCGTCCGTGAACGCCATCGACTCCCAGCCGGGAACGTCGAGAAGCCCTCGGGTCGTCCGACCGTTCGGATCGTTCGGGCCGCCGTAGAAGACGCGCGTGCTGCGCTCCGCATCCCGGATCTGCTCGGGCGTGCCCCAGCCGGTGCTCGGTCGCTGTTGGAAGATCCCGAGCGAATCGCGGTCGCCCCAGTCGAGGTTGCGCAGGTCGGACTCGACCATCGCCGTCGCCAGTGCGATCGCGATGCCGTGATCGGAGACGCCGAGTTCGCGTCCGATGCGGATGATCAGTGCGGCGTTCGCCGCCTGCTCGGGGGAGAGGTCGGCGGACCTCTGCGCGGGCGCGGCGTCGACGGTCGCGGGAGCCGCAGCAGGTGCGGGCGCCGCTGCCGGGGCCGCGGCGCTCACGGAGAGGCTCTGGCCGGGGTAGATGATCGAGGATCTGTCGAGCCCGTTCGCGGAGAGGAGGGCGTCGAGCGAGGTGCCGTGGCGCTGGGCGATGGCGAAGAGGGTGTCTCCGGCGGCGACGGTATAGGTGGCGGGCGCGGCGGCGGGAGCCGGCGCGGGGGCCGGTGCCGGCGCGGCAGCGGGTGCGGCCGGGGCGGATGCGGAGACGGTGAGGCTCTGGCCGGGGTAGATGATCGAGGATCTGTCGAGCCCGTTCGCGGAGAGAAGAGCGTCGAGCGGGATGCCGTGGCGCTGGGCGATGGCGAAGAGGGTGTCTCCGGCGGCGACCGTGTACGTCGCGGGAGCGGATGCGGGAGGAGCAGCGGGCGCGGGTGTGCTCGCAGCTGCCTGTGGGGCATCGAGCCGCAACTCCTGTCCGGGGAGGATCACGGAGCTCGCGTCGAGCCCGTTCCACGCGAGCACGTCCGCGGTGCGCAGGCCGAAGCGCTGAGCGATGGCGAAGATCGTATCGCCGGGGGCGACGACGTAGTCGGTCGGCGGGGCTTCCGCCGGTGCGATGCGGTGCGGAACACCGTTGAGGCGAGCGGTGGACGAGGCGTCGGCGGCCACATCGGCTCCGGCGGGAGCGGCGACCAGCACGCCGGCGAGTGCACCCAGGACGGCGGCCGGGAGGCCGAGCGTCGCGTACCGCTGGCGACGGGAAGAGGTGTTCGGTGTCACGAGGGGCCCCCTTTTCGAACCCTGCCACGCTGACACGGAAGTAAACGGAAGTCAACAGGAGTGAAAGAAGTGATGCCTGTGAAAGAAGGCATCTCGGAATGCACGTGCGGCTTCGAGATGAGATAGTTGCTGGGTGTCTGAGAACGTTGATGGAACCCCCGCCCTGGAGTGGCTGACGCTGCCCGATCTCGTCGAGGTGCTCGACGAGCCGCTCGGCAAGGTGCGTCGCCTCATCGACGAACACCACCTGGTCGGTTCGCGTCGCACGGGCGTGTTCGCCGTTCCGTCGCTCTTCATCGTCGACGGGCGTCCGCTCAGTTCACTGCGTGGAACGATCATCGTGCTGCAGGATGCCGGGTTCACCGATGACGAGCTGATCGACTGGCTCCTCGCCGAGGAGGAATCGATGGGGCGCTCGCCGATCGCGGCGCTGCTCGCCGGCCACAAGAGCGAGGTCCGCCGAATCGCCCGCACCCTCGCCTGAGGGCGCTGCGCAACCGCTCAGGCGGTACGAACGGTGGCTGCCCGAGCGAGATCGCGGAGGCCGCTGACGGCGGCGTTGTCGAGGCGCGCCCCGACCAGGGCGCGGTCGGCCTCGCGGGCGTAGTCCGCGATCATGGCTTCGACACGAGCGAGCGCGCCGGTGTCTCGGATAGTCGCCTGGAGGTACTCGACCTGCCGAGGCTCGAGCTCCGGGTCGCCGAGCATCTCGTCGACGACCCCGCGAGCGGGGCGGTCGAGGGCTTCGCGAGTGAGGGCGATCAGCACGGTGCGCTTGCCCTCGCGCAGATCGTCTCCTGCGGGCTTGCCGGTGACCGATTCGTCGCCGAAGACGCCGAGCACGTCGTCGCGCAGCTGGAAGGCCATGCCGACGGGGTGGCCGAAGCTCCGCAGGGCCGTCAGCTGTGATGCATCCGCTCCGGCGAGCGATGCGCCCAGGACGAGCGGCTGCTCGATGCTGTATCTGGCCGATTTCAGCGAGGCCACGCGGAGTGCGCGGTGCGCGTGCTCCGCGTCGTCGTTCACCCTCCACGCGGATTCCTCGGCGATGTCGAGATACTGCCCGACCGTCACGTCCCTGCGCATGCGGGCGTACTCGCGCCGCACGTCTGCGGCGTGAGCGTGATCGGTGATGGCGGACTCGACGAGATCGTCGCTCCACGCCACGAGCAGGTCGCCGAGCAGCACCGCGCTCGCGCGCCCGAACGCCGCGGCGTCTCCGCTCCACCCGGCCGAGCGATGCGCGCTCTCCAGGGCGCGATGCGCGGCCGGTCGGCCCCGACGCGTGTCGGAGTTGTCGATGATGTCGTCGTGCACGAGCGCTGCAGACTGGAAGATCTCGAGCGCCGCGCACGTGTTCCAGAGGGCTTCGCCTTCGGTCGCCTGACGATCGGCCGCACGCGCGACCGCCTGCCATCCCGCATAGCAGAACCGCGCGCGCAACCGCTTTCCGCCCACGAGCGTGTCGGCCGCAGCGTCGATGAGAGCGACGGCGTCGGGGCCGTACTCGGTCGACTCAGTGCGCATCCTCTCGACGAACTGCTCCAGGCGGGAGGCGACGGCTTCGACGATCGGGGCGGGGGAGGACACGACTCCCAGCATACGTAAAGCAATGAGGGGGCGAACGGCTAGCCTCCGAGCGTCGGGCGCGCGTAGAATGGAACGCACGATACCCGAGGGGGACGAAATGCCACTCTCCGAACAGGAGCAGCGTCTGCTCGACGAGATGGAACGCCATCTCCTCCACAACGACGCCGACGTCGTGAGCGCGCCTTCGGGCGATCGCGCACTGAGCTATCGGAACCTCGTCTACGGGGCTCTTCTGGTGCTCGCGGGCGTCGGCGGTCTGGTCGCCGGCGTGATCGTGGGCGACGTCTGGGGAATCGTCATCGGTGTGGTCGGATTCGCCGCCATGCTCGCCGGCGTCATGCTGGCCGTCACCCCCGTGCGTCGCTCCGCACCCGCCGCGACTCCCTCCGAGAAGCCGGCCGCCAAGCGGCAGGACTCCGCGTCCTTCATGGACCGCATGAACGATCGATGGGATCGCCGCCACGAGGGGAACTGACCCCACTCACTTCTGAAGGCCCGGATGCTCTGAGCATCCGGGCCTTTTTCGTGCTCTGCGCGTTTCTCGGCGTCCCCTCTTCCCTCCACCTGCCCTCCACTGGCCCTCCACCCTCCTCCACCGCGGAATCATGCGGAACTTCGGCCCTCCGCGCCGACTTCGGTGGGAGAATGCTCGGAATAATCGTAGGAATGTGGAGGGAAGTGGAGTAAAGTGGGGCGCACCTCGAGTTGGCCGGACGGAGAGGGGGTGATGGCTGATGTTGTTGGGGACGCATTCTCCGAAGCTGGACGACAAGGGAAGGGTCATCCTTCCCGCGAAGTTCCGCGAAGATCTGGGTGGCGGCATCGTCGTCACCCGTGGTCAGGAGCGCTGCCTCTACGTCTTCAGCACGGCCGAGTTCGAGGCGATGCACGAGCGGATCCGCCAGGCGCCACTCGCGAACAAGCAGGCGCGTGACTTCATGCGCCTGTTCCTCTCCGGTGCCAGTGCGGAGATGCCCGACAGCCAGAACCGCATCACCATCCCGCCCCACCTGCGTCAGTACGCGGGCCTGCAGAAGGAGCTCATCGTCACCGGAGTCGGCGCACACGCCGAGATCTGGGATGCCGAGAGCTGGAACGCCTACCTCGCCGCCGGCGAGGAGACCTACGCCGATCTGGAGCAGGAGGTGATTCCGGGCCTGTTCTGACCACGGCTGTGATGCCCCGCCGCTCCCGCCCCGACACACTTCCCCGGTGCCGGGTCGCGAAGCGGAGGGGGATCAGAGCCGAAGGTCACCCGAGAGAGATCATGAACCTCCGAGACATCCACACCCCTGTCCTGCTCGAGCGCTGCGTCGAGCTGCTGGCTCCCGCCCTCCAGGCCGACGGAGCCGTGCTCGTCGACGCCACGCTGGGAATGGGAGGGCACGCCGAGGCGTTCCTCGAGCGCTTCGACAACATCCGTCTCATCGGCCTGGACCGCGACACCGATGCGCTGCGGATCGCCGGCCAGCGGCTGGAGCGCTTCGCCGACCGCATCTCCCTCGTCCACACGGTCTACGACGAGATCGGTCTGCACGCGCAGGGCGCCTCGGGCATCCTGTTCGACCTGGGGGTGTCGTCGTTGCAGCTCGACGAGGCCGACCGCGGCTTCGCGTACTCCAAGGACGCGCCGCTCGACATGCGCATGGACCAGACCAAGGGCGTCACGGCCGCCGACGTCATCGCGACCTACAGCGAGGGCAACCTCCGCCGCATCTTCGAGCGCTACGGCGAGGAGAAGCTCGCCGGCCGCTACGCCCGGTTCATCATCGACGCACGGCAGAGGAAGCCGATCACGCGTTCGGCCGAACTCGTCGACATCCTGCAGGCGGCGACGCCGGCGGCTGCCCAGCGAGCCGGTCACCCCGCCAAGCGGGTCTTCCAGGCGCTGCGCATCGAGGTCAACGCCGAGCTGACGGTGCTCGCGGACGCCATTCCGCCGGCCATGGACGCACTCGGCGTCGGTGGGCGCATCGTCGTCATGTCGTACCAGTCGCTCGAGGATCGTCTGGTCAAGCAGGCGTTCGCCGCGGCATCCGCATCGACGGCTCCGCAGGGGCTCCCCGTGGAACTGCCCGAGCACGCCCCGCGATTCCGCGTGCTCACCAAGGGCGCTGAACTCGCCGACGAGGCGGAACGCGCCCGCAATCCGAGAGCCATCCCGGTGCGTCTGCGGGCCGCCGAGAAACTTCGGGAGACCGCATGAGCGCGCCCGCCGTCGTCCGTCGTCCGGCGCAGCCGGTCGCTCCCAAGACCGCGTCCCCGCGCCGGCTCCAGCCCGTCACCGCTCCCGCGACCCGCCGCAAGCCGAAGCTCGCCTACGCCCTCGTCGCGTTCGCCGGTGCGCTGCTCATCGGCGGTGTGCAGATCGCGCTCTCCCTGGCGATCACGCAGGACTCCTTCACGCTCGCCGGGCTCAGCTCGCAGCAGCGGGAACTCGACCTCCAGGCGAGCGCCCTCCAGGAGGAGCTCCTCGGTCTCAGCTCTCCGCAGGAACTGGCGACCGACGCCGCGGCGCTCGGGATGGTCGTCGCGGGCTCCCCGTCGTACCTCCGTCTGAGCGACGGCGCGGTGTTCGGCACGGGAGCCGGAGCCGACTGGACCTCGACCGTCGATCCGAACGGGGCAGGTGCCGTGAGCAACGCACTGATCACACCGCCGCCCGCCGCGGAGGAGGCGGCTGCGGATGGAGATGCGGACGCCCCCACCTCGGGCCAGGATCTCCCGCCCGCCATCACCGACGGCCTCCCCAGCCCCACGACGCACTGACCACGAACTGACGGAGAGATCCCATGACGACACGCGCCACACGCGGACCGCGGCGACGCACTGTCGTCGCCCTTGCGGTGATCCTCTCGGTGCTGGCGGCGTTCGTCGTGCGGCTCGTCGACATCCAGGTGGTCAGCGCCGACGCGCACGTCGCCGACTCGCAGAGCTACATCGGCGGCAGCAACACGATCACCGGTCAGCGAGGCACGATCGTCGACTCCGCGGGCATCCCGCTCGCCGAGAGCGTGCTGGTCTACGACACCGAGCTCAGCCCACTCGTGATCACGCAGCTCGAGGAGAAGGATCCCGAGCTGCCGTGGGCCGAGGCATCCGAGAAGATCGCCGCGATCACCGGCCAGACCGGCGATGAGGTGCGAAAGCTCGTCGCCGACGCACTGGCCGTGAATCCCAAGAGCCAGTACGTCGAGCTCAAGAAGTCCCTCACCACCGAGCAGCACATCGAGCTGCGCGATCTCAAGCTCGCGTACCTCCACCAGACCGCGCGCGAGACGCGCGTGTATCCGAACGGCGCGGTGGCGGGAAACATCGTCGGCTTCCTCAACGGCAGCGGCGAGGCGCAGGCGGGTATCGAGAAGATGGACCAGTCGTGCCTCGCGCCGACCGACGGCGCGAAGACCTACCGCCAGGGCAAGGACGGCGTCGTCATCCCCGGCAGCGAGAAGATCACGGATGCCGTCGACGGCGGGACGGTGCAGCTCACGATCAACAGCGACCTCAACTGGTACCTGCAGCAGATGATCGCCGAGGAGGCGCAGGCGCAGGGCGCGAAGGGCGGCACCGTCACGGTCGTCGAGGTCAAGACGGGCAAGATCCGCGCCGCAGCGGAGTGGCCCTCGCTCGACCCCAACGACCTCGACGGCGCGAGCCCGTCGTCGTGGGGGAGCCAGATCTTCCACCGCGACTTCGAGCCCGGCTCGACGTTCAAGGCCATCACCGCCGCAGCCGTGATGGAGGGCGCGGGCGTCACGCCGCTGAGCACCGTCAGCGCCGCATCGAAGGAGACCTTCCCGAACGGCGCCGTGATCAACGACGCCTTCACCCACCCCGCGTACAACTACACGCTCGCCGGTGGCCTCATCGACTCCTCCAACGTCGCGCTGTCGAAGTTCGGAACCATGGTCAGCCCCGAGGTGCGCTACGACTACCTGCAGCGCTTCGGCGTCGGGGAGGACACCGTCGGATTCCCCACCGAGGTCTCCGGCATCCTCCATCCCGTCAGCGAGTGGGACAGCCAGTCGCTGTACACGACGACCTTCGGTCAGTACTTCACGGTCACGGCTGCGCAGGTGGCGGGCGCCTACCAGGCGATCGCGAACGGAGGCGAGAAGATCGACCTCTCGCTGGTGGAGTCGTGCACCCAGCCCGACGGCACGGTCGTCGCGGCCGACGAGCCGCAGCACGACCGGATCATCACCGAGCAGACCGCATCCGACCTCACCCGGATGCTCGAGAACGTGGCGGTGCAGGGCGGCAACGCCGATCGCATCCAGGTTCCGGGGTATCGCGTGACGAGCAAGACCGGCACCGCGCAGGTTCCCGACGGCAACGGCGGCTACAAGGCCGGCGTCTACTTCACCAGCATGGTCGGGTTCGCCCCGGTCGACGACCCGCAGTACGTCGTCGTGGTCACCCTCGACGAGCCGACTAAGGTTGTATCGTCCGCGGCAACCGCATCCGCCTTCCAAAAGGCGATGACGCAGGTGATGAAGACCTATCGCGTGATGCCGTCCTCGACTCCCATGGACGAGTTGCTGCCCAAGTTCGAATAGCCGGCGAGAGCCGCGCCTGGAGATGTCATGATCGCCCTGTCGCTCGCTGAGATCGCCGAAGCCATCGGCGGTGAGCTGCGCATTGCCGGAACCGATACGGCCGGCACCGTCGTCGACGGCACCGTCGACACCGATTCCCGCACCATGGGTCCGCGTTCGATCTTCGTCGCGAAGCCCGGTGCCGAGACCGACGGCCATCGCTTCGTCGGTGCCGCCGTCGACGCGGGGGCCGCGCTCGCGATCGTCGAGCACGCGGTCGACGTCGAGGTGAGCCAGATCGTGGTGGCGGATGCCGTCGTCGCGCTCGGCGCGCTCGCACGGGAGGTCGTGCGCCGTGTGCGCGAGAAGGGCGACCTCAAGATCATCGGGATCACGGGCTCGAACGGCAAGACGACCACCAAGAACTTCCTCGCGCGCATCCTGTCGGACGAGGGCGAGACCGTCGCCCCCGTCAAGTCGTTCAACAACGAGGTGGGTGCCCCCGTCACGATGCTGCGCGTGACCGAGACCACGCGTTTCCTCGTCAGCGAGTTCGGCGCAGCCGCGCCCGGCAGCATCGCGCATCTGGCAGGCCTCGTCGAGCCGGACGTCGCGGTCGTGCTGATGGTCGGGATGGCGCATGCCGGCGGCTTCGGCGGCATCGAGGAGACGGCGAAGGCCAAGTCCGAGCTCGTCGCCGCCGCCAGGACGAGCGGCACCGCCGTCCTCAACGTCGACGATGCGCGCGTCGCGGCGATGCGCGACCTCGCCGAATCCCGCGGCATGCGCGTGGTCGGCTTCGGACAGAGCCCGGTGGCCGAGGTGCGTGCGCACGACATCGAGGTGTCCGCCTCGGGAACCCGGTGCGTCATCGAGAGCGCGGGACGGAGCATCCCTCTCGATCTCCGGGTGCTCGGCGCGCACCACATCACCAACGCCCTCGCTGCGATCGCCGCCGCGGGGGTCCTCGGCGTGTCCGCAGAGGACGCCGTCGCTCGCCTCGAGACCGTCGAGATCGCGGAGCGCTGGCGCATGCAGCCCCTCGGCAGCGAGCGCGTGCGCATCATCAACGACGCCTACAACGCGAGCCCCGACTCGATGGCGGCCGCCCTGCGCACCCTCGCGCAGATCACCGGTCCCGACGAGCGCACCGTCGCCGTCCTCGGAGCCATGAGCGAGCTCGGTGAGAGCGCAGGGGAGGAGCACGACCGTATCGGTCTGCTCGCCGTGCGCCTCAACATCCGCCGCATCGTGGTCGTCGGCCCCGAGGCTCGCCGCCTCTACCTCTCCGCCGTGGGCGAGGGGTCGTGGGACAGCGAAGCCGTGCACCTGCCCGATCAGGATGCCGCCTTCGAATACCTGCGTTCCGAGCTGCGCGACGGCGATCGCGTGCTCGTCAAGTCATCAAACTCCGTGGGCCTCCGGCATCTCGGCGATCGTCTGGGAGAATTGTTCTCGTGAGGTCACTCATCATGGCGGCGGCGATCTCGCTCGCCTTCACCCTTTTCCTGACTCCCGTCTTCCTGCGGCTCTTCCGCAAGTGGGGCTGGGGGCAGGTCATCCGCACCCCGGAAGCGCTCGAGAACCCGAGCCACGAGGCGAAACGCGGCACACCGACGATGGGCGGTGTGATCTTCATCATCGGCACCATCGTCGGTTATTTCACCGGCGTGTACGTCGGCGGCGCGGTGCCCGCGCTCTCGGCCCTCCTCGTGATCTGGCTCATGATCGGCTTCGGAGCGGTCGGCTTCATCGACGACTACATGAAGGTGCGCAGCCAGCGCAGCCTGGGTCTCTCGGGCTGGCGCAAGGTGATCGGCCAGCTCCTCGTGATCATCCCCTTCGGGATCGTGGCGCTGAACTTCCCCAATAAGTTCGGGCAGACGCCCGCGAGCGAGTCGATCTCGCTGTTCCGCGACATCACCTGGCTCAACCTCTTCGCCTTCGGCGTGATCGTCGGCTGGGCCCTCTACCTCATCTGGATCGCCGTGATCGGGGTCGCGACCTCGAACAGCGTGAACCTCACGGACGGGCTCGACGGCCTCGCGGCAGGCGCCGGAGTCATCGTCGTCGGTGCGTACAGCCTCATGGCGTTCTGGCAGTACAAGCAGCCCTGCGTCGGCGAAGGCGTCGACATGGGGGCTCTCGCCGGCTGCTACGAGGTGCGCGACCCGTTCAATCTCGCCATCATCGCCGCATCCTTCGCCGGTGCCCTCATCGGGTTCCTCTGGTGGAACGCGCCCAAGGCCAAGGTGTTCATGGGCGACGTGGGTTCCATGGCGATCGGTGGTGTGATCACCGCCCTCGCGATCCTGACCCGCACCGAGCTGCTGCTCTTCGTGATCGCGGGTGTGTTCGTGCTCTCCTCCGGATCGGTGATCCTGCAGCGCGCGTACTTCAAGCTCACGCGCGGCAAGCGTCTGTTCCTCATGAGTCCCTTCCATCACCACCTCGAGATGCGCGGCTGGGCCGAGGTGACCATCGTCGTCCGACTCTGGATCATCGCGGGTCTCCTGGCGGTCTCGGCCGTGGGGCTCTTCTACGTCGAATGGCTCACCCGTGTCGGTTGACGAGCGCCTGCGCACCCTCACCAGCTGGAACGCCGACTGGAAGGGTCTGAGGGTCGCGGTCCTCGGACTCTCGATGACCGGGTTCTCGGTCGCCGATACCCTCACCGAGCTCGGTGCCGACGTCCTCGTGCTCAGCGAGTCCGCCGACGAGGAGTACGAGCGCCTGGTCCCCGTGATCGGTGCGCGTCTTGAGATCGGATCGCTCGCGACGGTGCCGGCGGCCCTCACCGACTTCGACCCCGAGGTGGTGATCGCGTCGCCCGGCTTCGCGCCCGCGCATCCGATCATCCGGTGGACGCAGGATGCCGGGATCGCGCTGTGGGGCGACATTGAACTCGCCTGGCGAGTGCGCGACAAGGTCGTGCGCGACGACGGCACTCCGGCCGAGTGGGTGCTCATCACAGGAACCAACGGCAAGACGACCACGACCCAGCTCACCGCAGCACTCCTCGTCGAGGGGGGGCTGCGCGCCGCGCCCTGCGGCAACATCGGCGTGCCGGTGCTCGATGCCGTGCGTGACCCCGCCGGATTCGATGTCTTCGTGGTCGAGCTCTCCAGCCATCAGCTCTGGTACCTCGGGCTCTCGCAGCCGGAGGGGGAACTCTTCCCGCACGCCTCCGTCTGCCTCAACCTCGCCGATGACCACCTCGTGTGGCACGGCAGCGCCGAGGCGTACCGCGACGCGAAGGCCCTGGTCTATCGCAACACCCGCGTCGCGTGCGTTTACAACAAGGCCGATGAGGCCACCCGGCGCATGGTCGAGGAAGCAGAGGTCGTCGAGGGTGCCCGCGCGATCGGGTTCGACCTGGGAACGCCCGGACCCAGCGATCTGGGAGTCGTCGAGGGTCTGCTCGTCGACCGCGCCTTCCTCGACGACCGGGCCCGCAGCGCACTCGAGATCACCACGGTCGCCGACCTGCAGCGGGTCGGCCTCGCGGCTCCGCACATCGTGCAGAACATCCTCGCCGCCAGCGCGCTCGCGCGCTCGCTCGGCGTCGAACCCGAAGCGATCCACTCGGCACTCGAATCGTTCCGGCTCGACGCCCACCGCATCCAGGTCATCGCCACGCACGCGGGCATCACCTGGATCGACGACTCGAAGGCGACGAACCCGCACGCCGCGGCATCCTCGCTGCGCGCGTACCCCGGTTCGGTGTGGGTCGTGGGGGGAGATCTGAAGGGCGTCGACATCGCCGATCTCGTCGCGAGCTCCGGCGGGACGGCACGCGCCGCGGTCGTGATCGGAGTCGAGCGAGCCTCCGTCGTCGCGGCATTCGAACGACACGCGCCGACGGTGCCGGTGTTCGAGGTGGATGCTGGCGACACTGGAGATGTCATGAATCGTGTCGTGGAGATCGCGGCGGGGATCGTCGACGACGAGGGCACGGTTCTGCTGGCCCCGGCGGCGGCATCCTTCGACCAGTTCACCAGTTACGCGGATCGTGGCCATCGCTTCGCCGAGGCGGTGCGCACGTGGATCGACCGGGGGAGTGCCGATGACGCAGGTGGCTCGCCCTCCGCGTTCTGAGTCCGGCGGTCTCGCCGCTCGGGTCTCGCTCGGGCGCCGGTTCACGCCGGTGTCGACCGAGTTCCTGCTGATCGCCTCGACCGCGCTGCTCCTCACCCTCTTCGGGCTCGTCATGGTGCTCTCGGCGACGAGCGCGACCGCCGTCGCGAACGGCTCCAACCCGATGAGCGGCGCACTGCGCCAGGGGATCTTCGCGATCCTCGGCATCCCGCTCATGTTCCTGATCAGTCGATTGCCGGTGCGCTTCCTCAAGAAGCTGGCCTGGCCGGCTCTGTTCGGAGCGGTCGCGCTCCAGCTCTTGGTCTTCACCCCGCTCGGCGTCGCCGACGGCGGAAACCGCAACTGGATCCAGGTCGCCGGCTTCCAGATGCAGCCCTCCGAGTTCCTCAAGCTCGCGCTGTCGCTCTGGATCGCGTACGTGCTGCTGCGCAAGCACGCGATGCTCGGAACCTGGCACCACGTCTTCATCCCGGTGGTGCCGGTCGGCGCGCTCGCGATCGGCACGGTGCTCGCGGGTAAGGACCTCGGCACCGCGATGGTGCTGGTCCTCATCCTCCTGGGGTGCCTGTTCTTCTCCGGGGTCAAGCTGCGACTGTTCATCATCCCGGTGCTCCTGGGCGTCGCCGCAGTGCTCGCGTACGCGCTCTCGAGCACCGACCGCATGCGGCGCATCACCGCCAACTGCGATGACATGGCCCTCTACAACACGGACTGCTATCAGTCGATCCACGGCATCTGGGGGATGGCCAACGGCGGCATCTTCGGCCTCGGGCTCGGCAACTCCCAGGAGAAGTACGGGTGGCTCCCCGCTCCCGGCAACGACTTCATCTTCGCGATCGTCGGGGAGGAGCTCGGCCTGATCGGATGCATCGTCGTGCTCGCCCTCTTCACGTTCTTCACCGTCGGCGCGTTCCACATCATCCGCAAGACCGACGATCCGTTCATCCGCGTCGCCGCGGGCGGGATCACGGTCTGGATCGCCGGACAGGCCGTCCTCAACGTCGGCGTCGTCGTCGGGCTGTTCCCCGTGATGGGCGTTCCGCTCCCGTTCATGTCGCAGGGTGGCACCGCTCTCCTCGCCGTGCTCCTGGCATGCGGGGTGCTCCTCGCCTTCGCCCGCACGCTCCCGAGCGGCGAGAAGCAGGAGACCGCGTCACGCACCCGAGCTCGCGGGGTGCGCGCAGCGCGGCGGGGTAGGGTCTCGGAGTGACCTCGTACCTTCTCGCTGGCGGTGGTACCGCCGGCCATGTGAACCCCCTGCTCGCCGTCGCCGATGGACTGGTCGCGCGTGACGCCGACGCCACCGTCCTCGTTCTCGGAACGGCCGAAGGGCTCGAGGCGCGTCTGGTGCCCGAACGCGGCTACGAGCTGCTCATCGTCGACAAGGTGCCCTTCCCGCGCCGCCCGAACCGCCAGGCGCTGGGGTTCCCGCAGCGCTTCCGCCGCGCGATCGCGCAGGTGCGGCAGCACATCCGCACGCACGCCGTCGACGTGGTCGTCGGCTTCGGCGGGTACGCCTCGGCGCCGGCCTATGTGGCCGCGCGCCGCGAGGGCATCCCGTTCGTGGTTCACGAGGCGAACGCCAAGCCGGGCCTCGCGAACGTGCTCGGAGCGCGCGGGGCGGCCGCGGTCGGCGTCGTTTTCACGGGAACACCGCTTCGCCGGAGCGAGGTCGTCGGCATGCCGCTGCGCCGCGAGATCATCGAACTCGACCGTGCGGCGACCCGTGCCGAGGCGGCACGGCACTTCGCCCTCGATTCCGATGCGCCCGTGCTGCTCGTGTTCGGCGGCTCGCTCGGAGCCCAGCGTCTCAACGAGGCGTTCGCGGACTCGTGGGGTGACGTGCTCGCGGCCGGGTGGCAGCTGCTCCACGTCACGGGCGAGCGCAGCGACCTCGCCGATCCGGGGGTTCCCGGCTACGCGATGCGACGCTACGTCGATCGCATGGACCTCGCCTTCGCCCTCGCCGATCTCATCGTCTCGCGCTCGGGAGCCGCGACGGTCAGCGAGATCAGTGCGCTGGGGATCCCGGCACTGTACGTCCCCTACTCCGTCGGCAACGGCGAGCAGCGGTTGAATGCGGCGTCCGCCGTCGCCGCGGGGGCCGCCCGGCTGCTCGACGATGGGACCTTCGACGGTGACGCCGTGCGCCGGGAGGTCGTGCCCCTGCTGACGGATCGCGCGCGCCTGGCGCAGATGGCCGATGCCGCCGAGAAGGCGGGAACCCGCAGCGGTACCGAGAACGTCATCGCACTGGTCGATCGCTCGCTGAGCGCCCGGAAGTAGACTGAGAACGACATGATCAGACCTGACCTCTCCCTGCCGATTCCCGACTCGATCACCGCCGCGCACTTCATCGGCATCGGCGGTTCGGGGATGAGCGGCCTCGCTCGGATGTTCCTCGACGCGGGTATCCGCGTCTCGGGATCCGACCGGGCCGACAGCGACAACCTGCGGGCCCTGGCTGCGGCCGGTGCGACGGTGCACGTCGGGCACGACGCGGCTCACCTCGGAGACGCCGACACCGTCGTGCACACCGGAGCGATCTGGCCCGAGAACCCCGAGTTCGTCACCGCGAAGGAGCGGGGACTCCACGTGATCCATCGATCCCAGGCGTTGCACTGGCTGATCGGCGACCGTCGACTGGTCTCGGTCGCGGGGGCCCACGGCAAGACGAGCTCCACCGGGATGATCGTCACGGCGCTGCGCGATCTCGGCGCGGACCCGCACTTCGTCAACGGCGGAGTGATCGAGCAGCTCGGCGCGTCGAGCGCCACCGGATCCGGCGACCTCTTCGTGATCGAGGCAGACGAGTCCGACGGCACGTTCCTGCTCTATGACACGGCGGTCGCGCTCATCACGAACGTCGACCCCGACCACCTCGACCACTTCGGCTCGGAGGAGGCGTTCCACGAGGCGTTCGTCCGGTTCGCGGACGGCGCGTCCGAGGCGGTCGTGATCTCCAGCGACGACGCGGGAGCGCTCCGCGTCGGTGCGGACCTCTCGCACCCCCGGGTGATCACCTTCGGCCAGGCCGAGGATGCCGACCTGCGTGTGACCGAGATCGAGACCGCCGGCGGGGTCGCCGCCACGCTGACGCGCGATGGTGAGAGCGTGCGCATGCAGCTCGCCGTCCCCGGCGTGCACAACGCGATCAACGCGGCCGGCGCGGTCGCCGTGCTCGGCGCGCTCGGCTACCCGCTCGCGGACGCGGTGCGTGCGGTGGAGGGTTTCGCCGGTACCGTTCGGCGCCTCGAGCTGCACGGCATCGCCCGGGGCGTGAGCGTCTACGACGACTACGCGCATCACCCGACGGAGGTCCGAGCGGCGCTCGAGGCGATGCGCGGCATCGCCGGATCCGGCCGCCTGATCGCGATCCAGCAGCCCCACACGTACTCGCGCACCCAGCACATGTACCAGGAGTTCGCCGACGTCCTCGAGACGTACGCCGACCACACGGTGATGCTCGATGTCTACGGCGCGCGGGAGGATCCGGTTCCCGGAGTCACGGGCGAACTCGTGAGCGGCGCGTTCCGTGATCCCTCGCACGTGCACTTCGTCGCCGATTGGCAGCAGGCCTCGGATTACACCGCGACGGTCGCGCGCGACGGCGACGTCGTGGTGACCCTCGGCTGCGGGAACGTCTACCAGATGATCCCGCAGGTGCTGGAGGCGCTGAGCCGGACCGACGGGGCGTAACAGGTGCGACGTCCAGCTCCGCTTCCGACCGATCGGCCGAAGGAACCGCGCGCGGGTCCGTCGACGTCCCGGTCACGGCCCCGCGCGCCGCGCGAGGTCGAACCGGTGGGTGCGGAGACGACGCCGGAGAGCGCCGACCTCGGTATCGAAGCGGGAGCGGATGCGCCGATCGATGCGCCCACCGACGCGTCGGGCGATGCGCCGACGTCCACGCGCGACGTCTGGCGCGCGGCCCGCGCTCGTCGCAAGGCGCTGCGGGCGGAGATCCGCCGCTTCACTCAGCGCTCCCGTCGGCGACGCATCGTCGGCTGGAGCATCGTCGGAGCCCTCCTCCTGCTGGTGGGGGGCAGTGTCGCCGCCGCATACAGCCCGCTCTTCGCCGTCGAGAAGATCACGATCGTCGGTGCCACCACCCTGGACCCCGCCGCCATCGAGGCGGCGCTCGGCGATCAGATCGGCACGCCGCTCGCGCTCGTCGACAGCAGTGAGATCAAAGCGGCGCTCATCGGCTTCCCCCTCATCGAGACCTACGCGCTCGAGGCTCGCCCGCCGCACGACCTGACGGTGCGCATCGTCGAGCGCACCCCTGTGGGCGTGCTCCGCTCCGATGCCGGGTACACGCTCGTCGACGCGGCGGGCGTGGCACTCGCGACCACGACGGACCAGCCGGCAGGGCAGCCCCTCCTCGACATCGCAGGCGGTACCGACTCGAGCGCTTTCGAGAGTGCCGGCCTCGTCGTGCGCTCGCTCCCGGCGGACGTCCGCGCGCAGTTGACGGGTGTGCGTGCGACCACCGCCGATGACGTGACGTTGACGCTGAGCAGCGGCCTGACCGTGGTGTGGGGAAGCGAAGACGAGTCGGCGACCAAGGGCATCGTGCTCGCGCGGGCCCTCGCCGCGAACCCCGGCGCCGGGACGATCGACGTCTCGTCCCCGAACGCGGCCGTCGTCGGCTGACGACTTTCGCGAGGAAACGCGCGACACGCCCATCCCGTTGCGCGCGCATGCCGGTGCGGCGCATACCTTCGATCAAGAGAACGCAATACCGGGAAATACTTTACACCTCTACTTGAGGTTTAAGGTTTGGCCCGATCCAGGCTCGAAAAACTCGGAGGCCGGCCATGAGCCAGAACCAGAACTACCTCGCCGTGATCAAGGTCGTCGGCGTCGGCGGTGGCGGCGTCAACGCCGTCAACCGCATGATCGACCTCGGTCTCCGCGGAGTCGAGTTCATCGCGGTGAACACCGACGCGCAGGCGCTGCTCATGAGCGACGCCGACGTCAAGCTCGACGTCGGACGCGAGCTCACCCGCGGGCTCGGCGCCGGAGCCGACCCGGAGGTCGGCCGTCGTGCCGCCGAGGATCACGCGGAGGAGATCGAGCAGGCCCTCACCGGCGCCGACATGGTCTTCGTCACCGCGGGCGAGGGAGGCGGTACCGGAACGGGTGGTGCCCCTGTCGTCGCACGCATCGCCAAGTCGATCGGCGCTCTCACCATCGGTGTCGTCACCAAGCCGTTCTCGTTCGAGGGCCGCCGCCGCCAGAGCCAGGCCGAGGCCGGTGTCGCGAAGCTCAAGGAAGAGGTCGACACCCTCATCGTGGTGCCGAACGACCGTCTCCTCGAGATCAGCGACCGCGGGATCTCGATGATCGAGGCGTTCGCGACGGCCGATCAGGTGCTCCTCGCCGGTGTGCAGGGCATCACCGACCTCATCACCACGCCGGGTCTGATCAACCTCGATTTCGCCGACGTGAAGTCCGTCATGCAGGGCGCGGGCTCCGCGCTCATGGGCATCGGCTCCGCTCGAGGCGCCGATCGCGCGATCAAGGCTGCCGAACTCGCCGTCGAGTCGCCGCTGCTGGAGGCATCCATCGAGGGCGCCCACGGTGTGCTGCTGTCGATCCAGGGTGGCTCCAACCTGGGCATCTTCGAGATCCACGATGCCGCGGATCTCGTCAAGGAAGCGGCGCACCCCGAGGCGAACATCATCTTCGGTACCGTCATCGACGACACCCTCGGCGACGAGGTGCGTGTGACGGTCATCGCCGCCGGCTTCGACGGCGGCGAACCGTCCCTGCGCCTCGACCCGATGGTCGTGTCGCGTCCGGCGACCGCGACGTTGCCGGAGGTCGCGCTCTCGGACGAGAAGGATGCCGTGGCGGAGGACGAGACCACCGAGACCGAGCCCTCCGCGGCTCCTCAGCGCACGCACACGACCAGCATCGAGCCGGCGTTCGCCGACGACGACATCGACATCCCCGAATTCCTGAAGTGACCGACCTGGGAGCGCGGCTGTCGGCGATCGACGAGCAGATCGCCGACGCCGCGCGCCGGGCCGGACGAGATGCGACCGAGATCACTCGCATCGTCGTGACGAAGTTCCATCCCGCAGAGCTCGTGCGCGAGCTCGCTTCTCTCGGGGTGCGGGAGGTCGGGGAGAACCGGCAGCAGGAGCTGTCCGCGAAGCGCAACGAGCTCGAGGCGCTGGACCTCACCTGGCATTTCATCGGTCAGGCGCAGACGAACAAGGCGGCGGCGATCCGTCGCAGCGCTGACATCGTCCACTCCGTGGATCGGGTGCGCCTCGCCGACGCGCTGCATCGTGCTGGCGAGGACGACAGCGTCCTCGACGTGCTCGTCCAGATCAATCTCACGCCCGACGCCGGGCGGGGCGGCGTCCAGCCCGCCGAGGCCGCAGCTCTCGCCGAGCACGTCCTCGCGCTCCCGTCGCTTCGACTGCGCGGGGTCATGGCCGTCGCCCCTCTCGACGAGGAACCGGCATCCGCTTTCGCGCGTCTGCACCGCGTCGCCGAGGAGGTGCGCGGCGTCGCTCCCGATGCCATGTGGATCTCCGCGGGGATGACCGGCGACTTCGCCGAAGCCATCGCCGCAGGCGCGACACACCTTCGGATCGGGTCGGCAATCACCGGCCCCCGCCCCGACCGGGGTTAACCTCTACAAAGACCAACCCGTATCGTTCGAACCGGAGGACACGATGGGTAACCCGCTGAAGAAGACCATGGTGTACCTGGGCCTCGCCGATGAGGAAGAAGCCTATGAAGAAGAGCAGCAGGCACCCGCTCGCGCTCACCGCGAGCGCGACCGCGACCGTGACCGTGAAGAGCCGGCACCGGCTCCCGTCACCCCGTTGCGCCGCCCCGTCGCCGTCCGTCAGCCTTCGGTGGGTGCCGTGAACGAGATCCTGACGGTCCACCCCAAGCAGTACCGTGACGCTCAGCTGATCGCCGAGAGCTTCCGCGAGGGCGTTCCGGTCATCATCAACCTGTCCCAGATGAGCGATGCAGACGCCCGCCGTCTCATCGACTTCGCCAGCGGTCTCTCCCTCGGCCTCTACGGTCGTATCGAGCGCGTGACCTCGAAGGTCTTCCTGCTCTCGCCGGAGAACATCGCTGTCTCGGGCCAGGGGGGTATCGCGCACGCGGACGCGGAGTCCGCGGGCTTCGATCAGTAGTAAGCCGTGCAGCTGGTCTCGATCGCCGCGAGCATCATCCATCTGGTGCTGCTGCTGTACATCTTCGTCCTCTTCGCGAGGCTGATCCTCGACTACATCCCGCTGTTCAACAGGGAGTGGCGACCGAAGGGCTTCGGCCTGGTCGTCGCCGAAGCCGCTTACACGGTGACCGATCCGCCCATCCGGTTCTTCCGGCGGATCATCCCGCCCCTGCGGATCGGCACGCTGTCGTTGGACTTCGGTTTCGCCCTGACGATGCTCATCGTGCTGATCCTGATGAACATCGTCCGGCTCTTCATCTGACCCCTGCCAGTTCTCACTCCTGGGTGTCGTGACATCGCGGCGCCAAGGTGCGGGGGCTATGCTGGCTCCCAGGTGCGCGCCCCGGGTTCGCGCCACATCACGACCACGCCATATCGACACTGGCAACCGAACTCACCGAAAGAGGAGCCATCATGGCACTTACCCCGGATGACGTCGTCACCAAGCAGTTCCAGCACGTTCGCTTCAAGGACGGCTTCGACCCGGACGAGGTGGACGACTTCCTCGACGAGATCGTCATCGAGTGGCGCAAGGCCCTCGAGGAGAACGTCGAGCTCAAGGCCAAGCTGGCCGCTTACGAGTCGGGCGCCACGCCCGCCGCAGAGTCGGCCGAGGCCGCTCCGGTCGCCGAGGCCCCCGCGCCTGCGGCTCCGGCACCCGTCGCCGAGGCTCCTGCGGAGTCCGCTCCCTCCGGCTCCGCCACGGCGACCGCCGGGATCATCGAGCTCGCGCAGCGTCTGCACGACGAGCACGTCGCCGAGGGTGAGGCGAAGCGCAACCAGCTCATCGCCGACGCCGAGACCGAGGTGGCCCGTATCCGCACCGAGGCGGAGGCGAAGCAGCGCGAGGAGTCGGCTCGACTCGAGCGCGAGCGCAACACGCTCGAGGCCCGGATCACCGAGCTCCGCAACTTCGAGCGCGACTACCGTTCGCAGCTGCGCGGCTACATCGAGGGTCAGCTCCGCGACCTCGACGAGAAGTCGGCTTCCACGGACTCGACGCCCGTCTCCGCGATCGGACTGTAGGTCGTAGGTCTTGAGCCCACGCCTTCCCCTTCGTCGGTCGGCGGCCGGTGCGATCGTTGCGATTCTCGCAGCGCTTGTGCTGGCCGCCGATCAGTTTGTGAAGTACCTCACCACCGAGAACCTTCCCTACCAGGAGCCGGTTCCCGTCCTCGGTGAGTTCCTTCAGCTGTACTACGTCCGCAATCCCGGAGCGGCGTTCTCGCTCGGGTCGGACGTCACCTGGATCTTCACGATCGCCCTCGCGGTCGTCGCCGGCGTCATCGTCTGGAAGGCGTTCGGTCTGCGCTCGCGGCTCTGGGCAGTCGTGCTCGGCGCGCTGCTCGGCGGTGTGCTCGGCAACCTCGGAGATCGCCTCTTCCGCGACCCCGGCTTCCCGGTGGGACACGTGGTCGACATGATCTCGATGCCCTGGATGATGCCCGCGATCTTCAACATCGCCGACATCTTCATCGTGTGCGGCATGATCTCGGTCGCACTGCTCGTCGTCTTCGGGCTGCGCTTCGATGGCTCCCGCGAGCGCGACCACGCGCCCGTCGAGACGGAGGAAGAGGCCGAGGCCGCGGCAGCGGAGCAGGAACTCGCGGCACGCGACGTCGTCGAACGACCGGCGGCGCCGGTCGAAGACGAGCGCTGATCGTGGAGTCGCGTTCACTGCCGGTGCCCGACGGCCTCGAGGGCGCGCGCGTCGACGCCGCTCTCGCGAAGATGCTCGGTTTCTCGCGAACCTTCGCTGCGGAGGTCGCGGCGTCGGGCGGCGTGCGCCTCGACGGCGTGACCCTCGACAAGTCCGACAGGCTGCGCGGTGGGGGATGGCTCGAGGTCGAATGGCAGCCCAAGGAAGGTCCGAAGATCGTTCCGATCGCGGTGCCCGAACTCGGGATCGTCTTCGACGATGACGACATCGTCGTGGTCGACAAGCCGACCGGTGTCGCGGCCCATCCCTCCCTCGGTTGGGAGGGGCCGACGGTGGTGGGTGCGCTGGCGGCCGCCGGCTTCCGGGTCGCGACCAGCGGTGCGCCCGAGCGTCAGGGCGTGGTGCACCGGCTCGACGTCGGCACGAGCGGCCTGATGGTCGTCGCCAAGACCGAGACCGCCTACACGCACCTCAAGCGCGCCTTCAAGGAGCGCACGGTCGAGAAGATCTATCACGCGGTGGTTCAGGGGCATCCCGACCCGCTCGCGGGCACGATCGATGCGCCGATCGGTCGGCACCCGAGCCACTCCTGGAAGTTCGCGGTCACCCCCGACGGCAAGCCCTCGGTCACCCACTACGAGACGCTCGAGGCGTTCCCCGGCGCGTCGCTGCTCGAGATCCATCTCGAGACCGGACGCACTCACCAGATCCGCGTGCACATGGCCGCGCACCGCCATCCGTGCGTCGGTGATCCTCTCTACGGGGCCGACCCCACGCTGTCCGCCCGCTTCGGTCTCACGCGGCAGTGGTTGCATGCGCATCAGCTCGCGTTCTCGCATCCGGCTACCGGCGACTGGGTGCAGTTCGAGTCACCGTATCCGGCCGATTTCCAGCACGCCCTGGCGGTCCTCCGAGACGAGTGATCACTCGTGGCTCCGGCGGATGTCGGATGCCGGGGGGATACTGAGGTCATGGACATCGAGGTTCGGCCCGCCACGGTCTTCGCCGACGTCGCGACCCTGGTCGGCCCGAAGAAACCGACGTCGAACGTCTGCTTCTGCCTGAGCTATCGGATCGGCAACGCCGAGAACCAGGAGCTCCGCGGCGAGAGACGCGCCGAGCGTGTGCGCGGTCTCTGCGCGGAAGACCCGCCTCCCGGGGTGATCGCGTATCTCGACGACGAGCCGGTCGGCTGGGCGGCGGTGCATCCTCGACGCGACACGAGTTTCGCCACCAATCGCAGGATCCCGTACATCGACGACGTCGACGTCTGGTCGTTGTGGTGCATCCGGGTGCGTCCGGGGCATCGCAAGCAGGGCATCTCGCACGCCCTGGTCGACGGGGCGGTCGCTTTCGCACGCGCACAGGGGGCGCCCGCGATCGAGGCGTATCCGGTCGACAACGCGGGGGAGCGGGTCGACCTGACGATGGCCTACGTCGGCACGCGCGCGCTGTTCGAGCGGGCGGGCTTCGAGAAGTCGGCCGAGACGACTTCGCGCCTGAACGGATTCCCGCGCGTGCTGATGCGGCTCGACCTGTCGGACTGACACCTGCGGACCCCGATCGGCGACCCGATGTCGGACGCCGAAAGTAGACTCGAACCATGGCATCCGACTCCTTCGTCCACCTGCACGTGCACAGCGAGTACTCGATGCTCGACGGGGCGGCGAAGATCAACGCGATGACCCAGGCGGCCGCGGAATACGGCATGCCGGCGATCGCCGTCACCGATCACGGCAACACCTTCGCGGCTTTCGAGTTCTACAACGCGGCGCGCAACGCGGGGGTCAAGCCCATCATCGGGCTCGAGGCGTACATGACGCCGGGCACCCACCGCAGCGACAAGACGCGCGTGCAGTGGGGATCGCCTGACCAGAAGAGCGATGACGTATCGGGTTCGGGCGCCTACACCCATATGACGATGTGGAGCCAGAGCACCGAGGGCATGCACAACCTCTTCCGCATCAGCTCGCGGTCGAGCATGGAGGGGTACTACTTCAAGCCCCGCATGGACCGAGAACTGCTGCAGACGTACGGCAAGGGGCTGATCGCGACGACCGGATGCCCGTCGGGCGAGGTGCAGACGCGACTGCGCCTCGGGCAGTACGACGCGGCGCGCGCGGCGGCCGCCGAGTTCCAGGACATCTTCGGCAAGGAGAACTACTTCGCCGAGATCATGGATCACGGGCTCTCGATCGAGCGCCGGGTGATGACCGACCTGCTGCGTCTGGCGAAAGACCTCCACATCCCGCTGGTCGCGACGAACGACTCGCACTACACCCACCAGCACGAGGCCGACGCCCACGAGGCCCTACTGTGCGTGCAGTCGGGATCGACGCTCGACGATCCCAATCGCTTCAAGTTCGACGGCGACGGCTACTACATCAAGACCGCGGCCGAGATGCGTCAGCTGTTCCGCGATCACCCCGAGGCGTGCGACAACACGCTCCTGATCGCCGAGCGCTGCGAGGTGGAGTTCAACACCGCGGCGAACTACATGCCGCGCTTCCCCGTGCCCGACGGCGAGACCGAGGACAGCTGGCTCGTCAAAGAGGTCGAGGCCGGTCTCCACTACCGCTACCCGGGCGGTATCCCCGACAAGGTGCGCAAGCAGGCCGAGTACGAGACCGGCATCATCCTCCAGATGGGCTTCCCCGGATACTTCCTCGTCGTCGCCGACTTCATCAACTGGGCGAAGGACAACGGCATCCGGGTCGGTCCGGGTCGTGGTTCCGGTGCGGGATCGATGGTCGCGTACGCGATGAGGATCACGGATCTCGACCCTCTCGAGCACGGCCTCATCTTCGAGCGCTTCCTCAACCCGGATCGTGTCTCGATGCCCGACTTCGACGTCGACTTCGATGACCGTCGCCGCGGCGAGGTCATCGAGTACGTGACCAAGAAGTACGGCTCGGAGCGCGTCGCGCAGATCGTCACCTACGGCACGATCAAGTCCAAGCAGGCTCTCAAGGACGCGGGACGCGTGCTCGGGTTCCCGTTCAGCATGGGCGAGCGTCTGACCAAGGCGATGCCGCCCCCCGTGATGGGCAAGGACATGCCCCTCGACGGAATGTTCGACTCGGCCCACCCCCGCTATAAAGAGGCGAGCGAGTTCCGTGCGCTGATCGACACGGATCCCGAGGCGAAGACGGTCTTCGACCGTGCGCTCGGTCTCGAGGGCCTCAAGCGCCAGTGGGGCGTGCACGCGGCCGGTGTCATCATGTCGTCCGACCCGCTGCTCGACATCATTCCGATCATGCGCCGTGAGCAGGACGGGCAGATCGTCACGCAGTTCGACTACCCGTCGTGCGAGTCGCTCGGCCTGATCAAGATGGACTTCCTGGGGCTGCGCAACCTCACGATCATCTCCGACGCGCTCGACAACATCCGTATGAACAGGGGAGAGGAGCTCGACCTCGAGCACCTCGCTCTCGATGATCAGGGCGCGTACGACCTGCTCGCGCGAGGAGAGTCGCTCGGCGTGTTCCAGCTCGACGGCGGCCCGATGCGGTCGCTCATGCGACTGATGAAGCCCGACAACTTCGGTGACATCTCGGCGCTCATCGCGCTCTACCGCCCGGGTCCCATGGGGGCGAACTCCCACACGAACTACGCGCTGCGCAAGAACGGCCAGCAGCCCATCACGCCGATCCACCCGGAGTTCACCGAATCACTCGCAGACATCCTCGAGGAGTCCTACGGTCTGATCATCTACCAGGAGCAGGTGATGGCGATCGCCCAGCGCGTCGCCGGGTTCTCGCTCGGTCAGGCAGACATCCTCCGGCGTGCGATGGGTAAGAAGAAGAAGTCCGAGCTCGACAAGCAGTTCGCGGGCTTCCAGGCGGGAATGCACGCGAACGGATACTCCGACGGGGCGGTCAATGCGCTCTGGGAGATCCTGCTTCCGTTCTCCGACTACGCCTTCAACAAAGCGCACTCCGCCGCCTATGGAGTCGTCTCGTACTGGACCGCCTACCTGAAGGCGCATTACCCGGCCGAGTACATGGCTGCGCTGCTCACCAGCGTCGGCGACTCCAAGGACAAGATGGCTCTCTATCTCAACGAGTGCCGCCGCATGGGTATCAAGGTGCTGCCGCCCGATGTGTCGGAGTCGATCAACTACTTCGCGGCCGTCGGTGACGACATCCGCTTCGGGCTCGGCGCGGTGCGCAACGTCGGAAGCAACGTCGTCGAGGGCATCGTGCAGGCGCGGAAGGACGAGCGCTTCACCTCCTTCCACCACTTCCTCGACAAGGTTCCGCTGCACGTCGCGAACAAGCGCACAGTCGAGTCCCTCATCAAGGCCGGTGCCTTCGACACGATGGGCGACTCCCGTCGCGCGCTCGTCGAGATCCACGAGGACGCCGTCGAGGCCGCCGTCGACCGCAAGCGGAACGAAGCTCAGGGCGCGATCGGCTTCGACTTCGACAGCCTGTACGACGGTATGGAGGAGGCGGCGCCGGCGAAGGTCCCGGCGCGCCCGGAATGGATCAAGAAGGACAAACTCGCGTTCGAGCGGGAGATGCTGGGGCTCTACGTCTCCGATCACCCGCTGGCCGGACTCGAGGTTCCGCTCGCGAAGCACGCCTCCATCTCGATCCACGACCTCAACAACTCCGAGGACCTCCAGGACGGCGACCAGGTCACCGTCGCGGGTCTTGTGACGAGTGTCCAGCATCGCGTGGCGAAGGCGAGCGGGAACCCGTACGGCATGATCACGGTCGAGGACTTCAACGGCGAGGTCACCGTGATGTTCATGGGAAAAACGTACACCGAGTTCCAGCACGTCCTCCAGCAGGATTCGATCCTGGCCGTGCGCGGGCGTGTTTCGCGACGCGACGACGGGCTCAACCTGCACGCGCAGTCCGCATTCGCTCCGGACGTCGGGTCGTTCGACGCCGCGGGACCGCTCGCCCTGGTGCTCGCCGAGCAGCGAGCCACGGAGCGCGTGATGCACGAGCTCGCCGACGTGCTCCGGCGCCACTCGGGTGAGACCGAGGTCCTCCTGCGCGTGCATCGCGGCGGCACCGCGAAGGTGTTCGAAGTGCCCATGCCCGTGAAGGTCTCCGCCGATCTGTTCGGTGACCTCAAGTCGCTCCTCGGGCCGGGCTGCCTGGGCTGAGCGGGTAGTATCAGGACGCGTCGGAACGCGCCTCCCCCTCTGCGCGTCGTGACGAAAGGAAGACCCATGAGTACCGATATCCCCGACAACGCGGATGCCGAGAACGAGGCGTTCCTCGATGATGACGGTGTCCTGTACGACGAAGAGGTCACGCCGGAGTTCGGCATCCTCGGGTTCACCCTCCGGGAGCTCTCGATCGCCGGCGTCTGGCTCATCGCCTTCGTCATCTCCTTCTTCCCGCTGACCGGTGGCACCTCCATCTGGGGAGCGGGTATCCAGTGGATCCTGCCGATCGGCGTGCCGACGGCAGCCGTGTTCCTGCTCGTGCTGCGGCGGTTCTCGCCCGACGGCATCCGCCGAGTCGGCTCCCTCGGGATCGATCAGTTCGCATCGGTCGCCTTCACCGTCTCGGCGGTGACGTGGATCAGCGCGCTGTGGTCATCGATCGCCGCGGCGATCGAGTTCGGTGTCTGGACCCTCAACTGGGTCAGCATCGTGCAGCTCCTCGCTTCCCTCGCGCTGGTCGCGCTGACTGTCTTCGCTCCGATCATCCCGGGCCTGAAAGAGGACTTCCACGGCCGCCTCGTCACTCTCGCGCATCGCAACGCGAACCCGGTGCGCCCGGTGATCGCCCGCCCGCGGGCCGAGCGCGCCGCCCCCGCCGATGCGGAGGTCGCCGCCGCACCCGAGACATTCGCGCCCGAGGCATTCGCGCCCGAGGCATTCGCACCCGAGACGTTCGCGCCCGAGCCGGGCGCGAACGAGCAGGTCGCGCCCGATTCCGTTTCGGCCCACGACGGATCCTGGGACGGTGCAGAGCCGCCGACCACGCGACGTGCCGCTCTCGACGCCGACACCCCCGACGGCTACGCGACCGACGAGATCGCGCGCTTCGATCTGCCGCAGCAGGTGCCGCTGGCCGCGCACGCCTCGGGTGGAGGAACCGGTACCGAGGAAGCGGTCGCCGAGGAGGAGTACACCCCGTCGTACTCCCGTCGCTCCCGCACCCCCGAGATCATCTCCGACACCGGTGAGATCGAGTCCTTCCTCGAAGAGGTCGCCGAACCGGTGCCGGCTCCGGCCAGCGCGGCAGCGGAGCATCCGACCGACGTGTTCGGCGACGAGTCCGTCGTCACGGATCCCGAGGCGACCCGTCCCCGCGATTCCGCGCAGGCCGCGCAGCCTTTCTGGATCCTCGCTCCGTCCGAGCGCGACGTGCACGACGAGCGCGGCGAGGCGATCTTCCGCATCGGCCCGCAGGCCTGGGCGCTCGTGATCGAAGACCGCGGTGGCGCCTTCGTCGTCCGGCACGATGACGGCCGCATCGGATACCTCCACGACATCTCCGGCATCACGAAGGGCTGAAGTGCGAATCATCGATCTGCGGGGGCGCGAGCTCTCGCCGGCAGACATGCTCGCGGCCGTGCCGCGCGCGACCCAGGCACGCGCCGAGGCGCTCGACACGGCTGCGCGGCTCGTCGACGACGTGCGCACGCAGGGGGAGTCCGCACTGCGTGATCAGGCGGAGCGCTTCGACCGCGTCACCGAGCACGCGATCCGCGTTCCGGCCGAGCACATCTCGGAAGCGCTCGACGCGCTCGCACCCGAGGTGCGCGCCGCGCTCGAAGAGGCGATCCGCCGCGTGCGTCTCGCCTCCGCTGCCCAGGTGCCCGCGGATCAGACGACCCTTCTCGGTCCGGGTGCGCGCATCGTGCAGCGGTGGCAGCCCGTCAGCCGCGTGGGTGTGTACATCCCCGGGGGCAAGGCGGTGTATCCGTCGAGCGTCATCATGAACGTGGTTCCGGCGCAGGTCGCCGGCGTCACTCAGATCGCCCTCGCCTCGCCGCCTCAGGCCGACCAGGGCGGGCGCATCCACCCCACGATCCTCGGAGCGGCCGCACTGCTCGGCATCAGCGAGGTCTACGCGATGGGAGGCGCCGGTGCGATCGGCGCGTTCGCGTGGGGCGTCCCCGGCGTCGGGCTCGATCCCGTCGACGTGGTGTCCGGTCCGGGCAACAACTACGTGGCCTCCGCGAAGCGGGCGGTCGCGGGTGTGGTCGGGACGGATGCCGAGGCGGGAGCGACCGAGATCCTCGTCGTCGCCGATGCCTCCGCCGACGCCCGTCTCGTCGCCGCCGACCTCGTCAGCCAGGCCGAGCACGACGAGCAGGCCTCCGCGGTGCTCGTCACCGATTCCGAAGACCTCGCCGCTCGAGTGGCGCACGACGTCGCGGTTCAGGGAGCTGCCACCCGGCACAGCGACCGGGTGTCCGCCGCTCTCGACGGACCGCAGTCCGCGATCGTGCTCGTCGACGATCGTGCGATGGCGGCGGCCTTCAGCAACGCGTACGCACCCGAGCACCTCGAACTGCACCTCACCGACGCCGAGGCCGCGGCCCCCGCCTTCACCAGCGCGGGCGCCGTTTTCGTCGGCGACCAGACGCCGGTCAGCCTGGGCGACTACATGGCCGGCAGCAACCACGTGCTGCCGACGGGGGGACAGGCGCGGTACGCGCCGGGCCTCGGCGCTTACACGTTCCTGCGCCCGCAGCAGGTGATCTCCTACGACCGGACCGCTCTCGCCGAGGTGCGCGACGGCGTGGTCGCGCTGGCGAACAGCGAGATCCTCCCCGCCCACGGCGAGGCGATCGAAGCACGATTCACGGAGTAGGTTGTACGGATGCATTGCCCCTTCTGCCGTCATCCCGATTCCCGTGTGATCGACTCCCGCACGAGCGACGACGGCCTCTCGATCCGCCGACGCCGACAGTGCCCCGAGTGCGGTGGACGGTTCACGACCACTGAGACAGCCAGCCTGAACGTGATCAAGCGCTCGGGCGTGATGGAGCCGTTCAGCCGGGAGAAGGTCATCTCCGGTGTTCGCAAGGCCTGCCAGGGCCGACCTGTCACCGAAGCGGACCTCGCGATCCTGGCGCAGCGCGTCGAAGAGGCGGTTCGACAGACGGGTGTCTCGCAGCTCGACACGAACGAAATCGGACTCGCCATCCTCGGCCCGCTCCGCGATCTCGACGAGGTGGCGTTCCTCCGCTTCGCGAGCGTGTATCAGGCCTTCGACTCGCTCGAGGACTTCGAATCCGCGATCACCGATCTCCGAGCCGACCACGCGAAGGCGGAGTCCGCCGACCGGTAATCTGGCAGTGATGTATCCGCTGCTCTTCCGCGCTGTCCTCTCGCGCTTCGATCCCGAGTTCGCCCACCACGCCGGCATGGCGGTGATCCGTGTGCTCGGTGTGCCGCCGTTCTCGACCGTCACCCGCTCGCTCACGCGTCCCGATCCGTCGTTGCAGGTGAAGGCCCTCGGGCTGACATTCCCGTCGCCGTTCGGCATCGCTGCGGGCTTCGACAAGAACGCGGTCGGCGTGCGCGGATTCGCTGCACTCGGATTCGGTCACGTCGAGGTCGGGACGATCACGGCGATCCCGCAGGACGGGAACCCGAAGCCACGGCTGTTCCGGCTCGTGCCCGACCGTGCGGTGATCAACCGGATGGGCTTCAACAACAAGGGAGCGGATGCCGCCGCGCGGCGGCTCTCGAGGCTGCGGCGCGGCGCCCCGAACACCGTCATCGGCGTGAACATCGGCAAGAGCCGTGTCGTCGACGTCGAGGACGCGACCGCGGACTACGTCGCCTCGGCCACCCGGCTCGCGCCGCTCGCCGATTACCTCGCCGTGAACGTCTCGTCGCCGAACACGCCGGGACTCCGCGGTCTGCAGGCGGTCGAGACGCTGGCCCCGCTGCTGCGCGCCGTGCGCGACGCCTCGGGTGCGACGCCGCTGCTGGTGAAGATCGCCCCCGATCTCCCCGACGAGGAGATCACCGCGATCGCTCAGATGGCCGTCGCCGAGGGGCTCGCGGGGATCATCGCCCACAACACCACGATCAGTCGAGACGGATTGCGCACCGACCCCGCGGTCGTCGCGGCGGCCGGTGCAGGCGGACTGTCGGGGGCGCCGCTGAAGGAGCGATCGCTCCAGGTGCTGCGCGTCGTACGCGCCGCGGTGCCCGCGGACTTCTGCGTCATCGCGGTCGGGGGAGTGGAGACGGCCTCCGACGTCGAGGAGCGCCTCGCGGCCGGCGCGACGCTGGTGCAGGGATACACGGCGTTCCTCTACCGCGGTCCGCTGTGGGCCCGGCAGGTCAATCGCGGACTCCGGAACCGCCTACCTCTGTCGCAGGGCTGACGCCCCTACGAGGAACGCCTCGTCTCCGCAGGGAGACGAGGCGTTCCTTCGTGAACGGGACCGGATCAGTCGGGGTACTGGCCGCGCTTGACCTGCGGCTTCGGCAGGCGCATGAAGCGCATCTGCAGCGAACGCATCGCGGCGTACCAGCCGAGGCCGCGTTCCATGCGCTCCTGTCCGAACTTCGCGGCGACCTTGCGCTTGACGCGGATGCCGAGGAGGATCATGCCGCCGATCGCGATGACGAGGTACGCCATCATCACGAGGTAGGCGTAGTAGGAGACCAGAGTGCTGAACGGCACGAGCGTCGCGAGGATCACGAGCACCATCACGGCCATCACGAATTCGGCGGGGTGCCAGCCGGCATCCACGTAGTCGCGCACCCAGCGGCGCTGCGGGCCCTTGTCGCGGGCCGGGAGGTACTTCTCCTCACCCGCGGCCATACCGGCCTGTGCACGGGCTCGTCGCTCGTTGAGCTCGGCGCGGGCCGCGGCCTTGGCCTCTTTGGTGTTGGCCACGAGGGGGCGACGGCGGGCGGCCTCCTGCTCGGCGCGGCTCGGCGTCGCCCGGCCCTTTCCGACGGCGGGCGTCTCGGCGGCGTCGTCGTTCGTCGAAGGGGATGCAGGAGTAGTGGCCACGAGGTTCCTCGGTTCGCTGACGGGGGATCACCTTAAGATTACTCGCATGACCTCTGCTGAGATTCCCTCTGTCTCCGAAACGGACATCCTCGAGGCGGTGGCGACCGGGAACCCGGCCGCGCTGTCGGACCTCGGGCACCTCGTCCGCATCCCGGGAATGGCCTGGCCGGCGTTCGATCAGACCCAGCTCGAGCGCAGTGCCGAGGCCGTGGCGGCGCTCGCGACGGACACCGGCGTCTTCGACGAGGTGCGCATCCTCCGCGCCGACATCCCCGGAACGGACGAGCAAGGACAGCCCGCCGTCCTGGCGACCCGTGCGGCCCGGAACGGGCGTCCCACGATCCTGCTCTACGCGCACCACGACGTGCAGCCTCCCGGGGACGACGCGCTCTGGGAGACACCGCCGTTCGAGCCGACCGTGCGCGACGGTCGCCTGTATGGGCGGGGAGCGGCCGACGACAAGGCGGGGATCATGGCGCACATCGCCTCCATCCGCGCCGCGGCGGAGGTGATCGGCGACGACCTCGATCTCGGGATCGCGATGTTCATCGAAGGCGAGGAGGAGTACGGCTCGCGATCCTTCGCGCAGTTCCTCTCCGACAACAAGGAAGCTCTGCGCGCCGACGCGATCGTCGTCGCCGATTCGGGCAACTGGGATTCGACGACACCCGGACTCACCGTGTCGCTGCGGGGGAACGCGCGGTTCACGATGCGCGTACGCACCCTCGACCACGCCTCGCACTCGGGGATGTTCGGTGGGGCGGTGCCCGACGCGATGATGGCGACCGTCACGCTCCTCTCGACGCTGTGGAACGCCGACGGCTCGGTGGCCGTGGACGGGATGACGGAACGGGAAGCGGCGACACCGGAGTACACCGAGGAGACGTTGCGCGATGAGGCCGGGCTCCTGCCCGGCACGACGCCCATCGGCGGGGGCACGATCCTCAGCCGCATCTGGAACAAGCCGTCGGTCACCGTGATCGGCATCGACGCCACGAGCGTGGCCGCGGCCTCCAACACGCTCCTCCCCGAAGTGACGGTCGTCATCAGCGCCCGCGTCGCGCCGGGCCAGACCGGGCAGGAAGCGTATGAGGCACTGGAGCGTCACCTGCGTGCGCACGCCCCGTTCGGCGCGGAGCTGACGTTCTCCGACGTCGACCTGGGTAACGGTTTCCTCGTCGACACCTCCGGATGGGCGGTCGCGCTCACGCGCGACGCCATGCGAGACGGGTACGGCGTCGCTTCCGTCGATCTAGGCGTCGGCGGCTCCATCCCGTTCATCGCCGACCTGGTGCGGGAGTTCCCCGAGGCGCAGATCCTCGTCACCGGCGTGGAGGATCCGCACTCCCGCGCCCACAGCCCGAACGAGTCGCTGCATCTCGATACCTTCCGCAACGCGGTCGCGACCGAGGCGCTCCTGCTGGCTCGGATGAACGCTCTCACGCTCCCGCAGTGACCCTCAGTCGCACGGTTCTCCCCGGATCTCGCCGACTTCGCCGAGGGCGGCGGTAGAATTGCGGGGAAAGCCGTGCGACTGCGGCCCGTCACAAGGAGCGACATGAGCGACACCACCCTGACCTCAGAGACCA
This sequence comes from Microbacterium sp. 22179, assembly GCF_052045715.1. Lineage (NCBI taxonomy): Bacteria > Bacillati > Actinomycetota > Actinomycetes > Micrococcales > Microbacteriaceae > Microbacterium > Microbacterium sp. 22179. The sequence continues at coordinate 122,775 of NZ_JBQEPJ010000006.1, read as the reverse complement.
CCAAGGCCCACGGCATCAGCCTCACCGACGCGGCCGCGACCAAGGTGAAGAACCTGCTCGAGCAGGAGGGTCGCGACGACCTTCGCCTGCGCGTCGCGGTCCAGCCCGGCGGATGCTCCGGCCTGATCTACCAGCTCTACTTCGACGAGCGCTACCTCGAGGGCGACGAGACCGTCGACTTCGACGGCGTCGAGGTCATCGTCGACAACATGAGCGTGCCGTACCTCGATGGTGCATCCATCGATTTCAAGGATTCGATCTCGGAGCAGGGCTTCACGATCGACAACCCCAACGCGGCCGGCAGCTGCGCCTGCGGCGACAGCTTCCACTGAGCGGAACCACCCCGTCAACCTGCGTGGTTGGCATGAATCGGGTGTGAGGTTGCTCTAGACTTGGGTGTGCCCTATCCGCAATCTGAAAGGTGCATCGTGCCCTCGAAACGCCGCCGCCTTCGTTGGGCCGCACTCCCTCTGGGAGTCGCGGCAGCTGTGGCCCTGGCGGGATGTACCACCGCCGAGCTGAACGGCTATCTCCCCGGCTTCGTCGATGATGGCCCCGCTGCCACCAACCAGACCGAGCGCGTGTCGTCGCTCTGGGTGAACTCCTGGATCGTCCTTCTCGCCGTCGGTGTCATCACCTGGGGCCTCATGGCCTGGGCCGCGATCGCATACCGCCGTCGCAAGGGCCAGACGGGTCTTCCCGTCCAGATGCGCTACAACATGCCGATCGAGATCTTCTACACGATCGTGCCGTTGATCCTCGTGCTCGGGATGTTCTTCTTCACCGCCCGCGACCAGGCCGCGATCGAGACGCAGTGGGACGACCCCGACGTCGAGATCACCGCGATCGCGAAGCAGTGGGCGTGGGACTTCCAGTACGACGCCGACTCCGAGGACGACACCGTCTGGACGATGGGTATTCAGGCCCAGCCCGACGCCGAGGGCAACATCGACCAGTCGCAGCTGCCGACCCTGGTGCTCCCGGTCGACCAGAAGGTCACGATCAAGCTGCAGTCCCGCGACGTCATCCACTCCTTCTGGATCATCGACTTCCTCTACAAGAAGGACATGTACATCGGCAAGGACAACTCCTGGTCGTTCATCCCCACCCGCGTGGGGGAGTACGCCGGGAAGTGCGCCGAGCTCTGCGGCGAGTACCACTCGATGATGCTCTTCAACGTGAAGGTCGTCGAGCAGGACGAATACGACGCGTACCTCGAGACCCTCAAGGACAAGGGCAACACGGGAGACATCACGGACGCTTACGACCGGTTGTCGAACTACCCCGGAACGACCCCGAAGAACGACTCCGAAGAAGGAGAGGAGTAAGCCATGTCGACGACTGAAGCACCCCGCACCGACGAGGCGAACCGCTCCCGTCCCACGACTCTGCCCCCGCGCCAGGCCTCGCTCATGAGCTCTTCGCGCGTCGAGCAGAAGGGCAACATCGTCGTCAAGTGGATCACCTCCACCGACCACAAGACGATCGGGTACATGTACCTCATCGCCTCGGTGCTGTTCTTCCTCCTCGGAGGCGTGATGGCCCTCGTCATCCGCGCCGAGCTCTTCGCTCCGGGTATGCAGATCATCCCGACGAAGGAGCAGTACAACCAGCTGTTCACGATGCACGGCACGATCATGCTGCTGATGTTCGCGACGCCGCTGTTCGCGGGCTTCGCCAACGCAATCCTGCCCCTGCAGATCGGCGCGCCCGACGTCGCGTTCCCGCGCCTGAACGCCTTCGCCTTCTGGCTCTTCCTGTTCGGATCGACGATCGCCGTCGCCGGCTTCCTCACCCCTCAGGGTGCGGCGTCCTTCGGATGGTTCGCCTACCAGCCCCTCGCGAGCGCCTCGTTCTCGCCGGGAGCGGGTGGAAACCTGTGGATGCTCGGACTCGGAATCTCCGGATTCGGCACCATCCTCGGTGCGGTGAACTTCATCACCACGATCATCACGATGCGCGCACCGGGCATGACGATGTGGCGCATGCCGATCTTCTCCTGGAACACGCTCGTCACGAGCCTCCTGATCCTGATGGCATTCCCGGTCCTCGCGGCCGCGATCTTCGCCGCCGGCGCCGACCGCGTGCTCGGTGCCCACATCTACGACCCGGCCAACGGCGGCGTCCTGCTCTGGCAGCACCTGTTCTGGTTCTTCGGGCACCCCGAGGTCTACATCATCGCGCTGCCGTTCTTCGGCATCGTCTCGGAGATCTTCCCGGTGTTCAGCCGTAAGCCGATCTTCGGTTACAAGACGCTCGTCTACGCGACGATCGCGATCGCCGCTCTCTCCGTGGCCGTGTGGGCTCACCACATGTACGTCACCGGATCCGTGCTTCTCCCGTTCTTCGCGCTGATGACGATGCTCATCGCCGTGCCGACGGGTGTGAAGATCTTCAACTGGATCGGCACGATGTGGCGAGGGTCCGTCACCTTCGAGACTCCGATGGTCTTCTCGCTCGGCTTCCTCGTCTCGTTCGTCTTCGGCGGTCTGACGGGTGTCATCCTGGCGGCCCCGCCGCTGGACTTCGCTCTGTCTGACTCCTACTTCGTCGTGGCGCACTTCCACTACGTCGTCTTCGGAACCGTCGTGTTCGCGATGTTCGCCGGCTTCTACTTCTGGTGGCCGAAGTGGACCGGACGCATGCTCAACGAGCGTCTCGGCTACGTCCACTTCTGGATGCTGTTCATCGGCTTCCACATGACCTTCCTCATCCAGCACTGGCTGGGCGTCGACGGCATGGTTCGTCGTTACGCGGACTACTCCGCGGCCGATGGCTGGACCTGGCAGAACCAGGTCTCGACGATCGGTGCGATGATCCTCGGCGCGTCCATGCTGCCGTTCTTCCTGAACGTCTGGATCACGGCCCGCAAGGCGCCGAAGGTCACCGTCAACGACCCGTGGGGCTACGGAGCATCGCTCGAGTGGGCGACCTCCTGCCCGCCGCCGCGTCACAACTTCACGTCGATCCCGCGCATTCGTAGCGAGCGCCCGGCCTTCGACCTGAATCACCCCGAAGCAGCGGAGTTCGCCACCACGGCTCCGGGCGAGCGAGAGGTCCACTGAGCCATGCGCGACAACGTCATTCTCTGGTGGATTCTCACCGCTTTCTTCGCCCTGGTCGGAGTGATCTACACCGGCTGGCACATCCTCGCGACGCCGGACGACAACTTCGCCATGCGGATCGAGTGGGTCGGCACGACCGCACTGTTCTTCGCCGCCTTCATGGGCGCGATGATCGCGTTCTACCTCGACCGCACGCACAATGCGCAGGGTGGAGAGCTGCCGGAAGACATCCTGACGTCGGACATCGACGACGGCGACCCCGAGCTCGGCGAGTTCAGCCCGTGGTCGTGGTGGCCGCTGGTCCTGGCGGCCTCCGCCGGTGTCTTCGTGGTCGGTCTGGCCGTCGGACACTTCCTCCTGCCGATCGGCCTGGCGATCTTCGTCGTCGCGATCGTCGGCTGGGTGTATGAGTACTACCGCGGTAACTTCGCTCGCTGATCGGGCGAACGAACGAAGAGGCCCCCGGGATTCCCGGGGGCCTCTTCTGCGTCACGAACGGCTGCGTATCCGAGGGATTCCGGTGAGTGGGTCGACGGGCCGGTGGTGCACGCCATCCGCGTCCTCCACCGGATAACCTTCCCGCGCCCAGTACTCGAATCCGCCGATCATCTCGCGCACCGCGTAGCCGAGGCGGGCGAAGGCGAGCGCCGCCTTCGCGCCGGCGTTGCATCCGGGACTCCAGCAGTAGACGACGACCTCGCTGTCGGCAGGGATTTCTGCAGGCGCTCGGGCCTCGATCTCGCTGTAGTGCATGTGCGTCGCTCCGGCGACGCGTCCCTGGGTCCAGGCTTCGGCGGAGCGCACGTCGATCACGACCAGCGGCTTCCCCGCTCGAAGGTCGGCATGGACGTCACTGGCGTCGGTCTCGTAGGCGAGCTTGGCGGCGAAGTAGTCGGCGCGATCGATCATGTCTCTCAGAGTAGGAGAGGCACAGGTCGGTCCGCGCTCGTCAATCGGTCGCTCGTGGGTCTTTTCCGGCCAGGTGCGTCCGGTCGTCGAGCTCGGCCGTCATCTGCACCCGGCGACCGTAGCGATCGATCCCGAGCTCTGCCTCGGTGTCGATCAGAGCTCGCTGGAAAGCCGTCTCGGGGAGGCTCTCGAGGAATCCGCAGGTGGCGTAGAACGGTGCGTTCCAGGGCACCTCGGCGTACGTGCGCAGTGTGACACGGGAGTAGCCACGCTCGTGCGCCTCACGCAGGGCGGCGCGCACCAGAGCGCGCCCGTGCCCCTGCCGTCCCGCCGAGGGAATCACCGAAAGCTGTTCGAGGTGCGCGTGTCCGTCCGCGTCGAGCACATGCACGAATCCGACGGGGGAGCGCGTGTCCTCGTCTTCGAGGAGCAGGGTGAACCCGGGAGCCGCGAGGCGGGCCGCGCCGTCCTCTGCGTCGGGCCACTCCCAGGCTCCGAGAGCGTCGATGAGGAGGGCATCCGCTGCCGACTCGATCGCCTGCAGGTGTTCGGCGTCGGTCGAGAGCGCAGGGCGGATTGTGCCGCTCATCGTCAGTCTCCCTGCACCGCGGCGATCGCCTCGATCTCGACCAGCTGGTCGTCGTACCCGAGCACCGTGACACCGAGAAGGGTGCTCGGAACATCGTGGGATCCGAATGCCGATTCTACGACGTTCCAGGCGGTGATGAGGTCAGCTTGGCGTGTGGAGGCCACCAGCACGCGCGTGCTGATGACGTCTGTCAGTGCGGCGCCCGACGCGGCGAGAGCGCCTCGCAGGGTCTCGACGCAGCGCGCTGCCTGTGCAGCGTAGTCGCCCGGGGCGGTCGTGGAGCCATCGTCTTCGAGCGGGCAGGCGCCGGCCAGGAAGATGAGGCGGGAGCCGGCGGGAGCCGTCGCGGCATAGGCGTACGGGGTGTCGGCGAGGGAGTCGGAACGGATGAGTCGGACTACGGACGTCATGCTTCGATCCTCGCATGGGAACATCGAAGGGCCCTGTCCGCGTGGACAGGGCCCTTCGAGAGGGGAGCGGCGGGACGTTACTCGCCGTCCTCCGACTTCTTCTTGCGAGGCTTCTTCACGGGCTCGGTCGCGATGAACGTGCTCGGGGTGTTCGGCGTCTCGTCGACGTGGTCCTCGGTCGCCTCGATCGGGGCATCCGGGAATCCGGCGCGCTCGTGAGCTCCCTGGATCTCGGCGACCTCGGTCTCCTCGTTGTGAGCCGTGACGTGGTGCTGGTGTGCATCCGCGGCTGCGACCTCGGCCTGAGTGAGGGGCGCGAGACGGTCCTCGAAGAACCAGCGCGACATCGACGACCGGAGGTTCTCCGTCCACGGGATGCGGCCCTTGGCGTTGGGGCGTACGACGAGCGGCTCGTAGCCGTCGACGTCGATGAGCTTCCACCGGTCGTACTGATCGACCGGCTGGTGCACCTCGATGAACTCGCCACCGGGAAGGCGGACGATGCGTCCCGACTCGAAGCCGTGGAGAACGATCTCACGATCCTTCTTCTGCAGCGCGATGCAGATGCGCTTGGTCACGAAGTAACCGAGGATCGGCCCGAGGAACAGCAGAGCCTGGAGCGTGTGGATGACACCCTCCATCGTGAGCATGAAGTGCGTCGCGATGAGGTCCGAGGAGGCTGCAGCCCAGAGCACGGCGTAGAAGACGACGCCGGCCACGCCGATGGCGGTGCGGGTCGCCGCGTTGCGCGGACGCTGCGCGATGTGGTGCTCGCGCTTGTCACCGGTGATCCACGCTTCGATGAAGGGGTAGATCGCGACGGCGACGATGAAGAGTCCGAGCACGGCGACCGGAACGAGGATGCCGAACGACCAGGTGTGGTCGAGGAAGACGACGTCCCAGTTCGAGGGCGCCAGACGCAGCGCGCCGTCCGCGAAGCCGATGTACCAGTCGGGCTGGGTTCCGGCGGACACGGGGGAGGGGTCGTAGGGACCGTAGTTCCAGATCGGGTTGATCTGGAAGAAGGTCGCGATCAACACGATGGTGCCGAAGACGATGAACAGGTATCCGCCCATCTTCGACATGTACACCGGCATCATCGGGTAGCCCACGACGTTGTCGTTCGTGCGGCCGGGGCCGGCGAACTGCGTGTGCTTGTTGATGATCATGAGCATGAGGTGCACGACGATCAGGGCGATCACGAGCATCGGCAGCAGCAGGATGTGCAGCGAGTACAGGCGCCCGACGATGTCGGTACCGGGGAACTCGCCGCCGAAGAGGAGGAACGAGGTCCACGTGCCGATGAGCGGGAGGCCCTTGACCATGCCGTCGATGATGCGGAGACCGTTACCCGAGAGCAGGTCGTCGGGGAGGGAGTATCCCGTGAAGCCCTCGGCGAGAGCGAGGATGAACAGCACGAAGCCGATCACCCAGTTGAGCTCGCGCGGCTTGCGGAACGCGCCGGTGAAGAACACGCGGAGCATGTGCACGCCGATACCGGCCACGAAGACCAGGGCGGCCCAGTGGTGGATCTGACGGACGAGCAAACCGCCACGGAGGTCGAACGAGATGTGGAGCGACGACTCGAGCGCCGCGGACATCTCGATCCCGCGCATCGGAGCGTACGCACCGGTGTAGTGGGTCTCGACCATCGACGCCTGGAAGAAGAACGTCAGGAAGGTTCCGGACAGGAACACGACGACGAAGCTCCACAGGGCGATCTCACCCAGCATGAACGACCAGTGGTCGGGGAAGATCTTGCGCCCCAGCTCCTTGACGAAGCCGGAGAGGCTGGTGCGCTCATCGATGTAGTTCGACGCGGCGCCGACGAATCGGCCGCCGAGAGGCGCCTTGGTGTCCTTGTCCTCTTTGGACAGCGTTGCGGTGCTCAATGGCGCTCCCAGAAGCTCGGGCCGACGGGCTCGGTGAAGTCACTGCGCGCGACGAGGTAGCCCTCGTCGTCGACGGTGATGGGCAGCTGAGGCAGCGGGCGCGCGGCCGGTCCGAAGATGACCTTGGCGTGATCCGTCACATCGAACTGCGACTGGTGGCAGGGGCAGAGGAGGTGATGGGTCTGCTGCTCGTAGAGCGCGACCGGGCATCCGACGTGGGTGCACACCTTGGAGTAAGCGACGATGCCGTCGTACGACCAGTCCTTGCGGTCCTCGGCCTCGATCAGCTGCTCGGGGCGCAGACGCATCATCAGCACGATGGCCTTCGCCTTCTCCTCGAGGTAGCCGTCGTGGTGGCTCAGCTCGGCCAGGTCGGCCGGGATCACGTGGAAGGCGGAACCGAGCGTGACGTCGGCGGCGCGGATCGGCGTGCCGTCCGGGTCGCGGACGAGGCGCATTCCCTCCTCCCACATGGTGTGCTTGAGCAGGTGCACCGGGTCGCCCGCGTAGGGGTCCTCCGGGGTGGCATGCGGGGCCAGGCCGCGGAACAGCGTCACGCCGGGAATGATCGACGCGACGAGCGCTGCAAACAGCGAGTTGCGGATCATCGTGCGGCGTCCGAAGCCGGACTCCTCGTTGGCGTCGGAGAACGCCTTGATCGCGGCCTCGCGGGTCGAGTCCTTGCCGCGCGTGGGGTGGCGGTGCTCGATGTGCTCCTTGTCGGACATGAGCGCCTTCGACCAGTGGATCGCTCCGAGGCCGAGGGACAGCAGCGCCAGGGCGATGCCGAGTCCGATGAAGAGGTTGTTCTGACGGATGTCGATGAGAGCGCCGCTCTCGATCGGGAACAGCATGTAGGCGGCGACCGCCCAGATGCTGCCCGCGAGAGACAGGTAGAACAGCGTGTAGACAGTGCGGACCGCGGCCTTCTCCGCGCGCGGGTCCTTGTCGGTCATCCGCTCGCGGTGCGGCGGCAGGCCCGGGTTCTGCACAGGGTCGCTGACTGCGACGCCCAGCCCCGGAGAGGGCTGGTAGGCCCTGTCAAGAGCCTGCGAGTCGTCGTCGTGTGCCATGGTGCTCCTCGTACGTTCCTCTTCGATGATTAAGCGTCAGTTGGACTTCGCCGTGATCCACACGGTGATGGCGACGAGTGCGCCGATGCCGAAGATCCAGACGAACAGGCCCTCAGAGACCGGTCCGAGCGATCCGAGGGAGAACCCGCCGATCTGCACGGACTGCTGCTGGTACAGGAGAGCCGAGATGATGTCGCGCTTGTCTTCGTCCGACAGGTTCATGTCGCCGAAGACGGGCATGTTCTGGGGGCCCGTCACCATGGCCGCGTACATGTGCAGCGCGCTGGTCTCGGTCAGGGCCGGGGCGTACTTGCCCTCGGTGAGTGCTCCACCGGCGGCGGCCACGTTGTGGCACATCGCGCAGTTGACGCGGAAGAGCTCGGCTCCGTGAGCCACGTCGCCCTCACCGTCGAGGATGCGCTCCTCGGGGAAGGTCGGGCCGGGGGCCGTGGACTGCACGAACGACGAGATCGCGAGGATCTGGTCCTCGGTGAACTGCGGCTCCTTCTGGGGAGCCTGCGGTCCCTGCATCTGCAGGGGCATGCGGCCCGTGGAGAGCTGGAACTCGGTGGCGAGCTCGCCGACACCGTAGAGGCTCGGCCCGTTGGGCGTGCCCTGCAGGTCGAGGCCGTGGCAGGTGGCGCAGTTCGCCTGGAACAGCTTCTCGCCGTCCTCGACGGTCAGCGTGGTCGCCGCGGTCTGCGTGTCGGTCGCGGCGAAGGCCGCGGATGCGCCGGCGTACACGGCGCCGGTGATCATCAGGCCTGCTCCGATGAGGGCCGCGGCAGCCAGGGGGCTGCGGCGACCGCCAGAACGGCGCTTCTTCTCTCGTGCCATCTCGGGGATCAGCTCCGCTCTTATTTCAGGAAGTAAATTACGACGAACAGCACGATCCAGACGACGTCGACGAAGTGCCAGTAGTAGGACACCACGATCGAGGAGGTCGCCTCCTTGTGCCGGAAGTTCTTGACGGCGAACGCGCGTCCGATGACGAGCAGGAACGCGACGAGCCCGCCCGTCACGTGCAGTGCGTGGAAGCCGGTGGTCAGGTAGAACGCGGAAGCGTACGAGTCGGCGCTGATGGGCATTCCCTCGGCGACGAGCTGGGCGTACTCCCAGACCTGACCCGAGACGAAGACCGCGCCGAGGGCGAAGGTGAGGAAGAACCACTCGACCATGCCCCAGCCGAACAGGCGGCGACGGCCTGCACCGTTCTTCTGGCCCTTGCCGATCTTGTAGGCCTGGAGGTCCTCGGCTGCGAAGACGCCCATCTGGCAGGTGAACGACGAGAGCACGAGGATCGCGGTGTTCACGAATGCGAACGGCACGTTCAGCAGTTCGGTCCGGTCGGCCCAGAGTTCGGGGGAGGTGCTTCGGAGGGTGAAGTAGATCGCGAAGAGTCCCGCGAAGAACATCACTTCACTGCCGAGCCACACAATGGTGCCGACAGCTACCGGGTTGGGCCGCTTGATGGTTCTCGCCGCCGGGGCATACGTCGCTGAGGTCGTCACCGTTCCATTATGGCCGATTCCCGGGGGTGATTCTTGCACCCGGACACCTCGTTTCGCCAGCTTTTCACTTAGGTAACCCTAAGAAAACACTGCGAATCGTCGGTGAATCCGCGGGAAATCGCGGGTGCTCCGGCCGTCGGCATCCGTGACGGACGAGATGCACGTTTTCTCGGCGCCGATAGGATCGCACACATGGCTGAATCCCTGACCTGGTCCGATGTGCTCACCACTCTTCTGGAGCGTCGCGACCTCAGCGTCTGGGAGTCGACGTGGGCCATGCGTCAGATCATGCGGGGCGATGTCAGCGAGGCCCAACTGGCGGGATTCCTCATCGCATTGCGTGCGAAGGGCGAGACGATCGACGAGATCGTCGGTTTCCGCGATGCGATCCTCGAAGCGGCCGTCCCGCTCCCGGTGTCGCCGGACGTCCTCGACATCGTCGGCACGGGCGGGGACCGCGTCGGCACCGTGAACGTCTCGACGACCGCGGCCATCATCATCGGTGCGATGGGCATCCCGGTCGTGAAGCACGGCAACAGGGCGGCGAGTTCGGCGTCCGGCTCCTCCGATGTGCTCGGCGCTCTCGGGCTCGAGCTCACGCTCGATCCGGCCGCCGTGGCGTCCATCCTCGACCGCACGGGGATCACCTTCGCCTGGGCGGGTGCGTTCCACCCAGGGTTCAAGCACGCGGGAGCCGTGCGATCGCAGCTCGGCGTGCCCACCGTGTTCAACATGCTCGGCCCTCTTTGCAATCCGGCTCGCGCCGAGGCGAACGCCGTGGGCGTGGCGCAGCTCGAGCGCGTGCCCCTGATCACCGGAGTGTTCCGCACGCGCGGCGCCACCGCGCTGGTCTTCCGCGGCGATGACGGACTCGACGAACTCACCACCACCGGACACAGTCGGATCTGGGAGGTCACCCGAGGAGATGTGCACGAGCACGATCTGGATCCGCGTGACCTCGGCATCCCGCTCGCCGAACTCTCGGACCTTCTCGGAGGGGCGCCGGAGCACAACGCGACCATCCTGCGTCGCACTCTGGAGGGGGAGCGCGGAGCGGTGCGCGACATCGTGCTGCTGAACGCCGCCGCGGGCGTCGTCGCCTTCGAGCTCTCCCAGGACGCGGCACAGGTGCAGCGTCCGATCCTCGAACGCCTGCGCAGCGCGTACGAGCGTGCGGCCACCGCGATCGACGACGGGCGGGCGCTGTCGAAGCTCGACGAGTGGATCGGCGTGAGCCGGGAGCTCGCCGCCGGCTGAGGCGCATCATGGAACCGGTCGCCGCACTACTCGAGATCGCTTCGCTGCTCGAGCGCGAGCGGGCGTCGAGATATCGGGCCAAGGCCTTCCGGCAGGCGGCCGCGGTCTTCGAGTCATTGCCCGCGGACGTGCGCACCGATCCGAACCGTCTCCGTGCGGCCCCGGGGATCGGTGCGTCGACCTTCTCGGTGATCCGTCAGGCGCAGGAGGGCACGGTCCCCGACTATCTGGTCGAGCTCCGCGGCGACGTGGAGCCGGAGCGCATCTCCGACCTGCGGCGGAAGCTGCGCGGCGATCTCCACGCGCACACCGACTGGTCGGACGGGACGACGTCGATCGCGGTGATGGCGGCCGCAGCGCGCGCACAGGGACACGAGTATCAGGCGATCACCGATCATTCGCCGCGTCTGCGGGTGGCACGCGGGCTATCGAGCGAGCGATTGCGCGAGCAGATCCCTCTCGTCCGGGCCGAGTCCGGCGACGGCTTCACGCTCCTGGCCGGCATCGAGGTCGACATCCTCGACGACGGCGTGCTCGACCAGGAGGATGGGCTTCTCGGCGATCTGGACATCGTCGTCGCGTCCGTGCACTCGAAGTTGCGGATGGATGCCCGCTCCATGACCCGTCGGATGCTCTCGGCGGTGGCGCACCCGCGGGTGAATGTGCTCGGCCACTGCACGGGACGCCTGGTGCAGGGTGAGCGCGGCACGCGCCCGCCGTCGGAGTTCGACGCGGCCGCCGTGTTCGCGGCCTGCGCCGAGAACGGCGTCGCCGTCGAGATCAACTCCCGCCCGGAGCGTCAGGATCCTCCGGACGAGCTGATCGCGCTCGCTCTCGAAGCCGGATGCCTCTTCTCGATCGACTCGGATGCGCACGCCCCCGGTCAGCTGTCGCTTCTCGACCACGGCGCCGAGCGAGCGGAGCGCGCGGGGGTGCCGGCATCCCGGATCGTGACGACCTGGGGGCTCGAGCGTCTGCTCGCGTGGGCGGAATGAGGGTCAGGCGGAACCGGTGACCTTCTCGATCGCGGCGATCGCGCGGTTCATCGAGGAGGTCAGATTCCACTTCGCGGCGAGAGAATCGGCCGCGTCGCGGGCGACGTCGTCGAGCGGGTGCAGCGGCGTGCCCGGCGCGGATATGTCGAGTCCGGTGGCCACCGCGACGACCGTGGGGGCGACATCGAGGTAATCGCTCGCCGCGAGGATCTTCGCGCGGACGCCGGCGCTCATCCCCTCGCCCGCGGCGGCCGCCGCACGGATGCCGTCGAGATCGGCATGGGTCTGGAGGAGCGTCGCCGCGGTCTTCTCGCCGACGCCGGCGACGCCGGGAAGGCCGTCCGAGGCGTCGCCGCGCATCGTCGCGAAGTCGGCGTACTGGCTGGGGAGTACTCCGTACTTGGCGACGACGGTCGCGTCGGTCACGATCTCGAGGTTGCTCATGCCGCGGGCGGTGTAGATCACGCGGACGTCGCTCGCGTCGTCGACGAGTTGGAAGAGGTCGCGATCCCCGGTGACGATGTCGACCGGAAGCGCGGATGCCGTGGCGAGCGTGCCGATCACGTCATCGGCCTCGTGCGCCGCGACGCCGATGATGGGGATGTCGAGAGCCGCGAGCGTCTGACGGATGAGAGGGATCTGCGCCTCGAGCGGATCGGGCACCTCTTCGACGTCCGGGGCGTCCGCGACGACCTCGACGACGCGGTGGCCCTTGTAGCTGGGAATGAGGTCGACGCGCCACTGCGGACGCCAGTCGTCGTCCCAGCAGGCGATGACCTGGGTGGGCTCGTACAGCGTGACGAGCTTCGCGACGATGTCGAGCAACCCACGGGCGGCGTTGATGGGGGAGCCGTCCGGTGCGGTGACCTTGTCGGGCACCCCGTAGAACGCGCGGAAGTAGAGGCTGGCGGTATCGAGCAGCATCAGGCGATCGGTCACGGGGACAGTCTCGCACGGGCATCCCGCACCCGAGCCCCCGCAGCATCCCGAGATCTGGTAATCTGAAGCGTCACTCGTGGCGTGCATACGCATGCTCTCGTGACGATCAATCCAATCCAATCGCTGTGAAGCAGGATATCGGCCGTGCGCGGTCGCTGTTCACGGCCTGAGTTTCCATTCACAAGGACAACCCACTACATGACTACCGCAACGACCGCCCCGGCCACCAAGCAGGTCGCCATCAACGACATCGGATCTGCTGAGGACTTCCTGGCCGCGGTCGAGAAGACCCTGAAGTTCTTCAACGATGGCGACATCATCGAGGGCACGATCGTCAAGATCGACCGCGACGAGGTCCTCCTCGATGTGGGCTACAAGACCGAGGGTGTCATCCCCTCGCGCGAGCTCTCCATCAAGCACGACGTCGACCCCAACGAGGTCGTCGCCGTCGGCGACCTGGTCGAGGCCCTCGTCCTCCAGAAGGAGGACAAGGAAGGCCGTCTGATCCTCTCCAAGAAGCGTGCGCAGTACGAGCGCGCCTGGGGAGACGTCGAGAAGATCAAGGAGAACGACGGCGTCGTCACCGGCACCGTCATCGAGGTCGTCAAGGGTGGCCTCATCGTCGACATCGGCCTCCGTGGCTTCCTCCCGGCTTCGCTCATCGAGCTCCGCCGCGTCCGCGACCTCACGCCGTACCTCGGCCAGGAGATCGAGGCCAAGATCCTCGAGCTCGACAAGAACCGCAACAACGTCGTGCTCAGCCGCCGCGCGCTGCTCGAGCAGACGCAGTCGGAGTCGCGCACCACGTTCCTGAACAACCTCCACAAGGGCCAGGTCCGCAAGGGTGTCGTCTCGTCGATCGTCAACTTCGGTGCGTTCGTCGACCTGGGCGGCGTGGACGGCCTCGTGCACGTCTCCGAGCTGTCCTGGAAGCACATCGAGCACGCCTCCGAGGTCGTCGAGGTCGGCCAGGAGGTCACCGTCGAGATCCTCGAGGTCGACCTCGACCGCGAGCGCGTCTCCCTGTCGCTGAAGGCGACGCAGGAGGACCCGTGGCAGGTCTTCGCCCGTACCCACGCGATCGGTCAGGTCACCCCGGGTAAGGTCACGAAGCTCGTTCCGTTCGGTGCGTTCGTTCGCGTCGCAGACGGCATCGAGGGCCTCGTCCACATCTCCGAGCTCTCCAGCAAGCACGTCGAGCTGGCCGAGCAGGTCGTCTCCGTCGGCGAAGAGGTGTTCGTCAAGGTCATCGACATCGACCTCGAGCGTCGTCGCATCTCGCTGTCGCTGAAGCAGGCCAACGAGTCGGTCGACCCCAACGGCACCGAGTTCGACCCGGCCCTCTACGGAATGGTCGCCGAGTACGACGAGAACGGCGAGTACAAGTACCCGGAGGGCTTCGACGCCGAGACCGGTGCGTGGAAGGAAGGCTTCGACGCCCAGCGCGAGGCATGGGAGCAGGAGTACGCTGCTGCCCAGGCTCGCTGGGAGGCGCACAAGGCTCAGGTCACCAAGGCGGCCGAGGCCGAGGCGGCGGCCGGCGAGGACTTCGGCGGACAGTCGTTCTCGAGCGAGACCGCTGGTGCGGGCACGCTTGCCGACGACGAGGCTCTCGCGGCTCTCCGCGAGAAGCTCTCGGGTGGCAACGCCTAAGCAGCATCACGTCAGGAACGGGCCGTCACCTTCGGGTGGCGGCCCGTTCCGCGTTCTCCCGCGTGACAGGATGGAGACCATGCCCCTCATCGCGCTCACCGGCGGCATCGCGTCCGGGAAGTCGACCATCGCCCGACGACTCGCCTCGCACGGTGCGATCCTCGTCGATGCGGATCAGATCGTGCGTGACGTCCAGGCGCCCGGGAGCCCCGTGCTCCGTCGGATCGCCGCGGAGTTCGGTGACGGCGTCATCGCCGACGACGGGTCGCTGGACCGCCCGGCGTTGGGTGCGCAGGTCTTCGGAGACCCCGAGCGGCTCCTCGCCCTGAACGCGATCGTGCACCCGGCCGTCCGCGCCGAGTCCCAGCGGCGCTTCGAAGAGGCTTTCGCAGCCGATGAGGACGCGGTCGTCGTCTACGACGTCCCGCTCCTGGTGGAGGCGCGCGTCGACGACCCCTGGGACCTCATCGTCGTGGCGCACGCTCCCGAGACGGAGAGGCTGCGTCGCCTCGTCGAGATCCGCGGAATGGACCCGAAGTCGGCGAAGGAGCGCATCGACGCCCAGGTGTCCGACGATCAGCGTCTCGCGATCGCCGACGCGGTGATCGACACGTCCGGATCTCTCGACGAGACCGAAGCCCGCACCGACGCCCTATGGGAGCGGATCCGCGCGCGGTGAGCGAACCGTTCACCGGCCATGCTCCGGGATCACGGGAGTATCGCCGACTGATCATCGGGCTCTTCTTCGCCGGCGTCGCGACATTCGCCCAGCTCTACGCCACCCAGGCCGTCCTTCCGCAGATCGCCTCCGACCTCCGGATCGGACCGGCATCGGCGGCCCTGAGCGTGTCCGCCGCAACGCTCGGGCTGGCGGCGGCCGTCGTCCCCTGGTCGATGGTCGCCGATCGGATCGGACGGATCCCCGCGATGGCGACGGGGGTGATCATCGCCACCGTGCTCGGCATCTGCGCGCCGCTGAGCGACGGCATCCTCCCGCTGCTGATCCTGCGGCTGGGGGAGGGCATCGCGCTGGGCGCCGTGCCCGCCGTCGCCCTCGCCTACCTGAGTGAAGAGGTCCGCTCCTCGCACGCGGCGGCGGCCGCGGGCAGCTACATCGCGGGCACGACGCTCGGCGGGCTGACGGGGCGCCTCGTGGCCGGCGGCATCGGAGAGGCGGGCGGATGGCGTGCGGGGGTCTGGGGTGTCGCCGCAGTCTGCATCGTCTGCGCCGTTCTGTTCCTCTGGCTCACGCCGCGCGCCCGCGGCTTCCTTCCTGCGGCGCGAGGCGGCGGCCCGGGGATCCTCGCGCGACTTCTGCGTCCGCTGCGTTCCGCGCCACAGCTCGCCGTCTACGCGCAGGGTTTCCTGCTGATGGGCGCCTTCGTCGCGGTCTACAACTATCTCGGCTTCCATCTCGCGGCTCCACCGTTCCTGCTTCCGGCCTGGCTGGTGACCCTGCTGTTCGTGGCCTACCTCGCCGGCACGGTCTCCTCGCCCTGGGCGGGATCGCTCGCCAGCAGGTTCGGACGCTTCCCCGTGCTGCTGGTCTCGATCGGCGTCACCGCGTCGGGCGCGGTACTCCTGGCGATGCCGACCACGGGACTGGTGCTCACCGGACTCGTGCTGTTCACCGCCGGGTTCTTCGGTGCCCATGCGATCGCCTCCGGGTGGGTGCCGACGGATGCCGATCCGGCGGTGCGCGCGCAGGCGTCGTCGCTCTACTATTTCGGCTACTACGCCGGATCGAGCCTGTTCGGATGGATCCTCGGTCTCGTCTTCGGAGGGCTGGGATGGGAGTGGTTCATCGCCGGCATCCTCACGATGTGCGCCGCATCGGCGGTGATCGCGGCGATCGCTCTGCGCGCGTCTCCTTCCGGAAGAGTGTGAGAGCCGTTCGCCCGAAGGGGAAGCGGGCCCCGATGTCGGTGGCCCCGCCTACGCTGGACGTATGGAACCCACCCGTAGCGTTCGCCCGTTCGAGGTCATCAGCGAATACGCGCCCGCCGGTGATCAGCCCCAGGCCATCGCCGAGCTCGCCGCGCGCATCAACGCCGGGGAGACGGACGTCGTGCTGTTGGGGGCCACGGGTACGGGAAAATCGGCGACGACCGCATGGCTCGTCGAGCAGGTGCAGCGCCCCACTCTCGTCCTCGCGCACAACAAGACGCTCGCGGCTCAGCTCGCGAACGAGTTCCGCGAGCTCATGCCGAACAACGCGGTCGAGTACTTCGTCTCCTACTACGACTACTACCAGCCCGAAGCGTACGTCCCGCAGACCGACACCTTCATCGAGAAGGACTCGTCCATCAACGCCGAGGTCGAACGGCTGCGGCACTCGACGACGAACTCGTTGCTCAGCCGCCGCGACGTCGTGGTGGTCTCGACCGTTTCCTGCATCTACGGACTCGGTGCTCCCGAGGAGTACCTCCGTGCGATGGTTGCCCTGCAGGTGGGGGAGCGGTACGACCGGGACGCGCTCATCCGTCAGTTCATCGCGATGCAGTACAACCGCAACGACGTCGACTTCTCGCGGGGCAACTTCCGCGTGCGGGGCGACACGATCGAGATCATCCCCGTCTACGAGGAGCACGCGATCCGCATCGAACTCTTCGGTGACGAGATCGAAGCGTTGTACTCCCTCCACCCGCTCACCGGCGAGGTGATCGAGAAGCTCGACGCCGTGCCGATCTTCCCCGCGTCGCACTACGTCGCGGGAACCGATGTGATCCAGCGCTCGATCGGCACGATCGAGACAGAGCTGGAAGAGCGCCTGGCCGAGTTCGAGAAGCAGGGGAAGCTGCTCGAGGCTCAGCGGTTGCGCATGCGCACGACCTTCGATCTCGAGATGCTGCAGCAGCTCGGATTCTGCTCGGGCATCGAGAACTACTCGCGCCACATGGACGGTCGCGCTCCGGGGGAGCCGCCGCACACGCTGCTCGACTTCTTCCCGGACGACTTCCTCCTCGTCATCGACGAGTCGCACGTCACCGTGCCCCAGATCGGTGCGATGTACGAGGGCGACGCCTCGCGCAAGCGCACGCTCGTCGACCACGGATTCCGTCTGCCGAGTGCGATGGACAACCGTCCGCTCCGATGGGACGAGTTCAAGAACCGCATCGGGCAGACCGTCTACCTCTCCGCGACGCCCGGGAAGTACGAGATGGGGATCGCCGACGGGATCGTCGAGCAGATCATCCGCCCGACGGGCCTGGTCGATCCCGAGATCATCGTGAAGCCCTCGAAGGGGCAGATCGACGACCTGCTCGAAGAGATCCGTCTGCGCGTGGAGCGCGATGAGCGCATCCTCGTCACGACCCTCACGAAGAAGATGGCCGAGGAGCTGACGGACTTCCTCGGCGAGCACGGAGTTCGCGTCCGCTACCTGCACTCCGATGTCGATACCCTGCGTCGTGTCGAGCTGCTGAGCGAGCTGCGTTCCGGGGTGTACGACGTGCTGGTCGGAATCAACCTCCTGCGTGAGGGCCTCGATCTCCCCGAGGTCTCGCTCGTGGCGATCCTCGATGCCGACAAGGAGGGCTTCCTGCGCTCCGGGACGTCGCTCATCCAGACGATCGGGCGTGCGGCGCGAAACGTGTCGGGCGAGGTCCACATGTACGCCGACAAGATGACCGACTCGATGGCGAAGGCGATCGAGGAGACCGATCGTCGTCGCGAGAAGCAGGTCGCGTACAACAAGGAGCACGGGATCGACCCGCAGCCGCTGCGGAAGAAGATCGCCGACATCACCGCCGTTCTGGCACGCGAGGGGGCGGACACCGCCGAGCTGATGTCGGGGAGGGGGCGTGCGACGGGCAAGGGAAAGTCGCCCACCCCGAACCTCCGACGTACGGGGATCGCCGCGGAGGGAGCGCAGCAGCTGGAGGCGACGATCCAAGACCTCTCGGACCAGATGCTGGCGGCTGCTGCCGAGCTCAAGTTTGAGCTGGCAGGGCGACTTCGCGACGAGGTGCAGGACCTCAAGAAGGAACTGCGTGCCATGGAGCGGGCCGGTCACGCCTGAGGGCGTTCGGAAGGTGAAGGCGGCGCGGATGGATGCTGCGGGCGAAGAACTCGCCGACCGGATTCGTGCGATCGTCGCGCCCGCATCCGGTATCGAGGAGCGGAGGATGTTCGGGACCCGAGCATTCCTGCTCGATGGCCGGATCCTCGCCGGGGCCCGGCCGGGAGGCGTGCTGCTAATCAAGGTCGCAGCCGAAGACGAGGCAGTGTTGCTCCTGCGCGAGGGAGCCGAGCGCGCCGTGATGGGCCCGCGGACCATGAGTGCGCGATGGATCGACGTCGCCCCATCCGCGATCGCCGACGATGACGGACTGCTGTTCTGGATCGATGCCGCGCGCGCCGGAGCCGACTAGGCGCGTCGACCGTTCGCGTGCCGGTCGCAGGCGCTTCCTCGGCTCAGGGGCAGTGGATGAGGGGCTTGGGTCCGGACCGGTCGATCTCGTGCGCCGTCATCGGCGCTCCGCACAAGGGGCACGCGCGCTCGGCGCGCTCTGCGGCGCTCGGCGGGGGTGTCTTCTCGTAGGGGCCGACGGACGCCGGTCCGGCGAAGCGGATGAGGTTGGTGTTCACCCAGGCGTACAGCCCTCCCGCCTCGCGAATGCGCGTGCGCAGGGGAGCCCGTTCCGGATCATGTGCCATGTTGATTAGTGTACTAACGATTAGGGCAGTTGTATAGTTGGCCGGATGAAGGCATCCGACGAACTCCTTCGGCTCGAGAACCAGCTGTGCTTCGCGCTGGTGACCGCGGCGCGCAACGTCGTGGCGATCTACCGCCCGATCCTCGAGCCGCTGGGGCTGACCCACCCGCAGTACCTGGTGATGCTGGCGCTCTGGGAACGATCGCCTCGCACCCTGAACGATCTCGCCGCCGATCTCGCGATGGAGCCGGCCACGGCGTCGCCGCTGGTCAAGCGACTGGAGTCCGACGGGCTCGTCGCGCGGGAGCGCAGCGCGGAGGACGAGCGGCGTCTCGACATCACCCTCACCGATGCGGGGCGCGCTCTGCGCGAGCGGGCGCTGGAGGTGCCGGCGCAGGTGATGTCCGCGGTCGGGATGGACGTGCACGAAGTGTCGGCGCTCCGTGACGGGCTGGGGCCGTTCGCGGGGCGGCGCCTCGGAGGCGCCTGAGCATCCAGGCCCTGCGGAGCCAATGTCGGTGGCCCCTCGTAGACTTGTCCGGTGCCTATCGTCCCCGTCGCCACCCCCGGAAAACTCAGTGTTCGCGGTTCCCGCGTGCACAATCTCAAGAACGTCGACATCGACATTCCCCGTGACTCGCTTGTCGTGTTCACCGGCCTGTCCGGGTCCGGCAAGTCCAGTCTCGCGTTCGACACGATCTTCGCAGAGGGGCAGCGCCGTTATGTCGAGTCGTTGAGCGCCTACGCGCGCCAGTTCCTCGGTCAGGTCGACAGGCCCGACGTCGATTTCATTGAGGGGCTGAGTCCGGCGGTGTCGATCGACCAGAAGTCGACCAACCGGAACCCGCGCTCGACGGTCGGCACGATCACCGAGATCTACGACTACATGCGGCTGCTCTGGGCGCGCATCGGCATTCCTCACTGCCCCGAGTGCGGCGAGAGGATCCAGCGGCAGACCGTGCAGCAGATCGCCGATCAGCTCATGGAGTTGCCCGAGCGTACCCGCTACCAGATCGTCGCTCCGATCGTGTCACAGAAGAAGGGCGAGTTCGTCGACCTCTTCCGCGAGCTCGGCGCCAAGGGATACTCCCGTGCGATCGTCGACGGCGATCTCATCCAGCTCGCCGAGCCGCCCACCCTCAAGAAGAGCTACAAGCACGACATCGCCGTGGTCGTCGACCGCCTCGTCGCGTCGGATGACATCCTCGGGCGCGTGACGGATTCCGTCGAGACGGCTCTGGGCCTTGCCGGAGGCGTCGTCCAGGTCAATTTCGTCGATGAAGAGGGCGACGACGCGTGGCAGTCCTTCTCCGAGAAACTCGCCTGCCCGAACGGGCACCCGCTCAGCCTGACCGAGATCGAGCCCCGCACCTTCTCGTTCAACGCACCGTTCGGGGCCTGCCCCGCGTGCTCCGGTCTGGGCACGCGTATGTCGGTCGATGTCGACCTGATGCTCGGCGACGAGGATCTCTCGATCCGCGAAGGCGTCATCATCCCCTGGACGACGCAGGGCAAGGGTCTCTTCCAGTACTACGAGCGCCTGCTCGAAGGTCTGTCCCGCGATCTCGACTTCTCGCTCGACACCCCCTGGCGCGAGCTCCACTCCGACATCCAGGACGCGGTGCTGCGCGGCGAGAACTACAAGGTCACCGTCAAGTGGAAGAACCGGTACGGGCGCGAGATGCGGTACGCCTCCGGGTTCGAGGGCGTCGTCCCTTACATCGAGCGGCAGTACCTGCAGGCCGAGTCCGACACGCAGCGCGGTCGGTGGGGCGAGTACCTCCGCGAGGTGCCGTGCCCCGTCTGCGACGGCGATCGCTTGAAGCCGGAGGTCCTCGCGGTCCAGGTGCAGGGCCACTCCATCGCCGAGGTCTCGCACCTCAGCCTGAGCGATGCGCAGTCCTTCATGCAGACGCTGACCCTCACGGAGCGAGAGGCGAAGATCGCCGCTCAGGTCCTGCGCGAGATCCGTCTGCGACTCGATTTCCTGCTTCAGGTGGGGCTCTCGTACCTCAACCTGAGCAGGTCCGCCGGCTCTCTCTCCGGCGGTGAGGCGCAGCGCATCCGGCTGGCGACGCAGATCGGATCGGGTCTGACCGGTGTGCTCTATGTCCTCGACGAGCCGTCCATCGGTCTCCACCAGCGCGACAACCGGCGTCTGATCAACACGCTGCTCAAGCTGCGCGACCTGGGCAACACGCTCATCGTGGTGGAGCACGATGAGGAGACGATCGAGGCGGCCGACTGGGTGGTCGACATCGGCCCTGGGGCCGGTGTCAACGGTGGCGAGGTCGTGCACTCGGGTCCCTATAAGTCTCTGCTCGACGACCGGTCTTCGATGACGGGGGAGTACCTCTCCGGTCGTCGTGAGATCCCGACACCGACCAAGCGGCGCAAACTCGACCGCAAGCGCATGCTCAACGTGATCGGGGCTCGCGAGAACAACCTCAAGAACGTCGATGCGAGCTTCCCGCTGGGTGTACTCACGGCTGTCACCGGCGTCAGCGGCTCGGGCAAGTCGTCGCTGGTCAACGACATCCTCTACCAGGTGCTCGCGTCCCGGCTGAACGGTGCCCGCACCGTGCCCGGCAAGCACACCCGCGTGACCGGTCTCGACAATCTCGACAAGGTGGTGCACGTCGATCAGGCGCCGATCGGCCGCACGCCGCGCTCGAACCCGGCGACCTACACGGGTGTCTTCGACCGCATCCGTTCGCTCTTCAGCGAGACCCCCGAGGCCAAGGTGCGCGGCTACCAGCCGGGTCGCTTCAGCTTCAACGTCAAGGGCGGCCGCTGCGAGGCGTGCTCGGGTGACGGCACGATCAAGATCGAGATGAACTTCCTCCCCGACGTGTACGTGGACTGCGAGGTCTGCCACGGCAAGCGGTACAACCGCGACACGCTCGCCGTGCACTACAAGGGGAAGAACATCGCCGAGGTCCTCGAGATGCCGATCGAAGAGGCCGCGGAGTTCTTCGAGCCCATCCAGGCGATCCACCGCTACATGAAGACCTTGGTCGACGTGGGACTCGGATACGTGCGCCTGGGCCAGTCGGCCACGACGCTCTCGGGCGGAGAGGCGCAGCGCGTGAAACTCGCCACCGAGCTCCAGCGCCGCAGCAACGGTCGAAGCATCTACGTGCTCGACGAGCCGACCACCGGTCTGCACTTCGAGGACGTGCGCAAGCTCCTCGAAGTGCTGAACGGACTCGTCGACAAGGGCAACACCGTGATCGTCATCGAGCACAACCTCGACGTCATCAAGTCCGCCGACTGGGTCATCGACCTCGGTCCCGAGGGTGGTTCCGGCGGTGGCGAGATCCTGGCGACGGGCACCCCGGAGCAGATCGCCCGGGTGGAGGAGAGTCACACCGGGCAGTTCCTCGCCGAGATCCTCGGGGATGGGCGCGCCGCGCGCAAGGCCAGCTGATGGCCGATGTGCTTCCGTACAAGCCGCGGCCGGGAGAGATCCCGACCGATCCCGGTGTGTACCGTTTCCGTGACGCCGATGGGCGGGTGCTCTACGTCGGGAAGGCGAAGAACCTCCGCCAGCGACTCTCGAACTACTTCGCCCCGTTGCGCACGCTCCATGAGCGCACGCGGCGCATGGTCACGACCGCCTCCTCGGTCGAATGGACCGTCGTCTCGACCGATGTCGATTCACTGCAGCTCGAGTACATGTGGATCAAGGAGTTCGATCCGCCGTTCAACGTCCGCTACAAGGACGACAAGTCCTACCCCTTCATGGCGGTGACCCTCGGCGACGAAGCGCCGCGCGTGCTCGTCACCCGAAATCGCAGGATTCCGGGGGCGCGGTACTTCGGCCCGTACCCGAAGGTCTGGGCGGTGCACGAGACGATCGACCTGATGATCAAGGCGTTTCCGATCCGCACCTGCAGCGACGCGAGTTACAAGCGAGCCATGCAGACGGGACGCCCCTGTTTCCCCGGGCAGATCGGCAAGTGCGGCGGTCCGTGCTCGATGACGGTGACCATCGAGGAGCACCGCGCGATGGTGAACGACTTCGTCGCGTTCATGGCCGGAGGCGACGAGCGATTCACTCGCGACCTCCGCAAGCGGATGCTCGATGCCTCTGCGGCCATGGACTACGAAGCGGCGGCCAAGTACCGCGACAAGCTCTCCGCGATCGAGGCGGTGCTCGGGAAGAGCGCCCTCGTGCTGGCATCCGATGAGGACGCCGACCTCTTCGGCATCGCCGAGGACGAGCTCGCCGCGGCGGTTCAGCACTTCGTGATCCGTGGGGGTCGTGTGCGCGGCGTCCGGGCGATGACGATCGAGAAGGAGATCGACATCTCGGGTGCCGAGTTGGTCGATCAGGTGCTCCAGCGTGCCTACGGCGATGCCGCCGACGTGCCACGGCGGATCCTGGTGCCCTCGCTGCCGGACGACGCTCCCGAGATGGAGGAGTGGCTCCGCGAGCGTCGCGGCAAGAAGGTCGAGATCGCCGTCGCCCAGCGTGGCCAGCGCGCGGATCTCATGCGCACCGCGACGCTGAACGCGCAGCAAGCCCTCATCCGCTACAAGACGCGGCGCACCAGCGACTACGTCGCCCGAACGCAGGCGCTCACCGACCTGCAGGAAGCTCTCGGCATGGACGAGGCTCCGCTGCGCATCGAGTGCTTCGACATCTCGCATCTGGGCGGCACGAACGTCGTAGCCTCGATGGTGGTCTTCGAAGACGGCCTCCCGCGCAAGGACCAGTACCGCTCGTTCGGCATCGCCGAGACCACGGATGACACCGACTCGATGTACCAGGTCCTGCGCCGTCGGCTGGCGTATCTCGACCGCCCGGACCCGGTCGTCGTGAGCGACCCGCTGCTCGACGGCGTCGAGGGAGAGGTCGAGGGCGAGCCCGGTCGCAAGAAGCCTCGCTTCGCCTATCGTCCCCAGTTGCTCCTCGTCGACGGCGGCAAGCCCCAGGTCGAAGCGGCCGCGCGTGCCCTGCGCGACGCGGGGCACCCGGAGATCAGCGTGTGCGGCATCGCGAAGCGCCTCGAGGAGGTCTGGCTTCCCGGCGAGGATTTCCCCGTGATCCTCCCGCGCACGAGCGAGGCGCTCTACCTGCTCCAGCGCCTGCGCGACGAGGCGCATCGGTTCGCGATCGTCCATCAGCGCAAGAAGCGCCGCAACGACATCACCACGGTGCTCGCCGAGGTCCCCGGGCTCGGCGCCGCTCGCATCAAGGTTCTGCTCAAGCACTTCGGATCCGTGACGGCCCTGCGGGCGGCCGAGCCGGGACAGATCGAGGAGGTGCAGGGCATCGGACCGGTGCTGGCGCAGAACATCCACACGCACCTCGCCACTCGATAGGCTGGTGTCCCAGGCGAAAGGGATGAGCGAGAGATGACCGAGTCCGAGAAGGGCGAGTTCCTCATCGTCACAGGTATGTCCGGTGCAGGCCGGACGACGGTGGCGAACGTCCTCGAAGACCTCGGCTGGTATGTCGTCGACAATCTCCCGCCGCAGATCCTCCGACCGCTGATCGACCTCACCGACATGGGTGGGGATGCCCTGCCCAAGGTCGCAGCCGTCGTCGACGTGCGCGGACGCAGCCTCTTCGACGACTTTCCGGAGGTCGCGCGCCTGCTCCGGTCGCGCGGCTCCGTGCGGGTGCTGTTCCTCGAAGCGTCCGATGACGTGCTCGTCCGCCGCTTCGAAGCCGTCCGCCGGCCGCACCCGCTGCAGAACGACGGCACGCTCCTCGACGGCATCCGGCGCGAACGCGCCCGGCTCGCGCCGATCCACGAGTCCGCCGACATGGTGATCGACACCTCGACACTGAACATCCACCAGTTGGCGACACAGGTCTCCGAGTTGTTCTCCGAAGAGGGGCAGGCGCGTCATCGCGTGACGCTGCTCAGCTTCGGGTTCAAGTACGGCCTGCCGACCGACGTCGATCTCGTGGCCGATATGCGATTCCTGCCGAACCCGTTCTGGAACGAGGAGTTACGCGGTCTCACCGGGCAGGACGAGCCCGTGCGCGAGTACGTGCTGTCTCGCGAGGGGGCGGGGGAGTTCCTCGAGGCCTACGCTGCGGCTCTCACTCCGGTGCTCGAGGGGTATCAGCGCGAGAACAAGAGCCACTCCACCATCGCGATCGGATGCACCGGAGGCAAGCACCGCTCCGTCGCCATGTCGGAGGAGCTCGCTCGGCGTCTCGCGGCGATCCCCGGGGTGGCCGTCAACGTCCGTCATCGCGACCTCGGGCGCGAGTAGGGGAGCGCCCAGCCGGTAAGCTGGACGTTTGCGTCGCGACCCGGCGCGTGAACGTAGAAGGAGTCCCGTGGCACTCACCACCGACGTCAAGGCCGAGCTGGTCAGCATCCGAAATGCACCCCCGACGGTGCGAGTCGCGGAGGTGACCGCCATCCTGCGGTTCGCCGGCGGCCTGCACTCGATCGCCGGCCGAGTGGCCGTCGAAGCGGAAGTGGATGCCGAGACCCTCGCGCGTCGCGTGGCCCGGGATCTCGCCGAGATCTACGGTGTTCGTCCCGAGATCGCCCAGGTGCAGTCCAGCACCGCCAATGAAGGCGCGCGATGGGCCGTTCGCGTCATCGACTCGGGGGAGACCCTCGCCCGTCAGACCGGTCTCCTGGATCAGCGTCGTCGTCCGGTGCGCGGACTTCCGAACCGCCTGACGACCGGTTCGCGCTCGGAGCTCGCCGGTCTCTGGCGCGGAGCGTTCCTCGCTGCCGGCTCGCTCAGCGAACCCGGTCGCTCCGCCATGCTCGAAGTCGTCTGCCCGTCGTCGGAGGCCGCGATGGCGCTCGTCGGTGCCGCGCATCGCCTGGGCGTCGCCGCGAAGGCCCGTGAAGTCCGCGGAATGCCGCGCGTGGTCGTGCGCGAGGGTGAGGCGATCCGTGCCATCCTCAGCGAGATGGGTGCCCACCGCACCGCCGTGGCCTGGGAGGAACTGCGCCAGCGCCGCGAGGTGCGCGCCGGCGTCAACCGTCTCGTCAACTTCGACGACGCGAACCTGCGTCGTTCGGCGCAGGCCGCCGTCGCCGCCTGCGCGCGCGTCGAGCGCGCGCTCCAGATCCTCGCCGACGAGGTCCCCGACCACCTCCGCGTGGCGGGGGAGCTGCGTCTCGCACACCGCGATGCGAGTCTCGACGAACTCGGACACCATGCCGATCCGCCGCTGACGAAGGATGCCGTCGCCGGTCGCATCCGTCGTCTTCTGGCAATGGCCGACAAGAAGGCACAGCACGACGGGATCCCCGGGACCGAGGCGGCGGTGCCCGCCGGGCTCGACGTCTGATCCCGTTCCTTGCACACACGAGAGCCGGCCCTGTCAAGGGCCGGCTCTCTTCGTCATTCAGCGGAAGGATCCGATGCCGTCGGGCGTTGGCGTCAGTAGGATGAGTTACGTCCGCTCCTCGCCGCATCTCGGCGGCGCGGAGGATCGGCAAGCGCCGCGGCGCGGCGCGGATTGGATGAAAGCGATATGGCGACCTACACGCTCCCCGACCTCCCCTACGACTTCGCAGCTCTCGAGCCGCACATCAGTGGAAAGATCATGGAGCTGCACCATGACAAGCACCACCAGGCGTACGTGACCGGTGCGAACACCGCGCTCGAGCAGCTCGCCGAGGCGCGCGACAGCGGAAACCTCGCGAACGTCAACAAGCTCGAGAAGGACCTCGCGTTCAACCTCGGTGGGCACGTCAACCACTCGATCTTCTGGACCAACCTCTCGCCGAACGGTGGCGGCCAGCCCGAGGGCGAGCTGAAGGCTGCGATCGACGAGTACTTCGGTTCGTTCGAGAAGTTCCAGGCTCACTTCACGGCGGCGGCCACCGGCATCCAGGGTTCCGGCTGGGCCGTGCTGAGCTGGGACCCGATCGGCGCCCGCCTCATCATCCAGCAGCTGTTCGACCAGCAGGCGAACACCGCGCAGGGCACCGTGCCGCTGTTCCAGCTCGACATGTGGGAGCACGCCTTCTACCTCGACTACCTCAACGTGAAGGCCGACTACGTCAAGGCCGCGTGGAACATCGCCAACTGGGAGAACGTCGCCCAGCGCTTCGAGGTGGCCCGCGAGAAGACCGCTGGCCTGCTGGTACTGTCGTAAACAAGACGGGCGTCCCGACGGACGATTCGCCCGTCGGGACGCCGTTGTCCACGCTTCTCTAGTAGAAACCGCGCGCAAGCGCACGAGAAATCAGGAGACCTGAGTGTCTGTCAAGATCGGTATCAACGGCTTCGGCCGTATCGGACGCAACTACTTCCGCGCGGCTCTCGCGCAGGGAGCAGACATCGAAATCGTCGCGGTCAACGACCTCACCGACAACAAGACCCTGGCGCACCTGCTGAAGTACGACTCGATCACCGGTCGCCTCGACGCCGAGGTGAGCTACGACGAGAACAGCATCACCGTCAACGGCAACGTCATCAAGGCTTTCGCCGAGCGCGACCCCGCCAACCTCCCGTGGGGCGAGCTGGGTGTCGACATCGTCATCGAGTCGACCGGCTTCTTCACCAAGGCGGAGCTCGCGAAGAAGCACATCGACGCCGGCGCCAAGAAGGTTCTCATCTCGGCTCCCGCCACGGGTGACGACGCGACCATCGTGATGGGCGTGAACGAGGACACCTACAACCCGGCGACCGACCACATCATCTCGAACGCCTCCTGCACCACGAACTGCCTCGCGCCGCTCGCCAAGGTGTTCAACGACGCGTTCGGCATCGAGACCGGCCTCATGACGACGGTCCACGCCTACACGGCCGACCAGAACCTGCAGGACGGCCCGCACAGCGACCTGCGCCGTGCTCGCGCGGCAGCGATCAACATCGTCCCGACCTCCACGGGTGCGGCGAAGGCCATCGGCCTGGTCCTCCCGGAGCTGAAGGGCAAGCTCGACGGCTTCGCGCTGCGCGTGCCGGTGCCGACCGGCTCGATCACCGACCTCACGATCACGACCAAGACCCCGGTCACGGTCGACGAGATCAAGGCCGCGTACAAGGCTGCCGCCGAGGGCCCCCTCAAGGGCATCCTCAAGTACACGGAGGACGAGATCGTCTCGAGCGACATCGTCACCGACCCGCACTCGTCGATCTTCGACGCCGGTCTGCTCCGCGTCATCGGCAACCAGGTCAAGCTCTCCAGCTGGTACGACAACGAGTGGGGCTACTCCAACCGTCTCGTCGACCTGACCGAGTACGTGGCAGAGCGTCTCTGAGCATCGCCCCATGACTCTGCGCACCCTGGACTCACTGGGTTCGCTCGAGGGCAAGCGCGTCATCGTCCGTTGTGACCTGAACGTCCCCCTGCGGGACGGGGTCATAACGGACGATGGCCGTGTACGCGCCTCGTTGCCGACCCTCAACGCCCTCATCAACGCCGGCGCCCGCGTCGTCGTGTGCTCGCACCTCGGACGCCCCGACGGCGCGCCCGACCCCCAGTACAGCCTCGAGCCGGTCGCTCAGCGACTGTCCGAGCTGCTCGGCAATCCGGTCGCCTTCGCGCGTGACACGGTCGGCGAGTCCGCGAAGGATGCCGTGGAGTCGCTCGAGAACGGCGACGTCGTCGTGATCGAGAACCTGCGTTTCAACCCGGGGGAGACCTCGAAGGACGACGCGACCCGTGCTGCGTTCGCGGCCGAGCTGGCGGAGCTGGGCGACGTCCTGGTATCCGACGGCTTCGGTGTCGTGCACCGCAAGCAGGCGAGCGTCTACGACCTCGCAGAGATCCTGCCCTCGGCCGCCGGTCTGCTGATCGCGACCGAGCTCGACGTGCTCGATCGCCTCACCGAGAACCCCGAGCGCCCGTACGCGGTCGTGCTCGGCGGGTCGAAGGTCAGCGACAAGCTGGGCGTCATCTCGCACCTGCTTCCGCGCGTCGATCGGATCCTCGTCGGTGGCGGCATGCTGTTCACCTTCCTCAAGGCGCAGGGCCACGACGTGGCCTCGAGTCTTCTGGAAGAGGATCAGCTCGACACCGTGCGCGGCTACATCGCCGAGGCCGAGAAGCGCGGTGTGGAGCTCGTGCTCCCGACCGACGTGGTCGTGGCTGCCTCGTTCTCCGCAGACGCAGCGCACGAGATCACGGCCGCCGATGCGATCGAGTCGACGGCGTTCGGTTCGTCGGGCATCGGCCTCGACATCGGTCCCGAGACCGCCGCACGGTTCGCGGAGGTCATCCGGGGATCGAAGACGGTGTTCTGGAACGGCCCGATGGGCGTGTTCGAGTTCCCCGCTTTCGCGAACGGTACGAAGACCGTCGCGCAGGCGTTGACCGAGGTCGACGGACTCAGCGTGGTCGGTGGGGGAGACTCCGCCGCGGCCGTGCGGCAGCTCGGATTCGCCGATGACCGCTTCGGCCACATCTCGACCGGCGGCGGCGCCAGCCTCGAGTTCCTCGAGGGAAAGAAACTACCCGGCCTGGAGGTGCTCGGATGGGCCTGAACGCCCGTACCCCGCTGATCGCGGGAAACTGGAAGATGAACCTCGACCACCTGCAGGCGGTCGCGTTCGTGCAGAAGCTGCACTGGACGCTGAAGGATGCCAAGCACGAGGACGGCTCCGTGGAGGTGGCGGTGTTCCCGCCCTTCACCGACATCCGCAGCGTGCAGACGCTGATCGACGCCGACAAGATCCCGTTCGCCCTGGGCGCGCAGGACGTCTCGGCGCACGACTCGGGTGCGTACACCGGTGAGATCTCCGGTGCGTTCCTCGCCAAGCTGGATGCGAAGTACGTCATCCTCGGCCACTCGGAGCGTCGTGAGTACCACGCGGAGACCGACGAGGTCGTCGCGGCCAAGGTGCAGGCGACGCTCAAGCACGGTCTCGTGCCGGTGATCTGCGTCGGCGAGACCGCGGAGGACCTCGAGAAGTTCGGGGCCAGCGCCGTTCCGGCCGGTCAGCTCGAGGTCGCGCTGCAGAACGTGCCGGCATCCGCCGACATCGTCGTGGCATATGAGCCCGTCTGGGCCATCGGCTCCGGACAGGCCGCGACGCCGCAGCAGGCGCAGGATGTCTGCGCCGCGCTGCGCGGTGTCATCGCGAAGGTCCTCGGCGACGATGCGGCCGCCCGCACGCGCATCCTCTACGGCGGTTCGGTGAAGTCCGCGAACATCGCGAGCTTCATGCGCGAGCCCGACGTCGATGGTGCGCTGGTCGGCGGCGCGAGCCTCGTCGTGGACGAGTTCGCTGCGATCATCCGCTTCGAGAAGCACGTCGGAGTGTGAGTGCAGCGGGGCTTCGGCCCCGCTGCACCGTATACTTGACCGTTACGGGGGCACTCCTGCCCCAGCGAAAGGCTCTTTCTCGTGGCAATTCTCGAGTTCGTCCTGCAGGTCGTGCTGGGCATCACCAGCGTTCTGCTGACCCTTCTCATCCTTCTTCACAAGGGTCGCGGTGGCGGCCTCTCCGACATGTTCGGTGGAGGGATGTCCTCGGCCGTCGGCTCGTCCGGTCTCGCCGAGCGCAACCTGAACCGCTTCACGGTCGTTCTGGCACTGGCCTGGTTCGTGGCGATCGTCGCGCTGGGACTCATCACGAAGTTCGAGGTGATCTGATGGCTACCGGTGGCAACGCCATTCGTGGCACCCGCGTCGGCTCCGGCCCCATGGGTGAGCAGGACCACGGTTACCACGCCGACCGCATCGCGGTCTCGTACTGGGACGGCCTCGGCAACGAGACGGTTCGCTACTTCGCGGCTGGTCTGCCCGAAGAGGAGATTCCCGACACGATCGATCACCCGCAGTCCGGTCTGCCGGCCGGTCGCGATCGTGAGAACCCGCCTGCGCTGGCGAAGACGGAGCCGTACAAGACGCACCTCGCCTACGTGAAGGAGCGTCGCACCGACGAGGAGGCCGTCCAGCTCCTCGACGATGCGCTCACTCAGCTGCGCGAGCGTCGCGGGCAGTAGCTCCGCAGACAGACATCACGAAGCCCCCGCGATCGAATCGCGGGGGCTTCGTCGTCTCTCGCCCCGCGCCGCAGCGTCAGCGGCAACCGGCGGCCGCGGCGATGTAGCTCTCCGGAGGGTATCCGTAGGCCCAGACGCCGTTCGCATCATCGGAGAATCCCATGCTGATCGCCCAGGCGGTCGCCCACTTCTCGATGCTGTCCTGGGTGGAGGAGTCGTACATGTCCTCGCACTTCACGCTGATCGCGTGGCCGACCTCATGCGCGACGAGCGCCTTGCTCCGATCGGCAGGCCACTGCTCGGCGACCGAGTTCGACAGCAGGATCACGGAGCGGTCGGGCTCGTCCCACCACCAGGTCGTGTAGCCGCCCATGCTCCCGTTGTCGCCCGCACCGTTCACGATCGGGGCCCAGTCGAACTCGAGCAGCACGCCCGGGGCGAGCGAACGAGCGAACGCCTCGATCTCGAGCCGGGCGCCGAGCAGCGGGCCGGCCTTCTCCGCCATCTCCGCATCCTGAGAGACGACGACCTGGGCGGCGGACGCCTGGAGTGCGGTGAAGCGAGCCACGGCATCCTCGTCGAGCGTCGTGAGCGGAGCGATGTCCTCGGCGGCCGTGCGCATCGAGATGATGTCGAGGTTCTTCGCGGAGAGGTGCGCGGCTTCGAAAGCCGGAACGGCGGCGGCGGCACCGGTGACGATCGTGCTGGCGGCGTCGACCATCGCGGCGTCGGCCTGTTCCACCACGGGGAGCTGCGCGTCGAGGTCGGTCCGGAGCGCGTCGGCGTCGTCGGCCTGCGCATCGAGAAGATCCGCGGTGCCGAACAGCTCCCAGAACCAACCCGGCTTCTCACCGAGTCGTGGCGGCTCCTGCGCCGTCAGCTTCTGGGCGGTCGCGGTCTCATCCTTCGCGTCGGTGATCGCCGTGGTGAGATCGTCGATCGGGATGCCGTCCATCAACACGCCGGTGTCGGCAGCGAGCAGCTGTTCGGCGGAGATCGTGGTCGCGGTCAGACCGTCGACACCGGAGTCGAGCGCCGTGCGGGCGGAGACCGCGTCGGTGCGGATCGCCTGGTACGAATCGGCCGCATCATCAAAGCGGAGATTGGCGCCGATGTGAACCGTCGTGAACGCCCCGACGGCGAGGGTTGCTCCGACGATTCCGAAGACGAGGGCCTTCGGTGCGGAGCGGCGGCGACGGACGACCGCCTCGGTTCCGCCGGAGAACCGGAACGGGAGATGGTGGTGGCCGTTCAGGGGGACAAGCCCGTTCGGAGGTCGATTCCCGTCGCTCACCGGCATCCCCCTCGTTGTGGCACCACGTGGATATGCCTCGAGTCTAGGAGATGCCGCAGACGACGAAGGCCCCCGTCTCGTGACGAGGGCCTTCGTGATGTGGAGGGGCTGACGGGAATCGAACCCGCATCATTAGTTTGGAAGACTAAGGCTTTACCACTAAGCTACAGCCCCGGAAAACGAGCCCGGGAGCTCGGTTGCCGACTCATCGACTATACCGGACTCTGAGGCATGCTCCTGTCCGTTAGACTCGGTGGGGCTGAATCTGCGTGCGGATTCCCCGGGGCGTAGCTCAGTTTGGTAGAGCGCCCGCTTTGGGAGCGGGAGGTCGCAGGTTCAACTCCTGTCGCCCCGACACGGCCCCCAAGGCTCACGGCCGCGGTGCACCGCGGAAATCACAAGGAGACACACAAGCATGGCGAACAGCACCGTCGAGAAGCTGACCCCGACCCGGGTCAAGCTCACCATCACGGTCACCCCGGACGACCTCAAGCCGAGCATCGCTCACGCCTACGAGCACATCGCTCAGGACGTCCAGATCCCCGGCTTCCGCAAGGGCAAGGTCCCTGCTCCCATCATCGACCAGCGCGTCGGACGCGGTGCCGTCATCGAGCACGCGGTCAACGAGGGTCTCGACAAGTTCTTCCGCGAGGCGAGCGCCGAGCACAAGCTGCGCATCGTCGGTCGTCCGTCGGCCGACATCACCCAGTGGCCGAGCGAGAAGGACTTCTCCGGCGACCTGCTCGTCGACGTCGAGGTCGACGTGCGCCCCGAGATCGAGCTCCCCTCCTACGAGGGCATCACCCTCACGGTCGACGCCGTCGAGGCGGATGACGCCGCTCTCGATGCCGAGCTCGAGAACATGCGCGCGCGCTTCGGCACGCTGGTCCCCGTGGACCGCCCCGCAGCGAAGGGCGACTTCGTCGAGCTCGACCTGGTCGCGACCATCGACGGCGCCGAGATCGACCGCGCCGAGGGCGTGTCCTACGAGGTCGGCTCGGGCGAGCTGCTCGAGGGCATCGATGACGCGATCGAATCGCTCACCGCCGGTGAGGACACCACCTTCCGTTCGGCTCTCGTGGGCGGCGACCACGCCGGTTCCGAGGCAGAGGTCGCCGTGACCGTCAAGGCCGTCAAGGAGCGCGAGCTCCCCGAGGCCGACGACGACTTCGCGCAGATCGCGAGCGAGTTCGACACGATCGCCGAGCTGCGTGCCAGCCTCGCCGAGCGCGTGTCGCAGCAGGGCGTCTTCACCCAGGGGTCGGCCGCGCGCGACAAGCTCGTCGAGACGCTGCTCGAGCAGATCGAGATCCCGGTTCCGCCGCAGCTCATCGAGGATGAGGTGCACAACCACCTCGAGGGCGAGAACCGCCTCGAGGACGACGTCCACCGTGCCGAGGTCACCGAGGCGAGCGAGAAGCAGTTCCGCACGCAGGTGCTGCTCGACACGATCGCCGAGCAGGCCGACGTGCAGGTCTCGCAGGAGGAGCTCAGCCAGTACCTCGTGCAGTCCGCTGCGCAGTACGGCATGGCCCCGCAGGAGTTCGTCGAGGCTCTGCAGTCGTCGAACCAGCTCCCCGCCCTCGTCGGAGAGGTCGCGCGCAACAAGGCGCTGGCCGTCGCCCTGGGCAAGGTCAAGGTCGTCGACACCAACGGCAAGCCGGTCGATCTGTCGGACTTCATCGTGACCGATGACGAGGCAGAGGCTGCGGAGTCCGACGAGGCTCCCGCCGAGAAGAAGGCTCCGGCGAAGAAGGCTCCGGCGAAGAAGAAGGCTCCCGCCAAGAAGGCGGCCGACGCCGACGCCGACGAGAAGCCGGCTGCGAAGAAGCCCGCCGCCAAGAAGGCTCCGGCCAAGAAGGCGGCCGACAAGGCCGAGTGATCTCACGATCACGATGAAAGGGGCGGATGCTGCGGCATCCGCCCCTTTCTCATCAGCGAAGGAGTAACCGATGGATGACTGGGACACGCGGATCGATGCCGTGTGGGCGGACGACGCCCTGACCGATGCGGAGCGAATCACGCGTATCGACGCTCTCGCGGCGGAGCGGAGCGACGACGATGCCCGTGCTCTGTTCGAGCGGGCGGGGGCCCGTGACTCCGCCGGTATCGAGGCGGAGGCCGAGGTGCTCTACCGACGTGCTCTCGCCGAAGGTCTCGACGAAGAGCATCGGCCCCAGGCCGTCATCCAGCTCGCGAGCACGCTGCGGAACCTCGGGCGCACCGACGAGGCGCTGGAGATGCTCCGAGCCGAGCGGGAGCGAGGCGGCGCGTTCGGCGATGCGGCGTCGGCCTTCTACGCCCTCGCACTGGTGTCGAGCGGCGATCCCGTGCGCGGCGCCGCCATCGCGCTGGAGGCGCTCGCGCCGCACCTGCCGCGGTACACGCGCTCGGTCACCGGATACGCCCGCGAACTGGTCGATCCGCCACGCTGATATGCCGACGGCGAACAACGGCCTGGAGGCTGCGCGGTCGCCGGTAGATTCGAAGCACGAACACGGAAACAGGAGCTGAAATGGCTGCAGAACCCCTTGTCGCGACGAGCGTCTTCGACAGGCTGCTGAAGGATCGCATCATCTGGCTGGGCTCAGAGGTGCGTGACCAGAACGCCAACGAGATCTGCGCGAAGATCCTTCTTCTCGCCGCAGAGGACTCGGAAAAGGACATCTACCTCTACATCAACTCGCCCGGTGGCTCGATCACCGCGGGAATGGCGATCTACGACACGATGCAGTTCGTGCCGAACGACATCGTCACCGTCGGCATCGGCATGGCCGCTTCCATGGGGCAGCTGCTGCTCACCAGCGGCACCAAGGGCAAGCGCTACATCACCCCGAACGCACGTGTGCTGCTGCACCAGCCGCACGGCGGCTTCGGCGGAACCTCGAGCGACATCCAGACCCAGGCGCAGCTCATCCTCTCGATGAAGAAGCGCCTCGCCGAGATCACCGCCGGCCAGACGGGCAAGTCGGTCGAGCAGATCAACGCCGATGGCGACCGGGACCGCTGGTTCACGGCCGAGGAGGCGCTCGAGTACGGCTTCGTCGATCACATCCGCGAGCACGCCAGCGACGTCACCGGTGGCGGCGGCACGGCCGACGACGCCGCGTAATCCGGATTCGAAAGGACACCATGTACACGCCCACTTTCCAATCCGCAGGCAACCTGCCTTCCAGCCGCTACGTGCTCCCGCAGTTCGAGGAGCGCACGGCCTACGGCTTCAAGCGCCAGGACCCGTACAACAAGCTGTTCGAAGATCGCGTGATCTTCCTCGGCGTGCAGGTCGACGACGCATCCGCCGATGACGTGATGGCCCAGCTCCTCGTGCTCGAGAGCCAGGACTCGGAGCGCGACATCACGATGTACATCAACTCGCCCGGTGGCTCGTTCACCGCGATGACGGCGATCTACGACACGATGCAGTACGTCGCGCCGCAGATCCAGACCGTCGTCCTGGGCCAGGCGGCTTCCGCGGCATCCGTGCTGCTCGCGGCCGGCGCGCCGGGCAAGCGTCTCGCGCTTCCGAACGCTCGCGTTCTGATCCACCAGCCCGCGATGGGCGAGGCGGGCCAGGGGCAGGCGTCCGACATCGAGATCCAGGCGGCGGAGATCCTCCGCATGCGCACCTGGCTCGAGGAGACCATGGCGAAGCACACCGGCAAGCCGGTCGAGCAGATCAACCGCGACATCGATCGCGACAACATCCTCTCGGCCGAGCAGGCTCGCGAGTACGGGATCGTCGACCAGGTGCTCACCTCGCGCAAGCGCGCCTGAGTCACTCTCTTCGAAGGGGTGTCGGTCATCTGACCGACACCCCTTCGTCGTACCCGGCAGATGTGCGGACGGATGCTTCTCACTGCTCATATGAGCATGAGCATGCACCAACGCGGGAAGCGTCGTACGCTGGATCACGGAAGGAGGATGCCGTGGAAGACGAACTGCTCATGGTCCGGGTCGCCGAGCTGTACTACGACGAGGACAAGACGCAAGACGAGATCGGCGGACTCCTCAAGATCTCGCGCTGGAAGGTCGGCCGTCTGCTGACCCAGGCGCGCGAGCGCGGCATCGTCCGCATCGAGATCATCCACCCGCGCGCCCGGCGTCTCGGCCTCGAGCGGGAACTCGTCGAGCGCTTCGGATTGAGCGACGCGGTCGTGGTGCCCGCCCCCGAGGGCGATGACGGCACGCTGGAACGCGTCGCCCAAGCAGCGGCAGACTTCCTCACCGCGCTCCGTCCCGTGCCCCGCACACTCGGAGTGAGCTGGGGGCGCACTCTCCGCGCGGTGGCCGAAGCTCTTCCCGACGGGTGGGCGAACGGCGTCACCGTGGTCCAGCTCAACGGGGGAGTGAGCCTGAACCGCCGCTCGGGCGGGGCCGCGGGGCTCGCCGTGACGATCGCGCAGCGCGCGAACGGGCAGGTGTCGTTGCTGCCGAGCCCCGCGATCCTCGAGCGCGTCGAGACCAAGCAGGCGATCGAGTCCGATCGCACCGTCGCCGGCATCCTCGAGGAGGCCGCCGACGCGCAGGCCTTCCTGTTCACGGCCGGTCCGTGCGACGCCTCGTCGGCGCACGTCGAGAACGGCTACCTCAGCGCCGAGGACGTCGATGAACTCGCCCGACGCGGAGCCGTCGGAGACGTGCTCGGCCGCTACGTCGATGCCGAGGGCAACATCGTCGACGCGCAGCTCGACGCCCGCACGGTCGGCGTGAGCCTCGACCGCCTGCGCGGAGCGAAGAAGGCGATCTTCGTCACCGCCGGCCCCGCGAAGCATGACATCGCCCGCACCGTCGTCACCAGCGGCCTGTGCGGGGTACTGGTGACAGATGAGACCACAGCACGAGCATTGTTGGAGGAACGATGACGACCAATGAACTGACCCGCAGAACGGCGGTGGACGTGCTCGGCGGAGATCCCGACGACGCGACGCTCCGGCGCTTCCTGCACGGCCTTCCCGGCGTCGATGCCGTCGGCCTCGAGCAGCGCGCCGCGGGCCTGGGCACGCGATCGATCAAGACGACGTCGAAGGCCTGGGCTCTCGACACCATCATCAAGCTGATCGACCTCACCACTCTCGAGGGGGCCGATACCCCCGGCAAGGTGCGTTCTCTGGTCGCCAAGGCCAAGAACCCGGATGCTGCGGACCCCACGACCCCGAAGGTCGCCGCGGTGTGCGTCTACGGCGACATGGTCGGGGATGCGGTGACCGCACTCGGTGCCCTGCACGGTGATCCCGACGAGGGACTGATCTCGGTCGCCGCCGTCGCGACGGCGTTCCCGAGCGGCCGGTCGTCGCTCGAGATCAAGCTCGCCGACACGGCCGAGGCCGTCGCCGCCGGAGCCGACGAGATCGACATGGTCATCGACCGGGGAGCATTCCTCTCCGGGCGCTACGGGCTCGTGTTCGACCAGATCGCGCGTGTGAAGGAAGCCTGCCGCCGCGAGGACGGCAGCTACGCCTCGCTCAAGGTCATCCTCGAGACGGGTGAGCTGAACACCTACGACAACATCAAGCGGGCGTCGTGGCTCGGCATCCTCGCCGGAGGCGACTTCATCAAGACCTCGACCGGAAAGGTGCAGCCGGCGGCGACTCTCCCGACGACGCTGCTCATGCTCGAGACGGTGCGCGATTGGCACCGCGCGACCGGCGAGAAGATCGGTGTGAAGCCGGCCGGCGGCATCCGCTCCTCGAAGGACGCGATCAAGTATCTCGTCACCGTCGCCGAGACCGTGGGGGAGGAGTGGCTCCAGCCGCACCTGTTCCGCTTCGGCGCCTCGAGCCTCCTCAACGACGTGCTGCTGCAGCGTCAGAAGCTCACCACCGGCCACTACTCCGGCCCCGACTACGTCACGATCGACTGACTGGGATACGCAAAATGTCATTTCTGGAATACGCCCCCGCGCCGGAATCCACGGCGCTGCTGAACCTCAAGGACAGCTACGGCCTCTTCATCGACGGTGAGTTCGTCGAGGGATCCGGCAACAGCTTCACCACCATCTCGCCCGCGACCGAGAAGCGCATCGCCGAGATCGCGACCGCGAGCGATGACGACGTCGACCGCGCCGTCGCCGCTGCACGCCGTGCCTACGAGAAGACGTGGTCGCGGATGAGTGGTCGCGACCGCGGCAAGTACCTCTTCCGCATTGCCCGCCTCGTGCAGGAGCGCGCCCGCGAACTCGCCGTGGCCGAGAGCCTCGACAACGGCAAGCCGATCAAGGAGAGCCGCGACGTCGACGTCCCCCTGGTCGCCGCCTGGTTCTTCTACTACGCCGGATGGGCCGACAAGCTCGATCACGCCGGCCTCGGTGCGAACCCGCGTGCGCTCGGCGTGGCCGGACAGGTCATCCCGTGGAACTTCCCGCTGCTGATGCTCGCGTGGAAGCTCGCCCCTGCCCTTGCGGCCGGGAACACGGTCGTGCTGAAGCCCGCCGAGACGACGCCGCTCACCGCGCTGATCTTCGCGGAGATCCTGCAGCAGGCGGATCTGCCCGCCGGTGTCGTCAACATCATCACCGGTGCCGGGCCGACGGGCGCGGCTATCGTGCGTCACCCCGACGTCGACAAGGTCGCCTTCACCGGCTCGACCGGCGTCGGCCGCGACATCGCGAAGGCGGTGGCCGGCACGAACAAGAAGCTCACGCTCGAGCTCGGCGGCAAGGCCGCGAACATCGTGTTCGACGACGCGCCGATCGACCAGGCGGTCGAGGGGATCGTCAACGGCATCTTCTTCAACCAGGGGCACGTGTGCTGCGCCGGGAGCCGCCTGCTCGTGCAGGAGTCGATCCACGACGAAGTCATCGATCGGCTCAAGACGCGCCTGTCGACGCTGCGTCTGGGCGACCCGCTCGACAAGAACACCGACATCGGCGCCATCAACTCCGCAGCCCAGCTGGCGCGCATCCGCGAGCTCAGCGACATCGGCGAGGCGGAGGGCGCCGAGCGCTGGACCGCGGACTGCGCGATCCCGGAGAAGGGCTTCTGGTTCGCCCCGACGATCTTCACCGGCGTCGAGGCCTCGCACCGCATCGCGCGTGACGAGGTGTTCGGCCCGGTGCTCTCGGTGCTGACCTTCCGCACGCCGGCCGAGGCGATCGCCAAGGCCAACAACACCCCCTACGGCCTCTCGGCGGGCATCTGGTCGGACAAGGGATCGCGCATTCTCGCCGTCGCCGACCGCCTGCGCGCGGGCGTGGTGTGGGCGAACACGTTCAACCGTTTCGACCCGTCGAGCCCGTTCGGCGGATACAAGGAGTCCGGTTACGGCCGCGAGGGCGGCCGCCAGGGTCTCACCGCCTACCTGAAGGGATCGGCAGCATGAGCAAGCGACTGACCGTGCCGAAGACGTACAAGCTGGCGATCGGCGGTGCCTTCCCGCGCAGCGAGTCGGGACGCACCTACGAGGTCGTTTCGCCCAAGGGAGCCTTCCTCGCGAACGCGGCGCAGGGTTCGCGCAAGGACGCCAGGGATGCCGTCGTCGCGGCGCGTTCCGCGGTGAAGGGCTGGTCGGGCGCCACCGCGTACAACCGCGGCCAGGTGCTCTACCGCGTCGCCGAGGTGCTCGAGGGCCGTCGCGCGCAGTTCATCGACGAGATCGTCGCCCAGGAAGGGCTGTCGGCATCGGCCGCAGCCTCGCAGGTCGACGAAGCGATCGACCTCTGGGTCTGGTACGCGGGATGGTGCGACAAGTACGCGCAGGTCGCCGGCAACGCCAACCCCGTGGCGGGTCCCTACTTCAACATCACCGTTCCCGAGCCGACGGGTGTCGTCGCGATCGTCGCACCGCAGGACTCGGCACTGCTCGGTCTCGTCTCGGTCGTGGCACCGGCGCTCGTCGCGGGCAACACGGTCGTCGTGATCGCGAGTGAGCGGCATCCGCTCTCGGCCATCAGCCTCGCCGAGGTGCTCGCGACCAGCGACGTGCCCGGCGGCGTGGTGAACGTGCTCACCGGTTCGCCGGCCGAGATCGCGCCGTGGCTCGCCTCGCATCAGGACGTGAACGCGCTCGACCTCGCGGGTGCCGGTGCGCTCGAGTGGGTCGATCTGCAGATCGCGGCCGCCGAGACGCTCAAGCGCGTGATCGCGCCGGGTGAGGTCGTCGCCTCGCCCGAGCGCATCGCGGCATTCACCGAGGTCAAGACCGTGTGGCACACGAAGAGCATGATCTGATCCGACCTGATCCGATCGCTCGACGAAGGGCCGGTTCGCAGGATGCTGCGGGCCGGCCCTTCGTCGTGTCGAGCGCTCCGAACCGAGGCTCTCTGACACGGCCCCTGTCCCAATGCGTCCCGGTGTCCGATGCAGAGGTTAGGCTCGAAGCACGATCTCTGGATCCCCCATAGGAGGACGCGCATGGCCCGTATCGGTGAAAGCGCTGACCTGTTCAAGTGCTCGTTCTGCGGAAAGAGCCAGAAGCAGGTGCAGCAGCTCATCGCTGGCCCCGGTGTGTACATCTGCGACGAGTGCGTCGAGCTGTGCAACGAGATCATCGAGGAGCGGATGGCCGAGTCCTCCGCCGAGGGAGTGACGGACTTCGATCTGCCCAAGCCCCGCGAGATCTTCTCGTTCCTCGAGGAGTACGTCGTCGGTCAGGAGCCCGCCAAGAAGGCGCTCGCCGTCGCCGTCTACAACCACTACAAGCGCACCCGCGCGCACAGCACGCTGCAGCCGGCGGAGCAGAAGGCCGACGAGGTCGAGATCGCGAAGAGCAACATCATGCTCATCGGGCCGACCGGGTGCGGCAAGACCTATCTCGCCCAGACGCTCGCCAAGCGCCTCAACGTGCCGTTCGCCGTCGCCGATGCGACCGCGTTGACCGAGGCCGGCTACGTCGGTGAAGACGTCGAGAACATCCTCCTCAAGCTCATCCAGGCGGCGGACTACGACGTCAAGCGTGCCGAGCAGGGCATCATCTACATCGACGAGATCGACAAGGTGGCCCGCAAGGCCGAGAACCCGTCGATCACCCGGGACGTCTCGGGCGAGGGCGTGCAGCAGGCGCTGCTCAAGATCCTCGAGGGCACGGTCGCCTCGGTGCCGCCTCAGGGTGGACGCAAGCATCCGCACCAGGAGTTCCTGCAGATCGACACCACGAACGTCCTGTTCATCGTCGCCGGAGCGTTCGCGGGTCTCGAAGACATCGTCTCGGCACGCGTCGGCAAGCACGGCATCGGCTTCGGCGCCCCGCTGCACGATAAGGGCAAGGACCTCGATCTCTTCAGCGAGGTGCTGCCCGACGACCTGCACAAGTTCGGTCTGATCCCCGAGTTCATCGGCCGTCTGCCCGTGATCGCCTCGGTTTCTCCGCTCGATCAGGATGCCCTGATCGACATCCTCACCGGCCCGCGCAACGCGCTCGTGAAGCAGTACCAGCGCATGTTCGAGCTCGACGGCGTGCAGCTTGAGTTCGAAGAAGACGCGCTCCGCTCGATCGCCGATCTCGCCGTCGAGCGCAAGACCGGCGCTCGGGGCCTGCGCGCGATCCTCGAAGACGTGCTCGGTCCGATCATGTTCGAGATCCCCTCGGCCGAAGACGTCGCCAAGGTGATCGTGACCCGTGCCGCCGTCGACGAAGGCGCGCCTCCCACCATCGTGATGGAGCGCAAGCGCAAGAGCGCGTGACCTCCGGACGACGGGACCTCAGGCGACCGGCAGGATGAGGTCGGTGCGCAGCTCTTCGGGATCCTCGGTCGGGTCGGAGACGTAGACCTCGATCCAGATCCCCCGGTGGTGCAGGCCCTCCACGCCGGCTCTCTCGGCGAGACCCATCCACGCCCGCCCGAGACCGTCGTACGATCCGATGTGCGTGGTCGCGGCGGCGTCGCCGGATGGAAGGATGGACGCCTGCACCGACGCGCCGCTCGCGGTGATCAGTGGATCCGTCGGCGCCGTGGCGACGGGGAAGCCGAGCTCCAGGTCGAAGACGCCCATCGGGTCTCCGTAGTAAATCGCCACGGCGGGCCCCGCCGGCACGAGCGTGCCGTCGTGGAAGTAGGCGGCGATCGCGCCGTAGCCGGTGTCGAAGGCGTCGCGAAGGTCTGCGATGCGGATGCCCTCGTGCCGGATCACCGCCAGAGGAGCGGGATCGAGGGTGAGGCGCTCCACCGCGCCGAACGGACTGTCAGGAAAGGCGGTCATGCCCACATCGTCGGGGCTTCCCGCGGAAACCGCAAGAGGCCCCTCCGCCGGTGGGCGGAGGGGCCTCTCACGATGACTGCAGGGCGTCAGTCCTCGAACGGGCGGGCGATGACCTCACCCGTTGCCGACTGCAGAACCTCCCAGCCGGCGTCGAGCTCGGCGATCGCACGCCCCTCGAGCCAGGTGAGTGTCCAGTGACCGGTGACTCCGCGCGACTCGACCTCGGCGATCGCGGGACGGAGAGCCGCGGGAACCGATGCGGGAGCCTCGGAACCGGTCGCCCAGCGCGTGCCCAGCTGCATCAGGAGGCCTCGGTCGGTGCGAGCTCGATGGCGGTGACGGCGAAAGCATCCGCCTCCACGAACTCCAGCTCGGCGATCCGGCCCACGGCCCGCAGATCGTCGGCGGCGGCTTCGAGAGCGACGAGCTTCGCGGCAGGCGCCGCGATCACCGCACGCGACACCGGAGTCTTCTGCGACGCCTTGGCCTCGGTCTTCGCACGGCGGATACCGATCAGCGCCTCGCTCGCGGCCGACAATACGGCGGTGTCGCCCTCGATGCCGAGAGCCTCGGGCCAGGCTGCGGTGTGCACCGAGCCCTCCTCGAACCACGACCACGCCTCTTCGGTCGCGAACGACAGCACGGGCGCGAGCAGCCGCAGCAGGGTCGACAGGGCGAGGCGCAGCGCGAGGGCGGCGGATGCCTGTCCCACGTCGTTCTGGTTGTAGGCGCGCTCCTTCACCAGCTCGAGGTAGTCGTCGCAGAACGTCCAGAAGAACGCCTCGGTGATCTCGAGCGCACGGGCCTGATCGTAGTTCTCGAACGCGGCGGTGGCCTCGGCGATCACTCCGTCGAGCGCGCTGAGCATCGAAGCGTCGAGGGCGTGCGTGACCTGAGCGCCTTCGGGCACCGGGAACGACAGCACGAACTTCGCCGCGTTCAGCACCTTGATCGCGAGGCGACGACCGATCTTCACCTGCGTCGGGCTCTGCGGGTCGAAGGCGGCATCCGCGCCGAGGCGGCTCGATGCGGACCAGTAGCGCACGGCATCCGATCCGTGCGTCTCGAGGATGTCGGCGGGCGTGACCACATTGCCCTTGGACTTCGACATCTTCTTGCGGTCGGGGTCGACGATGAAACCGCTGATCGCGGCGTTGCGCCACGGCGAGCGGCCGTCTTCGAGCACGGATCGCAGCATGGTCGAGAAGAGCCAGGTGCGGATGATGTCCTGACCCTGCGGTCGCAGATCGAACGGGGCCGTGAGGTTCCACAGCTCCTCGTCGCGCTGCCAGCCGCCGGCGAGCTGCGGGGTGAGCGAGGAGGTCGCCCAGGTGTCGAAGATGTCGGCCTCGGCGTCGAAGCCCCCCGCGACGCCGCGCTGGTCCTCGGTGTAACCGTCGGGCACGTCGGTGGTCGGGTCGATCGGAAGCGACGCGGCATCCGGCACGATCACGCGCTCGTAGTCGCGTTCGCCGTTCTCGTCGAGTCCGTACCAGAGCGGGATCGGCACGCCGAAGAAGCGCTGACGCGACACGAGCCAGTCGCCCGTGAGCCCGCCGACCCAGTTCTCGTAGCGCACGCGCATGAAGTCGGGGTACCAGTTCAGCTCGGTGCCGTGCGAGAGCAGCTGCTCGCGCAGGTCGCCGTCGCGGGCGCCGTTGCGGATGTACCACTGGCGCGTCGACACGATCTCGAGCGGGCGGTCGCCCTTCTCGAAGAACTTCACCGCGTGGCTGAACGGCTTGCCGACCGCGGTCATGTCGCCGGTCTCCTGCAGCTTCTCGACGATCGCCTTGCGGGCGCTGAAGACCGTCTTGCCGGCGACCTCCTCGGTGTACCAGGCGCGGGCGTCGGCGTCGGCGACGGTCGAGGGCGCCTCCGGCAGGAAGCGACCGTCCAGGCCGATCGTGGTCATGTTCGGCAGCGACTCGCCGGCGGCGGTGCGCAGTTCGCGCCACCAGATGATGTCGGTCACGTCGCCGAAGGTGCAGACCATCGCGGCTCCCGTGCCCTTGTCGGGCTGAGCGAGGTGGTGACCGTGGATCTCGATCTCGGCGCCGAAGAAGGGCGTGCGCACCTTCGTGCCGATCAGGTGCTTGTGCGGGCCCTCGGGGTGCGTCACGATCGCGATGCATGCGGGGAGCAGTTCCGGGCGGGTGGTGTCGATGGCGATCGACCCCGATCCGTCCGCGAAGGGGAACTCGATCGTGTGATAGGCGGCCTGCTGCTCGCGGTCCTCGAGCTCGGCCTGCGCGATCGCGGATCGGAAGTCGATGTCCCAGAGCGTCGGCGCGAGGGCCTGATACGCCTCACCGCGCTCGATGTTGCGCAGGAAGGCGAGCTGGCTCTGGCGGATCGTGT
This sequence comes from Microbacterium sp. 22179, assembly GCF_052045715.1. Taxonomy (NCBI): domain Bacteria; kingdom Bacillati; phylum Actinomycetota; class Actinomycetes; order Micrococcales; family Microbacteriaceae; genus Microbacterium; species Microbacterium sp. 22179. The sequence goes on along the minus strand of NZ_JBQEPJ010000006.1, from coordinate 78,143 downwards.
CGTCCGAGATCGTGCGGTACGTCTGCGTCCAGTCCACGCTCAGGCCGAGCTGGCGGAACAGCGCCTCGAACTGCTTCTCGTCCTCGAGGGTGAGGCGCTCGCACAGCTCGATGAAGTTGCGGCGGCTGATCGGCAGCTGGTCGGCGGCACGGCTCGACTTGTTGTCGCCGCCCTCGAACGGGGGAGTGAAGTCGGGGGTGTACGGCAGGGACGGGTCGCAGCGCACGCCGTAGTAGTTCTGCACGCGGCGCTCGGTCGGGAGGCCGTTGTCGTCCCAGCCCATCGGGTAGAACACCGTCTTGCCGCGCATGCGCTCGAAGCGCGCCTTGACGTCGGTGTGCGTGTACGAGAACACGTGACCGATGTGCAGGCTGCCGGATGCGGTCGGCGGCGGGGTGTCGATCGAGTACACGCCGTCGCGGCCGGACTGCGCCGCCCGCAGGCGGTCGAACAGGTAGGTGCCCTGCTCCGCCCAGGCGGCATCCCACTTCGCTTCGAGACCTTCGAGTGCGGGCTTGTCGGGAATCTGGTTCTGCGCGATTTCGGAAGCAGGCATGAAGGGTCTCCTCGAGCGATGTATGCGGCACTGTGTGAGCGTGCCTGAGTGTGGGTGTGCCCACCAGTCTAGCGAGGGCGCACGCGAGCGGATGCCGTCGCAAATCGACCCAGTCCAAGAATCGGTCCTAGACTGATGTCACCCCATTTTTCGTTCTGAGGAATCGTCATGCCCGCAGCATCCGTGCGCCGTCTTCTCCCCGCCGCGGCGATCGTCGCCGTGACCGCCCTGGCGCTCAGCGCCTGCGCCACCCCCGGTGGACAGGACGGTGACGGCGAGGTGGTGTGGTCGATCGAGGGTGCGAACCTCTCCGCCGGTCACATGGACCCGCAGGTCAGCCAGCTCGACGTGTCGGGCACGGTGCAGCGCGCGGTGCTCGACTCCCTCGTCTTCCAGGAGGAGGACGGCACGTTCTCCCCGTGGCTCGCGACCGACTGGACCGTGTCGGACGACAGCACGGAGTACACCTTCACGCTGCGCGACGACGTCACCTTCACCGACGGCGAGCCCTTCGACGCGGCGGCGGTCAAGGCGAACTTCGACCGCATCGTCGACCCGGAGACCGCATCCGCGCAGGCGGCGAGCATGCTCGGCGCCGACTTCTACGCGGGTACCGAGGTCGTCGACGACCACACGGTGACGGTGAGCTTCACCCAGCCCTACGCTCCCTTCCTGCAGGCGGCCAGCACGCCCCAGCTCGGGTTCTACTCGCCGGCCGTCCTCGCCGACTCCGCCGATCAGCTCAAGGCCGGTGGTCCCGGGATCACCGTCGGCACCGGGCCGTTCGAGCTCACCGAGTACACGCCCGACCAGGAGCTCGTGTACACGCGCAACGACGACTACGCCTGGGGTCCGCACGGCGAGGGGGCCCCGAAGTTCGAGACGCTGCGCGTCGAGATCCAGCCCGAGGCATCCGTCCGTGCGGGCGTCGTGACCAGCGGCGAGGCCGACCTCGCGAGCAACATCCCGCCGAACCTCGCCGGAGACCTCGGCGACGGTGTGAGCGTCGACTCCGTCGAGTACCCGGGCCTCCCGTACTCGCTCTACCTCAACGAGAAGTACGGCGTGTTCGCCGACGACAAGGTGCGCCAGGCGTTCGCCCGCGGCATCGACATCGACCCCGCGGTCGAGGAGATCTTCTTCGGCCAGTTCCCCCGCGCCTGGAGCGTGTTGAGCTCGACGACGCCGGGTTACGACGCGGCTCTCGAGGGCACCTGGGCGTTCGACCCCGACGAGGCGAACCGCCTCCTCGACGCAGCCGGCTGGACCGAGCGCGACACCGACGGCATCCGCATGAAGGACGGCGCGCGTCTCTCGGCACGCTGGATCGCGTGGACGCCGGTGCCCGACGACCGCGCGGCCCTCGCGAACGCGATCCAGTCCGACCTGAAGAAGATCGGCTTCGAGGTCGAGCGCGAGGTGCTCGAGCCGGGCGCCTACAACGAGCAGTACGGACCGAAGACGTTCGACCTGACCGACTGGGGCTTCTCGGGCGTCGACCCCGACTTCCTGCGCGCGCACCTGCACACCGACGGATTCCAGAACGCCTCGCAGGTCACCGATCCCGAGGTCGACGGGCTGCTCGAGCAGGCCGTGGCCACCAGCGACCAGGACCAGCGCAATGCGATCTACACGCAGCTGCAGGAATGGAACGCGACCTACACGGCGATCGTGCCGCTCTACAGCCCGTCAGCGATCACCGCGGTCGGCGAGCGCATCGACGGACTCTCGTACGACCTCTACGGTCGGCCGCTGTTCTACGATGTGACGGTCGGCTGACCCGGGTCGACGCACGGCGGTGAGAGGAGAGCGGTGAAGGCTGCGCTCGCGAAGATCGCCGGTCTCGTCGCATCCGTGGTGGTCGTGCTGTGGGGCGCCGCGACGGTGGCGTTCCTGGCCTTCCGCGTGATCCCCGGTGATCCGGTCTCGGTGATGCTCGGCCCCCAGGCGCAGGTCAGCGAAGCGGTGAAGGACGGCATCCGGGAAGACCTCGGTCTGAATCGTCCACCGCTCGAGCAGTACGTCGACTATCTCGGCCGGCTGGTGCGCGGGGACCTGGGGGAGTCGTATCAGTTGCGGATGCCGGTGGCGGAGGTCATCGGTCGGCAGCTCGGGGCGACCCTGCAGCTGTCGGCGCTCGCGTTGCTCATCGCCGTCGTGATCGCCCTCTCCGTCGCGCTGCTCGTGCGCGGGGAGACAGCGCGTGCGGTCGCGACGGGTGTCGAGCTGGTCGTGCTCTCGTCGCCGGTCTTCTGGATCGGGCTGGTGCTGTTGAGCGTGTTCGCGTTCGGGCTCGGTTGGTTCCCCGTGTCGGGCGCGCGCAACCCCGCCACGATCGTGCTTCCGGCGATCACGCTCGCCCTGCCCGTCGCGGCACTGCTCGGGCAGGTGCTGCGCGACGGCCTCGTGCAGGCCGAGCGGATGCCGTTCGCCGAGACCGTGCGCGCTCGGGGTGCGAGTGCGGGGTGGTTCACGCTGCGGCACGGTCTGCGCCACGGGGCAGCGGGAGCCGTGACGCTGACCGCCTACCTCACCGGATCGGTGCTCGGCGGGGCGGTGCTGGTCGAGACCGTCTTCGCGCGGCCGGGGCTCGGACGGGTGACGCTCGCCGCGATCAGCGACCGCGACCTCCCCGTGATCTCGGGCATCATCCTGCTCAGTGCGCTCGTGTTCGTGATCGTGAACGTCATCGTGGAGCTGGTGCATCCGCTCATCGACCCGCGCGTGCGCGCGGTCGACCGTGGGGCGAGCCGATGAACCGCGCGCAGCGGGTGCTGCTGTGGACGGCCGTCGGGGTGCTGTGCCTCATCGCGTTCGCCGCCGCCTTTCCCGGAGTCCTCGCGACGCACGACCCCGTGCTCACCGATGTGCGGGGAGCATTGCTCCCGCCGAGTGCGGACCACCTCTTCGGCACGGACCAGAGCGGCCGCGACGTGTACTCCCGGGTCGTGTTCGGCGCCGCGCGTTCGGTCGGTATCGGGCTGCTCGCCACGGCGATCGCGCTCGTGGCCGGGCTCGCCATCGGAGCGGTCGCCGGTCTCGCACCCCGTTGGGTCGACGTGTCGCTGATGCGGGTGAACGACGTGCTCATGGCATTTCCCGAGTTCCTGGTCGCGCTCGTCGTGATCGCCGTGCTCGGGCCGGGGCCGGTGAACGTCGCGATCGCCGTCACGCTCGCCGCGGTACCGGTGTACATCCGACTCTCCCGCGTGCAGACGCGCACCCTCCGCGTCGCCGAGCACGTGGAGGCCGCCCGCATCCTCGGCGTGCCGCGTCTGGTGGCGTTCTGGCGGCATGTCCTCCCCGGCGTGCTCGGATCGCTGAGCGTGCTGGCGACGATCGGCATCGGGTCGAGCATCCTCGCCGCCTCCGGACTCAGCTTCCTCGGGCTCGGCCCGGCGGAGCCGACACCGGAGTGGGGCCTCATGCTCGCGGGCGGTCGGAACGTGCTCGGCCAGGCCTGGTGGATCTCCGTGTTCCCCGGTATCGCCATCACCGTCACGGTGGTCGCGGCGACGATCGTCGGTCGTGTGCTGCGGGCGCGCGCGGAGGGGAACGGGCGATGAGCGAGAACAGCGTGCCGGTCATCGAGGTGGACAGCCTGCGCATCACGATCGACGGTGCCGCGGTCGTGGACGGGGTGTCGCTCACGGTGGCACCCGGCGAGTGCGTCGCGATCGTGGGTGAGTCCGGAGCGGGGAAGTCCCTCACCGCCCGGGCGCTTCTCGGGCTCGCTCCCCGCCGAGCCGCCGTCACTGCCGACGTGATGCGCGTCGGCGGCACGGACGTGCGCGGCCTCGACGAGCGCGGATGGCGAAGCGTGCGCGGGGCGCGCGTCGCCCTGGTGGCGCAGGACGCCCTCGTGGCCCTCGACCCGCTGCAGCGCATCGGATCGGAGATCGCGGAGCCTCTGCGCCTGCACGCGCGGGCGGGCGGCGCCCTGCGGGATCGGGTGCTCGCGCTGCTGCACCGGGTCTGGATGCCGGACCCCGAGCGTCGCGTGCGCCAGTATCCGCACGAACTCTCGGGCGGTCTGCGCCAGCGAGCGCTCATCGCCTCGGCGCTCGCCGCCGGGCCCGCCGCACTCATCGCCGATGAGCCGACCACGGCGCTCGACGCCACCGTGCAGGCGAAGATCCTCGGTCTGCTGAGGGAGATCGCGGATGCCGGTACCGCCGTTCTCTTCATCAGCCACGACTTCGCCGCCGTGCGCCTGCTCGCGGACCGCGTGCTGGTGATGCGCGACGGAGAGATCGTGGAGGAGGGCGCCGTCGCCGAGGTGCTCGAGGAGCCGCAGCATCCGTACACGCGGCAACTCATCGCCGCGACCCTGCACGAGCCCCGTGAGGCGGGCGATGCCGGCGGTGAAACGGTCGCCTCGGCCGAGCGGGTCTCGGTGGCGTTCGCAGGGGTTCCCGCCGTCGTCGATGTCTCGTTCGACGTGCGCCAGGGAACGACACTCGGGATCGTCGGGGAATCCGGATCGGGCAAGACCACGCTCGCACGGGTGCTGTTGGGGGTGCAGGCGCCGGATACCGGGAGCATCCGCTGGAACGGGGCGCACCGGGTGCAGTTCGTTCACCAGAATCCGCTCGGCGCCTTCGATCCGCGCTGGAGCGTCGGCCGTTCCCTGCACGAGGCGCTCGCGGCGGGCGGCGTACCGCGTGCCGAACGTCGGGAGCGCGTCTCGGCCCTTCTCGGTGAAGTCGATCTCGATCCGTCCTTGGCCCGGCGTCGCCCGTCGGAGCTCTCCGGCGGGCAGAGGCAGCGCGCGGCGATCGCCCGCGCGCTCGCGGCGAATCCCGACGTGCTGGTGCTCGACGAGCCGGTCTCGGCGCTCGATCCCTCGGTGCGGGAGCGCGTGCTGCGTCTGCTCCACCGGCTGCAGCGCGAAAGGCGGTTGACGATGGTCTTCGTCTCCCACGACCTCGACGTCGTGGCAGCGGTCGCCGACGACGTCCTGGTGATGCAGGGCGGCCGGATCGTGGAGCAGGGGGCGGTCGCCGAGGTGTTCGCGGCTCCGCAGCATCCGTTCACCCGGGAGCTGCTCGCGGCGAGCGGCGTCCGCCGACCCTGATCGGGTCGCTCAGTCGGTGACGTGGATGCCGAGCCCCGCGGCGAACACAGGGGCGAGGTGCTGCACCTGGAAAGCCGTGAGCGTCGTGCCGCGCAGGCTGTTCGCGTCGAGGAAGGCGAGGGCGTCGAGTCCGCGCAGATCGACATCGGTCGCCCGCATGCCGCGGGTGTCGACCTCGTCGCTCGCCGAATCCGTGAAGCGCACCCGGGTGAGCTCCGCCTGGGGCATGTCGAGAGCGCGGATGCGGCATCCGATCACGTCGAGGTCTTCGACGCGGGCCGCTCCCAGGTTGAGGTAGTCGATGCGGAGATCGCGGAGTTCGAGCTCGGACACCCGGGTGGTGCTGAGATCGAGCGTGCCGATGCGGCCGCCGGTCACCCGCAGGCGGCGGATGCCGGCGCCGCGGAGCTTGACCGACGCGGCGCGGATGCCGGTGACGTCGACGTCGAGCACGGTGGCCCCCGTGAGGTCGATCGTGTCGGCATCCGCGGTCACGACGCACTGCTCGAGCGAGGCGTAGGCGAGGTCGGCGTCGCCTGCGAGCTCGATACGTGCGGCGATGAGGTCGGCGTTGCGCGCGGCGACGGCGGCGTCGAGGTGATCGGGGAGGTCGGGAGGCGAGACGCGAGGTGCGACGGGGGTCTCGGGGGAGCGGGCCATTCCTCGAGCGTAGGGCGGAGCGCCGACACTCACGGGATCCCGCAGGCCCGCCGGGACGCGTACACTGGAAGTACGAGCATCGATCCGGCATCACCGGGGAGCTCTCGGAAGAACGGCCCGGCGACGGGCTCAGTAGAACCGAGCGGGGCAGGCCCGTCACAGCCGCAGTGAGAGTGGCGTGAACGCACCGAGAGGGGCGGGAACGCACGCGAGGTGGTACCGCGGCCCGGCAGGGTCGTCCTCGCAGGAGCATCCGCCACGACGACCACTGCGAGACACGATGACCTACCCGCGTTCCTCCTTCGGCCCCGCCGCCGACGCCTCCGTCGCGCCCAGCCCCCGCTTCCCCCGGATCGAGGAGGAGGTGCTCGAGTTCTGGAAGACGGACGACACCTTCCGCGCCTCGATCGAGCAGCGTGAGGGCTCGCCCGAGTGGGTGTTCTACGACGGCCCTCCGTTCGCCAACGGCCTGCCGCACTACGGCCACCTGCTCACCGGCTACGCCAAGGACGTGTTCCCGCGCTTCCAGACGATGACCGGTCACAAGGTCGACCGCGTGTTCGGGTGGGACACCCACGGGCTCCCCGCCGAGCTCGAGGCGATGAAGCAGCTCGGCATCACCGAGAAGAGCGAGATCGAGTCGATGGGCATCGACGTCTTCAACGACAAGGCGAAGAGCTCGGTGCTCGCCTACACGCGCGAGTGGCAGGACTACGTCACCCGCCAGGCCCGCTGGGTCGACTTCGACCGTGGGTACAAGACGCTCGACCTCGGGTACATGGAGAGCGTGCTCTGGGCGTTCAAGACCCTGTACGACAAGGGCCTCGCCTACGAGGGCTATCGCGTGCTCCCGTACTGCTGGCGTGACGAGACGCCGCTCAGCGCCCACGAGCTGCGTATGGACGACGACGTGTACCAGATGCGTCAGGACCCGTCCGTCACCGTCACGTTCCCGCTCGCGGGCGCGAAGGCGGAAGCACTCGGCCTCACCGCCGTGCGCGCCCTCGCGTGGACGACCACGCCGTGGACCCTCCCGACCAACCTCGCGCTCGCCGTGGGTCCCGACATCGAGTACGTCGTCGTGCCGGCAGGCCCGAACGGAGCGGCCGACGTGCACCAGGTCGCAGGATCCGCGGATGCCGCGGTCGAGGCCTCCGCCCACCGCTACCTTCTCGCCCGCGAACTGCTCGGCGGCTACGCGAAGGATCTCGGCTACGAGAGCGCCGAGGAGGCGCTCGCCGCGGTCGAGGCATCCGTTCGCGGATCCGAGCTGCAGGACGTCAGGTACGACCGGCTCTTCGACTACTACGCGGATGCCGAGGTCTGGGGCACCGAGAACTCCTGGCGCATCCTGGTCGACGACTACGTCACGACGAGCGACGGCACCGGCATCGTCCACCAGGCCCCGGCCTACGGTGAGGACGACCAGCGGGTCGCGGGTGCCGCCGGCATCCCCACGATCCTGTCGCTCGACGACGGCGGGCGCTTCCTGCCGAGCGTGACCGACGTCGCCGGTGAGCTCTGGATGGACGCGAACACCCCGCTCGTGCGTGTGGTGCGCGAGAACGGCCGCCTCGTGCGTCTGCAGAGCTACGAGCACTCCTACCCGCACTGCTGGCGCTGCCGGAACCCCCTAATCTACAAGGCCGTGTCGAGCTGGTTCATCCGTGTGACGGACATCAAGGACGACATGCTCGCGAACAACGAGCAGATCACCTGGGTGCCCGAGAACGTCAAGCAGGGCCAGTTCGGCAAGTGGCTCGAGGGCGCGCGCGACTGGTCGATCAGCCGCAACCGCTACTGGGGATCGCCGATCCCGATCTGGAAGAGCGACGACCCCGAGTACCCGCGCGTCGACGCCTACGGTTCGCTCGAGGACCTCGAGCGCGACTTCGGTACGCTGCCGCGCAATCCCGAGGGTGAGATCGACCTGCACCGCCCGTACATCGACGACCTGACGCGTCCGAACCCCGACGACCCCACCGGCAAGAGCACGATGCGCCGCATCGAGGACGTGTTCGACGTGTGGTTCGACTCGGGCTCGATGCCGTACGCCCAGGTGCATTACCCGTTCGAGAACCAGGAGTGGTTCGACACGCACGCACCCGCCGACTTCATCGTCGAGTACATCGGGCAGACCCGCGGGTGGTTCTACGTGATGCACGTGCTGTCGACCGCGCTGTTCGACCGCCCGGCCTTCACCGGCGTCAGCTGCCACGGCATCGTGCTCGGCAGCGACGGCTACAAGATGTCGAAGTCGCTGCGCAACTACCCCGACGTCTCCGAGGTGCTCGATCGAGACGGTTCCGATGCGATGCGCTGGTTCCTCATGTCGAGCTCGGTGCTGCGCGGTGGCAACCTCGCGGTGACGGAGGAGGGCATCCGCTCGGGCGTGCGGGAGTTCCTGCTGCCGCTGTGGAACTCGTGGTACTTCTTCGCCACCTACGCGAATGCATCGGGTGACGGGTATGAGGCGTCGTGGCGCACCGATTCGACCGACGTGCTCGACCGATACATCCTCGCGCGCCTCGGTGACCTCGTGCGCGAGGTGCGCGCCGACCTCGAAGGGCTCGACTCGACCACCGCAGCCGGTCGCCTGCGCGACTTCGCCGAGGTGCTGACGAACTGGTACATCCGCCGCTCGCGCGACCGCTTCTGGGTGGGTGTGGGCGAGGACCCGAAGAGCCGCGAGGCCTTCGACACGCTTTACACCGTGCTCGAGACGCTCACCCGCGTCGCCGCGCCCCTCGTGCCGCTCATCAGCGAGCGCGTCTGGCAGGGACTCACGGGCGGGCGCAGCGTGCACCTGCAGGACTGGCCGGATGCCGCGGCGTTCCCCGCCGCCGACGAGATCCGCGACGCGATGGATGCCGTCCGCGAACTCTCGAGCGTCGGCAACGCGCTGCGCAAGAAGGAGAAGCTGCGTGTGCGTCTTCCGCTCGCGCGCCTCACCGTCGTGTCGCCGCTCGCCTCGACGCTGGGGCAGTTCGAGGACATCCTGCGCGAGGAGCTGAACGTGAAGTCGGTCGAGCTCGTGGCACTCGCCGACACCACCGCCCACGACTACGGCATCGACCACCGCCTCAGCGTGAACGCGCGAGCGGCCGGACCGCGCCTCGGCAAAGAGGTGCAGAAGGCCATCCAGGCCGCGCGCTCCGGCGACTGGTCGGAGGTCGACGGTGTGGTCACGGCCGGAGGCATCGCCCTGGAACCGGCCGAGTACGAGCTGGTGCTCGAGACGACGGGTCGCCCCGAGGGCGAGGCCCTCGCGATCGTGCCCACCGGAGGCTTCGTGCTGCTCGACACGCGGACGACCCCGGAGCTCGAGGCCGAGGGGTTGGCGCGCGATGTGATCCGCGCCGTGCAGGAGACGCGCAAGAACGCCGGCTTCGACGTGAGCGACCGCATCCGCCTGGACCTGCGGTTCGCGAGCGAGGAGGACGCGGATGCCGTCGCCTCCGCGTTCGAGATCGCGGATGTGGCGGGGGAGACGCTGGCCGTCGAGCACTCGCTGCACCGGGAGGACCGCCCCGTCGCAGGGGCCGAGTTCATCGCCGACATCGCGAAGGGCACGTACGCGAACCGTGCGGCCTTCACGATCGCCGTGTCCCGGATCGGCGGTGCCGCATGAGTGCTCGCGAACGGGCGGATGCCGTCTACGAGACCCTTCTGGGGCGCGCGGGGGAGCGCTGGGTGCAGCCGCGCAAGGAGCGCACCGCGCGCATCCTCGCCTTCCTCGACGACCCGCAGCGCACCTACCGCGTCGTGCACATCACCGGGACGAACGGCAAGACGTCGACCGCCCGGATGATCGAGAGTCTGCTGCGCGCGCACGGTCTGCGCACGGGACTCTTCACGAGCCCGCATCTGGAGCGTTTCACCGAGCGCATCATGATCGACGGCGAGCCGATCGACGACGCCGCCGTGGCCGACGCCTGGGACGAGATCGCCCCGTTCGTCGAGATCGTCGACGCCGAGCTCGAGGCGGCGGGCGACGCGCCGCTGACGTTCTTCGAGCTGCTGACGGTGCTCGCCTTCGTCGCCGTGGCGGATGCTCCGGTCGACGTGCTCGTGCTCGAAGTGGGCATGGGTGGCGAATGGGATTCGACCAACACGGCCGACGGCGACGTCGCCGTGTTCTCGCCCATCGACATCGATCACGCGGACCGCCTCGGCGACACGATCGCGAAGATCGCCGAGGTCAAGGCCGGCATCATCAAGGACGGCGCAGCCGTCGTCTCGGCGCAGCAGCCGGCCGAGGCAGCCGAGGTGCTGCGCCGAGTCACCGCCGAGCGGGGAGCGACGATCGCCTTCGAAGGCGACGACTTCGGCCTCGCCGAGCAGAAGCTGGCGGTCGGCGGGCAGCTGCTCACGATCCGCGGCCTGGCCGGCGATTACGTCGAGGAGTACCTGCCGATCTACGGCGCCCACCAGGGCCACAACGCCGCCCTCGCCGTCGCGGCGGTCGAGTCGCTCATCGGTGGAGCGGCGCAGCGGATCGCCGACGACATCATGTCGGAGGGTCTGCAGGGCGCCACGTCGCCCGGCCGCCTGCAGCTGCTGGGTGTCGCCCCGACCGTCGTCGTCGACGCCGCCCATAACCCGCACGGCGCGAAAGCGCTCGTGCAGGCGCTGGACGACAGCTTCGACTTCGACGAGTGGGGTGTGGTGCTCGGGGTTCTGGCCGACAAGGATGCCGCGGGCATCGTCGCGCAGCTCGCTCCTGCGGCGGCGCATGTCTTCGCCACGGCCCCCGACTCCGATCGCGCGTCGGACGCCGATGTGATCGCCGACCTCGTCGAGCAGACGGGTCAGCGCGCCACCGTGCATCCGACCCTCGCCGATGCGGCCGATGCCGCGCGGGAGTGGGCCGCGTCCAACGACCGCCGAGCGGTGGTCATCGCCGGATCGGTCGTGCTCGCGGGCGAGGCGATCGCCCTCGCGGAGGAAGAGGACTGGAAGTCCGGGTGGCGCGCATGACCTCCAGTGCCGCCGGCGGACGCGCTCCACGGCCGCCACGGCCACCTCGTACCCTCGTGCAGAAGCTCGCGCCGGTCGTGCTCGGCTTCGAGTCGATCGTCGTGTTCCTCGTCGGACTCACGATCTTCGGACTGCGCTCGCTCCCGCCGGCCATCCCGCAGTGGTGGGGGATCGTGGGCGGCATCGTGATGGCGCTCGTCTGCATCGCCATCGCCGGGATGATCACCCGGCCCTGGGCCATCACCGCAGGGTGGATCGTGCAGGTCATCATCGCCCTGTCCGCGATCCTGGTTCCGTCCATCCTGTTCGTCGTCCTGATTTTCGGCGGCATGTGGGCGTATGCGACCATCAAGGGGGCGCGGGTGGATGCACAACGCCCGACCGAGCCCTCGACCGAGACTCAGACAGAGAGTGAATGACATGGCCACCGAAGAAACCCTCGTCCTCGTCAAGCCCGACGGCGTCGCTCGCGGCCTCACCGGCGCGATCCTCGCCCGCATCGAGGCGAAGGGCTATGCGCTCGTCGACATCCGCCTCGTCGAGCCCGACCGCGACCTGCTCGCCGCGCACTATGCCGAGCACGAGGGAAAGCCGTTCTACGAGCCGCTCCTCGAGTTCATGCTGTCGGGGCCGTCGGTCGCGATCCGCCTCGCCGGCAACCGCGTGATCGAGGGATTCCGTTCCCTCGCCGGCACGACAGACCCGACGACCGCAGCCCCCGGCACGATCCGCGGCGACTTCGGCCGAGACTGGGGCCTCAAGGTCCAGCAGAACCTCGTGCACGGCTCGGACAGCCCCGAGAGCGCCGCACGCGAGCTCGGCATCTGGTTCGACTGAGTCGCACTCCATGAGAAAGGCCCGTCCGCTGCGGAAGCGGACGGGCCTTTCTCATGTGCGGAGTCAGCCGCCGGTGATGATGCGCACCATCTCGCCGAGGAAGTCGATGCCCTTGGTCTGCGCCATCAGCACGATGATCGCGTAGGCGATGACCGTAGCCAGCGGCACCCACGCCATGAGCTTGTCGGCCCGCTGCTGCGCCCCTTCGTGGCGGGTGAAGGTGCCGTTGCGGGTGAGATGCAGCATGGTGGCGAAGAACGTCGGGATCGTCACGGCCCACGTGACCATGCACCACGGGCACAGGACGATGAGGTCGTAGATGCTCTGCGAGATGAGCCAGCAGACGAAGCCGAAGGCGAAGGTGATGCCGACGCCGAAGAGGGCCCAGAACCAGCGCGGGAAGCGGGCGCCGGCGAGGATCGCGACACCGACGACGAGGGGTGCCATCCACCCGGTGAGGCCGAGGATCGGGTTCGGGAAGCCGAACACCGATCCCTGCCAGGACTCGAGGTTCTTGCCGCACTGGATGAAGGCGCTCAGGTCGCACGACAGCGCGGCGTCCGGGTCGGCGAGGAGCACGAACTTCTCGACCGTGAGCTGGAAGGCGGCGAACCAGCCGATCACGCTCGCGATGATCAGCCAGACGGCGAAGATGACGGGGCGGGTGCGCTGCTCGCTCATCTGAGGATTATCTCAGCGACGGCTATGGATCGGGCGAGAACGGGGCCGGAGAAAATCTCCGGACGTGCACGGATGCCGCATTCTGCGGAACTTGGTGCGATAATGGCCTGTGACGCGATGAGCGGCCCAGCCGTGACACGTGTCGACGCAGACTTCGGGGCCCATGCCCCACGCGACCAGAGCTACGAGCCGGTCGCAGATCGAGTGAGTTCGCGGCACCCGCGGGTGCCGCATGAGTTTCGCGGAACACTCCGGTGATCCGCGCAGGGAGCAAGCCAGAGATGGCCGATGAGAACAATGACAACAACACCCCTACCCTCGACTTCCCGGCTGACGCCGCGGAAGAGCTGACGGAGTCCCCGACTCCCGAGGGCGAGACTCCGGAAGACGAAGCCCCGGCCGAGTCGGATGCTCCCGCAGAGGTCGCACAGGTCGAGGAGACCCTCGTGGCCGAGGACGAGTCCGCGGCCGAGGAAGAGCCCGGCGCCGAGGAAGAGTCCGCGGCAGAGGAGCCCTCGGCTGAGGAGAAGTCCGCCGCCGAGGAGCCTTCGGTCGAGGAGCCCACCGCTCCCGAGGCACCCGCCGCTCCCGAGGCACCTGCCACTCCCGAGGAGCCCGCCGCGGTCACCGCCGTGTCGCTGGGTCTGCTCCCCGAGGTGTTCGTGTCGCAGGTCTCCACCCAGCTGCACTTCTACGCCCCCGAGATCGTGCCGCTGCCGGCACGCCCCGGTCGTGGCCCGGCTCCCGAGCGCGAGCTCGACGATGCCGACGGCGGTCGTCGCGGACGCCGCCGTCGTGGCGGATCCGAGGGCGACGACCAGCGCGATGCTCCCCGTCAGCGCCAGCGCGTCGTCGAGTACATCACCGAGCCGAAGGCGATCAAGGGCTCCACGCGTCTCGAGGCCAAGAAGCAGCGCCGCCGTGACGGACGAGACGCCGGTCGCCGTCGTCCGGTCGTCACCGAGGCCGAGTTCCTCGCCCGCCGCGAATCCGTCGACCGCAAGATGGTCGTCCGATCGAAGAACGGCCGCACGCAGATCGGCGTCCTCGAGGACGGGGTCCTCGTCGAGCACTACGTCGCGCGCAACCAGGACGCCTCCCTCATCGGCAACGTCTACCTCGGTCGTGTGCAGAACGTGCTCCCGAGCATGGAGGCCGCCTTCGTCGACATCGGCCGTGGCCGCAACGCCGTGCTCTACTCCGGCGAGGTCGACTGGGACGGCGTCGAGACCGGCAACCAGCCCCGTCGCATCGAGCTCGCCCTCAAGCCGGGCGACCGCGTGCTCGTGCAGGTCACCAAGGACCCGGTCGGCCACAAGGGCGCCCGCCTGACCAGCCAGATCTCGCTCCCCGGCCGCTACCTCGTGTACGTCCCCGGCGGTTCGATGAACGGCATCAGCCGCAAGCTGCCCGACAACGAGCGCGCGCGTCTCAAGCGCATCCTCAAGGAGGTGCTGCCGGAGTCGTCCGGCGTCATCGTGCGCACGGCCGCCGAGGGCGCGACGGAGGACCAGCTCACGCGCGACGTGCAGCGTCTGACCTCGCAGTGGGAGCACATCCAGAAGCAGGTCGAGAGCCAGCAGGCTCCCGCGCTGCTGCACGCCGAACCCGACCTGCTCGTCAAGATCGTCCGCGACGTCTTCAACGAGGACTTCACGAAGATGCTCATCCAGGGCGAGGAGTCACAGCGCACGATCCGCTCCTACCTCGAGAGCGTCGCCCCCGACCTCCTCGAGCGCGTCGAGTCGTACGAAGACGCCGCCGACCCCTTCGACGCGTTCCGGATCACGGAGCAGATCGAGAAGGCGCTCGACCGCAAGGTCTGGCTGCCGTCGGGCGGTTCGCTCGTGATCGACCGCACCGAGGCCATGACCGTCGTCGACGTCAACACCGGGAAGTTCGTCGGCTCCGGCGGCAACCTCGAGGAGACGGTCACCAAGAACAACCTCGAGGCCGCCGAGGAGATCGTCCGCCAGCTGCGCCTGCGCGACATCGGCGGCATCATCGTGGTCGACTTCATCGACATGGTGCTCGAGTCCAACCGCGACCTCGTGCTGCGCCGTCTCATCGAGTGCCTCAGCCGCGACCGCACCAAGCACCAGGTCGCCGAGGTCACCTCGCTCGGTCTCGTGCAGATGACCCGCAAGAAGCTCGGCCTCGGCCTCCTCGAGACCTTCAGCGAGGCGTGCGAGGTCTGCGCCGGCCGCGGTGTGATCGTGCACCACGACCCCGTCGTCAAGCACCGCTCCAACGGAAACGGTGGCAACGGCAACGGGGGCAACGGCAACAACCAGAGCGGCCGCCGTCAGCGCGGTGGCAACGGTGGCGGACAGAGCCAGAGCGCCCCGCCCGCTGCGAACGTGACGCACAGCATCCCCGAGGGTGCGAAGTCGGCCCTCGCGCAGATCGCGGCATCCACGAAGGCTCCCGCCGAGGGTGCCGGCGACGCGGTCGTCGTCGACGAGGCGCCGGTCGAGGCGCCGGAGCGCGCGAAGAAGCCCCGCAAGAAGCGTGGGGCGGATCGCAAGCCCGCGCCGCGCAGCCAGGCCGAGCAGCTGCTCGACTCGGTGCTCGACGCCCTCCCGGAGCCGAAGGCACCGGGACAGGGTCGTGGACGCCGTCGGGTCAGCACCGCGGCGCTCACCGGAACCCCCGTATCGGTGAACGGCGAGGCGTCAGCGCCGGTCGCGAGCGGGGATCCTGAGGCCTGAGGCGATCAGGCGCCGGACGAGCTCCTTGCCGCCGACGTGCTGGGCGCCGCCGGCGACGAGCCGGGGGATGCTCTCCTCCGGCACGTCGTAGTGGTCCAGATCGAAGGCGCGCGGGGGGAGATCGTGGCTGAGCGCGAACGCGTGCAGCTCGTCGAGGCTCTCGTCGCTGACGAGGTGCGCCCACAGGCGTCCGTGCGCGGGCCAGAGCGGGTCGTCGACGAGAACGGTCATCCCGCAAGCCTATGACCGGACACACCCCTCGGCTCACTTTGCGAGTGGCTCCGGCATCCGGTAAAGTAGTCCCTTGGTGCGTATGCCGCGTCGTCCTCGTCGGTCGAAGCGGAGAGTCTTGCATTCGCACCCGTCGCCCCGCGGCGCATGCAAGCAACAGTCTTCCCGTGAGATTCTCGGAGCCGCGAGCTCCCCAACGAAACAGGTATGAAGTGGTTTACGCAGTAGTGCGCGCCGGTGGGCGGCAGGAGAAGGTCGAGGTCGGCACGATCGTTCAGCTCGACCGTGTGCAGGCTGCCCAGGGCGAGAAGATCGAGCTTGCCGCTGTGCTGCTCGTCGACGGCGCTACGGTGACCACCGACGCCGACAAGCTGGCCAAGGTCAAGGTCACCGCCGAGGTCATCGGCAACCTCCGCGGCCCGAAGATCATCATCCAGAAGTACAAGAACAAGACCGGCTACAAGAAGCGCCAGGGCCACCGTCAGGAGCTCACGCGCGTCAAGATCACCGGCATCAAGTAAGACCGAGGAGACCAGGACATGGCACACAAAAAGGGCGCAAGCTCCACCCGTAACGGTCGTGATTCCAACGCTCAGCGCCTCGGCGTCAAGCGCTTCGGCGGCCAGCAGGTCAACGCCGGCGAGATCATCGTCCGTCAGCGCGGCACCCACTTCCACCCCGGCGTGAACGTCGGCCGTGGCGGCGACGACACGCTGTTCGCGCTGTCCGCCGGTGCGGTGCAGTTCGGCGCGAAGGGCGGCCGCAAGGTCGTCAACATCGTCGCTGCAGGCGAGTAATCGCCGCACAGCAACAGACATCCGGTTCGGGGCGGGCTTCGGCTCGCCCCGTCCGTGTATCTGCCCACCGATTCCGATGGGCAACAGCTACCACCTGAGGAGACCGACACATGGTCACGTTCGTCGATACCGTGACGCTGCACCTGCGCGCGGGTAAGGGCGGCAACGGCTGTGTCTCGGTGCACCGCGAGAAGTTCAAGCCTCTCGGTGGCCCGGACGGCGGCAACGGCGGAGACGGCGGCGACATCGTCCTCGTCGCCGACCCGCAGACCGGCACGCTGCTCTCGTACCACCACTCTCCGCACCGCTCGTCGCCCAACGGCGGATTCGGCATGGGCGATCACCGTGCCGGGTTCATGGGGGAGGACCTCGAGCTTCCGGTGCCCGTCGGAACCGTCGTGAAGAACACCGACGGCGACGTGCTGATCGACATGATCATCCCGGGCGAGCGTTTCGTGGTGGCGAAGGGCGGCCTGGGCGGCCTGGGCAACGCTGCTCTCTCGTCGCCCAAGCGCAAGGCTCCGGGCTTCGCGCTGCTGGGTACGCCGGGGTACGAGGGCGATGTCGTCCTCGAGCTCAAGACCGTCGCCGACGTGGCACTCGTGGGATACCCCTCGGCCGGCAAGTCGAGCCTGATCGGCGCGATCTCGGCCGCACGGCCGAAGATCGCGGACTACCCGTTCACGACGCTGCACCCGAATCTCGGTGTCGTGCAGGCCGGCGACGCGCGCTACACCGTCGCCGATGTGCCCGGGTTGATCGAGGGTGCCAGCGAGGGGCGCGGTCTCGGGCTGGAGTTCCTGCGCCACGTCGAGCGCTGCTCCGCGCTGCTGCACGTGCTCGATTGCGCCACGCTCGAGCCGGGGCGCGACCCGCTCTCCGATCTCGACGTCATCCTCGCCGAACTGGCCGCCTACGAGGTGCCCGAGGGGCAGACCCCTCTGCTGGAGCGCCCGCAGTTCGTCGCCCTGAACAAGATCGACGTGCCCGAGGCGCGTGATCTCGCCGAGCTCGTCCGCCCCGATCTCGAGGAGCGCGGATTCCGCGTCTTCGAGATCTCCACCGTCTCGCACGAGGGTCTGCGTCCGCTGACCTTCGCTCTCGGTGAGCTCGTCGAGAAGGTGCGCGCCGAGCAGGCCGCTGTCGAGGTGCCCCGTGAGCGCGTCGTCATCCGTCCGCGCGGCTCCAAGAAGGAGTTCACGATCCGGGTCGAGGGCGGCACCTACGGCAACGTCTACCGCATCATCGGCGAGAAGCCCGTGCGGTGGGTGCAGCAGACCGACTTCCAGAACGAGGAGGCCGTCGGTTACCTCGCGGACCGGCTCGAGAAGCTGGGCGTCGAGGACGAGCTCTTCCGCCTCGGCGCGGTGCAGGGATCGACCGTCGTCATCGGCGAGGGCGACAGTATCGTCTTCGACTGGGAGCCGACGATGACCTCGGCCGCCGAACTCATGACGGCCCCGCGAGGGACCGACCCGCGTCTCGCGCCGAATGCGCGACGCACGACGTCGGAGCGTCGTGAGAACTACTACGAGCGAATGGATGCCAAGGCCGCGGCGCGCGCGGAGGTCGAGGCCCAGCGCCTCGCCGCCTATCGCGAAGAGGGCGAGTGACCGCACGCTCGCGTGCAGACCTCGCCACGGCTGCGCGCATCGTCGTCAAGGTCGGATCGTCGTCGATCAGCGGTGAGGCGTCCTGGCGCATCCCCGTTCTCGTCGAGGCCCTCGCGGCCGCGCACGGGCGGGGCACCGAGGTCGTCCTCGTCTCGTCCGGTGCGATCGCGTCCGGCATCCCGTTCCTGCGTCTCGACGCCCGCCCCACCGATCTCGCGACCCAGCAGGCGGCCGCGGCCGTCGGTCAGAACATCCTCGTCTATCGGTACCAGGAGGCGCTGCGTCCGTTCGACATCGTCGCGGGCCAGGTGCTGCTGACGACCGGTGATCTCGAGAACCCCACCTCGCGCAGCAACGCCCGTCGCGCGATGGAGCGCCTTCTCGGGCTGCGCGTGCTCCCGATCGTCAACGAGAACGACACGGTGGCGACCCAGGAGATCCGTTTCGGCGACAACGACCGCCTGGGAGCCCTCGTCGCTCAGCTGATCGAAGCCGACGCTCTCGTGCTGCTCAGCGACATCGAGTCGCTCTACACGCGCCCGCCCTCCGATCCCGGCGCCGAGCCGATCGACGTGATCGCCGCGGATGCCGATCTGAGCGGACTCGAGTTCGGGGCGACGGTCGTGAACAGCGTCGGCACCGGGGGAGCGGCCACCAAGGTCTCCGCCGCCCGGCTCGCGGCCGCGTCGGGGATCGGCGTGCTGGTGACGAGTGCCGATCTGGTGGATCGGGCGCTCTCGGGCGCCGAGGTCGGCACCTGGTTCGAGCCCGCCGTCTGAGCGGGATCGGTGCGCCCTAGACTGGGCGGATGACCGATCAGACCCCGCAGGTGCGCCTCGAGCGCGCGAAGGAGGCGTCGCGCGCGACGGCCGCTCTGACCAGTGGCGACAAGGAGCGCGTTCTCGAGGAGATCGCCCTCGGACTCGAGCGTGACGCCGAGCGCATCATCGCCGCCAACGAGCTCGACATCTCGCGCGGAAACGAGAACGGGATCGGCGACTCGCTGATCGACCGTCTGCGCCTCGACGACAAGCGCGTCGCGGCTCTCGCCGCCGCCGTTCGCCAGGTCGCCGCGCTCCCGGACCCGGTGGGTCGCGTGGTGGGCGGGCATCGGATGCCGAACGGTGTCGCGCTCGAGCAGATCCGAGTGCCCTTCGGCGTGGTCGGCGCGATCTACGAAGCGCGGCCGAACGTCACGGTCGACATCGCCGCTCTCGCACTGCGTTCGGGAAACGCGGCCGTTCTCCGGGGCGGCAGCGCCGCGCGTGAGTCGAACACCGTTCTCGTCGAGGTCATGCGGGAGGCGCTGGTGCGATCCGGCGTCACCGCCGAGGCGATCCAGACCGTCGACGACTTCGGTCGGGACGGAGCCACGGCGCTCATGCACGGACGCGGCTACATCGACGTGCTCGTTCCGCGCGGGAGCGCAGGGCTGATCGAGACCGTCGTCACGGAATCGACCGTTCCGGTCATCGAGACGGGGGCCGGGAACGTGCACATCGTTCTCGACGAGTCGGCGCCGGACGACTGGGCCCGCGACATCGTCGTCAACGCGAAGGTGCAGAGGCCGAGCGTGTGCAACGCGGTCGAGACCGTTCTCGTGCATCGCCAGGCGGCACCGCGTCTGGTGCCCCTCGTGGCCAGTGCGCTGCAGAGCGAGGGCGTGGCGATCCACGGCGACGACATGGTCGCCGGGCTCGTGTCGAACGTCATCCCGGCCACGGAGGAGGACTGGGCGACCGAGTACCTCAGCCTGGACATCGCGATCAAGGTGGTCGACGACCTCGACGAGGCCCTCGCGCACATCCGCCGCTACAGCACGGGTCACACCGAGTCGATCATCACGACCGACACCCGCAACGCCGAGCGTTTCCTCGCCGAGGTCGATTCCGCGGTCGTCATGGTCAACACCTCGACCCGCTTCACCGACGGCGGCGAGTTCGGCTTCGGGGCAGAGGTGGGTATCTCGACGCAGAAGCTGCATGCGCGGGGCCCGATGGGTCTCGCCGAGCTCACGAGCACGAAATGGCTGGCGCGTGGGTCGGGGCAGACGCGCGGCTGAGGGATAGACTGGATGGCGCTGCACTGACTCAGGTCACGAAACGGAGAAACGATGAACCTCATCGCACAGGTCGCGATGGCCGCTGCGGAAACCGAGCACCACGGCAACGTTGCCCTCGAGACCGTGATCTTCGGTGTGATCGCCGCGATCATCTTCGCCTTCCTCGGTCTCGTGACGCTGTCGTACCGCAACGTCGCCAACCGTCACTCGGCCAAGGCCGAGGCCTGGGCTGCGAAGCACGGCAAGGACGGCCACGGGGCAGGGCACGGCCACTAAGGAACTATGAAGACCGTGACCTCGCGCGCTCCGCGCATCGGTGTGATGGGTGGAACGTTCGACCCGATCCACCACGGTCACCTCGTCGCCGCCAGTGAGGTCGCGCACTCCTTCGATCTCGACGAAGTGGTCTTCGTCCCGACCGGGCGCCCCTGGCAGAAGTCGGACGTCACCCCGAGTGAGCACCGCTACCTGATGACCGTGATCGCGACGGCATCGAACCCGCAGTTCACCGTCAGCCGCGTCGACGTCGATCGCGAAGGGCCGACGTACACGATCGACACCCTGCGGGATCTGAAACGGGACCGACCGGATGCGGAGCTCTTCTTCATCTCGGGAGCGGATGCCGTGGCGCAAATTCTCAGTTGGAGGGACCATGATGAGTTGTGGGAGTTGGCCCACTTCGTCGCGGTCTCCCGGCCAGGACACGTCCTGAGCACGGATGGCCTCCCGAGCGACAACGTCAGCCAGCTGGAGGTGCCGGCCCTGTCGATCTCGTCGACCGCCTGCCGAGAGCGGGTCCGGGACGACCAGCCGGTCTGGTATCTCGTTCCCGACGGGGTCGTCCAGTACATCGCGAAGCATCATCTGTATCGGAGCAAGTCATGACTACATCGGATCAGCACGGCCAGGGTCCGCTGACACGCAAGCAGTTGCGTGAGATCCGACTGACCGGATCGACGCCCGTCATCACCGACGAGGAGGCGGCTGCCGCGCCCGCGCAGACGCGGGAGCCCGACGCCGTCGTCGAGAAGCCCGCCGTCGAGAAGCCCGCCGCGCAGAAGCCTGCCGCGCAGAGGCCCGCCGCGCAGAAGCCTGCTGAGCAGAAGCCCGCGCCCGTCGCCGAGGCTCCCATTGCGGCGAAGCCCGCTCCCGTCGCCGAAGAAGCAGCCGCTCCCGCATCCGCGGCCGCCCCACTCACCCGCCGCCAGGCGCGTGACCAGGAGCGCGTGCGCACGGCATCCGTTCCCGTCGTCGAACCCGAAGACGCCACGCCGCTCGCTCCGGTGGAGCCGCCGGCACAGGAGCCGGAGCCGCAGGAGCAGCCCCCGGCCGATCAGACGCCGATCGTCTCCGCTGTGCCGGAGTTCTCGGCACCGGCCGCACCGGCCGTCTCGACCGACGACGACATCGATGAAGACGACGCGGAGGTCGCGATCACGCCCGTGAGCGCCGCCGGCGCGAGCGCATCCGTGGGTGAGATGCCTCTCGACGCGGCAGCCGAGGAGCCGCAGGAGGACGTCGACGACGTCGATGCCGTTCTGGGCCTCGACCAGGAACCCGCCCTCTCGGACACCGATGACGTGCTCGCCGATGTCGGAGACGACGACGAGGTCATCGCTCCCGATGAGCGCCCCACCGTGAACCCGGCGTTCGGGGCGTCCGTGATCGACAAGACGCAGAAGCCGTTCGCACCGTCGTTCGACGAGCTGCTCACGGTCGGCGATTCGAGCGGCTCTCAGCACACGTCTCCCAGCGCGCTGATCTTCACGCCCTCGCCGGGCGAGGGATCGCTCTCGGGACCGGTCGCATCGACCGGCGAAATCCTCGTCACCGGTTCCTACGAACTTCCGCGCGGCATCGGCTCCCAGGGTCACGCCCACGGCGTCGCCGACGGCAAGGACGTCGATGCCGTCCTCATCGACGGCGAACTGCCGCCCGCCTCTTCTCCCACGCCGATCGCCGCCAGCTCGGCGGTCAGCACCATCAAGCCCGCCGGCGAGGTCATCCGACCGCCCGCCCCCGAAAAGGGCAACAAACTCATGCTCATCCTTGCGATCGTTGCGGGTGGTCTCGCCCTCGCACTGGGCGTGGTCCTCGTCGTCGCCTTCACCACGAATGTGTTCTGATGCAATCACCTGAAACCGCTGAAGCCATGCTGCAGATCGCTGCCGCAGCCGCCGTCTCGAAGGGCGGTGAAGACCTCGTCGCGCTCAACGTCTCGGAGCCGCTTCCGCTCGTCGACATCTTCCTGCTCGTCACGGGAAACAGCGAGCGCAACGTCGCCGCGATCGCCGACGAGATCGAGGACCGTCTCATCGCGGAGGGCCACAAGCGTGTCCGGCGCGAGGGTCGCGCCGAGTCGCGCTGGGTCCTCATGGACTTCGGCGACCTGATCGTTCACGTCTTCCACCAGGAGGAGCGCGTGTACTACGGGCTCGAGCGCCTGTGGAAGGACTGCCCCGTCGTGCCGATCGACCTCCCGGAGCCCGTCGCGGGGGAGTGACCTCGGATACGGGCCCCGTGCGCCTCAGGCGCTGAGCGGGGTCCGTCGCTGCAGCATGCCTCTTTCGGCCCGCGTCTGAGGGGGGATGGCTGACAGCAGTGACCGCGTGTAGGCGTGGGACGGTTCGCGGTACACCTGATCGGTGTCACCGATCTCGACCATGTGACCGAGGTACATCACCGCGACACGATCGGCGATGTGGCGGACGAGCGACAGATCGTGCGCGATGAAGACGATCGACATGCCCAGGCGTTGCCGCAGATCGCAGAGAAGGTCGATGATCTGCGCGCGGATGGAGACGTCCAGCGCGGATACCGGTTCATCGCAGACGAGGACGTCGGGATCGAGCGCGAGCGCGCGGGCGATCCCGATGCGCTGCCGTTGACCACCGGAGAACTGGTGGGGGAAGCGTGATCCCATCTCCGGCGTGAGACCAACGAGCTCCAGGAGTTCGGCGACGCGCTCGCGTCGGCTGATCGCGCTTCCCGTGCGCGTCGCGGCGAGGGGCTCGGCGATGATCTGCTGCACCGTCATGCGCGGATTCAGCGACATGTACGGATCTTGGAACACCATCTGGACGCCGCGACGCAGGATCTTGCGGTCGCGGAGGCGCCCGCGCGTCACGTCCTGATCTCGATAGGTGAGGGTGCCGGCGTCAGGTGAATCGAGCCCGACGAGCATGCGCGCGAGAGTCGACTTCCCGCTGCCCGACTCGCCCACGATCGCGAGGATCTCTCCTTTTCGCAAGTGGAGGTCGACGCCGGCAACCGCGGCGACTCGGTGCGCTCGGCGCCCGCTGCCCGAGCGGAACGTGCGCTCGAGTCCGGTGCCCTCGAGGATGGGCGCGGCCTCGGAGTCATCGATGGCGGCGCTGACGTCGCGTGGCATGGAGTGCAGAAGTTGCAGCGTGTACGGGTGCTGGGGCGCGGTGAGCACCGTGTCGGCGCTGCCCGCCTCGACGATCCGACCCGAGCGCATCACCGCGACCTGGTCGGCGACTTCCATCACCACGCCGAGGTCGTGGGTGATGAGCAGGATCCCCATGCCGAGGCGATCGCGGAGCGAGAGGAGCAGATCGAGGATCTGCGCCTGGACCGTCACATCGAGCGCGGTGGTCGGCTCGTCCGCGATGATGAGATCGGGTTCGAGGGCGATCGCCATCGCGATGAGGATCCGCTGCCGTTGTCCGCCCGAGAACTGATGGGGATAGTCGTGGACCCGCTTCTCCGGCGTGGGAATACCGACCAGCGTCAGCAGCTGCACCGCGCGCTTCTCCGCCGTGCGGCGGCTCGCCGAGCGGTGCGCTCGAATGAGGTCGATGATCTGGTCGCCGATGCTGAGCACGGGGTTCAGTGCCGACAGGGCATCTTGCATGACCAGGCTCACCTGCACCCCTCGCAGTCGTCGATGCTCCTCGTCGGAGAGCGCGAGCAGATCGACGCCGTTCAGGGTCAGGCCGTCAGCTGCCACGTCGCCCTTATCGATCAGACCCATGATGGCCCGCGCGGTCATCGACTTGCCGGACCCGGATTCGCCGAGCAGTGCGAAGACCTCGCCGCGTCGCACGGTGAGGTCGACACCGTCGACGACGCGATTGCGACGTCCATCGGACGACAGGGTGATGGTGAGGCCTCGAACGTCGAGGACGATGTCGTGCTCTGCTGCGGGCGTGGTGTGCATGAGGCCATCATGCCAGGAATCTGCTCTGAAATGTTTCGAACAGGAAACATCTAAGCCGAAAATGTTCATCAGCCTTGACATTTGTGCCGAAATCATCGAGATTCGAGGAAATCTCCCCTTCGTCGAGCGGGAGAGGCTTCCCCGCACCACCGAATCGAAGGAGCGCATCCGTGCTCGAACCAGCCGACCGTTACACCGGTTACACCGCCTACGAGTACCTCGAAGCGGGCAAGGACTATCGTGAGTTCCGCTACGCCAAGCAGATCGGCCGAGTCCCCGCCTACGAGGGCCTCGACCTCAACACGGCTCAGAAGGAGCGCACCGAACGCCTGCTGCGCGAGGAGACCGTGATCTCACTGCACGAGCACGTCCAGGTCTTCCCCGAGGACATGGGTGAGCTGCGCGACCACATCCGCCAGGGTCGCGAACCCACCGGATATCAGGGACTCGCGCGCTCCGGACTCACGGCCGTCTTCGACAACGGCATGGACGGCACGTGCTGCATCTCGAGCGATGCCGGCTGGAAGTATCAGGACGTGCTGTTCGATCTGGGGGTTCGGATGGCCGACCTCGCACACCAGGACTTCGTCATCAAGGCGGAGTCGATCAAGGACATCCGCCACGCCGCCGAAACCGGTCGTGTGGCCCACATCTTCGCGCTCGAAGCAGCGACGATGATCGAGAACGAGGTCGACCGTCTCGACGTGCTGTACGGCTTCGGCGTGCGCCAGATGGGCATCGCCTATTCCGAGGCGAACATGCTCGGAGGCGGTCTGAAGGAGCGCGGCGACGGTGGACTCACCTACTTCGGCGAGCGCGCGGTCGAGCGGATGAACAAGCTCGGGATCGCGATCGACATCTCCCACTCGGGAGACCAGACCTGCCTCGACGTCGTCAAGCACTCGAAGGTGCCCGTGTTCATCACGCATGCCGGTGCCCGTGGACTGTGGCCGACCAACCGGATGAAGACCGACGAGACGATCATCGAATGCGCCAAGCGCGGGGGAGTGATCGGCATCGAAGCGGCGCCGCACACGACCATCTCGCCCCAGCATCCGAAGCACTCCCTGGAGTCGGTCATGGACCACTTCCAGTACTGCGTCGACCTGGTGGGTCTCGAGCACGTCAGCTTCGGTCCCGACACCCTGTTCGGTGACCACGTGGGTCTGCACGATGCCTTCTCGTCGAACCTGTCGCTCGGCCAGGCGCACGCCAATGTCGAGTACGAGAAGCAGCCCTACGTCGACGGCATCGAGAACCCCGCCGAGGCCTTCTACAACATCATCGGCTGGCTCGTGAAGCACGACTACTCCGACGACGAGATCCGCGCCGTCGTCGGTGGCAACACCATGCGCGTACTCGAGGAGGTTTGGGTCTGATGAATCACAGCAAGTACCTCGCACTCGGCGCGGCGGCGGCTCTCGCCGTCGGTCTCGTCGCCTGCGCCCCTACGGCACCCGAGCCCGGGGAATCGTCCGGCACCACGGGTCCGAGCGATGAGACGCTCAGCATCGGGACGACGACCGACGTCGTCAACTTCAACCCGGTGCTCGGCAACAGCCGCACGGACTCGTGGATCACCAACCTGATGTATCCGCACCTGCTGAGCATCAGCGACGACGGCACCAAGGAAGCCCATGTGGCGACCGACTGGGGCTACGTCGACGACACCACCGGGTTCTACGAGATCCGTGACGACCTGACCTGGAGCGACGGCGAGCCGTTGACCGCGGAAGACGTGGCGTGGACGCTGAACGCGGTCAAGCGCGATCAGGCACCAGGCACCTTCTACGGTCAACTCGGCAACCTCGACACCGCCACCGCGGTCTCGGACACCCGCGTAGAGCTCACGCTCACGCAGCCGGATTCGTCGATCATCGACGAGATCGGATTCTGGGGCGTCGTCGTGCCGCAGCACGTGTTCGAGCCCCAGGGCTCCATCGCTGAGTTCGCCAACGACGGCAGCGACGGCGGTTGGGTGGGCATGGGCCCGTTCATCCTCAGCGACTTCCAGGTGGGGCAGCACTACACGCTCGAGCGCGTGGAGGACTACCCGCTGATCGACGGCGGAGTGCCGGGACCGGCCGAGGTCGTCTACCGCGTCTACCCCGACGTGAACACCGAGATCCTCGCCCTGCAGAGCGGCGAGATCGACGTGATCGCCAATGCCCTTCCGCCGGCACAAGTCGAGCAGCTCGGCAGCACCGACGGCATCCAGGTCATCGAGGCACCCGGCCTCGGCTACGCGCACCTGGTGTACAACATGGAGAAGCCAGACCTCGCGAACGTGCTCGTCCGCCAGGCGCTCGCTCAGGCCGTCGACTACGACGCCATCCGCACCGTCGTGCTGCAGGGGCAGGCCGTCTCGACGGGCTCCAGCGCACTGATGCCTGTGCTCGCGAAGTACTACGACGACTCGATCACCGAATACGAGTTCGACCCCGAGGAGTCGCGCTCGCTCATGGAGGAGGCCGGCTACACCGCCGGCGCCGACGGGATGTTCCCGATCTCGTTCCGACTGATCTACTCGCTGCAGGACAGCGTGACCAGCCAGTGGGCGCAGATGGTCAAGGACAGTGCGGCCGAGGCGGGCATCACGATCGAGCTGCAGGGCACCGAGCGCAACACCTACCTCTCGATGACCAGCGAGGGCGACTACGACATCTACGCCGGCAACTTCGCCATCATGGACGACCCGGTGACGAACTTCGCGCTGTCGTACCTCCCGGGTGGAGCGATCAACTACACCCACGTCGACGACCCCGAGCTGAACGCACTGATCGAGGAGGGCATGATCACGTTCGATGAGGACGAGAAGATCTCGATCATGCGCGAGGCGAACAAGATCGTGCACGAGCAGGTCTACGACAACATCATGTACACGCAGAACCTGTTCTTCGCAGCCAGCGACGAATGGGCCGGCTTCATCTCGAAGCCGAGCGAGCTGCTCTCGATCGTGAACCCGCTCTCGCTCGCGAGCGCGCACCCGGTCGAGTAACCACCGAAGAAATCTCGAGGAAGGTCGCCCGGGTGTCCCGAGCATCGTTCATTCTCCGTCGCGCAGGTAGAGGTCTGCTCACGATCTGGTTCGCCGTGACCGTGACGTTCCTTCTGCTCCGTCTGCTCCCCGGCGATCCGGCGCTCGCGCTGGCGAGCCCGAACATGACGGATGCCATCCGGGCGACCATCCTCGAGCAGTATGGCCTCGACCAGCCCCTCATCGTGCAGTACGGGCTGTACATGTGGCAGCTGGTGCAGGGCAACCTAAGCATCTCGTTCACCCAGTCCATCCCCGTCCTCGACGTGCTCCTCCAGCGGTTGCCGTGGACACTGCTGCTGACCCTCACGGCGCTGGCTCTCACGATCGTGATCGGCATCCCGCTCGGCGTCGCCGCGGCGTCGCACAAGGGACGCTTCATCGATCGGGCCGTGCAGATCATCGGCGTCACCGGTCAGTCCCTCTTCGTGCCCAGCGTGGCCATCCTGCTGCTCTTCGTCTTCGGTTTGAACCTCGGATGGTTCCCGATCGGCGGTGCTTACACGAACAACACCTATGGCTTCGAGTGGTATCTGAGCGTCGCACAGCACCTCGTGCTCCCGGCGGTCTCGCTCATGCTCATCCAGGTGGGGTCGTACGTGCTCACGATGCGATCCACGCTCATCGAGACGCTGGGCGAGGACTATATCCTGCTCGCGAAGGCGAACGGTCTCCGCGGTCGCCGCATCCTTTGGAAGCACGCGCTCCGCAACGCGCTGCTGCCCACGACGACCCTCATCGGCCTGCAGCTCGGGTTCCTGGTCGGCGGGGCGGTGCTCACCGAAACGGTGTTCGCGTATCCGGGAATCGGTCGCGGGATCTACGAGGCCGTCACGCAACTGGACTTCCCTGTGCTGCAGGGCGCCTTCCTCATGCTCGCGGTCACGGTGGTCGTCGCCAACACCGTCACCGACATCATCTACGGCTACCTGGACCCGAGAGTGAAGACCTCATGACCGCTCCGCTGCCCTCCACCGAGAATCTCCACCCCACCGAACCCGCAGCCGTCGGAAGCGAGCGAGCGAGCGCCCACACGTGGCGGGCGTTCCGGCGCGATCCGCTCGGGATGATCTCCCTGGGCCTGCTGATCCTCCTCGTGATCGTCGCACTCGCTGCCCCGCTGATCGCGCCCTATCCGGCCAGTTACGGCCCCGATGTGCTCAGGCCGCCAGGAGGCGAGCACTGGTTCGGTACCGATGCCCTGGGGCGCGACGTGTTCTCCGAGGTCATCTGGGGAACGCAGCAGAGCGTGCTCGTCGCGGTGGCGGCATCCGTCATCGCGATCGTCTTCGGCACGATCATCGCCGTCATCGGAGCCTACTTCCGTCGTCTCGACGGCTTCATCAGCGTGATCGTCGACATGACGCTCTCGCTGCCCGTGCTGCCGCTGATGATCCTCATCGCCGCCCTCGCGGGGCCGAGCACGACGACGATCATCCTCGTCGTCGCCGCCTTCTCCTGGCCGGAGGTGACCCGTCTCGTCCGGTCGCAGGCCCTCACCGTCGTCGGCCTGCCCTACGTCGATGCCTCGCGTCTGATGACCACGTCCCCGTTGTGGATCATCTCGCGGCATGTCCTACCCGCCGTGACCCCGGTCGTCGTGGTCTCGGTCGTGGTCACGGCATCCCGAGCGGTGCTCTCGGCCGCGGGCCTCGCGTTCCTCGGCCTCGGCGATCCGACCACCTGGTCGTGGGGGCGCATCCTCTATGAGGCCCAGCAGGCCGGGGCAATGGTGAGCGCTTGGTGGCTCACACTCTTCCCCTCGATCGCCATCCTCATCCTGGTGTTGTCCGCCACGCTGTTGTCGATCGCGTACAACGACGCGCGAAACCCGCGCCACCTCGCCCGTTGAGAAGGAGAACCGCATGACCGATCTCGATCAGCGTCTCGCTCCCGAGTTCTTCGATCGGGCCCAGGAGCGGGTGAGAGCGATGATGGCGGAGGAAGGGTTCGATGCCTTCCTCACCGACCACCCCGAGGACATCGCCTACCTCACCGGATTCTTCCACCATCCCTCGGAGCGGCCCGTGGCGATCTGGCTGGAGTCGAGCGGGAGGGTGGTCATGCTCCTGCCCGAGCTCGAGCGCGAGTACGCGGAATCGCAGACGGCCAGGGCGGAACTCGTCGCCTTCTTCGAGTATCCCGGAGTGACGTCGCCCTTTGCCGTGCTCGCGAGCGCGGTGCGGCCATGGGGGCGCGTCGGCTTCAGTTCGTCGATGACGTTCCAGCGGCTCGCCGCGGCACGCGCGGCGATGAAAGCTGCCGACTTCGTCGCCTCCGATCTCATCGGCCGCGCCCGCTACGTGAAGTTCCCGGAGGAGATCGCGTTGCATCGGGAGGCCGCGCGCGTCACGGATCGCATGCTCGACGCGGGCGTGCGCCTCGTGACCGATGCCATCTCCGCCGGGGGAGACCTCCCGACCGAGGCGGAGCTCGAACGTCATGTCACCGCGACGGGGACCGGGATCATGTACGCCGAACATCGCAACGTGGTCGTCGCGTCGCTGCTCGCGGGCGGGCTCGTCTACTCGGGTGCGAACTCCGCGTTCCCGCACGGCCTTCCCTCCGTCAACCGGCTGAAAGCGGGCGACACGTTCATGCTGTCGCTCGGTTGCGCCGTGGGTGGGCGCTTCATCGAGGGGGAGCGCACCTTCGTGCTCGGCGAGCCCACGGCGGATCAGCGCCGGTACCACGACACGATCCGTGACGCACAGGCCCTCGGGCGAGAGACGATCCGCGCCGGACGCGAGTGCCGTGAGGCGAACCGTCTGTGCCTCGAGGTCATCCGCGAAGCGGGCCTCGGGGACTACATCCGTCATCGGCAGGGACACGGAATCGGACTCGGCATGCACGAGGCGCCCTGGCTGGAGGACGGCGATGCAACGCTGCTCGCCGCCGGAATGGTCGTCTCCAACGAGCCGGGCATCTACGTACCCGGGCACGCGGGATACCGCATCAGCGACAGCATGCTCGTGACCCCAGATGGTGCCGAGGCGTTGACCACCTTCCCCCGCAATCTCGACGACTGCACGATCGCTCTCTGAGCGCCACCGACCCAGAAAGAGGACGACATGACACCGACCCCCGAGGTCTCCCCGGAGTTCGCCGCCGCCACCAGCGACCACCAGTGGGTCGAGATCAACGGCAACCATCTCGCGGTGGAGGTGCTCGGTCCGGAGGGGGCTCCGGTGATCATCACTCATCACGGCGCGCCGGGTCTCGGCTCTCGGGCAGAGCCGCGCGCGAGCTTCGGACGCCTCGCCGACGAGTACCGCGTCGTCGTCTTCGACGCGCGGGGCAGCGGCGTGAGCGAGGGAGAGGGCACCTACAGCCACGAACAATGGGCCGCCGACATCGACGGCCTGCGCGAGTGGATCGGCGCCGAGCGGATCGTGATGGCCGGGGGATCCTACGGCGGATTCATGGCCATGGAGTACGCGCTGCGCTACCCCGACCGCGTCGCAGCCGTGGTGCTGCGCGACACCTCTCCTGACAACTCGAACGCGCACCTGGCCCGCGAGAACGCGCTCGCCTCTGATCGCGTCACCATCGACATGGAGAAGTTCGACCGCATCGACGTCGGTCAGGTGCACGACGACGAGGACCTGAAGGACTGCTGGCGCGAGATCCTTCCGTTGTACGACTTCGTCTACGATCCCGAGGCGACCGAGCGGAAGGTGCAGGCGACGCCGTACCGCTATCGGGCCCACAACTACGCGTTCTCGGTGAACCTCCCGAACTACGACCTCAAACCCCGTCTGCACGAGATCTCCGTCCCAACACTCATCACCGTGGGGCGGACGGATTGGATCACGCCAGTATCGTGTAGCCAGGTGATCGCCGATCTCATCCCGGACTCCGAGATGGTGGTGTTCGAGAAATCCGGGCATTCGCCCCAGATCGAGGAGGCAGAGGCGTGGACCGACGCAGTGCGCACCTTCCTGCACCGGGTGTACCCGCCGACGGTATGAGTGCCGCGCACACGGGACGCGAGGTCAGCGACCTCGACCGGCGCATCGTCGTCGCACTGCAGCAGGATGGCCGCGCGAGCTGGACCTCGATCGCGGAGTTCGCCGGGGCATCCGTCTCGACGGTGACCCGCCGCGGGCAGCAGCTCCTCGCCGAGGGAGTGGTGCGAGTCGGGATCGTGCCGACTCTGGGCAGCGAGGGGCACGTCGAGACGTTCTTCGTGCGCATCAACTGCACGCCGGGCTCGCAGTTGGGCGTGGCGGAAGCGCTCATCGGATCGCCGTACGTGCGCTTCGTGACGCTGGTGACCGGCAAGTTCGACGTCTTCGCCGAGGTGGTCATCCCGGGGGATTCGGCGACCTACGCCCATGTGCTCACCGATCTGCAGGGCATTCCGGGTGTCGAGCGGTGGCGCAGCGACCTCGTGGTCCACACCTACAAGGTGAGTTTCGATTGGGGACGCCAACTCTACGATTCCCACGCGGAGGCCGCGAGCGATCCGCAGTCGTACATGCCGGCGCCCAACACGTGCGATCCCTCCCACTTCGACGACGCGGATCACGCGATCGTGCGCGAGCTCAGCGAGAACGGACGAGCATCGTTCCTGTCGATCGCCGCGAAGCTCGAGATGAACGAGAGCAGCGTGCGGCGGCGGTATGAACGCATGCGGAGCGCGGGGTGCCTGACGACGGTGACGATGGTGCCGGCATCGGCACTCGGGATGAGCGCGGAGACGCTGCTGATGCTGCGCGTCGAGCCGTCGCGGCTCGCCTCCGTCGCCCAGACCCTGTCGCAGCACGTATCGGTGCGTTTCCTCGCGGCGGCGCTCGAGGAGAACTCGCTCTACTGCGAAATCATCCTGCCGAGCACCGAAACGCTGCACGACTTCCTCACGGGTACGATCGCGCACCTCAAGGGCGTGCGCGGATGGACCGCCGCCATGGAACTGGTCTTCATGAAACGCGGTTTCATCGAGACGCCGTGGTGGCGCGCTCAGGTCGCGTCGGCCGGGGCCTCCGAAAGCTGAGTACCGGCGCGGCATCCTGCATGGATTCTGTCAAGGGTCTTCCACGGCGGTATACCGGCGCGCACACTCTTTCTTAAGGGGAGAGAGTCTTGGAGGGCCGACATGACAGAGGATCCAGAACCGCGCTACGTGCTGCGTCGGATCACCCCGACCGAATGGGTGATCAACGACCAGCGCTTCCCTGCGAACGACCCGCGTCACATCGTCGCGTGCGTCTACGAATACGCCGAGACCGAGGTCGAGGTAGTGTGGGTGCGCGACCTGCCGCTCGCGATGCGTTATTCGAACGCCTTCGAGGTGCTCGCCGACGTCGAGCGCATGCACGGATCGAGCCGGGCCACTCGTCCGGTGCAGATTCCTCATCTCCCGCCGTTGCTGGCCAACTGAGTCGGCACCCGTAACGGGCGGATGCGATGGTCCGCACCCGCCCGTCGGACGTCTCGTTCACTCGCCCTCTGCGGCGATCCGATCGGCCTCGGCGCTGTCGACCTGCGTGCCGTCGATATCGGGATCGACCTCTTCCGCGCCGTCGACCTCGAGCGTGGGGACTCCGTCGCGATCATCGTCCGACTCGTTTCCGAGCGACGGGATCGGGGGGATCGGTGGGGGATTGGACATCGGATGCTCCTCTCGTCGGTGAGGTGATTCAGCCTAGGACTCGGCGATGGCAGTGAAGAGGCCGTTGACGTGTGCGGCCTCGGGCGGTAGGTCGGTGGTGGCGACCCCGATCGCCGAGGAAATCTCGCGTGTCGGCGTAATGAACCTGCGTTCGCGGCGTCTTCCTAGTGGGGCCGGACGGTGTGCACTCCGCCGGCTCGCACGATCACGAAGGAGTTCCATGTCCCCCACTGGAGTCGTCCCCCTGCCGTCCGCCGCCCCCGCTCGCACCGGGATGGTCCGCGTCTCGCTCGTCGTCCGCGACGAGCGAGGGTTCACCCACTACTACGAAGAGGTCGAGACCACGGCGGATGCCGTACGCGATGCGTACGACCTCATGGCGCGCCGGTCTCCCGCCGTCGCCGGGTGACCGACGCCGGCGACGCACCGATCCGGCATCCGTCCTTTGGACTTTCGACGCACGTCGGATGCCCGGCCCACCCCGTGCTCTTAGCGTGAGGGGCACGGGAAGGGAGGTATCGCCGTGGAAGATATCCACCGAGCGGCGCTGGACGGGATCCAGCAGATGGAGCGAGAGCTCATCGTCCGCGATTTCGTCGCGGTGCTGAACGAGGGCGACGTGGGCGAACTGCTGCCGTTCCTCACCGAGGACGTCGTCTACCGTCCTTCGCACAACCGGGGCGTGACGGGCCGTCGGGAGATGCTGGCGATGATCGGGGAGATCAGGTCGCGCTTCGCGGAATGGTCGACGGCGCTCGTCACCGTCGCGGTGGCAGGAGACACCGTGCTCACCGAGCAGGTGCTGCACCTGCGCCTCCCGGAGGGCGAGAAGTGCGAGGTGCTGGGGTTCGGGAGCTTCCGCCTCGACGGCTCGCGGATCTGCACCTGGCATCAGGTGCACGCCTGAGCGGGCACCGCGGCGTCAGGCGGTCTCGCGTTCCTCACTGGCGCTCGCATACCAGAGGCGCAGTGCGCTGCGGGAGTTGACGCCGGTCTTCGCGTAGAGGTGTCGGATGTGCGAGACCACGGTGTGCGGCGACATGAACAGCGCGTCGGCGATCTGCTGGGTCGTGGCCCCGAGCGCCACGCGCTCGATGACCTGGCGTTCGCGGGTCGAGAGCAGTTCGGGCGCGCCGCGCCGGGCCGGCCGGCGGCGGACACCCCGCGTGCGCAGCGCGCGCAGCACTCGACTCGCGTCGCGCACGGCTCCGAGGGATTCGTAGATCTCCAGCGCTTCGTCGAGCGCTCGTCGTGCCTGCTGTTCGTCGCCGCCCACGAGGGGACGCAGCTCCAGCACGCGGGCCAGCACCAACGGACGCGACAGTCCGCGCAGGGCGGATGCTGCGGCGTCGAGTGCGGCGGGGTCCGCGCCCGTGCGTCCGACCACGGCATCGTGCACGGCGCGGGAGAAGACGCTGCCGGGGTTGAGCTCGCAGCGACGACTCGTGCGCTTCAGCACGGCGGCGATGGTCTCGGCGTCGTTCGTGCGTACGGCGAGGTCGGCGAGCACGATGTCGTCGGAGAAGTCCGACGGGGTCGTCATGGGAGGCACGGGTGCGTCGAGCCCCGCCCGGGCGAGATCGCTGGCGGAGACCGCATCGTCGAGTCGCCCCTCGTCGATGGCTTCGACGGCGAGGAGCCAGCGGCCGGCCTTCGTCACGGCCGTGCTCGTGGCGAGTGCCTCGACGATCGGCTTGGCCTGCGCGCGGATCTGCGCGTCGCCGGTGTGGAGAGAGATGCGGAAGAGCACGACCCCTGCCGTGGCGTTGGCGAAGTCTCCCAGCCCCAGCTCGGCGGACAGCGCGAGCACGGCCTCGGCCAGCACACGGGCCTCGTCGATCCGGCCGCCGTCGTAGAGCACCCGGGTGCGCACCATCATCCAGAACGCCTCGGCCACCGCGCTGCCCGCTGCGCGTGCCTCGGACAGCCCGAGGTCGGCCAGCTGCAGGGCCTGCTCGGGATCGCCCATCGAGTTGTGCAGGAACGCGGGCCAGAGGCCTTCGGGGAGCCAGCGCGATGTGACGAGTCCGGCTTCCTCGGCGCGGCGGAGTGCGGCGTCGATGAGCTCCACCGCCCGATCGTGGTGGCCGCTGTTGAACTGATAGACCGAATCGGTCGCGTCGATGGTCGCCAGGGCGAGATGATCGGTCTCGGGATCGGCGACCTCCCGCGCGAGGGCGAGCGTCTCTTCCAGACCGGCGAAGTCGGCGCGGTTCGCGCAGTTGAGCGCGCGGACGGCGAGGAGCTCGGCCCGAGTGCTGCGTGCGATCCCGCGGATGCCGAGCGCCTCGTCGCAGGTCGCGATGGCTCGATCGAACGAGAACTCGGTCTGGCGTCGGGCGACGGCCAGCAGAGCGCGGGCGCGCAGATCGGCGGAGAGATAGGGGGCGAGGGCGGTCGTGACCGCCTGCGCCTCGTCGTGGCGGCCGTCGGTCCACACGAGCGGGAGGAGTTCGGCGGCGCGAACGACCAGTCGCGGGACGTGCAGCGCGAGGCGGATCGCTGCGGCCGCCAGATCGGCGGCGAACGCGGAGTCGGTCGCCGAGATGTCCCGAGCGGCCTCGGCGACCAGGACGAAGGAGTCCTCGTCGCCGGGCTCCGCGGCCTCGATCAGAGCGGGCGCGACAGCCGATGCCGGCTCGCCCGACGACAGGCGCACCCGCACGACCTCTCGGAGCAGCGCGGGGCGGATGGGTGGCGCGATCGACGCATCGGCCGCTTCCCGCAGGGTGTCGTGGGTGAAAGCGAGAGCCGCGCCGTCCCCGACGAGGATCGACTCCGCGAGAAGCTCGTCGACCGATGGCGCGGCGGCCGCTGCCGAGAGGTCCAGCACGCGGAGCACATCGCGCAGGCGGAACCTGCGTCCGAACAGACTCGCCACCTGCGCGAATCGCCGGGCGGTCGGTGAGATCGAGGAGAGTCGTTCGCGCGCGGCCGCACCGAACCTCGCCGGCACGGCGGCATCCACCGCGTCGACGGCCCCCGCGTGTCGGGCCAGGAGGTGCTCCTCGCGGAGCCCGCGCACGAGTTCGACGACGAGAAGGGGAACGTTGGCCGTCTGGTCGAGTGCCGCACGCAGCACAGGACCGGGGGTACCACCGGCGATGTCGGCGGCGATCTCCGCCGATGCCGAGGAGTCGAGCGGTGCGAGCTCGATGACGAGACCTTCCGCGGCGATGTGCGCTGCCGCACGAGCATGCGCGGAAGGGAGGACGCCATCGCGTGCGGCGATGAGCCACGCGACGGGCTGGTCGGCGAGTCCGCGCACGAGCGCGATGAGCGTGGTCACGGATGCGGTGTCGAGCCACTGCAGGTCGTCGATGACGATCAGGAGAGGATGCTCGGCCGCGGCCTGCTCGAGACGGTCGAGGAGCAGACGGGTGACCCAGTATCGGTGCTCGCCGCCGGAGAGCACCGGCTGCAGATCGGCGGGTGTCAGCAGCGGGGAGGATCCGCGCAGCGACGCCTCGAGGAGGGCCGCGAGAGGCACGGTCGATTCGTCGACGTCCGGGGCGATGACCAGCGTGCGCCAGTCGGACACCGAAGCGCGGGCGAGCACTTCGGCGAGCAATCGCGTCTTACCGATGCCCGGCATGCCGCGCACCAGAACCGGACCGCCGGCGCCGGCGCCGTCGCGCACGGAGGTGAGCACGTCGAGGATGTCCGTCAGAGCGTCGTCGCGACCGCGGAGAGGAGCCGCGTGCGCCGCGGGGGAGCCGGCGAGGAGAGCGCGGTCGGATCCGACGGCTCCGCCATCGGATGTATCGTGCATGATCCGATTATGACGGATGCGCACGGCGAAGCCGATCACGCCGTCGAACGGACGCGGGGTCGCTCTCCGAGTGGCGGTCAGCCGACCCCGAGAGCGGCGAGAACCTCCGGTCGCGGGGCGAAGAACACGGAGCCGGTGACGGCGGTGGAGAAATCGAGGAGGCGGTCGTGCAGTCCGGGCGGATCGCCGAGGAACATGCGCTCGAGCATCCGCTGGATGACGCTCAGATCGCGGGAGCATCCGAGGAAGTACGTGCCGAATTCATCATGGCCCGGGCGGCCGAACGGCATGTTGTCGCGCTGGATGTCGTGCTCGACGCCCTGTTCGTCGACGATGGTCGCCAGGGACTTGTGTGACTGCTGACCCCACGGTGCATCGTCGAGCTCGACGTTCTCGAGCTTCGTGCGCCCGATGATCGCCTCCTGCATCTCGGTCGGGAGGGCACGCCAGGCGGCGAGGGGGTGAAGGTACTTCTGCGTGACGATGTACGAGCCACCGCGGTGCGCGGGGTCCTCGTCTCCGACCAGCACCGCTGCGTCGAGTTCGGCACCGATCGGATTCGCCGTCCCGTCGACGAATCCCAGGAGATCGCGCCGGTCGAAGGAGCGGAACCCCACGGTCTCGTCGACGACGCGGACGGCGTCGCCGAGCGACTCCAGCAGACGACGTTCGAACTCGAAGCAGACGTCGGCACGCTCGGCCCGGATGTGGAAGAGCAGGTCTCCGGGGGTCGACGGGGCGGTGTGGTGCGCGCCGACCACGGGGGTGAACGGGCGCAACTGAGCCGGACGGGGGAGCGCCGTGAGCTCGTCCCAGATCGCACTCCCGATCCCGACCGTGCAGGTGAGCGCGGAATCGGAGTAGGGGAAGGCGAGGGACTTGATCGATCCGGCGAGATCGGCGAGGACGTCGCGCACCCGATCGGCTGCGCCGGGGGCGACGTCGACGACGAGGAAGACGGCATTCGCCGTGAGGGGCGATGCGACCGCCTGCACCGCACCCCGGGGGTCCCGATCCGTCATACGCGCCGATCCTTCCCATGTGGACTGTGACAGCGCCAGTCTCGCGGAACGCGGCGTGCGGCGCATCCGACAGATGACGAACGGCCACGCGACAGCGGGGAGGGGATGTGCGCCCCCGGGGCGGGTGATGTGCGCTCCCTCGCACGCGGGTAGCGTCGCAGACGCCCCATCCCCTCGACGACCGGAGCCCGCCCTGTGGACGATGCATCGACCTCTCTCGGAGAGTACCTCCGCGCCCGCCGCGCCGTCACCCAGCCCGAGGACGTGGGGATCGTTCCCACCCCCGGACGGCGGGTCGCGGGCCTCCGTCGCGACGAGGTCGCCGCCCTGGCCGGGATCAGCAGGGAGTACTACCTGCGCTTGGAGCAGGGCCGCGGGGCCCGCCCCTCCGACCAGGTGCTCCTGTCGCTCTGCCGGGCGCTCCGGCTCGACCACGAGGCGACCGCCTACGCCTTCCGCCTCGTCTCGGGACGGCTGCACACCCCCGCTCACGTTCCCCGGGACTCGGCCGACCGCATCGTGCGCGCGCTGTCCGCCTGGACGCACACGCCGGCGTACGTCACCGATCCGCACCGCGACATCGTCGCCGCCAACCCTCTCGCGACCGTGTTCGGGCACGGCGGTCTCTCTGCAGGCGGAAATCAGCTGCGTCATCTGTTCGTGCCCCGCATGAAGGAGACGCTCGTGGAGTGGGAGGCGATGAGCCGCGCAGCCGTCGCCACGCTGAGACGCGACGCCGTACCGCAGTCTCCTCGATTGCGGGAGATCGTGGCCGAGCTGTCGTCGGATCCCGACTTCGTGCGCATCTGGGCGCGGCACGACGTGTCGGGCCCCGAGGATGCCACGTTCCACATCCTCGTAGAGGGAGTGGGGGAGATCCCGGTGGACGCCCAGAACTTCGCGGTGCGCAGCATGCCCGGGTATCAGCTCACGGTGCTCTCGGCACCGCCGGGCGCCGTCACCGCCGCCGTGTTCGCCCGACTGGCCGATCAACTGCCCGGCGGGATCGGCGCCGATGCCGTGGAGGCGGCGCGATGACCATGAGCGGTGGGTGGGACGACGCGGGCCTCCCAGCGCTCGCCCTCGCTCCCGTAGCGTCGGGCGCGAGGCCCGACGACGCGGGCAGGGAGGAGCAGCATGACCATCACCCCACGGCATCCGGAGGCGACCTCCTCACCGTGCCCGGACGCGTGGCGGGTATGAACCTGCAGGACCTGGTCGATGAGCTCGCCGAGACACTCGACCGCTCGATCGTCATCAACGACCCCGCATTCCGCCCCATCGTCGCCAGCGCGCAGGGCGACGAGATCGACGAACTCCGCGCACGGGCACTCCTGCGTCGGGTCACTCCACCGCGGGAACGGGCGTACGTCGAGAGCCTGCGCCTGACGCAGTCCCGGAGGCCGCGGACCGTGGACCTCGCGGAGTTCGGCGCCCATGAGCGCCTCGCGGTCCCGATCTGGTCGGACGACACCCTCCTGGGAATCCTGTGGCTCATCACCGGTGGGCTGCCTCCGCTGCGCGAGGAGCAGTTCCGCGCCCTGGACGCGGCCGTCGACGTCGTACGCACCGTCCTCGCCGCCCAGACCGAGAGCACCGCACTCACGGCTCGGGACGGAGTGATGCGCTCGCTACTGGCCGCCGACCCCATCGCCCGTCGCGATGCTCTGAGCATGGCGGTGCGCGCGCACGGCGTCACCCGCGACGCCGACACCCTCGTGCGGGCCGTCGCGATCGGCCACGACACGGGCGTCGTCCAGCGAGCCGCACTCGGCCGCGCCGTCGAGAGCGCCACTCGGTCCGCGCTCGTGCTGATCGGCGAGATCGGCGCGGCGCTGCTGTTCCTCGGCCGCCGAGGCGAGACCGAGCGCCTCGACGCCGCCGTCATCGCCGAAGCAGAGCGCGCGGGGGTGCTCCTGCGCGCCATCGGCGCGGCCGGGCTCTCCGACGCCGACAACGACCTGCATCCCGTCGCCGAGCGGGCCATCGCCACCGCCACCGTCGCAGAGCTCCTCCCGGAACTCGGCAGAAGCCTGCACGCCGATGACGTCGGTCCCTGGCTGCTGATCTCCGACGTGCTCACCGACCCCCGCCGACTCTCCTGGTACTCGCCCGCCGCTTTCGCCCTCGTGCACGACGCCGACCCGCTACGCCGGCAGACCGTCGAGGCGCTCCTCGACAACGCCGGGCACGTGCGACAGGTATGCGAGGTGCTTCACATCCACCGCACGACGCTGTACTACCGGCTCGAGAACATGCCCCAGGTGGTGCGCGACGCCCTCGACGACGGCATGCAGCGCAGCGCCCTGCACCTCGGGCTCAAGCTCGCCGCCTACTGGGAGAACGCGGGTCACATCCGATGAGCGCTCGCCGCATCGAGGTGACCACGAGCGACGGTGTCGTGCTCCGCGCCCACGACACCGGGGGAGACGGCGTCCCCCTGCTGCTCCTGCACGGCTGGTCGCAATCGCAGGAGATGTTCCGCCACCAGCTCACCGGCTTCGGCGCTCGCCGCGTGATCAGCTTCGACATGCGCGGGCACGGAGGCTCGGAGGCGCCGACCCACGGCTACCGCATCGCCCGCTTCGCCGCCGACCTGCGGGATGTGCTGGAGGCCCTCGCCGTGGATCGCGTCGATCTGCTCGGGTGGTCGATGGGTGCATCCGTCGCCTGGTCGTACCTCGAACTCTTCGGTGACGCGCGCGTGCGCTCCCTCGTCGTCGTCGACCAGCCCGCCGCGGTCATCGCGCAGTCCTGGATGAGCGAGGAGGAGCGTGTGCGGGCGGGGAGCATCCTGCCCGTCGACGGCCTCGTGGCCCTGGCCGATGCCGTCGCCGGTCCGGAGGCCGAGAGCGCGGTGCGGGCGTTCGTGCGCGGCATGTTCTCCGGCCCGGTGGACGAGGAGCTCTGGTCCTTCGTCATGAGCGAGGTCGCCCGCACGCCGCCGCATGCCGCGGTGCCCCTGCTCATCGATCACGGCACCCAGGATTGGCGCGACGTGGTGCGCGGCATCCGCGTGCCCACCCTCGTGATCGGATGCGACGGCAGCCATGTGCCCCCGGAGTCGCAGCGGTGGCTGGCGGAACGCATC
Source organism: Microbacterium sp. 22179 (assembly GCF_052045715.1). Classification (NCBI taxonomy): domain Bacteria; kingdom Bacillati; phylum Actinomycetota; class Actinomycetes; order Micrococcales; family Microbacteriaceae; genus Microbacterium; species Microbacterium sp. 22179. The sequence goes on along the minus strand of NZ_JBQEPJ010000006.1, from coordinate 37,219 downwards.
CCCGGCGCTCGCGTGCACGTCTTCGCGCGCGACATCGCCTCCTCGCACTTCCCGTTCCTCGAAAACCCCGAGGCATTCAACGCGGTCGTCGGTGCGTTCCTCCGCGAGGTCGAGCACGGCGCACTCGACAGTCGTCCAATGCACTGACGACAAGCGGTCGGAAAGGGCCGAGCCTCCTCTGCCGTAGCGTCGGGGAAGAGAGCCGGAGATCCGGCGCAAGGGAGTGTGAGATGGCCATCAAGCCCACGGTCGTGCTGGTGCACGGAGCGTTCTCGGACGGGGCGAGCTGGTCGCCGGTCGCGATGCGGCTCCTCGGCGAGGGCCTCGAGGTACGGGTGCCGGCGATCTCGAATCGGAGCCTCGCCGCGGATGCCGCGTACGTGCGCTCCTTCGTCGAACGGATCGATGGCCCGGTGCTGCTCGTCGGGCACTCGTACGGTGCCACGGTCGCGGGTGTCGCCGGCGACGCGGCGAACGTCCGCGGCCTCGTCTTCATCGAGGGGTACGTGCTCGAGGTGGGGGAGAGCGCGCAGGACGTGCACCGCCGCTTCCCGGACCCGGAGGCGATGCCGTACTTCGACGAGGCGGCCTATCCCGTGCCCGGAGAAGCCGATGCCGCGGAGATCTCGGTGAGGATCGAGGAGTTCCCCTTCCTCACGGCCCTCGGCATCCCCGCAGACGAGGCCGCCGTACTCGCCGTCACCCAGCGCCCGCTCGACGCGGAGGTGCTGGCGGAACCCGCGACGGTCGCCGCCTGGCGCGACCGACCGTCGTGGGGCGTCGTGGCGACCGCCGACCGCCTCATCAACCCCGAGGCGGTGCGCTTCGGACTCGACCGGGCGGGCGTGCGCGAGCTCGTGGAACTGCCCGGTCCGCATCTCGTGCTGCACACCCACCCCGGCGATGTCGCCCGGCTGATCGTCGACGCCACCGACGCCGTGCGCTGACAGAATGAGCGCTGTGACCTATATCGAACCTCCTGCCGGCCGAGCGACCGGGTTCTGGGTCGTCGCCGTCGCCTTCCTGCTGGTGATGGCGTACTCGACCGTGCCGACGCCGCTGTATCCCCTGTACCAGCAGCTCGACGGATTCCCCGTATCGGTGGTCACGGTCGTCTTCGCCGCCTACGCGGTCGGAGTGGTCGCGAGTCTGTTCCTGCTCGGTCATGTGAGCGACTGGATGGGGCGCCGGCGGATGCTGGTGATCGCCATCCTCGTCTCGGCGCTCTCCGCCGTGCTCTTCATGGTCTTCACTGACGTCGCCGGTCTCCTCGTCGCCCGCGTGGTGAACGGCGTGAGCATCGGCATCCTCACGGCGACCGCCACCGCGCACCTCGGCGAGCTGCGCGCTCGAGCCCGACCCGACGAGAACGCGATCGTCGCGGCGTCGGTGGCCGGCGGGGCCAACCTCGGGGGGCTCGCGCTCGGACCGCTCATCGGAGGGGTGTTCGCGGACTACCTCCCCGATCCGCTGCATCTGCCGCACACCGTGTTCGCGATCGTGCTGATCTGTCTGGCCATCGCCGTGGCGCTCGTGCCCGAGACGGTCGCGCCGCAGCACCGGCAGTACCGGCCGCAGCGGATCGCGGTTCCCGCGTCGTCGCGCGGAGCATTCGTGGCGGCGGGGTTCGCGGCCTTCGCCGGGTTCGCCCTCTTCGGCCTGTTCACCTCGCTCGCCCCGACACTGCTCGTCGGCACCTTCGGCGAGACCCGTCATCTCGTCGCCGGTGTCACGGTCTTCCTCGTCTTCGGCTCCGCGGCCGCCGCCCAGGTGCTCCTCGCCCGGGTGTCACGGCGCTCGCAACTGCTCTTCGCTGCACTCGCCTGCGGGATCGGTCTCGCGGCGATCGCGCTCGGCGCCGTGCTGCCGTCGTTCGTCCTATTCCTGGTCGGCGGCGTGGTCGCCGGTGCGGGCGTGGGGGCGCTGTTCAAGTGCGCCCTGGCCACGGCATCCGAGATCGCCGAGCCGGGTCGCCGGGGCGAGACGCTCGCCGCGATCTTCCTGGTCGCCTACTGCGGACTCGCCGTCCCGGTGCTGGCGATCGGCGCCGCCCTGACGGTGGTGCCGCAACTCGTCGTGCTGCTGGTCTTCGTCGTGCTCGTGGCGGTCGTCACGGTGGTGGCGGCGCTGCGGATGCGACGCATCGCGCGCTGAGCGCACTGCGCATTGTGCGCAGTGCGACGCTCAGGACGCGCGCTGCACCGCCGTGCGCAGGGCGTCCGGCAGCTCGGCCGTGCCGCCGTCGAGCCGCTCCCCGTTCAGGAAGAACGTGGGCGTGCCGTTCACGCCGCTGCGGATGCCACCCTCCTCGTCCGTGCGGATGCGCGACAGGTAACGCTGCTCCTGTACCGCCGCGCGCAGATCGGCGACGGGGAGGGCGAGCTTCGCGCAGATCTCGGCGTAGAGCGGCGATCCGAGTCGGGACTGGTTCTCGTACAGCAGGTCGTGCACCTCCCAGAAGGCGCCGTGCGATGCGGCGAACTCCGCCACGAATGCCGCGTCGACCGCTTCGGGATGCATCTCGGCGAGCGGGAAGTTGCGGAACACGAAGCGCACGCGGTCGCCCAGTTCGGCGAGGAGCTTCTTGACGACCGGGTACGCCTCGCCGCAGTAGGGGCACTGGTAGTCGCCGTATTCGACGAGCACGACGGAGGCGTCGTCCGGTCCGGTGCTGTGGTCGTCGGTCGAGACGGGAATGCGGAGCGAGGACATCATCCTCTCCTTTCATCGGGGGTGAGAGCGTCGAGCGCGTCCAGCACGCCGTCGACGCCGGGGTTGAGGGCGACGGGGGAGAGGTAGCTCCAGGCGATCACGCCCGCCGCGTCGATCACGAAGAGGGCCCGGCGGCTCTCCCCGGTGCTGTCGTCGTAGGCGCCGTAGAGGCGGGAGATCGCGCCCTTCGGTTCGAAGTCGCTGAGGAGCGGGAAGTGCAGCCCGTGCGCGGAGGAGAACGCCTCGTGCGACCACACGTTGTCGACCGACACGGCGACGACCTGCGCGCGGCGCTCGTGGAGCATCGGCAGCGCGGCGTTGATGACGGAGAGTTCGTCCCCGCACACCGGACTCCAGTCGGCGGGGTAGAAGGCGAGGACCACCGGCGCACCGCGGAGTTCACCGAGCCGCAGCGACTGATCGGCGGTGACGCGCAGCGTGAAGTCGGGTGCCGTGGTCCCGGCGGTGAGGATCCGTTCGCGGCATTCGGTCTCAGGGGTGTCTGTCATGGCTCCACTCTCCCTTCCGCTGGTCGCCGCCGGTTAGGGCGCGCGTCCGGACTCGACCAGACAGGTGTCGAGGAGGGATGTCACGGGGTCGGCGCGTTCTGAGAGGGATCGACCGCACCGTGCGCGGAGCGGGCGACGAGGAGGAGGATGCCGAGGACCGCTGCGGCACCGATGATCGACGCGCAGGACCACGCCCGATCGAGGGCGAATCCGATGCCGCCGCCGGCCGCGAACGCCACGAGCACCGAGGTGTAGGCCGCCGCCGGACGCAGGTGGGGCTCGCCGTCGGAGGCGATCGTCCTCCCCGCGGCTCGAGCGAGAAGACTCGCGGCCATCTGGACCACCGAGGTGACGGCGATGTTGCCGTAGAGCATGCCGGTCTCCCGGTGGAAGGCATTGCCCTGCACGCCGGCGAGGAAGCTGATCGCGCCGGCGATCCACTCCGGCCCCACCGCCCCCGTGACGCTCGCGAGGGCGAGCGCGGCGAGCGCGATCACCTCGCAGAGCAGCACCTCGACCGAGTACCCGCGCCCGGTTCGCGCCCGCCACAGCACGACGAGCGTGCAGAGGAACGAACCGAGGGCGAACGACAGGACGGATGCCGCAGCCGCAAGCACCCTCGACGGGTCTCCGTCGGCCATGAAGTAGCCGATCGAGAGCAGATTGCCGGACTGCACGGTCGCGAAGGTGCCGATCTGCCCGAACGTCCAGGCATTGAGCAGGCCCGAGACCAGGGCGAGCGCGGCAGCGGCGGGCGCGCTCTCGAGCAGGGGATAGGGGCGGGGCGTGCGAACGGTCGATGACGACATGAAGACCTCCAGGGATGCCCCCATGCAAGCGCCGCGCGGGATGGACCTCGTCCGACGAGAGTCGAGAACCGATTCGTCACGGGGGTGTGTACCGGCGATGGACGAAGGAGCAGACTCCTCGGTATCGTCCGGAACCATCACGAAGGAGCACCGCATGGACACGTCCGAGAACGCCGAGCTGGGGCACGAGGTCCCGACACTCGGGAACCCCGACTTGCCGCAGGAGGGCGAGGTGAACATCGCCGACCGTCCGCAGAGCAACACCATGGGCGGGCCGCAGAACGAGGTCATCGAGTCGCAGTTCCCCAATCAGATGCACGCTCCGGCGACCGACATCAGCACGCAGCCGTTCTTCTGGTCGTCGTTCAACATCTCCCCGCGGCGCGTGCAGCGAGGCGGGTGGGCGCGGGAGCTCACCAAGCAGGACTTCCACATCTCCGACGAGATCGCCGGGGTGAACATGTACCTGGAGCCCGGCGGCATCCGCGAGCTGCACTGGCACCAGACCGCGGAGTGGGCCGTGATGACCCGGGGCAAGGCGCGCGTCACGACGCTGAGCCGTTCGGGTCTTCCCGCCGTCGAGGACGTGGAGGAGGGCGACCTGTGGTTCTTCCCGGCGGGCACCCCGCACTCCCTGCAGGGACTGGGTCCGGACGGCGCGGAGTTCGTGCTCGCGTTCGACGACGGCGACCAGTCCGAGTCGAACACGCTGCTGCTCACCGACTGGTTCGCGCACACGCCTCCCGAGGTGCTCGCCAAGAACTTCGGTGTGGCGCAGGAGGTGTTCTCCGACATCCCGCTGCACAACCTCTGGATCTTCCCCGGTGACGAGCCGCCGGCCCTCGAGGTCGATCAGGCCGCCGCGGGCGTCGAGTGGGGCATGGAGCCGGTGATCTTCCGCCTCTCGCGGTCGAAGCCGCTCTACGAGAACTCGGGCGGGTCGATCCAGATCGCGGACTCGACCAACTACAAGTACTCGTCCACCGTCGCCGCGGCGCTCGTGACGGTCGAGCCCGGTTCGATGCGTGAACTGCACTGGCACCCGAACGCCGATGAATGGCAGTACTACCTGCGCGGCTCCGCCCGTATGACCGTGTTCAACACGGGGCCGCACGCCAACACGACCGACTTCCGCGCGGGCGATGTGGGCGTCGTGCGCAAGAACTTCGGTCACTACATCGAGAACACCGGTGATGACGTGCTGCAGTTCCTCGAGGTGTTCCGCACCGACAAGTACGAGGAGATCTCGCTCGCGAACTGGCTCTCGCACGTTCCGCCGCAGCTCGTCTCGGCGCATCTCAACATCGACCCGGCGATCCTCGCGACGTTCCCGCGCGGGGCGCAGGGGATCACCCCGCTGCGCTGAGCACCGGACGAAGGGGGCGGTGCGACCGAAAGGTCACACCGCCCCCTTCGTGTGCGTCGGGGAGGCGGGAAGGCGCCGACCCGCGCGGCGGCTCAGGAGCGCAGCACCGAGGACGAGCACGGCGACCACCGCTCCGATCGCCGTGTCGCCGACGCGCGCGAGCACCGATTCCAGCAGGCGGTCACGGTCTCCACCCGTGACGAGCAGGAGCGCCATGGGCGTCACCAGCATCAACGCGAAGAGCAGATTGCGTCGCACCAGCGCCACGAAGCCGAACACGAGCACGCCGATGATCGTGAGCAGCGCGAGTCGCTCCGGTGTCCAGAGGAGGAAGAGCAGCGCGAGTGCGCCGCCCAGGGCGGTGCCGAGCACGCGCTGCGCCATCCTGATCGTGCCGCGGTGCACGTCGGCATCCTTCTGGAGGATGCCGAGCACCGCGAGCAGCACCCAGGCCGCGTGGTGCAGACCGAGCACGGCGCTGACGAGCAGGGCGAGGAGGATCCCGACCGTGAGCCGTGCGAGGATGCGCGCCGACTCCGGCGTGAAGGTGAACGTCCAGCCATGATCCGCCGGGGCGAGGGCATCGCGTCGCCGCACCGCGGGGACGAGCAGCGGAGCGACGACCGCGGCATAGCCCGCGAGGATCCCGACGACGATCGTCGCCAGGACGACGCCGGGGTCCATCGCGGCCCCACCGGACGAGGCGGGCGCCGTGAGCTGCCCCATCGACCCCGTCGTCAGGACGGGGAAGATCGCTCCGGGAGGGCCGACATCGAAGGCGAGGCTCAGGAAGGAGAACGCGATCGCGACAGCGCCGATTGCGAGCAGACTCGCGGTGAGGGAATCGCCGGTGAGGATTCCGAGCAGGGATCCCAGGACGAAGCCCGCCGCGATCACGGGGAGCTTGGCCGCGCGCTCGCGACGGCTGCGTCCGGAGAGGTACATGACGACGAGAGCGCCGAACGAGGCGAGCAGACCGAGCGATGCGGCGCCGGCGGCGGTGAACACGACGGCGGGCAGGACGACCGCGAGCATCGCCTGGGTCGCGGCGACCCAGGAACCGGGCGAGGGAGTGACGGCGGTGAGCTCGCGGAGCGTCCGGGAGGGCCGGCTCATGAGGGCGCGGCGGGGTGGGGCGGGGAGTGGTGCGCGGCGCCCGCATGATGGGCGCGGCGGGGAGTTGCGGCATCCGCCGTCTCGACCAGATGTTCGACCTCCACCGAGTTCGCGAGCGCGCCCGCCGTCTCGATCACCGTCTGGTCGTAGCGGGTCAGTCGTGCTCGGTGCTGCTGCAGGTGCTCGTCCCAGCTGCCGACGCCGAAGGCCTCGACCCAGCGGCCGTCCTCGCGGTCCTGGTAGAGCGCCCAGGTGCGCGCGCCCGTGCGCCGTCGGCTGTGCTCGACGAGGCGCATCTGCGCGCGGAAGGCATCGACGTTCTCGGGCGCGACGTCGTAGCGCACGAGAACGAGGGTGGGGCTCGTGCCATCGACGTCCACGGACGCTTCGGCGAGAGGGAGCGCGTACGTCTCGCGCTTCTTGTCGGCGGTCTCGAGCAACGGCCAGAAGAGCTGCGAGGCCGCGAGCAGCAGCGTGACCACGCCCGCGGCGGCGGTCACCGCGGTGGCACCGACCCAGCCGGCGACCACACCGCTGAGAAGCCCGCCCGCCGCCATCGAGCCGTACAGCACCATCTGGTACACCGAGAGCCCCCGCGCCCGCACCCACACCGGCAGGAACGATTGCACCGCGCCGTTCAGCGTGGCGACGACGCCGATCCACGCGGCACCGGCGAGGGCGAGAAGGGGCAGGGCGAGCACGATCGTCGGCGAGAGGGCGACGCCGATGGTGGCCGCGCCGAAGAGGACGGATGCCGCGAGCACCGTGCGGTTGGCTCCCCACGAACGGAACACGGGCATGAGGAAGGCCGCGCCGATCGATCCGACGCCGATCCCCGCCAGCAGCAGACCGTAGCCGGCGGAGTCGAGCCCCAGCCGCTCTGTCGCGATGAGGGGGAGGAGCGCGTAGAGAACGCTGCCGGGCACGACGAACGCCCCGAGACGCACGTACATGCGCCGTACGACGGCGGCGCGGGTGACGTAGCGGACTCCCGCCCGTGCCGCGTCGACGAAGCGCTCGGCCTGTCGCGCATCCGGACGGTAGCTGCGCCAGGTGACGAGCACGACGAGGAACGCGGCGAACGAGAGGAGGTTCATACCGAACACGAAAGCGACGCCGAAACCTGACAGCAGTACTCCGGCGATCGCGGGACCGATCGCGCGGGCGATGTTGACCGAGACCGCGCTCAGCGACGCCGCCATCGGCACCAGCCGCACCGGCACGATCTCGGTCGCAAGCGCTTGGTACGCCGGCAGCTGCACCGCGGTCGCCCCGCCGAGCAGCAGAGTGATGATCAGCAGCAGGTACGGCGTCATCTCGCCGGTCGCGGTGAGAGTCACCAGAGCAGCGCTCAGAAGGACCTGCAGCGTCTGCATCCAGATGAGCAGCGATCGGCGGTTCAGGAACTCCCCGAGCACCCCGGCCGGGATGCCGAGCAGCAGCACGGGCGCGGCGGACGCCGTCTGGATGAGGGCGATGAGCAGCGGATGCGTGTGCTGCTCGACCATGAACCACTGCGCACCGACGGTCTGCATCCAGGTGCCGATGTTGCTGACGAGCGCGGTGATCCAGAGTGCGCGGAAGATCGGGACGGCGAGCGGCGCCCAGATGCGGTCGTGCGCTGGATCGTTCGGGACGGGGCGGTCACCCGTCGCGGGCTTCGGTTCGGGCGGGCGGTCCATGCGCGTGCCGTCAGAGTCGCTCGGCGGTCGCGTCGAGCACGACCTTGCCGACGGTCGTCCCGCTCTCCAGCAGCGCATGCGCACGGCCGGCCTCGGCGAGCGGGAAGACGGCATCCACGGCGCCGCGGATCGCGCCGCTGTCGACGAGCGGGAGGACGTCGCGGATGACGCCGGCGACGATCGCGGCCTTCTGCGTGGCCGGCCGTGCACGCAGGAGCGTGGCCGAGACGCTCGCCCGGCGCGACATCAGCTCCCACAGGTCGAGCGTCGTCGGCCCGGTCGTCCCTCCGATGATCACGAGGTGGCCGTCGAGGGCGAGGCTCTCGATGTTGCGCTCGAGGTACGGAGCGCCGACGATGTCGAGGATGGCGTCGGCGCCGCGTCCGTGCGTGGCGGCGAGCGTGGCCGCGGCGAAATCTTCATCGCGGTAATTGATGGCCACATCTGCGCCGAACGTGCGGGCCGCCGCCGCCTTCGCGTCGCTGCCCGCCGTGGCGATGACTCTGGCGCCGATCGCCTTCGCCCACTGCACCGCGAACGAGCCGATCCCGCCGGCTCCACCGTGCACGAGCACGGTCTGCCCGGCGGTGAGACCGGCGATCATGCCGAGATTGGAATACACCGTGCAGGCGACCTCGGGAAGACCCGCTGCCTCGACCATCGTGAGGGAGCGCGGCTTCGGCATGATCTGCGTCGCCGGCACGACGACCTCCTCGGCGTAGCCGCCCCCGGCGAGCAGGGCGCACACCTCGTCGCCGATGCTCCAGCCGTCGACATCCGCCCCCACCGCCTCGATCACGCCGGCGCACTCGAGGCCGGGGCCTTCCGGCGCCCCCGGAGGGACCGGATAGTGGCCCCGGCGCTCGAGCAGGTCGGCGTTGTTGATCCCCGCCGCATGCACGCGGATGCGCACCTCGTGGGCGGCCGGTTCGGGCCGCGCGACCGGCACCAGACGCAGCACCTCGGGCGGGCCCGGGTGCGTGAAACGGACGGCGGAGGTCATGGGATGCCTTCTCTCGGATCGGGTGCGAGCGGGAACGCTCAGGCCGCGGCCGTGGCCGGGTTGCTCTTCGCGTACGCGATGATGCTCTGCGCGTAGTGCGGGGTCTCGAGCTCGCAGTGTTGGCCGGAGGCCTTCTGGCGTGCCGCGGCGGCCTCTTCGAACGTCGCGCCGCTGGCCGTGATGAACTCGAGGAACTCCTCGGTCGGGTGCGAGGTGACGGTGTTGACGTAGCGCAGCTGGTCGCCCTCCAGCTGCTCCATGCCCAGCTCCCAGATCACCTGCGTGGTGGTCCAACCGGTCGGGGTGAGGATGTCGGAGATCGACACCATCTTGCAGTAGTGCTTGCTCGCGACCTCGTAGCGGTACTGCTGGATCACGAGTCCGGTTCCGATGACCTCGACGTTGATCGACATGGGCGTGCCGTCGTCATCGACCGTGTAGCCGGCCGCCTTGTGGTCGCCGGGTGCGCAGCGCTGGTACTCGTGGGTGGGCAGGTTCTTGAGCCAGGACTCGATGTCGACGTCGTCGAAGTTGCCGGTCACATCGGAGGTGACGACGGCGTGGGAGAGCACCAGATCGGAGCGGACGGTGACAGCCATGAGAGGATCCTTCGTTCGTGCCGGGTGGAGGGGAGAGCCACGCAGGATTCCCGGTGTCGTCCTTGCGTTCCTCCATCTCCCCACATCGCCCGGCACGGGGCATCCGACGAAGGACGGGGACTGCTTCGTCGGCTGTCGAGGCCCGCGTCAGACGGTCTCGGACCGCTTCTTGCGGAAGGGGCGAGCAGGCGTGTGCGGTCCGTCCCACACGGTGATGATTCCCCAGGCGACCGCGGCGAGCGGTACCGAGAGCACGGCGCCGACGATGCCGCCGAGGATCGTGCCCGCGGTCAGGGCCAGCAGGATGACGAGGGCATGCAACTTCAGCGACCGCGCCATGACGACCGGCTGCAGGAAGTTGCCCTCGAGCTGGTTGACGAGCACCACGATGCCGACCACGATCAGCGCCGCCACCGGGCCGTGCGTCACGAGAGCCACGAGAGCAGCGAGGATGCCGGCGGCCGTCGCGCCGACCAGGGGGATGAAGGCGGTGAGGAAGACGATCACGGCGAGCGGGATCGCGAGCGGGATCTGCAGGATCGCGAGGCCGATGCCGATACCCAGCGCGTCGGCCGCGGCGACGATCGACGTGCCGCGGATGTAGCCGCCGAACACGTCGACGGTCTTGTCGCCGATCCGGCGCGCCCGCTCGTAGCTCTCGCCGGTGAAGGGGCGCAGCAGGAACTCCCAGATGCGCGGGCCGTCCTTGAGGAAGAAGAACAGCACGACGATCATCAGCGCGAGGCCGGTGAAGAAGCTCGCGGTGGCCGAGACACCGGCCAGGGCGCCCTGGCCGAACGAGGCGCTCGTGAGGAAGTCCTGCGCGTTGGCCCAGACATCGTCGAGGTCGATGGCCCCGAAGTCGAACGGGAGGGTGCCGAGCCAGTCGGTGACCTGTGCGATGCCGTCGGTGGCGGAGTCGACGAGGTCGTCCCACTGCGATCGCACGGTGAGCACGATGACCCACACGACGCCGCCGAGCACGGCGAGGATGCCGATCAAGGCGATCCAGGTGGCGAGGATCGACGGCATCCCGCGCCGGCGCATCAGCGCGACGAGCGGATGGATCGCACTCGCGAGGATCAGCGCGATCGTCACGGGGATGAAGACGAGGGAGAGCTGCGTGATCACGAGCACGCCGACGGCGACGAGAGCGAGCACGATCAGGGTCTGCAGGCTGCGGGTCGCGACGACACCGAACCCTCGAGACCAGAGCCCCGGCTCGGCGGGCTTCGGCATCTCCGGTCGTCGGAACAGTCCCATCGGTTTCCTCCCGTTCGCCGGCGCTCGCGCACCGTGAGTGTCCAACCTAGCAACCGCCCCTGACGCTCTGTGGCAGGTTGGAGGGATGAACACCTTCCCCGCTCACGAGACGAGGCCGGTTCGACGCACCCTGCTCGTCGGATTCGGCAAGCTCGGCGCTCGGCTGGCCCCCTCGTTGATCGCGGACGGGAGCGAGGTGTTCGCGCTTCGCCGCTCGGCATCCGACCTGCCCGCCGGCGTGATCGGTATCGAGGCAGACGTCGCGTCGCCGTCGCCCGTCGAGCTCCCGGCGATCGATTCGCTGGTCGTCACCCTTCCGCCGGGAGAGGGGGTCGACGCGTACCGCGTAGCGCTCGGCCATATCGTCCGCGCCCTGCCGGCGATCCCGGAGCGCACGGTGTTCGTGTCCTCGACGGGCGTCTTCGCGGGCGAGAAGCCCGACCATGTGCTGACGGAGCGCACGGTGCCGCACCCGCAGACCGAGCGCGCGCAGGCGATCCGCGATGGCGAGCTCGCCGCGCAGGAGCTGCTGTCCGCGGTCGTGCTCCGCCCTGCGGGCATCTACGGCCCGGGCAGGGACTTCTTGATCCGCCGCGTGCGGGATCACGCGGAGGTGGATCATCGACGTTGGACCAACCGCATTCATGAGAGCGATCTCGTCCGCACGATCGACATGCTTCTGCGAATGGCCTCTCCGCCCGTGCTCCTGCACGCCGTCGACGAAGAGCCGGTCCGGCTCGGCGAGGTCGTGACCTACATCGCCGATCTGCTCGGTGTGGAGCCGCCGCCGGATGCCGGGGCTCACCGCGATTCGGGCCATGTGTTGGACGGCGCGCTCCTTCGCAGGGTCGTCGGGCCGCTCGAGTTCCCGTCGTTCCGATCCGGGTACGACGCTATGCACCGGTGACGGAGGGGACGGAGGCGACCGACCGCACGCGGAACCACAGCGTCAACTCGGCCAGCGCGCGCCGAGCGGTCTCGGCATCCGCTCCCTCGTCGAGGTCGTCGAACGAATCCCGGTACCCCTCGGGGATGCCGCCGGAGAAATCGCGGAGGGGCCGGTAACCCATGGTCCAGTCGCTGAAGCGACGCTCCGCGATCCCGTCGCGCAGAAGGATCCGGAGGTCGTGGTGGCGATGGTCGCGACGGATCGTCTCGATGAGACGATCGACGACGTCGGGCGCCCCCTCGAGGATCTGGATGAACCGCCCGTCGCGGTAGAGGAGCATGCCGGTGACACCTCTCTGCGTGTTCAGGCGTCGGCAGGTCGTGAGGAGGTCTTCGAGAGCGGAGCTGCGGAACGGCTGCGACGCGGTGCTGGTGTAGACGACGGAGATCAGGTCGGCGCTCATCTGTCACCTCCGACGAGTTCGTCGCCCGCGGTGGACAGGGGCGTGCTCGGCGTCGACGAGGCGGTGACGGCATCCGTCGCTTCGTGGAGCGACGCGAACGCGCCGATCTCCCGCGATCGCGCATCGAAAGCGGCGTACTGCCCGTCCGCCCGCCGGTCGACGTAACCGAGGAAGTCTCCACTGCGACTGCCGACATGGAATCCGTCTTCGACGCACGCCCAGAGGACGTCGTCGGGGTGCTGATCAGGATCGTTCACAACGTGAACGTTAGGGCGTGCCGCCGACATCGTCTTCCCCCTTGCGCTCAGCACGCCCCGTACGGCAGGCAGAGTCGAAGCCCTCCTATGCTCCGCCGTCCGCGTCCGCGTCCGCGTCCGTCTCCTCCTCGGGGGAGGTGCCTTCCGGAGCGTCGGTGGTGAAGTCCGCGTCGGTGATGTTCCCTGCGGCGATGTCGGAATCCGGGCCGTCGTAGGTGCGCGGGTCGTCGGTCTCGGGCGAATCGGGGGTGCTCATCTGATCTCCTGTCTCGAGTGCGGGAGATCATCGTCCCGCCCGACGGCGTAGCGGTCGAGGTCGTTGACTTCGGTTCGTCGTTCGTGCTCGTCGCCGCACGGCATCGCTCACAGCATCCGAGCGACGACCCGCAGCGTCAGCGCTCGAACGACCCGGTGGATGCCTTCAGATCGGCGACGGTCGTCGCGCTCATCCGGCGCCCACGCGTCTCGCCGCCGAAGAAGACCGCGATCGCTCCCACGACGCACGCCGCGACGATGAACAGCGAGACCGCCCAGGTCGCACCGCCGGTCGCGGCGACGAGGGCCACGGCGATCAGCGGTGTCGTGCCCGCGCTGACGGCACCGGCGAGTTCCCGCGAGAACGCGAGGCCCGTGAACCGAGCACCGCCGGTGAAGAGCTCGGCGAAGTAGGCCGCCTGGGGGCCGAACATCGCGCCCACCCCGAGGCCCAGGCTCAGCACGATCGCCATGACGACGAGTGCCGGTGCCTCTCCGCCGCCGATGAGCCAGAAGTACGGGAACGCGAAGATCCCCGAGAAGACGATGCCGAACAGGATCACCGGACGTCGGCCGATCCGGTCGGAAAGGGCGCCGAACACGGGCAGCAGCACCATCGTCACGGCCGTGCCGATCGTGGTGGCGACGGGGCCGACGGATGCCGACAGCTGCAGGTTTCCGACCAGGTACGCGGTGATGAAGGCGAGGTTGATCGACGAGACGACGTTCTGGGGCAGTTGAGCGAGGAAGAGGGTGAGCATGCCGGTCTTCTCCTGCGCGAAGACGGTCTTCACGGGGGAGACGGGAACGTGCTCTTCGGACTGCATCGCGACGAATGCGGGGCTCTCGGCGAGGCGGAGACGGATGATCAACGCCACGATCACGACGACGGCGCTGAGCAGGAACGGGATGCGCCAGCCCCAGGCGAGGAACTGATCCTCGGGCAGCTGGGTGACGACGGCGAAGACCCCCGAGGCCATCAGCAGACCGAGGTAGACGCCGGCCGACGGCCAGGCGCCGTGCAGGCCGCGGCGTCGCGGGTCGGCGTGCTCGACCGAGAAGATGGCCGCCCCGCCGAACTCCGCGCCGGCACCGATGCCCTGCACGAGGCGGAGGACGATCAGCATGATCGGTGCCCAGATGCCGATCTGCTCGTAGGAGGGGGTGAGCCCCATCAGGAACGTCGCGGCGCCCATGATCAGCAGGGTCAGCACGAGCACGCGCTTGCGTCCGAGGGTGTCACCCATCCGGCCGAAGATGAGACCGCCCAGGGGGCGGATCAGGTAACCGACGGCGAAGGTCGCGAAGGCGGCGAGCGTGGCCACGACGGGGTCGGAGTTGACGAAGATGATCCGGTTGAAGACCAGCGCTGCGGCCGTGCCGTACAGGTAGAAGTCGTACCACTCGAGGGCCGAGCCGACGAGGGCTGCGGCACCGACGCCGAGCATCGAGTTCTTCTTCGTGGGGGTGGTGGGGGAATCCGTGCGAGACATCGTCGTCCTTCGTGTCGTTGCCAGAGGGGGAGAGGGGTGGTCGTCATCGACTCAACGGAGGTGGCACCTCCTTCGTGCGGCGCCGACCGCTCAGCCCGAGAAGGGCGATGACGTTCGGGAGCGGGCAGAGGAGTGAGACGGCGAGGTATCCGGTCCGGGGGACCCGCATCGACGATAGCGCCGCCGAGTGGCGTGGTCCGACCGGGGCGTGAGAGATCCGGAGCGGGGGGAGCGGCTCGGCGTTCATGGCAGATCCTGCATCGTTGCGAGGGGCATGGTGCGCCAAATCCTACAGGAAACAGGATCTATGCAAACTCTTTCGCGAGGATCGTTCCGTCGCTATCGTGGCGACGATGACATCCGTGATCCCTTTCCGTGCGCTTCCCGTCGACCTCGCCGACGTGCGTTATGCGTACGGTCCCGACAGTCAGCGGAGCGCCCGGACCGCCCCTGGCGAGGTCATCGAGTTCACGATCGACGAGAGCACCGTCTTCCCCGGAACCGTGCGACGATGCTGGATCCACGTGCCGAGCGCGTACGACGGTGAGCGCGATGCGGCACTGATGGTGTTCAACGATGGCTGGTGGTACTTGGATCCCGAGGGGGAGATTCGCGCCGGAACAGTGCTCGACAATCTGATCGAGCACGGGGAGGTGCCTGTGACCATCAGTCTCTTCATCGACCCCGGGGTCGTGCGCGACTCGGGACACCCGAAGAACCGCAACGTCGAGTACGACGCCTTCGACGGGCGCTACGCGACATTTCTGACGACGGAGGTTCTTCCGATCGTCGAATCGCGCTTCCGGATCTCCGTGGATCCGGGATGGCGCGGGATCTGCGGTGGCAGCTCGGGTGGGAACGCCGCGTTCACGGCCGCTTGGCAGCGGCCCGACGCGTTCTCGCGCGTCATCGCGTTCGTATCGAGCTTCGCGCAGATCCCCGGGGGCAATCCGTTTCCGCATCTGATCGCGACCGAGCCGCGGAGGAACGTGCGGTTCTTCCTTCAGGCGGCCCATCGTGACGACGGATGGGATCAGCCGCAGATGAATCAGCTCGCGGAGAATCTCGAGGTCGCGGCCGCGCTTGCGCGTGGGGGTTACGACTTCCGGCTCGTGCTGGGTGATGGCGGGCACAGCCCGAACCACGCGGGCGTCCTGCTGCCGGATGCGCTTCGCTGGCTCTGGCGTGATGCGATGCACGGCAGCATCCCTGAGCTGGCTGCGTTGTGACAGACATGCCGGACAAGAGCGGGGGTCTATCGCGGTTCGGAACGGCAACCACGCGCCTGGTCGTCTTGCGGGGTGACTCGGCGTCGGGGAAGACGACGACGGCGCTGGCGTTACGTCGGCAACTCGGCGGACGCACCGCCCTGATCCATCAGGATTACTTTCGTCGTGAGCTGCTCTCCGACGCCGATCGAGGTTCGGTGTCCGCTGATGCTGCGCCGCTCATCGACGCAGTCGCGCGTGAGTCGATCGACCTCGGCTACGACGTGATCCTCGAAGGAGTGCTGAACCTGCGTGCTTACGATTCGATGCTCGATCGGCTACGGCGGGATCACCGCGGCGTCACGCACTTCTATCAGTTCGATGTGGGGTTCGAGGAGACGGTTCGGCGCCATGAGACGCGCGCGCTTCGAAGCGCGTTCGGCGCTGGCCAACTGCGGGAATGGTATGACGGGTGGGCTCCACTGACCGGGATCGACGAAGAGCGCGTCGGGCCGCACGAGGCGCTGGACGAGATCGTCGCGAGGGTTCTCTGCGATCTGAGGGAGGCATGAAAAAAGCCCCGCGATTTCTCGCGGGGCTTCTCATCTTCGGTGGACCTGAGGGGACTCGAACCCCTGACCCCCTGACTTCGGTTCGAGTATCCCTGCCTATCCCGCCCTGGCCCAGCGATGCCCTGTATGACTGGCTTCGCGGCAACCTCGTCGAGCATGTCTGATGAGAGCGCCGAACGCAATGCGGGCACTTATACGGGCACCTATGCGGGCAAGGCGGCTCGATGAGCGCGGCGCCGTTGAGTCAGAATCCTGCTTCGCCGCAGACCTCTCCGCGCCCCGGCCGCGGTGTGGTTCGCACAAGCCCTCAGGACCGCGCATAGAGACCTCAGAGGCCGCCGCAGACGGCGCGGCCCCAACGAAAGTCGGCTTTCATGTCCCGTCTCACCCGCTTCTCCAAAGTCATCGCTGACTCCGTCAGCGGGCACGCAGCCATGCTCTCTGACGAAGGCGTCCCCACTTGGGTCCGCTATCACGGGGAGCTTGACGACCGGCTCGTCGGCGACGGCGACCTCATCCTCGACCTCTCGGACGTGTCGCGCATCGAAGACGGTGGCATCGATCAGAGTCGTGCCTACGACTTCTGGGACAACAACGGAGTGAGCTTCTCTCCGGACTATGACGACCCGAGGGTTCTCGGCATGATCACCGGGGCGCGGAGATCGGCCAATCGGGAGCCGCGAAGAAGCTCTGGGCGCTCGTCGCGGGGCTGCCGACGAAGGTCGTCGGAGTCGGCGAGCATGACGCCCCGATCG
Source organism: Microbacterium sp. 22179 (assembly GCF_052045715.1). Lineage (NCBI taxonomy): Bacteria > Bacillati > Actinomycetota > Actinomycetes > Micrococcales > Microbacteriaceae > Microbacterium > Microbacterium sp. 22179. Next base: position 20,268 of record NZ_JBQEPJ010000006.1, on the reverse strand, counting down.
ATGTCTTCTTCACGAACTACCCGGCCGACGAAACGGGTATGGAGGGCGACCTCGTCGTCGGCTTTTCGACGCAGGAGCGGAAGCTGGACATCGTCGACCGCGCGGATGTGGAAGAGGCGTTCCGTCGGTTCGTCCCGGAGGCAGGGGTTCTGAAGGTCGATGGACACGACTGGCTCGCCGATCCGTGGTCCAAAGGCACATGGTGCACCCCTCCCGCGGGCCTGCTCTCGACGTACGCCTCCGCCCTCGAGTCGACCGAGGACCGTCTCGTCTTCGCCGGGTCGGACATCTCCCATGCCTTCCGAGGGTGGATCGAGGGTGCGTTGCGAACCGGCGCGGTGGCTGCGGCTCGACTCGCGGCGATCATCGACGAGGGGTGAGAGGAGCTGCAGCATGGCTTGCCTAGCGCGTTGCGGTCATCCCCTCAAGCGTTTGGAAGTCATGCTCGATCTAACTTCGATGCGCAGCGAGGTCGCCGCCCTTTCCCGATGCGAGCGCGGGCAACGGATCGCCCTTCGCTGCGCACAGTGAGGTATCACATCCGCGGCGCTGAGAGAAGGCCCACGGAGCGGATGTTTTTTGGGCTGATCGCTCGAGATCCGCGTTTCAAGGTGTGATACCTTACCTATACCGAAAGAGCTGCATCGGTGTGCGAGGAGGGATGTGCGATGAGCGACGAGGTCTCTGGAGCGACGGGCGAGGAACGGTCGGCCACGCAGTCGGCGCTCTCCGGGTGGGGGAGCCGCACGCATCCGCGACGCACGGATGCTCTCTCGGAGTTCATGGGGCAGGGCTGGGATGTTCGCGCCACGGCCTGGGGCTTCGACCAGCACGCGACCGCACTCGCCGGCGAGCGTCGTCGGATGCTGGCCTCACTGCACCCCGATGCCGTGCTCGTCATTCCCAGCGGTGCTCGGAAGATCCGCTCGAACGATGTCCCCTACGTCTTCCGCCCTCACACCTCGTTCGCGCAGCTGACCGGGCTCGGCAGTCGCGGTGAGGCCGATGCTGCGCTCGTCGTCGTCGGCGGTGATTCCGCCGAGGCGACACTCTTCCAGCGTCAGCCGATGGGACCAGGGACCGAGGACTTTTATCTCGACGGTGCGGCCGGCGAGTATTGGACGGGTCGTCGCCCGTCGACATCCGATCTCGAGGACGTGCTGGGTATCGGCGTGCGACGGTTGACGGAACTCGCGGATTCTCTTCGGCGCCTCGGTCGCCGGGTTTACCTCGTGCCGAACGCGTCGCCCGCCGTCGAAGAGCTTCTCGCCGCCGAGGGACTGTGGACACCGAGCGACGACGACGCCGCTCTCGCCACCGCGCTCGATGAGATGCGCCTGACGAAGACCGCGTGGGAGATCGCGCAGCTGCAGACGGCCGTCGACATCTCCATCCGCGGATTCGCGGACGTGGTCGAGGCCCTGCCGCGAGCGATCGACACCGCGCGCGGCGAGCGGGTCATCGAATGGGCCTTCCTCGGACGGGCGCGCACCGAGGCGAACGACGTCGGGTACGGCACGACCGCTGCTGCCGGCGACAATGCGACCACCCTGCACTGGGAATCGTGCGACGGTCCTGTACGCGAGGGTGACCTGGTGCTGCTGGATGCCGGTGTCGAGCTCGAGAGCCTCTACACGGCTGACATCACCAGGACGGTCCCTGCATCCGGAACGTTCTCGGACGCGCAGCGTCGGATCTACCAGGCGGTGCTCGACGCCGCGGACGCCGGGATCGCGGCGGCTGTGGTCGGACGGCCGTTCCTCGACATCCACGATGCGGCCGTGCGGGTGCTGGCTGAACGCCTCGAGGAGTGGGGCATCCTGCCCGTGTCCGCGGCGGAGTCGGTGTCGGACACCGGCCAGCAGCATCGTCGCTGGATGCCGCACGCGACGAGCCACCACCTCGGCCTGGATGTGCACGACTGCGCGGCATCGCGCCCGGAGAACTATCGGGGCGCACTGATCCGGCCCGGCATGGTCTTCACCGTGGAGCCGGGGCTGTACTTCAAAGCCGACGATCTCTCGGTGCCCGAGGAGTTCCGCGGCATCGGTGTGCGCCTCGAAGACGATCTCGTCGCGACCGAGGACGGGCCGATCAACCTCAGCGCGGCGCTTCCGCGCACGGTGGACGAGATCGAGGAATGGATGGCGCCCCTTCTCGAGCGCGGACGCCGTCTGGGCTCGGAGACGCGGTCGTGACCGCGCGGAGCGAGCGCGGCGTCGGCCTGATCCTGGCCGTCGTGGCCTGTGCGATCTTCGCGACCTCAGGGCCCGTGGGCAAGATGCTCATGGAGACGGGGATCGAGCCTCAGCATGTGTCATGGCTGCGAGTGGCCGGGGCCGCAGTGGTCTTCATCCCGGTGGTTCTGCTTCTGCGGGGGAAGGAACTCGTTGCCGCCTGGCGATCGTCGTGGCGCCTTCTGATCGCTTACGGCGCGGTCGGCATGGCCGCGTCCCAGACGCTGTTCTTCTATGCGGCCTCGCGACTGCCCATCGGCGTCGCCGTCCTGCTGCAGTTCTCCGGGCCCCTGCTCATCATCCTCTGGACGAAGTTCGTGCGACGCCGGATCGTCCCCCGTTCGGCCGCGATCGGGGTCATCATCTCGCTGGTCGGTCTGATGATCGTCGTCGAGGTGTGGGCAGGCCTCGCATTCGACCTGTCTGGCGTGCTCGCCGGAGTCGGCTCGGCGGTGTGTCAGGCGGCGTACTTCATGATCATCGAAGATCTCAAGGGTTCCGCCGACGTGCTGGTCATGACGGCATCCGGCGCAGTCGTCGGGGGCATCGTCCTGACCTTCACGACATTGCCCTGGACGCTGCCGTGGGGCGCGATCGGAGACTCCGTCAGCCTCGCCGGTGCAGAGATCTCCGGCTGGCTCCCCTTCGTCTGGCTGGTCGTGGTCTGCGCGATCCTGGCCTTCCTGATCGAGGGAGCAGCCGTGCGCCGCCTGTCCGCGGTGATCGCCGGCGCCATCGCGTACATCGAGGTGGTCTTCGCCGCGGTGATCGCCTGGCTGCTTCTCGGGGAGCACCTCGGTGTCGCGCAGATCGTCGGCGGGGTCATCGTCATCACCGGTGCCTACATCGCCCAGCGGCCGGCGAAGTCGGCCGCGCTCGACACCGACGAGCAGATCGAGTTCCCCGGAATAGTCGGGGCGACCACCATGATCCACAAGAACCCTGAATGATCGGAGCACGATGACCTCGCTTCTCGACATCCTCGCCGAGGCTGACCGCCTGCCGACCGTGAGTCTCGCGAAGGACTCCCCACCCGCCGGACTGTGGAGCGTCGTGATCGGAGTCCATTCCGACTGGGCCCGACCGGCCATCGTCGATCCGCACGCGCAACTCGATCCGGAGACACGCCGAGCCGTCGAGGTTTCGCTCGACGTGCTGTCCGTGGACTGGCACGGCTCTGCCGTGATCCTGGCGGCACCGGCGAGCAGCCCGTATGACTTCATCACCCTGACCGGCCTCGATGACGCCGACCCGACTGCCGACTCGACCGTTCGTCTGCGTCGAGCCGCCGGGTCCGCTGCCCGTGCGTCCGAGCGGATCACCGATCTCACGTTCGCGCTTCCCGTCGAGTCCGCCGCCGACGTGCGCGCCGTCGTCGAGGGTGCCCTGCTCGGTGGGTACTCCTACCCGGGGGTGCACGGTTCGCAGCCCGACACCGCCACGACGCGCACCGTCGAGATCGACGTGCTGGGCGGCGACGCGCATGCCGGTCAAGGCGACGTCACCGCCGCGGTCGAAGCCGCCAGGGCGACGAGGCTCTCGCGCACCCTCGTCGATCTGCCGCCCAACCTGCTGTATCCGTCGTCCTTCGCGCGCGTGGCCGCGCATCTGGCCCGCGATGCCGGCATCGACGTCGAGATCAAAGACGCCGACGCCCTCCGCGCGGAGGGCTTCGGGGGACTGATCGGGGTCGGACAGGGAAGCGAGCACGAGCCCGCTCTCGTGCGCGTCGACTATGTGCCGGACGAGCCCGCGCGCGGGCATCTCGCCTTCGTCGGCAAGGGGATCACCTACGACGCGGGCGGCATCAACCTCAAGCTGTCCCAGCAGGACTACATGAACTTCGACATGTCGGGCGCAGCCGCGGTGCTGGCTGCGGCACTCGCGTGCGCGCGTCTTCGGGTGCCGGTGCGGGTCACCGCGTGGATGGCGCTGGCGGAGAACGTCCCGTCCGGGACATCTCAGCGTCCGAGCGATGTGCTCACCCTTCGCGATGGGACGACCGTCGAGGTCCGCGACACCGATGCCGAGGGTCGCCTGGTGCTGGCCGATGCGCTCGTCGCGGCGATCGCGGAGCACCCCGACGTTGTCGTCGACATCGCCACGCTCACCGGCGCACAGCAGATCGCGCTCGGTGACCGAGTGACCGGTCTGATGTCCAACGACGACGACCTGGCGTCGGAGCTCGACGGTGCCGCGACCTCGGCGGACGAGAGGCTGTGGCGGATGCCGCTGCCGGTCGATCTGGCCGACGGACTGCGTTCCCGGGTCGCCGACATCGCGAACAAGGCAGACCGCCCTGGTGGGATGCTCACGGCCGCACTCTTCCTCGAGCACATCGTCTCGCGGGCCGAGTCGGTGCCGCGCTGGGCGCACCTGGACATCTGCGGTCCGGCGATCAACCGCAAGAAGCCCTACGGATTCACGCCGCTGGGAGGCACGGGTGTGGGCGCGCGGACTCTTCTCGCACTGGCCCAGCACACCGCGGAATGACCCGAAGGTTCGTTCTCGCACCCTGACGCCGTCAGTCTGTGACGCCGTCAGTCTGCGACGTCGGCGTGGCGGCGCGCGATCTCGTCGGCCACGACCAGGATCGAGCCGAGCTGCTGCCCCACCATCGCTCTGACCGGCAGTGCGTGGGTCTCGACGCGGCTGCTCCGGCGCAGCCATCCCTCGATGAGGTCGGTCACCTCGGCGGCCGCTGAGCGCACGGCGGGGTCCGCGAGGCCTGCGTCGACCTGCGCCTGGAGGGCGCGACGGAACATGCCGCCGTAGCGCAGGATGAATCCGCGCACACGTGTCTCCCGACTCACCGTCTCTGCCACCGTGGCGAGTCGATCGGGTGACGACGAGCCTGCGCGAACGCCGTCGGCCGCAGCATCGGCGACGAGGAAGGGAAGGAAGGCCGCGGATGCGCGCCAGAACGGAGAGTCGACGGACATCGAGGGCTGCACTCGCACGCGGAGCTCGTCGAGGCGCGAGGCGACGGACCCCAACTGGTCGGCGGTGCGCTCGATCATGGCGGCGTGCGATTCGTCGGTCTCCGCCGTCGAGGGAGCGGTCGGGCTCCAGTAGGGCACTTCCGGGATGAGGGTGACCGCGCCGCGGGCGGCGGCGTACTCCACGGATTGCGAACCGAGGAAGCCCTGGGTGGGGTCCTGACCGGCGGCCTCCGCGGCCTCGTACCCGACCTCGAACCGCGGAGCGAGGAACACTCCGGGGGACAGCCGGGTGAGGTGCGGGGACTCCGCCTCGCCGCGGTCGACGATGACGCCGGCCGTCTCCGACACGCGATGCAGGTCATCGAGCAGCTGTGCATCCCAGTGCGAGACGTACCAGTACGCGCCGCCGGTCTCCGAGTTGTGAAGGCTCACATACAGTTCGGGTCGGATGTCGTCGATGACGCGTGCGAGTGCCTGCGTCTCGGGCAGCATCCGGTCGAAGAAGGCGCGCTTGTAGTCGGTCGGGAACGTCCACTCCGGCTGCTCGTCGGGGGCGGGCCGGAAGAACCCGCGCACGTAGGAGTCGAAGTCGCCCGGGCGATCGAACCAGGTCTCGTTGAGACGCGTTCCGTCGGGGTCGAGGTTGTGGACGAAGTGCCAGGTGTAGTCGTACCGGGCTCGGAAACGCGCATCCTCGACGACGAGTCGGGCGAGATGGGCCGCGGTGCGGAACCCCGTGACCTCGTTGGGATGGACACCTGCGACGACGACCGCGTCGCGGGATCCGGCGCCGACCGTGGTCAGCAGGAGCGCTTCGCCGAGTCGCGAGGTGCCGACGCGTCGAGTGCGGGCGCTCGACGGATGCCGCCGTGCCAGGTCGGCGAATCCGTCGTCGATCTCGTCGACCCCGAGAAAGCGGTCGTCGGTGTCGACGGCGGTGATCCAGCCGGCGACGTCATCGAAGTGGTGCGGGGTCGTCATCGTCTCTGCTCCTATGCTCTCGTCGCGGACTGCTGTGCGATCGCGGACGCAGCGGCCCAATCCTGGATCGCGAGACCGACCGATTTGAAGATGGTGCGGGCTGCGCGAGAGCCGGCGTCGGCGTCGAGGCGCGCTCCCAGCTCACTCACCGCGTCTTCGTGCAGATGACCGGAGGTGAGCGCGGGCATCAGATCGCCGGCCTCCTCGCGGATGGCGTCCCAACTGTCGATCACGACGTCGGCGCCGGTGAAGGCGTCGGCGGGCAGCTCCCGCATGTCGAGGCGATAGGAGCCGACCGCGTTGATGTGGATGCGCGGCGGGAGGTCGGCCGCATCGAAGACGGGCGTCGTCGACGATGTCACACACGTGAGGACGTCGGTGTCGCGGAGGGCTGCGGCCAGATCGTTCACCGTCACCACGAGCACCTCGGGATGCTCCTCCCGCAACCGTGCCACGAGGGCTGCGGCGCGAGAAGGCGTGCGCGCGCTGATGCGCACCTCACGGATCGGGCGGACGGCGAGAACCGCGGCCACCTGACGATACGCCTGGGCGCCTGCGCCGATGATCGTCATCACCGAGGCATCCGGCGCGGCCAGCAACGCGGTCGCGACCCCGCTCGCAGCCCCGGTACGGATGGCGGTGATCTCGGCGGCATCGAACACCATCTCCCCGCGGGGAGCCGTCCACACGATGACGCCGGAGATCGCGGGATCGCGGGAGGGCTCGATGCGCAGCACCTTGACGACTGCGGTGCTGCTCGGGCGATGATGCACCGGCATGGTCAGGATGCGCCCGCCGTCGAAGGCGACCCGCACCGGGAGGTCGAAGTCGCCGCGATGGAACCCGATGAAGGCCTCACGCACGGCGTCGATGACGGTGGTCAGGGCGACAGGAACCCCCCGTTCGACCACGGCGTCATGCGTCATGGGTCGGGTCGCCCTCGTCGAGCCCCGCCCAGAGGCCCCGGACGTGTCGGATGTGCATGGACATGATGTCGGCGGCGCGGTCGGCATCACCGGCAGCCATCGCCTCGATGAGGTCGTCGTGCTCCTGCAGCGAGCGCTCGAACGTGACCGTCTCGGCGATCGTGTCGAGCCCCAGGAGTCGGCTGCGATCGCGCAGCGTCCCGACCAGCGAGACGAGTTCCTGGTTGCCGAGCTCGGCCAGCAGTCCGAGGTGGAACTCGCGGTCGGTGGCGACGAACGAGGCCCAGTCTCGCGCCATGGCGTAGCCACGGGTGCGCATGCACCGCTCGCGGTGCGGTTCGTAGTCCTGGATCATGTGGTTCTCGGTGATCGAGCGGATGGCGGGGATCTCGAGAAGAGCGCGGACCTCGTTGATCTGATCGAGTTCCTCCGGCGTGGGGCGGCGGACGATGAAGCCCCGATTGCGCCGCATCTCCACCAGGCCGTCCTTGGCGAGATCGTGGAGGGCCTCGCGGACAGGGGTGATCGAGACCTTCAGACGCTCTGCCACAGAGCCGATGGAGAGCAGGGTGCCCGCCTCCAGCCGCCCCGACACGATCTGCGAGCGGAGGATCGCGGCTGCTTGGGAGCGATAGCTCTGCTGCTGCACCTCGGTGCCCGCCGTTGCATCCGACCAATCCAGTGTCGTCGCCACCCTGTCCTCCAAGATCGTATGAGGCCGTGATTTAGTGAGGCCTTACGTTCGGAACGCTATCACGTACTCACGGCGCGCAACCGGTCGGCTGAATATTTCGTGCTCGTGAACCGCTATTACGTCCTTGTAACGCTCGACATTCTTCCGAAAAAAGAGTGAGGTATTACACCCAGTCGTGTTAGCGTCTGCTCATGACAACCTCAATGCCCGCCCGAAGGGCCTCCGCCGTCGCCGCGCTCGGCATCGTCGCCGCGCTCGCTCTCACCAGCTGCTCAGGGGCGTCGTCGACCTCGTCCGCCGACACCGATCTGACCTGGGCCACCGTGTCCGCTCCGCAGAGCCTGGACAACACGAAGGCGATCTCCGCTGTCTCGTACACGGTGCAGGCCGCTGCGCTGGAGACACTCCTGCATGTCAACGGCGACGGCGAGCTCGAACCGTGGCTCGCCGAGTCGTGGACCACGTCCGACGACAAGACGTTCGTCTTCACCCTCCGCGACGACGTCACGTTCTGGAACGGCGACCCGCTCACCGCCGAGGACGTCGCCTATTCGCTCACCAGACTGGCCCAAGACTCTTCCCTCACCAGCTACAACTTCGTCTCCTTCGAACAGGCCACGGCGACCGGCGACAACGAGGTCACCGTCACCCTGAGCGCGGTGGACCCCCTGTTCCTGCCGGTGGCGGTCGCATCGAACGGCTTCATCGTCCAGCAGGCCTTCGCCGAGGAGGCGGGCGACGCCCTCGGTGACCCCGAGGTCCTCACGATGGGCACCGGCCCCTATCAGGTGGAGTCCTTCTCGAAGACGGGCGATACGGTGCTCGCCCGCTACGACGACTACTGGGGCGATGCTCCGTCAGCCGACAGCGTCACATTCACCACGATCACAGACCCCGAGACGATGCGCATCGCTCTGACCCAAGGGCAGGTGGACGGCACCTTCGACGCCCGTCTCGCCGACGCCGAACGGTACTCCTCGGAGAACGCGGTGACCACGACGCTCGCTCCGGGCCTCTCCATGGAGTACCTGTCGCTCGATGTCCGCGAGGCGCCGTTCGACGACATCCACCTGCGCAAGGCGATCGCATACGCGGTCTCGAAGGACGATCTCGTCACCGCGCAGCTCAAGGGCAACGGTCAGCCGGCAGACGTCGTCATGACACGCCCTCAGCTCGAGGCGATGTTCGGTGAGGACGGAACCGAACTGACCGATCAGATCGAGACCTACGACAACGACATCGACGCCGCGAAGGAAGAGCTGGCGCAGTCCGCGTACCCGGACGGCCTCACGATCGACGCGACCTTCGCCGAGTACGACTCCGTCGTCTTCCAGGTCCTCCAGGCCGACCTCGCCGAGATCGGCATCACCCTGAACGGATCGTCCGTGACCGCCGAGCAGTTCTACGACGAGACCAGCCAGATCGACCAGCCGCAGGGGCTTCGGCTGATCTACACCGGCTATGGATCGCTGGACCCATGGGAGTCCCTTCGCGGTCTGTTCGCCGAAGCGAACACCGCCGGTTACTCCAGTGCGGTCGGCACGGAGAACCTCGCCACCCTGGCATCGACCCTCGACGAGGACGAGCGGAAGGCGGCAGTCGTGGCGATCTCGCAGGATCTGGCCGAGAATGTGCCGTACATCCCGTTGTACACCGAGCAGAAGCTGCTCGTGCTGGGCAACGACTGGACCTATGAGGACTTCGCGCCGCGCGGAGCGGACTGGATCCATCGCATCGCCGCCGATCAGTGATCGAAAGAGCGGGACGCATCGGCGTCCCGCTCTTTCACCGCCCCGAATCCGATGTACGCGAAGGAAGTCAGCGTGGCACTCTATCTCCTCAGGAAACTCGGTCAGACCGCGGCACTGCTGATCCTGGTGTCGGTGCTCGTCTTCGCGCTCCTGTATCTGGCGCCGGGCTCCGTCGAGCGGACCCTGCTGCAGGGCCAGCCGGCGACTCCCGAGACCATCGCGGCGATCCGTGAGCAGTTCCATCTCGACGACCCCTTCCTCGCCCAGTACTGGCGATGGGTGAGCGGTGCGATCACCGGCGACTTCGGCTCGTCCATCGTGGAGCGCCAGCCCGTCACGACGGTCATCGGCGGGCGCCTCGAGATCTCGGCCACCCTCGCCCTCATGTCGATCGTGCTTGTGCTCCTCACAGCGATCCCGCTCGGAATGATCGCCGGTCTCCGACAGGGCAGAGCGGCCGATGCCCTCATCAGCGGGATGGCCGTCACCTTTCTGGCGGCTCCCGTGTACGCCACGGCCACGATCCTCCTCTACGTCTTCGGGATCGCCCTCGGGCTGTTCCCCGTGTTCGGAGCCGGCAACGGATTCGCCGATCGTCTCTGGCATCTGCTTCTGCCGGCGATCACGCTCGCGATCGCGCAGTTCGCCGTGGTCGCGCGCCAGATGCGCGCGAGCGTGCTCGGAGTCGAGAGCGCCGACTACGTCACCTTCGCGCGTGCGAGAGGGCTCGCTCGCGCGAGGATCCTCGTCGCCTACACCTTCCGCAACAGCATGCTGCCGGTTCTGACGGTCACGGGGCTGCTGCTCGCAGGAAGCCTCGGCGGCGTCGTCTTCATCGAGAACATCTTCTCCATCCCTGGGCTCGGGTCCCTGCTGGTCGAATCGATCCAGTCGAAGGACATGCCGGTGGTGCAGGCGGTGGCGATCCTCCTCGCGACGATCATCTTCGTCTTCAACTTCATCATCGACATCATGTACGCCGTCGTCGATCCCCGCATCCGCATGGCAGGAGGTCAGCGATGACCACGCAGCGCATCGTCACCCAGCTGGCCAAGGAGCGCGCTCGCCGCCCCAGGATCACGGCCGTCACCGTCGCCTGCCTCGTCGTCCTGATCGTCGCAGGGGTGTGCGCGGCGATCGGCCCGATGATCGCACCGCTGGATCCCACAGCACAGGACATCGCGCTGGGAGCGACGGCATCCAGCGCGGCCCATCTGCTCGGCACCGACGGCCTCGGACGCGACGTGCTATCGAGACTGATCGCGGGCAGTCAGACCGCCATCGTCGGCGCGATCGTAGTGGCGATCGGCGCGACCCTGATCGGAACAGTCGTCGGCCTCGTCGCCGGATTCCGCGGGGGGATGCTCGACAGCTTCCTGATGCGCACCACCGATCTGGTGTGGGCGTTCCCCTCGCTGTTGACCACGCTCGTCGTCGTCGGCGTGTTCGAGGGCGGCTACTGGGTCGCGGTGGCGATGTTCACCCTGTTCGGCTGGCCGATCGAGGCGCGTCTCGTGCGCAGCGTCACCCTCGTCCAGCGCACGCTCCCCTACGTGGAGGCGGCACGCACGCTCGACGTGAGCGAATCGGTGATCGTCTTCCGACACGTCCTGCCCAACGTCATGCCCACCGTGGTGGCGAACCTGCTCCTCGGCTTCGTCGGCGCGCTCGTCGGATTGTCCGGTCTGTCGTTCCTGGGCCTCGGCGTGCCGCCAGGCGTGCCCGACTGGGGGCTCATGATCAACGAGAACCGCTCGATACTCGACCTCAACATCTGGGGGTCGCTGGCCCCATCCCTCGCCCTGATCCTCGTCGGCCTCGCGGCCACACTCGCAGCGGATCGATGGTACGGCAAGGTGTCGACGAACGGAGGAGCACGATGACCATCGGACTCGACGCAGAGGTGTGCGCGGAGATACGCGGGCTCTCGCTCTCGTTCGAACGCGACGGCGTGCAGGTGCCGCTCACCTTCGACACCGACATCACCCTCTATCGCGGTGAGACCCTGTGCCTGGTGGGGGAGTCGGGAAGCGGCAAGTCGATCACCGTGCGGACCCTGGCTGGCCTCGTGCCGCCCGGTGTCACGGCGACCGGTTCGGTGCGCGTGGGAGGTCTCGAGCTGATCGGCGCGCCGGAGCGTGTGGTGGCGGGCATCCGTGGCAGGACGGTGGCACTCCTGATGCAGGATCCGTTCACGATCCTGAACCCGCTCCAGACGATCCGCACGCATCTCGTGGAGTCGCTGCCGCCGGAGCGGCGTCGCGCACGTGACCTCGACGATGTCGTTCGACGGATGCTCGAGGAGGTGCAGATCACCGATGAGACCGTCCTCGCGCGGTACCCCTTCCAGCTGTCCGGGGGCATGCGCCAGCGCATCGCGCTCGCGGCCGCCCTGGCTCAGGATCCCGAGATCCTCATCGCAGACGAACCCACGACCGCACTCGACGCGACGACCCAGAGGGCGGTGCTCGATTTGATCCGCCGCATACAGGCAGAGCGGGGGATGTCGGTCGTCCTCGTCACACACGACCTGCAGCTGGGCTTCACGTACAGCGATCGCGTCATGGTGATGTACGCCGGGAACATCCTCGAGACGGCCAGCGGCGAGGCGCTGCGCGAAGGGTCGGCGCACCCGTACACCGAGGGCCTCCTGAGATCCATCCCCAGCAGTCGGGAGCGACTGACCGTTCTGGAGAGCATCCCCGGCTCCATCGTCCCCGCTCGCGACACCGTCGGGCACTGCGCGTTCTCGAACCGGTGTCGTTGGGCGGCTCCCGAATGCCTGGTGGCCTCTCCGCCGCTGCACGAGATCGGGAAGGACCACGCGACGGCCTGTGTGCGCATCGAGGAGATCCGTGCGGAGGTTCTCTCGGAGACACCTGCGGAGACGGAGCTGGTGGTACCGCCGAACTCCGCTCTCGTCGCGGCGCGCTCGAACGCCCCTGCGCTGGTGATCGACTCACTGAGCAAGACGTTCGGCACGTCGCGACGCCCGGGTCAGCGCGCAGTGGTCGACGCATCCCTGGTCGTCGAGCGGGGCGAGAGCGTGGGAATCATCGGTGAGTCAGGCTCTGGCAAGACCACTCTCGCGCGGTGCGTTCTCGGTCTCGAGTCTCCGTCGTCGGGTCGCATCGTCGTCGGCGGCAGGGACGCGACCTCGTACGCGGCGATGAGTCGCGCCGATCGCCATGCGGTCCGCCGAGCGGTGCAGTGCGTGTTCCAAGACCCGTACACATCATTGAACCCCGCGCACAGCATCGGCAGCACCCTCAGAGAAGCGCTCTCGAAGTCGACCTCCGACATCACCCTCACCGTCGCCGAGATGCTCGAGCTCGTGCGGCTGCCCGCTTCCTACGCGACCAGGCGTCCGAGTGCACTGTCCGGCGGTGAACGTCAGCGGGTCGCGATCGCGCGCGCGCTCGCGGTCAAGCCCGACCTCATCGTGTGCGACGAACCGGTGGCCTCCCTCGACGTCAGTGTGCAGGCCCAGATCCTGGGGGTGCTTCGCGCGGCGAACGAAGAGCTCGGCACCTCATTGCTCTTCATCACGCACGACCTCGGAGTAGTGCGTCAGGTGACCGAGAAGGTCGTGGTGATGCTGAAGGGTGAGATCGTCGAGCGCGGCGACACGGCGACGGTCCTGGACGCCCCGAGCCACTCGTACACCCGGCGGCTCGTCGCCGCCACCGACTTCGACAGTGCGGCATGAGCGGAGCGGACACGCTGCAACTGACTCCGGACGAGTCGGCGATGCTCGCGGGCGCCGACGGCGCTGCCGTCGCGCTGGCGATGAGAGTCGTCGTGCAGCTGGCGAGGACGCTGCAGGCACCGAGACTGGTCCCCGTCGCCTCGGCGCACATCGACTCCGCGTTGTATCACGGACGGGTCAGTCTCGACTTCGCCGACCGATTGGTCGATCTGGGGGCGCGGGTGCGCGTGCCCACCACGCTGAACGTCGGATCGATGGATCTGCTGCATCCGCACTACGTCCGCACCGACACCGCGCATGAGAGAGAGGTCGCTGACGGCGGACGATCCCTGATGTCGGCGTACGTCGCCATGGGGTGCACGGCGAGCTGGACGTGTGCGCCGTACCAGCTGCCGGGCCGCCCGTCATTCGGCGAGCACATCGCCTGGGCCGAGTCCAACGCGATCGTCTTCGCGAACAGCGTGTTGGGCGCACGCACCGATCGATACGGCGACTTCCTTGACATCGCTGCGGCGATCACCGGTCGTGCGCCCTTCTCAGGCCTGCACACGACCGCCGCGCGTCGGGGGCAGGTCGTGATCGACTGCACGGCCCTCTCTGCCGAGACCGTCGCCGCGGAGGCCTTCTGGCCGACCCTCGGCTATCTCGCCGGCGGGCTGAGCGGCACGCGCAATCCGGTCTTCACCGGCCTCCCCGCAGACACGGGCGAGGATCGGCTCAAGGCCCTCGGCGCAGCCGCGGCATCGGCGGGCGGCGTGGGCCTCTTCCATGTGGTCGGTCGCACGCCGGAGGCGCCGACCCTGCACGCGGCGCTGCAGGGGGCGGCGCCGGAGGAGGTGCACGTGCTCGACGAGGCGATGCTCAGGTCGGCGCGGCGCGATCTGTCGACCTTCGACGACGGCGCGATCGATGCGGTGAGCATCGGCACGCCCCATGCATCCTTCGACGAGCTGACACAGCTCGCGGAGCTCCTCGAGGAAGGGCCGCCGATCCACCCCGATGTCGACTTCTTCGTGTCGACCGGGCGGGCGCAGCTCGCGTTCGCCGAGGAGACCGGAGCCGCGGGGATCCTCCGCGCCGCGGGTGTGCGAGTGGTCGTGGACACCTGCACGTATGTCACGGCGATGCTCGCGCCTTCCGTGCGTCGCGTGCTCACGAACTCCGGCAAATGGGCGCACTATGCGCCGGCGAACATCGGCGTCGACGTCATGCTCGTCTCGATGCGGGAGTGCGTGGATTCCGCTCGCACCGGTCGAGTGGTGCTCGAAGGCGGGGCAGCCGGATGACCGCGGTGCTCCTCGAGGGGCGCGGCACCGGGCCGCTGTTGCGCCTGCAGGCTCCCCTCTCCTTCTGGGGCGGAGTGGGTCACGACGGTACCGTCGTCGACGTGCATCATCCCGATCGGGGGAGAAGCCTCTCGGGGGTCGTCCTCGCGATGGACGCGGGGCGCGGGTCCAGCTCTTCGTCGAGCGTGCTCGCGGAGCTGATCCGCGCGGGGGTCGGCCCGTGCGCGATCCTTCTCGCGAGTCGCGATGCGATCGTCGTGACCGGGGCTCTCGTCGCCGCCGAGCTCTACGACGTGCGGGTCCCGGTGGTGCTGGTGCCGCCCGCCGCGCAGGCAGGGTTGGCAGGCAGGCTCACCGTTGACACGAGCCAGGACCCGATCGTCAGAACAAGCGGCGATGCCTCTTCGCTCCGCTCATGAGGTCTGATGGCGCGCACTGCCCTTGTTCGTAGAGCGGAAACGCTGTGGACTCTAAGGCTGTCCGATGGATCCGCCACAAAATACTCTGGTCGGCTGAGGTGCGCTTCCAATCCGCCGGATCTGACATCTCGCACGCGCTCGGCGGGCGGATCGACGGAGTAATGCGAACACGTGCAGCGGCCGCGACGCGACTCACGTCGATTAAGGACGAGGGTTGAGAGTGCCGGTCTCAGACGAAAAGGTGGCTGCGTCCAGTGTGCGCGGCCACCTTCTCGGTCTCTACATACAGCTCAGGCCGAAGTTGTCACCGTGACTGGCGCATCCTCGTAGTACCGGACGCTGGTGAAGAGACCGTCGTCGATTTCCACGAGGCAGACACCCTCCAGCGTCGACCGGTTGCCTTCGTTGTCCTGCAACCGCGCGCGGAACTCGAACACCGCGGACAGTTCGCCGTGGCTCCGCTCGGCGAGAATCTCGATCTCGAGGCTCGGATACGAGCTGTAGAAGTCCTCCGTCATCGCTCGGATCGCGGCGTGGCCCTGCTCGGCAGGGCCGCCCGCGGGGGTGGAAGGTGGCGTCGGGATGGAAGTGCGCCAAGAGCGCGTCGAGATCCTTGCGGCACTCGGCGTCCCAGGCGGATTCCTGGAGTTCTCGGACAGTGGTCATGATGTCTCTCCTGTTTTGCGTGTGGGGGTTGCTGCGGTCCAGATCGTGTAGACCTTCCGCACCGTCTCTCGGATGTCCCAGGTGCCACGCCAGCCGTCTGGAGCGACGAGCGCCACCCCCGGACGGATATCGTGGACAGCGCCGTCGGCAGTCGTGATCGTTCCGATGCCGGCGATGAAGTGCATGAGCTCCGTGTCGCCGGTCCGCGCGGATTCGAAGCGCCCGGGGGTGCACTCCCAGACTCTGCTGCGACCGCCTGCATCGCTGTGCAGCACTTCGAAAAACTCGACCGGCTCACCGGCGAGAGCGGGCGATCGCCTACGGCTCGTCGTCAGAGCGATCGTCGCCGGCGACGCCTCGTAGACGATGCTCGGCACGCTGGAGGTGCTCATGCGGCGGTGCGCCCGCGCGGGCCGAGAGCGGCGACGCGCGGACCGACTTCGCACTCGAGCAGTTCGAGGTGGCGTCGGTACGGCTCGGGTTCCTGGCTGAAGTCGAACGTGAAAGAGAGGAGCGCTCCGACGCCGCCGAGCTCGTCGTTGAATCGCGTGATCTTGTCGACGACGGTGTCCGGGGCGATCTTCGTCCGTCATCGGTCCCGGTCGGTTTGGTCGCTGGCCTTGGACTCGAGCCTCACCGCATCATGGGGCTGACGGAACTTCTTGAGCCCGATCAGGTCTGGGCTTTCATCGCCTCGAGTGACGATTCTCGGTTCCAACACGATGCCCGTAGCGTTAACCAACTCACCCTTGAAGACCCGCACACGTCGGCAGTTACCTACGAGATCCGGTCGATCGCAGAAACGTATCTAGCCTTGGACTCGCTGGTCTTCGCCGCTTCCCCTCAGAGGCGACTCGTTCTGGCGCCATCGGGTCCCAAGATGTTCTCATTGGTTTGCATGCTGGTCGCCGCATCACAGCCGGACCTTCGGCCGGCCGTATGGAGAGTTGGTCCTGCGTCAGCTTCCAGCGCGACGCCGCTCGAAGCAGCCGGTGACGTGGTTGCTGCCGAGGTCAATTTTCGCGCCTCCGCAATCGACGGCGGCTAGAGCTCCGGTGCAGCATTGCTGAGGCGAGTTGTCGGGCAAGTCGGAAACTGAAGTGCCATTGGTGATCCTCGCGTCCCGACGTGTCCCGGCACATCTCGGCGGTGCCCGAGGGGTGTCGGTTCGGAGTTCGCTGCCGTGAATCCGGGCAGACACTCGCGAGAATGCCCTCATTTCTCGGGGTCCCCTACGTGCGAAAATACAAGAAAACCCGCGATCTCTCGCGGGTTTCATTGTGGACCTGAGGGGACTCGAACCCCTGACCCCCTGCATGCCATGCAGGTGCGCTACCAGCTGCGCCACAGGCCCAGAATCGCTCCGGACTGACCGGGGCAACTCGAAAAGCGTACTACAGGTCGCGAGGTCAACACCAATCGGCG
Source organism: Microbacterium sp. 22179 (assembly GCF_052045715.1). Classification (NCBI taxonomy): domain Bacteria; kingdom Bacillati; phylum Actinomycetota; class Actinomycetes; order Micrococcales; family Microbacteriaceae; genus Microbacterium; species Microbacterium sp. 22179. Next base: position 3,232 of record NZ_JBQEPJ010000006.1, on the reverse strand, counting down.
CGAGCCGCCCGGGCGCGTCGTGATGCGGAACAGGTGCGAGAGCCCCGAGGGAACAACGGCGGGTGCCCGCACGTTCACGTCAGCGTGAGCATCCTCGACAGCATCGTGATCGGCGCGGGTCAGGCCGGACTCTCGGCGTCGTACCACCTGACGCGGCTCGGCATCTCGCACGTGGTGCTCGATTCCGACGCCGAGCCGGGCGGAGCCTGGCAGCACCGATGGGATGCCCTGACGATGCGCGACGTGCACGGGGTCGCGGAGCTCCCGGGTGACACTCCGCCGCCGCGCGACGGCCAGCGCGCCAACGTCGTCGTCCCCGCCTACTTCGCAGCCTACGAGCGCGCCCATGTCCTTCCGATCATCCGCCCCGTCACCGTCGATCGCGTGGACGACGAGGACGGCGCGCTCGTGACACGCGCAGGGGAGCGGGAGTGGCGCTCGCGCACCCTGGTGAATGCGACCGGCACGTGGACCCATCCGTTCCTGCCGCACTACGCGGGCATGGAGACGTTCCTCGGCGAGCAGCTGCACACGATCGATTACCCCGGTCCTGAGCACTTCCGAGGGAAGCGCGTTCTCGTGGTCGGGGGAGGGGCGTCCGCTGTCCAGTTCCTCGGCGCGCTCGCCCCGATCACCGACACCCTCTGGGTGACGCGGCGCGAGCCGGTCTGGCGCACCGACGACTTCACGCCCGAGGCGGGCGCGGCAGCGGTCGCTCTCGTCGAGCAGCGCGTCGCGCAGGGGCTGCCGCCGCAGAGCGTCGTGAGCGTCACCGGGCTCATGCTCCGCGAACAGGAGCGAGAAGCCGAGCGCCTGGGGGCATACTCTGCACGGCGACCCATGTTCACGCGGATCGAACCCGACGGCGTGCGCTGGGCCGACGGATCGTTCGAGCGCGTCGACGTGATCCTCTGGGCGACGGGGTTCCGGCCCGCGATCGGTCACCTCGCCCCGCTGCACCTGCGCAGCGCCGCGGGAGGCATCCAGCTCGATCGTGGCGGACGGGGAACGACGGCCGTCGCCGATCCCCGGATCCAGCTCGTGGGTTACGGGCCCTCGGCGAGCACGATCGGGGCGAACCGTGCAGGGCGCTCTGCCGCGACCGGAGTGCGGCGAGCGCTGGCGAACGTTCCCTCGATACGCTGAAGGCATGCTTCGCCTCGCACTGCTGATCGTTTGGTTGCTGCTCACCGCCTGGCTGGTGATCTGGACGGGCGAGGGGCTCTTCGGAATCGATCAGCGGCAGTCGATACTCCCTTTCGGGGGCGACAGCCTGGGTGCCCCGATCATGATCGGCGTGGCCTGGGGGCTTCTTCTCACCTTCGGGGGAATGATGCTCGGCCCGACCCGCCGACGACTCGCACGCGCGGGTGACGCACGGATCGGTATCGGACGCATCGTCGAGGTCGAGACCACGGGAACGACCATCAACGACGCGCCTCAGTACGACATCTTCCTCCGCGTGACCCCGACCGATGGCGACGACTTCGTGGCACAGCTGCGCACCCTCGTGCCGCTCGCCGACGTGGGGGCGCTGCAGGTCGGACAACCGCTCGCGGTGCGGTACCGGCCCGGCGACCACGACGCCCTCGAACTCGTGGATCCGTCCGATCCGGCGGTGAGCGAGGCGTTGCTGCAGTGGCGCATCGACCGAGGACTGATCGACCCTGGCCAGGTGCGGGCGCGCACGACCGGTACGCAGGTTCCGGCATCCGTTCTCGAGATCCGGCCCACCGGGCGCCGTCGCGAAGGCCAGTCCGAACTCGCGCTGCGGGTGCTGCTCGCGCCCGAGGGAGGGGAGACCTGGGAGGCCGACACCACAGTGTTCGTGTACCCGCAGGCGATCCCGCATCTGCAGGTCGGCGCCCCGATCTGGGCGTTCTATCGCCGGGAGGATCCGCAGACCGTGGCCGTGACGATCGAGAAGGAGGCCGGGCGATGAACCCCCTCGACACCCTGTTCTGGCTGCTGAACTTCCCCGCGTCCCACGCGTACGCGATGGTCTTCATCGCCGGCTTCTCGATCCTCGGACTGTTCGCGATCTCGACGAAGCGCACGAGCCCGGGTGCGGCGCTGCGCCGTGTGCGGGAACGCGAGGGCCTCCTCCCGGAGGGTGGCGCGATGCGCCGCGATATCGGAGGAACGACCATGCGCGTGCTGTTCCGCATCCTCGGCTTCGTGATGCTCGCGAACCTCATCATCGGCATCCTGAGCCTGACCGGTGTGCCGGTCACGCGCGCGTACATCTACGACAACGGCCGCCCGACCGTGGGAACGCTCGACGGCGACTGGGTCACCTTCACCACGGGCGACGGGGTGGAGTACACCCTCGAGAGCAACTTCTTCAGCCCGGCCGTCTTCCCCGACCGTGACGCGTACATACCGGGCGGTCAGGGTGTGGTCGTACGCTACCTTCCGAGCCATCCGCAAGCTTTCGTGATCGACAGCTCTCAGCTGCCGGAGTGAGGAGAATCGCATGTCCCGCATCATCGTCTTCGGAGGGCACGGTCATATCGCCCTGCTGCTCGCCCCGCTCCTGGTCGCCCGCGGCGACGAGGTGACCGCCGTCATCCGCAACCCCCAGCACATCGCCGATGTCGAGGCCACGGGCGCGCGTCCGCTCGTCGCCGACATCGAGTCGCTCGATGTCGCGGGGATCGCCGATCTGATCCGCGGTCACGACGCGGTCGTCTGGTCGGCCGGCGCCGGTGGGGGAGACGCGCAGCGCACCTATGCGGTCGACCGCGATGCCGCGATCCGCTCGATGGACGCGGCCGAGGTCGCGCAAGTCCGCCGCTACGTGATGGTGTCGTGGATCGGCTCGACCGCCGACCACGGCGTGCCCGAGAGCGACGGCTTCTTCGCCTACGCCGATGCGAAGTGGGCGGCCGACGAGCACCTGCGCTCCACCGATCTCGACGGCACGATCCTCGGCCCCGGCACCCTCACGTTCGACGACCCGACCGGCCGCATCGTGCTCGACCCCGAGGGCAAGGGCGAAGTGTCGCGTGCGGATGTCGCCGCGGTCATCGCTGCCGCGCTCGTCGAGCCGTCGACGTTCGGGCGCACCATCCGGTTCGGCAACGGTTCGGCCGACGCCGCCCTGCCCATCGCCGAGGCTTTGAGCTGATCGGATGAGAGCGCTGCGTCGCTGGATGTTCGCGACCGTCGCCGCCCTCGCGGTGGCGGCGGGGGGGGGGGGCGAGGGGAGGGAGGGGGGGGCGAAGGGCGG